>CAYWYS010000012.1:0-74582 GCA_964462675.1 uncultured Thioalkalivibrio sp.
ATCCTCAGCCCTCAGACCGCCACAGAACAGGCGGCCTTGGCGTGACGCTTACGAATAACCCGTTGTCCTACACGGATCCAAGTGGCTTCATCTTCAAGAAGATCGCAAGGGGGGTCCGCGGAGCTGGACGGTTCCTCCGTCGGAACTGGAGGCCGATCGCTGCCATTGTTGCCGCCGCCGTCACTTACGGTGCGACCTCGACCTATCTGTCGAATTACATGATAAGTTCCACCATGGCAGGGACAGTCCCAGGGATGGCGGCCGGTGCAGTGGCTGGCGGAATCATGACAGGTTCTCTGAAGGGCGCCGCAATAGGCGCCGCTACCGGTGCGGTGGCCGGTGGCATAAACGCTCGCTGGGGTAGCGAGTGGACCTTGGGTCGAGTGACCGCAAACAGCGTCACCGGTGGAGTGACATCGGAGGTCTCTGGCGGAAGGTTCAAGGACGGATTTAGATTCGCGCTCGCTGTGTCTGCGCTGACGTACGTTAATTACCAGATGCGGCAGGCGATGATTCGTCAGTCCTCAATTAAGGAGGAAAATATCAATGGAGAGAGTGCCGGCCTTCAAGGCGACGGGAAAAAGCTTGGTGGCGCACGATTTACCTATGACGAGGAGGGAAATAGATTGGTGTGCAAAGGCCCGCTGGGGGGGCTGCCAAGGAGCGCCACAGGGCGTGGGAGATCAGAGATCCAATTTCTTTGGAACTCGCTACCCGCCTGGTAGTGCCCGCGATCTCATCATCGAGGCTCATGCGGGCCCGCATGATTGGTTCCGTAACCTCACTGGTGCTTACACACCTGAAGGCTACGCCCGACACGTCACGGGGATTGCTGCGGGGGTCGATCACTTTATGAATGCTGCGTTACTACTTCCTTCCGCACCGTTTGGAGTAGCAGGGCTGGTACATCCCACGTCCTACTGGGCACTTAGTTCTGGTCGTCGTGGGGGCAATTAGATGCTGAATGGTGATCAAATGGTGCGACAAGTTGGCGCATCCTGGCTAAGTGTTGGCTTAACAATCGTGCTTTGTACAGGTTGCGTAAGCAATCCACTGCCATCTGAATTTCGCACAATCGCGGCGCCAGCAAGCGAAGCAGAGTTAGGCGCCTGCCGTCGTGTTGAGGGAGCGTATTCCTACTATGGTAGCGTTATCCAACGCGCAACAGAGGGACTCGATCCTACTGCGGGCGTCTATATTCTGAAAAGAAGTGTACGCGATGAGTGGCAGCCAAGGACGTTCAAAGTGTCTTTCGTAAATGTAGATGGGAATCGAATCACATTGGCCCTCACAGTGCTGGGGGGTGACTATAGTCTGACACCGTTGGCCACCGTCACAGTTGAGGCTTGGTGCGTGGATGGGACAATCCGGGTTATTGATGAGCAGTCTGGGAATTCTGACGGCACGCCAGTTGCAGCATGGAGCGTGCGCGATTTGGCTGTCGACGAACAGGGCATACTTACTGTGGAGTACCATTTCTCAGCACGTGGTTGGCTGTCAGGGACAGAAGCTGGGCTAGCGATTGTTCAGTTCGAGCCGAGCCGGAGCCACTGAGGATCCAGTGGCGCGCTTCGCTCGGCAGGGAGCCATCTTGCCCTGGGGCGCCTCCAGCGGGCCGTCGCTCGCGAATCTACCTGCCGATCGCCTCCGCGATTGAAAGCCGCCTAACGTACCCACGCCACCGCACAGTTGTCTTGACACTGCGCTACATTAGCCAGCGGGTAGTTGCTGTGACCGCTCCGGCAGCGCTGCAGTTGGGGCGCTGCGTATTCCGGGGCAAGCCGGACACCCGTTCATGACGCATCGTTCCCCAAGCTGCGCGAAGTCGATTTGACCGCCAAGAAGAATCCGGCGAGGCGCTTGCCGTGGTCGCACCACCGTCGTGCACCAGTGGTATCGATCGATGTCACGAGGAAATTCCGTCGCAAGTGAGGGGGTCTATGAGCGCAGCTATGCGGCATGCGAGAACAAGAGCCAGGACTTCCCTTGGCTTTCCCGGCAGGGGATGCGATGTACTCGCTCAGCGCGCGGTTGCGACTCAGGAATTGACACTTAATTCGATAGGAAGAGTCGGCGCAAGCATACCCATATCCAGCCCACGAATTCCGTATTATTTCCGTACGAAACCATGAACTAAAGTTCAAGTCACTGTTTTTAATGGCGCTCCGTAGGGGATTCGAACCCCTGTTACCGGCGTGAGAGGCCAGCGTCCTAACCACTAGACGAACGGAGCGACGAGCGGCGCCGCAGTACTGGGCAGCGGCGAGGCCCGGCATTCTACTGGCCCCCGCGGTCTGACTCAATGCCCGCAGGCCGCCGGGGCGGCGCCGGACAGGCGCCGTGCCTGGGCGCCGGCGGTCCAAGCGCGTGATAGACTTGCGGGCTTTCCTGAACACAGGCGGACACGGATTGGCCAGCGAGGCGACAGGCACGGACACCATGCCAAGGATCATCCCCCGGCCCGAGCACAACGTTTCCCGCGCCCAGATTTCCAAGAACGCCGTCAAGGTGCTGTACCGCTTGCGCGAGGCAGGTTACCAGGCGTTCCTGGTCGGCGGCGGTGTGCGGGACCTGCTGCTCGGGCGCGAGCCGAAGGATTTCGACATCGCCACGGACGCCCATCCGGAGGACGTCCGCCGCCTGTTCCGGAACTGTCGGCTGATCGGCCGCCGCTTCAGGCTGGCGCATGTCTATTTCGGCCGCGACGTCGTCGAGGTGGCGACCTTTCGGGCGGCGGATGGCACTGACGAGTTCGACCAGGATGAGGACGAGTCGCTGCAGCTGAAGGACGAGGCCGGCCGAATCCTGCGGGACAATCGTTACGGCACGATCGACGACGACGTCTGGCGCCGCGATTTCACGGCGAATGCGCTCTACTACAACATCGCCGACTTCTCGATCTGGGATTACGCCGGCGGCGTCGACGATATTCGCGCCGGCGTGCTGCGGCTGATCGGCGAGCCCGACGCGCGCTATCGGGAAGACCCGGTCCGGCTGCTTCGCGCCGTGCGCTTTGCCGCCAAGCTGGGTTTCCGGATCGAGCCGGCGACCGAGGCGCCGCTGCGCACGCTGGCCCCGCTGCTCGAGGCGGTGCCGCCGGCACGGCTGTTCGACGAGATACTCAAGCTGTTCCTCGGCGGCTATGCGGTGCCGTCGTACGACCTGCTGCGCCGATACGGCCTGTTCAGCCACCTGTTTCCGGCCGTAAGCGCTCTGCTCGACAGTGACGCCGGCGGACCCTACCGGGCGCTGCTGCTCGAGGCGCTCGCCAACACCGACGAGCGGGTGGCGGCCGACGAGCCGGTCACGGCGGTGTTCCTGTTCAGCGTGCTGCTGTGGGGACCAGTCCGGCAGCGGGCGGCACGCCTCGAGGAGGCGGGCGAATCGCCGGTGCAGGCCTTGCTGCTCGCGGCCGACGAGATCACCGACGCCCAGCAGCGGCATGTCTCCATTCCGCGCCGGATCACGACTCCGATGAAGGAATTGATGGTCATGCAGCTGCGGCTGCAGCGGACGCGTGGCCGCCGTGTGCTCGGAATGCTCGGGCACGCGAGGTTTCGCGCCGCCTACGACTTCCTGTTGCTGCGCGCACGGACCGGCGATGCCGATCCCGCGCTGGCCGAATTCTGGACTGAATTGCAGGGGCTCGATGCCACGGCGCGGGAGGCCGCCGTCGACGGCGGCGCACGCCGGCCGAAGGCAGAGCAGGGCGCGGCGGTCGAGCCTGTCGGCGAGTCGGCCGGCGAGCCGGCCGGCAAACCGCGTCGGCGGCGCCGGCCGCGGCGGCGCAAGCCTGGCGGCGGCGCGCCCTGATTGTGGGCGCGCGCGCCTTCGTGCCTGCCTATGTCGCGCTCGGCAGCAATCTCGACGACCCGCCGGCGCAGTTGCATACCGCGCTCGCCGCATTGGCCAGCCTGCCCTCGACCCGGCTCGTGGCCCGCTCGTCCTTCTATCGAAATCCGCCGCTGGGGCCGCCCGGGCAGCCCGACTTCGTCAATGCAGTCGCCGCGCTGTTGACCATGCTGCCGGCCGTCGAATTGCTGGCCGCCCTGCAGCGGATCGAGGCCAGCCAGGGCAGGCGGCGCGGCGGACCCCGCTGGGGGCCGCGGACGCTCGACCTGGACCTGCTGATGTACGGCACCCTGCAACTCGACAGCGATGCCCTGACACTGCCGCACCCCGGGCTTGCCGAGCGGCCGTTCGTGCTGCTGCCGCTGCTCGAGGTGGCGCCCGGCCTGCACACGCCCCGGGGCGAGCTGGTCGCGCGGCTTGCGGCAAAGGTCGATGGCGGCGGCCTCGCCAGGCTGGCGGACTGATGGCGCGCAACCCCAGGTACATCGCGATCGAGGGCCCGATCGGCGTTGGCAAGACCTCGCTGGCGCGTCGGGTCGCCGCAACCCTGGAGTTCGACCTGGTGCTCGAGGGTGCCGAGGAGAACCCGTTCCTGGAGCGTTTCTATCGCGATCCGGCGGCCAACGCCTTGCCGACCCAGCTGCACTTCCTGTTCCAGCGCGCGCGCCAGGCGCAGGAAATGCGCCAGTCGGACCTGTTCGCCGGCGGACGGGTGGCCGACTTCCTGCTGGAGAAGGACCGCATTTTCGCGCGCCTGAACCTCCGCGACGAGGAGTTCCGGCTCTACGAGCAGGTCTACCAGGGGCTCACCCTTGACGCGCCCACGCCTGACCTCGTCGTCTACCTGCAGGCGCCGGTCGAGGTGCTGATCGAGCGGGTGCAGCGACGCGGCATCGTTTACGAACAGGCGGTGCGGCCGGAGTACCTGCGGCGGCTGTCCGAGGCCTACATGGATTTCTTTCATCGCTATGAGGCCAGCCCGTTGTTGATCGTGAACGCCGCCGTCATCGATCCGGTGCGACGCGAGCGCGACTACGAGGACCTGTTGCGCCGCATCCAGCAGATGGAAGGCGGGCGCCAGTACTACAATCCGGCGCCGTTCGACACTGCCGATTGAAGTTTCCCGGCGAGTTGGCCATGCTGGCCCGCCTGCCGTTGCGGGGATTCGCAAGATGACGATGTACAGCCATCTCCAGGACCGGGCGCGCGCCGAGAAGCCGGTGACGCTGGACACCCTGCGGCAGATGAAAAGGAGCGGCGAAAAAATCGCCTGCCTGACGGCCTACGATGCGAGCTTCGCCGCGGCCGTCGACGCAGCCGGCACGGACCTCGTGCTGGTCGGGGACTCGCTGGGCATGGTCATCCAGGGTCACGACACGACCGTCCCGGTGACGATCCCGGACATGGTGTATCACACGCGCTGCGTGAAGCGCGGCGTCGGACGCGCGTTCCTGGTCACCGACATGCCGTTCGGCAGTTACGCTTTGCCCGAGCCGGCGTTCGCCAACGCCGTGCGCCTGATGCAGGACGGCGGCGCATCGATGGTCAAGCTCGAGGGCGGGGCACTGCAGGTGCGCACAGTCGAGTTCCTGGCTGCGCGCGACATTCCGGTGTGCGCACACATCGGCCTGACCCCGCAGTCCATCCACAAGCTCGGCGGCTTCAAGGTCCAGGGTCGCGAGCAGAAGGCGGCGCAGCAAATGCTCGCCGATGCGCACGCGCTGCAAGAGGCCGGCGCGGATATCGTGCTGCTCGAGTGCGTGCCGTCGGCACTCGGCAAGGCCATCGCTGCGGCCCTTGCCGTGCCCGTCATCGGCATCGGCGCCGGACCGGACGTCGACGGCCAGATACTCGTGCTGTACGACATCCTGTCGGTGACGCCCGGCAGGAAGCCGCGTTTCGCGTGCGACTTCCTCGCGCAGTCCGAGGGCGTGCTGGATGCGCTGGCGCGCTACGTGGCGGCGGTCAAGGACGGCAGCTACCCGGCGCTGGAGCACTGCTTCTCGTGAGCCGGCCGCTGGTCGTCGCGGAGCCCGCCGGGCTGCGCGAGCAAATCGGGGCATGGCGGCGCGGGGGCGAGCGGATCGGCTTCGTGCCGACGATGGGGAACCTGCACGCCGGCCACCTCGCGCTGCTGCGCGAGGCGGCGGCCCGCGCCGACCGCGTGGTGGTGAGCATATTCGTCAACCCGCTGCAGTTCGGGCCCGGCGAGGATTTCGCCAGCTACCCGCGCACGCTGGCCGAAGATCTCGGGAAGCTGGCGACGGAGCGCTGCGACCTGGTGTTCACGCCGAGCGAGGCGGCCATGTACCCGCACGGCCGCGAGCAGGCGACGCGCGTCGAGGTGCCGGGCCTGTCGGACATGCTGTGCGGCGTTTCCCGGCCGGGCCATTTCGCGGGTGTCGCTACCGTCGTGGCAAAGCTGTTCAACCTGGTCCAGCCGCAGCTCGCGGTGTTCGGCGAGAAAGACTACCAGCAGCTCGCGGTATTGCGGCGCATGGTGGCCGACCTGAAGTTCCCGATCGAGCTCATCGGCGTCGCCACGTGCAGGGAGCCGGACGGCCTCGCGCTGAGTTCCCGCAATCGCTACCTCGGGCCCGACGCAAGGCGGGCCGCGCCGGCGCTGTACGCGTCGCTGCGCCGGACCGCCGATGCGCTGCGGTCCGGGCGGCGGGATTTTGTTGCATTACAGCACGCCGGCATGGACACTATCCGGTCGGCAGGGCTGGAGCCCGAGTATTTCGAGGTGCGCCGCCAGGCTGGGCTGGAGGCGCCGAGCGAGGCTGATTCGCAGCTGGTGGTGCTGGCGGCGGCCAGGGCAGGGCGGGCACGGCTGATCGACAACATCAGCGTGGACCTGCGGGCGGGAACCCCTCGCGGGGGAATCGAGTCTTAGCGCTGGGGTATCCTTGGCGGTGCCCGTCGCACCGGGCGTGGGAAGGAGGAACCGATGGAGCTGACTTTGCTGAAGGCCAAGCTGCACCGGGCCTGCGTGACTCACGCAGAGCTGGACTATGAAGGCTCGTGCGCAATCGACTCGGACCTGCTGGAGCTTGCCGGCATCCTCGAGTACGAGCAGATCCAGATCTACAACGTCACCGGTGGCGAGCGCTTCACGACCTACGCGATCCGCGCGGAGGCGGGTTCGCGCGTCATTTCGGTGAACGGCGCGGCCGCCCACAAGGCGCGCCCGGGCGACCGGGTGATCATCTGCGCCTATGGGGCCATGAGCGAGCAGGAAGCGCGCCTGCACAAGCCGAAGCTCGTGTACCTCGACGAGCACAACCGCGTCACCCGCACCGGCAACGCGATTCCCGTCCAGGCGGCCTGACCCCTCCTAGAGTTCGACGCGATTCCGGCCGCCGAGCTTGGCGCGGTACAGCGCGTCGTCCGCGCGCGCGATCAGCATCTCGAGGGAATCACCGCGTGCCGCGCTGGCGACGCCTGCGGACAGCGTGATCTGCGGCGCAGCCGGATCCTCGCCGACAGTCTTCAGCAAGCCCCAGCGCGCGCGCTCGGCGCAACCGCGCGCCGCTTCGATGTCAGCGCCGGGCAGCAGGATGCAGAACTCGTCGCCGCCGAACCGCGCGACCATGTCCCCGGGGCGGAAATTGGCGCGCAACGTCTCGGCGACCAGGCGCAGGGCGCGGTCGCCGGCGACATGGCCGTAGCGGTCGTTGAAGCGCTTGAACTGGTCGACATCCACCATGACCATCGAGGCCGCAGTCTCGTCCTTGAGGCAGCGCTCGAGGCGCCGCCGGAACATGTTGTCGAGCCAGTGCCGGTTGTGCAGGTCGGTGAGCGCGTCGGTCACGGCGTGACGCTCGAATTCGCGCAGGACGCCAACGCTGTCGAGAATGACCTGGTTATCAGAGCGCACCCTGGATGAAAGAATAATCAACAGGTTGCGCGCGAAAGCGTGCGAAACATTGATCATCCGCCAGAGGATGTCCTGCTCGATGACCATCAGGTGCGAGTCGCGCGCCGCAATGACCCAGGCGGACGGGTCCTTTTCTTCGATGATGGACATTTCCCCGGCGCACTGGCCGGGCTGGAGGAGGGTCAACGGCGCGCTTTCGGCGGACTCGAGCCGCACTTCGAGCGCGCCGGACAGGATCACGAAGACGCGCGAGTTGCGTACCTGTGGCGAAATCAGGACGTCGCCGGCCTCGATGTCGATGCGGTGAGTCCGGGCCAGGAACGGCCCGACCGAGCGAATGTCCACGCCGTTGAACAGCAACAGGCCCGCGAGAAACTGCCGGATATCCGGAGCATCGACGAAGTCCACCGCAGGCGCGCTCCCGGAAACCGGGTTTGGTTCGTTCATACGGGCTTCATACTGTCGTAGCGTCGCGGCCCGGCACCATGACGTGGTTGGCACTTCTGTGATGCGGCGTCGTCCGATTCAGCCTCGCCCGACGCGGTCGTGGCGCGCCAGCGCCCAGCAGACGTGCTCCCGGACCAGCGCCGACGGGTGGTCGGCCCGGGCCTCGAGTGCGGCACGCGCGCCGGGGTCCGGCGCCGCATTGCCGAGCGCAACCGCGATGTTCCTGAGCCAGCGCTCGTGCCCGATCCGCCGGATCGCCGAGCCCTCGGTGCGGGTCAGGAACTCACGCTCGCTCCAGCCGAACAGCGTCGTCAGCTCGGCTGCATCGAGCCCATGGCGCGGCCGAAAATCCGGCGTCGCGGCCAGCTCCGCGTAGCGGTTCCAAGGGCAGACGAGCTGGCAGTCGTCGCAGCCATAGACTCGGTTGCCGAACGCGGCGCGCAGCGGTTCCGGGATCGCGCCCGGGTGCTCGATCGTCAGGTAGGAAATGCACAGCCGGGCGTCGAGCTCGAAGGGCGCGACGATGGCCCCGGTCGGACAGGCGGCGATGCAGGCGCTGCAGCTGCCGCAATGCGCGCTGACGGCCGAGTCGGTCGGCAGCGGCAGGTCAGTGTAGATCTCGCCGAGGAAGAACCAGCTGCCCGCGTCGCGCGCCAGCAGGTTGGTGTGCTTGCCGATCCAGCCGAGTCCCGCGTCGCGCGCGAGCGCCTTCTCGAGCACCGGCGCGCTGTCAGTGAACACGCGATAGCCGAACGGGCCTGCGACGGCGACGATCCGGTCGGCGAGCAACTGCAGGCGCTGCCGGAGCACCTTGTGGTAGTCGCGGCCGAGCGCGTAGCGCGAGATATACGCGCGGGTCGGCTCGGCCAGCACGGCATCCGGGTCTGCGGCAGCCGGCGGCAGGTAGTCCAGGCGTGCGGCGATGACCGTCAGCGTGCCCGGCACAAGCTCCGCCGGGCGGCTGCGGCGTGTCCCGTGGCGCGCCATCCACGTCATCTCGCCGTGCCGCCCCAGCGCCAGCCAGCGCTTCAGCCACGCCTCGTCTTCCGGCAGCTCCGCCCGGGCCACGCCGAGCGCGCCGAAGCCGAGCTCGCGGCCCCAGTCATGCAGCTCTCGCCGGAGTCGTTCGAGCTCGGGCGGCGTTGCGGGCGCGGCCACCGGGGCAGGGATCGGGTTCATCACACTGGAGCCTCCGTGGCCGGCAGTATAATCGGCAGCATGCAATCGATGCCGCGGGAATTGTGGACGGCCGCGCAGGTGCGGGAGCTCGATCGGCGCGCGATCGAGGTCCACGGCATCCCGGGCCGCGATCTCATGGAGCGAGCCGGTGCCGCCGCGCTCGATGCCATGCGGCAGCGCTGGCCGGCAAGCCGCGCGCTGACGGTCGTCTGTGGCGCGGGCAACAACGGCGGCGACGGCTATGTCGTCGCGCGGCTCGCGCGCCGTGCCGGTTTTGCGGTCCGCGTGCTTGCTGTCGTCGACCCGCAGCGGCTGCGCGGCGACGCGGCGCTGGCCTGTGCGGACTTCCAGGGCGCCGGTGGCGAGATTGTCGGTTGGGATGGCGCCGGCGATCCGGGCGGCGACGGCCCGATCGTCGATGCATTGCTCGGCACGGGGCTCGATCGCGAGCTGGCTGGGGCATTCCGCGTGGCCGTCGAGTCCGTCAATGCCGCGGGACGGCCGATTGTCGCCCTGGACGTCCCGAGCGGCCTGCATGCCGATACCGGGCGCGTCATGGGCAGCGCAATCCGCGCCGACCTGACCGTTTGTTTCATCGGCCTGAAGCTCGGGCTGTTCACCGGCCGCGGCCCCGCATTCGCCGGCACGGTCGTCTATGCGCGGCTCGGCGTGCCTGCCGCGCTCGACAACGGCCTGGTGCCCGCCGCGCGCCGCCTGGACACCTCGGTGCTCGGCGACTGGCTGCCGCCCCGGCTTCGTGATGCGCACAAGGGCCGGTTCGGTCATGTGCTCGTGGTCGGCGGTGACGAGGGCATGGGCGGCGCCGCGCGGCTCAGCGGCGCGGCCGCGTTGCGCGTCGGCGCCGGACTGGTCAGCGTCGCGACCCGTCCGGAGCACGTCGGCGCGCTGCTCGCCGCGTGCCCCGAACTGATGTGTCGCGGCGTCGCGGGTCCCGGGGACCTCGATGCGCTGCTGGCACGCGCCACGGTGATCGCCGTCGGTCCCGGCCTCGGGCGGTCGGCCTGGGGCGCGGGGCTGCTGGACGCGGCACTCGAGTCCGGCCTGCCCTGCGTGCTGGATGCCGATGCGCTGAACCTGCTTGCGGCGCACCCTCGTCGAAGCCACCGCTGGATTCTGACGCCGCACCCGGGCGAGGCGGGGCGGCTGCTCGGTGCCGACGTCACCATGGTCGAGGCGGATCGCCCGGCTGCCACGCGCGCGTTGCGCGCCCGGTATGGAGGCGTTGTGGTGCTGAAGGGCGCGGGCACGCTCGTCTGCGGCGCGGGAACTTCGCTGTGGCTCTGCGACCGGGGCAATCCGGGCATGGCCAGCGCCGGCGTCGGCGACGTCCTGACCGGCATCGTTGCGGGGCTTGCCGCGCAGCTCGGGGATCTCGAGCGTGCCGCTTGTGCGGGCGTTCTCGTGCACGCGCTGGCCGGCGACGACGCCGCGACGCATGGCGAGCGCGGGTTGATCGCAAGCGACCTGCTGGCGGCGCTGCGCCCGTGGGTCAATCCGCGCGCTCATGATCATCCGGCTCGCTGACACCGCGGCCACGGAAGCCCTGGGGCGGGCGCTGGCCGGCCCGCTCGCGCGAGCCAGCGAATCCGTGCCGTGCGTCGTGCACCTCGAGGGCCCGCTGGGCGCGGGCAAGACGACCCTCGCGCGCGGGCTGTTGCGCGGCCTCGGCCACACGGGCCGGGTCCGGAGCCCGACATTCACGCTGCTGGAGCCCTACGAGCTGGCTCATTGCATGGTGACCCACCTGGACCTGTACCGGCTCGGGGATCCGGGCGAGCTCGATTACCTGGGTCTTGGCGACCTGCTCGTGCCGGGCAACTTGTTGCTCGTCGAGTGGCCCGCGCGGGGTGGCGACCGCCTGCCGCGCGCGGACCTGCGGCTCGCGCTGGACTACGACGGGGCCGCGCGAATCGCGGTTTGCACCGCATTGCAGGCGGTCGGCGAAAGCGTGCTCAAGTCCCTTGAGCCGGACCCGGACGCCGCGCGGGCCAAGTAACAAACACTCCGAGGTTTCGGCTCCAGCCGTTTGTTTATTCGGCAGATATTGCCAGCTGACCACGAAAGTGGTTAAAGTTGCTTCCCGAAATCCAACCAAACTGTTGGAAATGCCACGGAAAATCCTTAGCGCCTTGTTTTTTGCTGTGTTCCTCGCGGCGCCATCCGCGTGGGCCGAGGTGCAGGTCCGTGACGTGCGGCTGTGGGCGGGGCCGGACAGCACGCGCGTCGTGCTCGATCTTTCGGCGCCCGCCGACCACAAGTTGTTTACGCTCGACAATCCGCGCCGGGTGGTCGTCGACCTGAGGCCCGCGCGCATGGATCTCAATGCGCTGCGCCTGCCGAAAGGGGTTGGCCTGGTCGAGTCGGTGCGCGGCGCCACGCGTCCCGGTGGCGAGGTGCGCATCGTCGTTGATCTCGCCGCCGCCGCGACCGCGCGAAGCTTCCTGGTGCGCCCCGAAGGCGGCTATGGGCATCGCCTGATCATCGAGCTCGACGCGCCACGAGCCCGGGCTCAGGCGCCCCTGATGCGGGCGGACGAGGGGGCGCGCGAGCTTGTCATCGCGGTCGATGCCGGGCATGGCGGCGAGGACCCGGGGGCGGTGGGCCGACGCGGCACGCGCGAGAAAGACGTGGTGCTCGCCGTGGCGCGGCTGCTGGCCCAGCAGATCGACCGGGAGCCCGGCATGCGTGCGGTGCTGATCCGCGACGGCGACTACTTCCTGGCGCACCGGCAACGCGTCGCGAAGGCTCGCATGCACCGGGCAGACCTGTTCATTTCAGTGCATGCCGATGCCTTCAAGAATCCGAACGCGCGCGGTTCGTCCGTGTACGTGCTGTCTTCGAAAGGCGCCACCGACGAGGCGGCCCGCTGGCTCGCGGCGCGCGAGAACGCCGCCGACCTGGTCGGCGGCGTCAGCCTCGACGACAAGGACGACATGCTGGCCTCGGTGCTGCTGGACCTCTCGCAGAATGCCTCGATCGGCGCCAGTCTTGAGGTCGGCGACTTCGTGCTCAACCGGCTCGGCGGTGTCAATCGGCTGCACAAGAGCACGGTGCAGCAGGCCGGGTTCCTGGTGCTGAAGGCGCCGGACATTCCGTCGATCCTCGTCGAGACCGCCTTCATCTCGAACCTCGAGGAAGAGCAGAAGCTGCGCGAGTCGCGTTACCAGTCGCAGCTTGCGGCGGCGGTGATGTCCGGCGTGCGCGAATATTTCTACGTCAACCCGCCGCCGGGCACCTGGGTTGCCAAGAACCGTTCCGGCCGCGGCGGACCGCGCGAGGTCGTCATTGCGCGCGGCGACACGCTGTCCGGCATCGCGAACCGCTACAACGTCAGCGTACCGGTGCTGCGTCGTCACAACGGGCTGAAGGACGACAACATCCGCGTCGGCCAGGTGATCGCGATCCCCGGCGGCTGACGAACGTTTGCTATCCTTGGCGGCGCCGATGCCGATCCGCCAACTCCCCCCGCAGCTCATCGACCAGATCGCCGCCGGCGAGGTGGTCGAGCGCCCGGCGTCGGTCGTCAAGGAGCTCGTCGAGAACAGCCTGGACGCGGGCGCGACCCGCATCGAGCTGGAGATCGACGGGGGCGGGCTCCGGCAGTGCCTGGTGCGTGACGACGGCTGTGGCATTCCCCGCGACGAGCTGGCGCTTGCGTTGTCGCGTCATGCAACCAGCAAGATCGCCAGCCTCGAGGACCTCGAGCGCGTCGGCACGCTCGGCTTCCGCGGCGAGGCGTTGCCGAGCATCGCCTCGGTGTCGCGCCTGTCCGTGACCTCGCGAGCCCGCGGCGCCGACACGGCGTGGCGCGCCGACGCGGACGGCGGCCGGCTTGCGCCGCCGGCGCCCGCCGCGCATCCCCCGGGCACCACCATCGTGGTGCGCGACCTGTTCTTCAACACGCCGGCGCGCCGGCGCTTCATGCGCAGCGAGCGCACCGAGTTTACGCACGTCGAGCGAGTGGCGCGCAGGCTTGCGCTGTCGCGCTTCGACACCGGCTTTCGTCTGTCGCGCGAGGGCAAGGCCGTGTTCGACCTGCGGGCAGCGGCCGATGGCGCGGCTCGCCTGCGACGTGTCGAGGCCGTCTGCGGCGAGGCCTTCGCCGCACACGCGATGGAGGTGGAACACGCCGTCGCAGGGTTGCGCCTGACGGGCTGGCTCGGGCTGCCGACCTTCTCGCGGGCGCAGCCCGACCTGCAGTATTTCTTCGTCAACGGCCGCATGATCCGCGACCGGCTCGTGACCCACGCGTTGCGCCAAGCTTATGCCGACGTGCTGTTCCACGGCCGCCATCCCGCCTACGTGCTGTATCTGGAGATGGATCCGTCCCTCGTCGACGTCAACGCGCATCCGACCAAGCACGAAGTGCGCTTCCGCGATGCCCGCAGCACTCATGGTTTCCTCTACCAGGTCGTGGAACGCGCGCTCGCCGGCACGCGGCCGGCGGCCGCCGCCGGGGCGCCGGCGCCGGCGACGCCGAGCTTCGGCTTCGCGCCGCGGGCCGGGTCGTGGACCGGGCCGAGCCGGCAGGATCCGATGCCGCTGGCCGTCGCCGAGCCGGCCGCGCAGCTGCGCGGCGCCGAACACGCTGCGGTGTTGCCGCCCATGCCCGCGGCGGGCGCGCAGGGCGAGATGCCGCCGCTGGGCTATGCGCTCGCCCAGCTCGGCGGCATTTACATCCTCGCGCAGAATCGCGAGGGCCTGGTGATCGTCGACATGCACGCGGCGCACGAGCGCGTGCTCTACGAGCAACTCAAGAACTCGATCGCAGGCGCGACCGCGGCCGGCCAGCCCTTGCTGGTGCCGCTCAGCGTCCGCGTGTCGGCTGCCGAAGCCGAGCTCGCCGAGTCCGTCACGCCGCAACTGGCGGCGCTGGGCTTCGAGCTCGACCGGCGCGGTCCGGACGTGCTCGTCATCCGGCAAGTGCCGGCGATCCTCGCGGCAGCGGATGCCGAGACGCTGCTGCGCGACATCCTGTCCGACCTCGCGGAACAGGGCGGCAGCCGGCGCCTCGAGGAGCGCATCAACCAGGTGCTCGGCACGATGGCCTGCCATGGCGCGGTGCGTGCCCACCGGCAGCTCACGCCGGCGGAGATGAACGCGCTGTTGCGGGACATGGAGCGTACCGAGCGCGCCGACCAGTGCAATCACGGGCGTCCGACCTGGACACAGCTGAGCCTGCCGCAGCTCGACAAGCTGTTTCTGCGTGGTCGCTGACGGGTCGCCGTGACCCAAGCACCGGCGATCCTGCTGATGGGCCCGACCGCTGCCGGCAAGACCGGGCTGGCGATGGAGCTGGCGCGCGCGTTGCCGGCCGAGATCATCAGCGTGGACTCGGCGCTGGTGTATCGGGGCATGGACATCGGCACGGCGAAGCCGTCGCCGGCGCAGCGTGCCGAGGTGCCGCACCACCTGATCGACCTGCTGGACCCGGCGGAGGCTTATTCGGCCGGCAGTTTCCGCCGCGACGCGCTCGCGGCGATGGCGGGCGTGCGGGCGCGCGGCCGCGTGCCGATCCTCGTCGGCGGCACGATGCTGTACTTTCACGCGCTGCAACGCGGACTCGCGGAGCTGCCCGCCGCCGACCCGGGCGTGCGGGCCGAGCTGGATGCCGCCGCGGCGCGGCTTGGCTGGCCAGCCTTGCATGCGGAGCTTGCGCGCGTCGATCCGGATGCCGCCGCGCGGATACAGCCCGGCGACTCGCAGCGCATCCAGCGGGCGCTCGAGGTATGGCGGCTGACCGGCACGCCGCTGTCGGCCTTGCAGGCGGCCGGCAGCGCGGCGCCGGCCGGCTGGCGGTTCCTGAAATTCGGCTTGGCCCCGTCGTCGCGCGCCGCGTTGCACGGGGCCATCGAGACCCGTTTCCGGGCCATGCTCGCCGCGGGCTTGCTCGCCGAGGTCGAGCGCCTCCATGCGCGCGGCGACCTGCATGCCGGGCTGCCGTCGGTCCGGGCCGTCGGCTATCGGCAGCTGTGGGCTTTCCTGGAAGGCGAGTGCACCCTCGAGGAAGGCGTCCGGCAAGGCATCACGGCAACCCGCCGGCTGGCCAAGCGGCAGATGACCTGGCTGCGCGCCGAGCCGGACCTGCGCTGGCTCGCGACGCCCGGCGAAGGCGTCGCGGCGGCGTGCGCTGCGCTGCTGCCGGGCACATCGGGGTCGCCCCGGCCATTGTGCTAAGCTTTCGGCTCGGGCGCCGGAGCGCGGGTCTGCTCCTGCCCGGCCGGCGGCGGAACCCGCCGGAATAACAATGGCCCGAATAGGGAGAGTTCAGCCAATGGCCAGAGGACAGTCGCTGCAGGACCCGTTCCTGAATGCGCTGCGCAGGGAAAAAGTGCCGGTGTCCATCTATCTCGTGAACGGAATCAAGTTGCAGGGGCAGATCGAGTCTTTCGACCAATTCGTCGTGCTGCTGAAGAACAGTGTCAGCCAGATGGTGTACAAGCACGCCATTTCCACCGTCGTGCCGTCGCGCAACGTCAAGATCTCGACCGGCGACGAGTTGACGGGCGACGGCGACGAGGACTGAGGTCGGGAGCGGGAGGACCTGTTGTTCGAACGTCCAGGGCACGGTGAGCGTGCCATCCTGGTGCAGATCGGGTTCGGCGCCCGGCCCTCGGAAGAGGAACTCGAAGAACTGGAGCGGCTGGCCGTTTCGGCCGGCGCGACTGTCGTCGGGAAACTGACGGCAATGCGCACGGCACCGGACTCCAGGCACTACATCGGTTCTGGCAAGGTCGAGGAGCTGGCCGCGCAGATCGCGGCGACGGGCGCAGACGTCGTGCTGTTCAACCACGCCTTGTCTCCCAGCCAGGAACGCAACCTCGAAAAAGCGCTCAGTTGTCGCGTGCTCGATCGGACCGGGCTGATCCTCGACATATTCGCGCAGCGGGCGCGCAGTTTCGAGGGCAAGCTGCAGGTCGAGCTGGCGCAGCTGCGCCACCTGTCGACCCGGCTGGTGCGGGGCTGGACGCACCTCGAGCGACAGAAAGGCGGCATCGGCCTGCGCGGTCCGGGCGAGACCCAGCTCGAGACCGACCGGCGCCTGCTCGCGAAACGGATCCGCATGCTGGCCCGACGGCTCGAGCGCGTCGACAAGCAGCGCGAGCAGGGGCGCCGCACGCGTCGCAAGGCCGAGGTTCCGACGGTCGCGCTGGTCGGTTATACCAATGCCGGCAAGTCGACCTTGTTCAATCGCCTGACCGAATCGGATGTCTACGCGGCCGACAAACTGTTTGCCACGCTGGATCCGACGCTGCGACGGCTGCAGCTCGCGCCGGGCCTCGACGTCGTGCTCGCCGACACCGTCGGCTTCGTCCGCGACCTGCCGCACGAGCTGGTCGCAGCCTTCCGCTCGACGCTCAAGGAGACGCGTGACGCAGCGCTGCTGCTGCATGTCGTCGACAGCGCAGATGCGCAGCGGGAGGAGCGCATCGGGCACGTCAACCGGGTGCTGGAGGAAATCGGTGCAGACCAGGTGCCGCAGTTGCTGGTCTTCAACAAGACCGATCTCGGCGGCGAGCCATCGGGCGTTTCGCGCGACGAGCTGCAGCGGGTCCGCGCGGTGCGCTTGTCGGCGCAGACCGGCGCGGGGCTGGAGCTGCTCGTCGCCGCGCTCCGGGAGCATTTCGGGGAAGGCCGGGTCGCCGGCACGGTCCACCTGGATGCATCGGAAGCGAGGATGCGGGCGAAACTCTATGCGGCCGACATGGTCCGACACGAGTCGGAAGACGCGGCGGGCGGCTGGGAAATCGACGTAGAGGCGCCAAAAGTGGCGCTCGAGCGCTTCTGTCGCGATACTGGACTCAATCAAGGTCGCATCCGGGCCCGTTCTTGTGGGGTTGCCGGGGCATCCCTACAATCGCGCACGGTGGCCTGAAGGCGGCGCACGCCGGCCACCGGCCGAGCGAATGGAGACTTAAGGAAAATCATGGCTTGGAATGAACCTGGCAAGGGTGGCAACCCGTGGAACTCGGGTGGCCGAAAGGAAGGTCCGCCGGACCTGGACAAGTTGATGCAGGAGCTGCAGCGCAAGATCTCCGGCATTTTCGGCGGGCGCGGCGGCGGCGGTTCCGGCGGCTCGAGCGGCGGCGCGGTTGCCGGCGCCGGGATCGGGCTGGTTGCGGCGGCGGCCGTCGTGCTGTGGGCGCTGTCCGGCTTCTACCAGGTGGACGAGGCCGAACGCGGCATCGTGCTGCAGTTCGGCGCGTTCCACGAGGTCACGATGCCGGGCCTGCACTGGCACATTCCGTACCCGATCCAGCGCGTCGAGAAGGTCAACGTCGCCCAGGTCGGTTCCTTCAACCATTCCACGCGGATGCTGACCGCCGACGAGAACATCGTCAGCGTGGACTTGCGCGTGCAGTTCCGGCGCTCCGATCCGCAGGCGTTCCTGTTCAACGTGCGCCTGCCTGAGGAGACGCTCGGCGAGGCCACCGAGACCGCGATCCGCGAGGTCGTCGGCCGGAGCAACCTCGATTTCGTGCTCACCGAAGGTCGCGCGGAGGTGGCCGCTCGGACGCGGCAGATCCTCCAGGCAACGCTGGATTCCTATGGCGCCGGCATCGAGATCACTTCGGTGAACCTCGAGGACGCCAACTTTCCGTCCCAGGTGGAGTCCGCAGTGCAGGATGCGATCAAGGCGCGCGAGGATCGCGAGCGTCTCGCGCTCGAGGCCGAGGCCTATGCAAACGACGTCGTGCCGCGGGCACGAGGCAACGCGGCGCGCCTGGTGCAGAGCGCCGAGGCCTACCGCGAGCAGGTCATTGCCGAGGCGGACGGTGAGACGGATCGCTTCCTGGCCTTGCTCGGCGAGTACCGCAGAGCGCCGGAAGTCACGCGGCAACGCCTGTACCTGGAGACCATCGAGCAGGTGCTCGGCGGCGCCAACAAGGTCCTGCTCGATGCGAAGGGCAGTGGCACGCTGTTGTACCTGCCGATCGAGGAGTTGATGAAGCGCTCGGGCACCGGCACGACACGGCTCGGCGACCCGGCCGACCTCGGCCAGGTCACGCCGCTGCGCCAGACGGAGCGGCAGGCCGGGCCTGAAGACCTGCGTGCCAGGGGGACCCGCTGATGAGCCCGCGCAGCACTTTTCTTCTGTTGATCCTCGGCGGCGCTGCATTGCTGCTGTCGATGTCAGTGTTCATCGTCGACCAGCGGGAATACGCCATCAAGATGCGCTTCGGCGAAATCGTGCGGGACGACTTCGAGCCCGGCCTGCACTTCAAGATGCCGTTCGTCAACACGGTGCGGAAGTTCGACAATCGCGTGCTGACACGCAACAACCCGAACGAGCCGTTCCTGACTGCCGAGAAGAAGAACCTGCGGGTGGACTTCTACGTGAAGTGGCGCATCACCGACGTTGGCCAGTATTTCCGCGCCACGGCCGGCGACGAAACCCTGGCCACGAGCCGCCTGCTTGAGATCATCAAGGACGGCCTGCGGGCGCAGTTCGCGCGCCAGACGCTGCAGGAAGTCGTGACTGCCGACCGGCGCGAGGTCATCGATGAGCTGATGGGCACTGCCGGGCGCACTGCGCGCGAACTGGGCATCGAAATCATCGACGTGCGCGTCAAGACGCTCGACCTGCCGCCGGACGTCAGTGACAGCGTGTTCAACAGGATGCGGCAGGAACGCGCCCGCGTCGCGTCCCAGCTGCGCGCCGAGGGCGCGGAGACCGCCGAGCGGATTCGTGCGGACGCCGACCGGCAGCGGACCGTGCTGATCGCCGAGGCGCAGCGCGATGCGCAGCGCATCCGCGGCGCCGGCGACGCGCGCGCGGCCGAGGTCTACGCTGAAGCCTTCGGCAGCGACCGTGATTTCTACGATTTCTGGCGCAGCATGCAGGCGTTCAGGACGTCGATCGGCCGGGGTGAGGATGTGCTCGTCATCGAGCCCGACGGCGAGTTCTTCCGTTACCTGAAGGATCCGATGGGCGGCCGTAAGCCCTGAGCGGCATGGCGGCGCGATGAACTGGACGGACCTGCTGTCGGCGGTCGCGCTGCTGATGGTGATCGAGGGCCTGCTGCCGTTCGCGAATCCGCGCGGCTCGCGCCGTACGATGGCGATGCTGGCCCAGATGCCGGAAGAGAAGCTGCGGCTCGCGGGCTTCGTCAGCATCCTTGCCGGCCTGCTGTTGTTGTGGTTCGTCCGCTCCTGAGCGAGCGGCGGGGAGGATCGGGAGCGTGGGCAAGAACGTGGTCGTCATCGGCACCCAGTGGGGTGACGAGGGCAAGGGCAAGATCGTCGATCTCCTGACCGACCGGGTGGCGGCCGTGGTGCGCTTTCAAGGCGGTCACAACGCCGGCCACACGCTGGTCATCGAGGGCAAGAAGACCATCGTGCGGCTGCTGCCCTCCGGCATCCTGCGCGACGGCGTCGCCTGTCTGATCGGCAACGGCGTCGTGCTGTCGCCGGAAGCGCTGCTGGCCGAGATGGACGAGTTGATCGCCAGCGGCGTGCCGGTGATGGAGCGGGTTCGCATCAGCCCGGCCTGCCCGCTGATCATGCCCTCGCACGTCGCGCTCGACCTCGCGCGCGAGCATGCCAAGGGCGCCGCGGCGATTGGCACGACCGGGCGCGGTATCGGCCCCGCCTACGAGGACAAGGTGGCACGGCGTGCCTTGCGCGTCTCTGACCTGGCGCATCGCGAGCGCTTCGCGGCCAAGCTCGGCGAGGTGCTGGATTTTCACAATTTTGTCCTGCAGCGCTACTTCGGCCGCGATGCCGTCGATTTCCAGCAGACGCTCGAGCACCTGCTGGCGCTCGGCGAGCGCATTCAGCCGCTGGTCGCCGACGTCGTCGCGCTGCTGGACGGCTATCGCCGCACCGGCGCCAACGTCATGTTCGAGGGCGCGCAGGGCGCATTGCTGGACATCGACCACGGCACCTATCCCTTCGTGACCTCGTCGAACACGACGGCCGGCGGCGCCTGCACGGGCGCGGGCATAGGGCCGCGCGCGATCGACTATGTGCTCGGCATCGTCAAGGCGTACACGACGCGGGTCGGTGCGGGGCCGTTCCCGACCGAGCTGTTCGACGAAATGGGTGAGCATCTCGCGCGGGTGGGGCATGAATTCGGTTCCGTCACCGGGCGGGCGCGGCGCTGCGGCTGGTTCGACGCGGTCGCGTTGCGCCGCTCCATCTCGCTGAACAGCGTCTCGGGGCTCTGCGTCACCAAGCTGGATGTGCTCGATGCAATCGACACGATCCGCATTTGCGTGGGCTACCGGGTCGGCGGGCGTGTCGTCGACACGCCGCCGCTGGCTGCAGACCATTACGCGGATTGCGAGCCGATCTACGAGGACGCGCCCGGTTGGAAGTGCTCGACGGTCGGCATCACGCGCTATGAAGAGCTGCCGCACAACGCGCGAGCCTATCTCGACCGCCTCGAGGAGGTCGTCGGCGTGCCGATCGACATCATCTCCACCGGGCCCGACCGGGCCGAGACGATCGTCCTCAGCAATCCGTTTGATTAATCCGCTGCTGCCCGCCGCACGCTCAGGTAGCGCATCCGGCGGATTTCGTCCACGTGGCCCGGCTCATGGCAGGCCACGCAGTATTGCGCCGCCTGCAGGTACTCCGCATGGCGCGACAGGTAGAACGGCCGCAGCTCGCCGGCCTCTTCGGTCATGTGGCAACCGACGCAGTTCTTGAAGGTCTTGTCCGGGTAACTCGCCAGCACGTCATGGTGCGGGTTGACCTGCCCGGTGAACACCAGGAACACCTTGCGCGCGCCTTGGGTCTTGTCGCGCCAGAAGCCGCCGGTGTGGCAATCCAGGCAGCCCACCTGCGGGTGCAGGCCATGATCCCACGAAGCGCGCTCGTAGGCATGGCAGGAGCTGCAGAAGGCATCGCCCTTGGTCATCTGGTGGCCCGCCACGCCGCCGACCGTCAGCAGCAGCAGCACAACGGCGATTACGACGATCCAGAGTTTGCTCATATCCTCATCTCTCCAGGTTGCGCCTGGGAAAGCTCCGGCGGGGCCGCGGCCCCGCCGGCGATCGTCAACGGAGCCGCTGGTTGCCGTCCCAGACCAGCTCGGCCTCGGGCAACAGCGGCAGGTACTGCAGCCACGGGTGCGAGTCGAGGTGCGCCTGGCTCTGCTGGAGCTTGCGGCTGTGCTCGCGGATCGGCGGCACCAGTTCCTCGATCGGCTTGTCCATCGTCGCCGCGATCTTGAAATTCGTCGCGCGCATCGCGAGCTGCACGGCCTCGTCGCTGTATTGCTGCGAGGAGGCGAGGGTGTCGAGCGCCTTCACGGGATTGTGCGCGCCGGCACTGTTTTCCGCCGACACGAAGTCCCAGAACCACTGGCCCTTGCGTACCATCTCGCGGGCCTGAGCCAGCAGCGCCTCGTCGACGCCCGGAGTCTCCATCGCCTGGCGCACGGCCTCGTGCGCGCGCACCGACTTCTCCTGGGCGATGTTCAGCTGGCGCCAGACGCGTTCCTGGTTGTACTCGGTGCGTTCGCGCAGCTGCGCCGGCGTCCGGTCCGTGTGACAGCCGATGCAGGCATTGCGGATCGAGTCGTCATTCTTCAGCGGCGAGGTCCAGTGATGCGAAGTGATCCGGACCGAGCCTTCCCGGACGCGCGGCATGTGGCAGTCGGCGCAGGACACGCCGTTCTGGGCATGCACGCTGTCATGGGCCATCTCGTATTCCGGGTGCTGGACCTTGACCATCGGTGTTTTCGACACGGCGTGCACCCAGTCGGCGAACGGGCCCTTGAAGCCGTCGCGCTCGGGCTGGCCGTCGGCCTTGAAGCGATAGATGTCCTCGGGGTTCATGCCGTAGTCCCACGGGAAGTGCGGCTTGGCCGCCACGCCGTGGTCCTTGGTCTCGAAGTAGTACTCGACATGGCACTGCGCGCAGACCAGCGAACGCATCTCGTCACGCGATGCTTCGCGCCAGTCCTTGCCTTGCCGCTCGAGCGCTTCGGCCAGCGGCACGCTGGTGATGGCCAGGCGCATCTGGTTGTCCGGGTCGTGGCAATTCGTGCAGCCGATGCTGTGCCGCTCGGGATCGTGCACAGTGCGGAAGTCGTGGAAGTTCATCGACCACAGATCGTCGCCGTGCTTGTTCAGCAGCTGCGGCATCGTGTTGGTCTTGCAGTTGTAGCAGGTCGTCGGCAGCCCGGCCTGCTCGCTGTAGCGGTTGATCCGGTCGATCTCGGTGATGTCGTGGATCGCGAAAGTGTGGCCGCGCGCGCGGTTGTACTCGTAGCTGAAAGGGTAGCCGAGCCACAGGTTCTTCAGGTAGGGCTGGGCATGCTGGTAGCCGCGCGGCAGCGGATCGAAGTCATTGTGCTTCTGGTGCGGCACCGAGCCCGCGTACTCGGTCATCTGGGTGTCGTCGTTGTTCAGCAGGTACGACTTGTACTGCGGCAGGTTCCGGTACTTCAGGTTGCCCTCGCCGAGTTCCCACTCAGATGGCACGCTGGCGGCCGGGGCGGGTGCCGCGGCGGTGCCAGGCGACTGGGCGCCGATGGACACGGCGGCGCCGACGAGCATTGCGGCGGCGACAAAAGCGATGAGGTAACGCATGATTGACTCCAAGATTGCCGGATTCGCGTTACTTGGTCGGCGAAGGCATGGGTGACGGTGGGCTTCGGCCCCGGAGGTCAAGTTAATGATGGCTGCAGGATGGTTGAATCGGGGTAATTACCTATGCGCCATGAGCGCCCCGCCAGGGCATTGATTCGCGGGTGGATCCGCTCGCCCACACCTTCACCGGCGCAGCGCTTGCGGCTGCGGGCCTGCGGCGGGTAACGCCGCTCGCCACGGCTGCGCTGGTCATCGGCGCCAATGCGCCGGACGTGGATGCGGTGCTGATGTTTGCCGGCGATTCGGCCGCGCTTGCCCATCGGCGGGGCTGGACCCACGGTGTGCTCGCGATGGCCGTGCTGCCGTTGCTGGTGACCGGCCTGTTGCTGGCGTGGGATCGATGGGTGCGGCAGCCGCGAAGACCGGGCGCGGAGCGGGCGCGCGGCGGGCCGCTGCTTGCGCTCGCTGCGCTGGGCGTCGCCACGCATCCGCTGCTCGACTGGCTCAACAACTACGGCATGCGCTGGCTGATGCCCTTCGATGGCCGCTGGTTCTACGGCGATGCGCTGTTCATCATCGATCCGTGGGTCTGGCTCGCGCTCGGCGGCGTCGTGTTCCTGGGCTGCTCGCAACGCCTTGCGTCGCTGGCCGGCTGGGCGGCGTTCTGGGCGCTGGCGTCCTACCTCGTGCTGACCAACCCGCAGGTGCCGACGCCGGCGCGCGTGGTCTGGATCGCCTGGCTCGGCGCGCTGCTGGCGGTACGCGCGGCCGGGTCCCGCGGGTTGCGACGGCACGGCGTGATCGAGCGGCCTGCACGCATCGCGCTGATCGCCACCGGGCTGTACATGGGGGCCAGCCTCGCGGCCAACCTGCCCGCGCGGGCCGAGGTGCGCGCCGAACTGGCGGCGCGGGGCATTGGCCCCGTGAGCGATGTCATGGTGGGGCCGGCGCCCGCCAATCCCTTGGCCGGCAGTGTCGTGGCCGTGACCGAGGAGACCTACTATCTCGGTTCCTGGCACTGGCTGGCGCGCCCCCGCTTCACCCTGGCGACCGGGTCCATTCGGCGCATGGGCGGCGATCCGGTCTACGAGGCGGCGGCGCGCGAGCTGCAGGCACGCCGCTTCCTGAGCTGGTCGCGATTCCCTTATGCCGAAATCGAGTCGGACGCCGACGGCCACCTCGTGCGCTTCCGCGACGCCCGCTATGCCGGCCGTGCCGTCATGATCAACGCGCCGACGGTGCGGCTCGATCGCGAGCTGGTACCGCTCCGCGATGCTGCGCAGCGCTGAGCGGCGATGATGGAGCGGCACGCGTCAACACCTGGGCCCTGGCTGGTTCCGGCGGCGATTGCCGCGCTCGCGTCGCTTGCCTGGCTTGCCGGAGGATCGCCCGAGTCGTCGTTGCGCTATGACAGGAGCGCGATTCTCGACGGTGAGATCCATCGACTGCTGACTGGCCAGTTCCTGCACCTAGGCGGCCTGCACCTGGCGCTCAACCTGACGGGACTGGGCCTCGTCTGGGGGCTGGTCGGACGCAACGCCGGCTGGCGCGAGTGGCTGCTTTGCTGCGTCGTCACGATGCTCACAGTGGGCTGCGGACTGCTGGCGTTGGCGCCCAGGGTGGAGTGGTATGTCGGCCTGTCCGGGATGCTGCATGGCCTGCTGGTGGCGGGCGCACTGCTGGGGCGGCGCGGCGACTGGCTGATTGTGCTGCTGGTCGCGCTCAAGCTTGGCTGGGAACAGTGGGCCGGCGCGCCCGCCGGTGAGTGGCTGGGCGGCGCCACGATCGTCGAAGCGCACCTGTATGGGGCCCTCGGCGGCGCGCTGGCCGCACTCGTGCTGCGCGTTGCACGGCGGGCGCGCGGCACCGCCGTCAGGCCATGATGTTCACGCCGCCGTCGACGTACAGCGTGTCGCCGGTCAGGCGACGCGCGTAGGGCGTGGCCAGGTAGGCGCAGGCGAAGCCGACGTCCATGATGTCGACGAGTTCGCCGACCGGCGCCTTTGCTGCCGCCTCGCTGAGCAGCAGGTCGAAATCCTTGAGGCCGGATGCCGCGCGGGTCTTCAACGGCCCCGGCGAGACTGGATGCACCCTGATCCCCCGCGGGCCCAGCTCGTAGGCGAGGTACCGGCAGGCGGCCTCGAGCGCGGCCTTGACCGGCCCCATGACGTTGTAATTCGGCACGACCCGGTTGGCGCCGAGATAACTCATCGCGAACATGGTCCCGCCCTCGGTCATCAGCGGTGCGGCGAGCCTTGCCATGCGAATGAACGAGTGACAGGAAATGTCCATGGCCTGCTTGAAGCCCTCGGCCGAGCAGTCCAGCAGCCCGCCATCGAGATCTTCCTTCGGCGCCCAGGCGATCGAGTGCACCAGGATGTCGAGCCGTCCCCATTGCTCCCTGATCTGCCCGAATACCGACTCCAGCTGGCCGGGCACGGCGACGTCGAGCGGCGCGAAGATCGGCGCGGCGAGTTGCTGCGCGAGCGGCTCGACGAAGCGCCTGGCCTTGTCGTTCAGGTAGGTAACAGCCACCTCTGCGCCCAGCTCCCGGAACGCGCTGGCGCAGCCGAAGGCGATGGAGTGCTCGTTGGCGATGCCGGTGACGAGCGCCTTGCGATCCTTCAACACGGGGCGGGGAATGTCGACTGCCATGTCGCGTCTCCGATGTGAGGCCGATGCGGAACCGGGGATACAGGCCCGCGCTCAGGGCCGAGGCTTGCGCTTCGCCGGCGCCCGCTTGGCCGGCGCAGCTTTTGCGGCCGCGCGCGTGGCCGGCGCCGGCCTGGCCAGCGACTTTCTCGCCACCGGCTTTTTCGCGCCGGGGCGGCGCACAGGCGGGACGCCCAGCACCTTTTTTACTGCCGCGATGACCGCAACGTCATAGTCGCTGACGGCATGTCCGAGCAGGCGCGGATCGGCCCGCAGCTTGCTGGCGAGCATCAGGAAGCGCTGGCGATCCGCCGGGTCCGCCAGCAGCTTCGGCAGCGTCGCGATCGCCTGCTCGCGCGCATAGCGGACGATGATGTCCTGCTCGCCACGCACGCGGCGGCGCGTGTCCTGCGGCAGGTCCGGCAACAGCGCGGCGTACTCTGCCATCAGGTCCCGCTTCAGCTCGAGCGTCGCGAGCGGCACGTACTGGTCGTCGGCCGCGAGCAGGGCGCCCATCCGCGCGACTGCTTCCGCGTAGCTGCCGCGCTCGATGGCCGCCAGGGCTTCCTTGACGACGGGCAGCTCGCGCGGATCGGTCCCACCGGCGGCCGGCGCATGCTCGGCGTGCCGGTCCGCCAGGTACAGCGAGAACATGTTGCCGTAGACCTGGAAAAACACCGCTTCGCTGAGCGCGTCGCGCATGTCGCGGAACAGGTCGAGCGAGGCCTTGACCAGTTCGGAGTACATCCGTTCCACGCGCCGGCCTGGCGCTTCCGGGCCAAGGGCCTTGCGCTCCGCCCTGATCTTCTCGGCTGCCGGGCCGAGCCAGCCCATCAGCGGGTTCATGTCGGACAGGCCCCAGCGCTCGACGCGCAGCGGGTGAAGCTCGCGCGAGAGCCTGGCGGTGTAGTCGTTGGCGATCGCCTGCACGAGCGGCTGCGCGAACAGCTCGTAGGCCCGCTGGTTGAAGTCGGACAGCGCGGCCACTGCCCTGAACGGCTTCTCGTCGGCACGCCGGAAGCGGTTCAGCCGCTGGCAGATTTCCTCGAGGCTCTTCTCCTCGAAGCGCACGTCATAGACGGGGTTGCCGTCCTGGTCCTGCGTCTCGAGGATCTCCATGCCGTACAGACCCGGCGGCAAGGACTCGATCGACTTCAGCACCGAGACGATCTGCGTGTGCTCCCGCTTGGCGACCTTGCCGGACACGAAGATGCCGAGATGACCGACGTCCTGGTGCAGCAGGCCGACGATGACCTGGCCGCGCGATTTGATGTCGTAGGTCGATTCGTAGATGTCCGCGACCCAGTTGAAGGCCTGCTGTGGCGGCGTGATGTTGTCGCCCATCGAGGCGAACAGGACGATCGGGGACTTGACGTCGCGCAGGTCGAATCCCTGGCCCGCGCTGCCCGTGCGGTCGCCGTCCCACAGCTTGTTGCCGACGAACAGGTTCTGCGTGATCCACTCGATCTCTTCGCGGTTCATCAGGTAGAAGCCACCCCACCAGCGCTCGAACTCAAGGAATCTCGGCGGCTCGGTGTCGACGTTCGAGAACACCTGGTAGAACTTGCCCCACAGCGTGTTCGCGGGATTCAGGCTCTCGAAGTTCTGGACCAGCCAGGCGCCGTCGAACACGCCGTTGCCGATGTCCGCCATCATCGACGCGAGCCAGGTGCCGCCGAGCGCGCCGCCCGCGTAGCGCATCGGGTTGTCGCCTTCGCCCTCGCTCCAGGCGCCGCCCCAGTAGGACATCGGCGCGCCGTTGATGACGATCGGGCCCATGTCCTCGGGATGCGCCGCGGCGAGCATCATGGCTGCCCAGCCGCCCTGGCAGTTGCCGACGATCGCCGGCTTCGGGCTGTCGGGATGCAGCTCGCGGACCCGGCGCACGAACCGGGCCTCGGCGGTGCAGACGTCGAGCAGCGTCTGGCCCGGTTCGGGATGCTGGAAGAACATGATGAAGTAGACCGGGTGGCCGTGGCGCAGCGCGACGCCGACCTGGGAATCGTCCTTGAACCCGCCGATCCCGGCGCCGTGACCGGCGCGCGGGTCGATGATCACGTATGGGCGCCGCTGCGGGTCCACGGTCACGCCCGCGGGCGGAATGATCCGCAGCAGCGCGTAGTTGACGGGCCGCTCGAACTGGCGACCGTCGAGCAGCGTTTCGTATTCGAAGTGCAGTACCGGCGGCAGGCCCTGGCGCTCATGCTCGAGGTACTGCTTGCCGCGTTGGCGGAGCGTGTCCCAGAACAGCACCGAGCGCTGTGCAAAATCGACGCCGTAACGCGACCACTCGTTCAATGCCTCCCAGGGTGACATCGGCTTGGAGACGAGCTCGGCGAGTTGTTTCGTATAGGCTTCCTGGACGCGCTCGGTGAAGCGCCGGCGCGCCGCGTTGGCGCGCTTCTGCAGCACCTGCGTGACCTTGGTGGCGATGTCGTGGCTGCGGCTGAGCTGCTTGCCGATGTCTGTCACAGGGAGTTCCTCGTTGAAGCCACGCGCGCACCGGCACAGCGGTGACGTGCCAGCATGGCGCAATGCAGCATAGAATAACATTCCGACATGACGATGTCGTGATGGAAAGCCACAGCGAATGACTGGCGGGCAGCGCCAGTGAAGCGTCCGTGATTGCCGGCTGATGCGGCGCTTAACGCCGCATCTTTCCGACCATGCCGAGAATGTCGTTGAGCGGATTACCGTCGCCGTCGAGATCCAGCATGGCAGCAAGGCCGCCGGCGCTGCTTCTGCCGCTGCCCGCGGCCTGCGACGGCGCCTGCCCACCGAGCATCTGTCCGAGCATGCCGCCGAGGTCGTTGCCCTGCATGCCTGTCGCCTGCGCCGGCTGCGCGCCGGCGGCGGCACCCTGCTTGCTCATGAAGCCCGCGACCAGCATCGCGAGCATGGGCAGCATTTTCTGGAGCACGGCCGGATCGAGCCCGGTCTGGCCGGCCGCATTCTGGGCGACCGTGCGGCTGACATCCTTGGACCCGAAGATCTGGCCGAGTACGTCGTTGCCGTGATTCACGTTGGTCGGCTTGGCGCTCAGCACTTCGTCCATCAGCCCGCCGCCACCCAGGCGCCCGAGCATACCGGCCAGTCCGGCCAGTCCCGTGGGTTGCGCCTGGGCCTGGTTCTTGAAGCCGCCCAGGATAGCCGGCAGCAGCGCTGCGGCGCCGTTCTGCGCCTGCGACTCGCTGACGCCGAGCTCGCGCGCGACCGCTTGCAGGCCCCCCATCTGGTTCAACAGGTCCGTGACTTGCATGATCTGTTCCTCTGGATTCGTTATCGACGCAGTCTAGCTCGCCGCGATGAAAAATGCCTCGGCCCGGACCGGTCGACTACGCGGACTGGACCAGCGCGTGCTGAGCAAGCGGGCGGCTCACTGCGAAGTACAGGTCCCATTCCTCGGCGACGCTTCGCAGTGCGTGCCGCCCGGCCTCCTCGAATACCAGGCCCGAGCCGGCCACGAGGTCCTTGACTGTCCTCGATACCAGTACGCCGCCCGGCCTTGACTTGGCCATGATGCGCGCCGCGGTGTGGACCGCGATGCCGCCCACTTTTTCGCCCATGAGTTCGCACTCACCGATGTGCACGCCGGCGCGGACTTCGAGGCCGAGCGTGCGCACGACGTCGCGGATGGCCAGCGCACAACGCACGCCGCGCCAGTTCCGGTCGCCGAGGCGCTCGGCGTGGGTGGTGGCGGCAACGATGTCGGTGAACAGCTCGGTGGCCAGGACGCGGTCATGGTCGGGCGCCTCGCGGGTACCGGTAAGGAATTCCTGGATGTGGTCGATCATCGCGGCGCTGTCGCCGGCGTGAAAAAAAATGGTCTCGGCCGGGCAATTCGATCAGCGTGGCGCCGACGATGTGCTCGGCCAGGTAGCGCCCGTTGCCGACGCGCATGTACCAGTTTTCACTGCGGTGCAGCACCAACGTCGGCACGCGGATCGTGCCGATCACCGGGCGTATATCGAGGTCGTAGGTCGACGGATAGATTGCAGCAAATTCGCCGGGACTCATGGCCAGGCGCTCGAGTCGCGCGCGCCATGACTCGTGGCGGACAGTCCGTTGCGTGCCGTACAGACTGTGGCTGGAACCGGGTCCATGGTCTGCCGTTCCTGCGGACTATTGGGCCGGGAGCTTGCAGAAATATCCTAAAGTCCTGGCGAAACTCGGTTGGCATGGCGCGATTCTCGCTGCCGTGCTCACGGCCGCGTGGCATTTCATTGACTTCCATGAGTTCGCCCGGGCCGTGACCGGCGTGCACTGGCAGTGGGTCGCGCTCGTGATGGGATTGTCGACCCTGGATCGCTTCCTGATGGCCGGCAAGTGGCTGCAGCTGCTCCGCTACGTCCGGAGCACCGCGACTTTCGGCGCCGTGCTCGGTGCGTACTACCAGGTGGCCTTTCTCGAGCGGTTCATTCCGAGCAGCCTGAGCGGCGACGCGCTGCGTGCGGTGCTGATTTCCAGGCGCTTCCACGAAACCAACGGCGTGCTGGCCACGATGGTCGTGGAGAAACTGGTGGCGATGCTTGCCGCAATCGTGCTGGCACTGTTCGGCCTGGGCCTGCTGCTCACGCAGCGCTACGGCCTGGAACAGTGGTGGCTGTTCGCGCTGGTGCCCTCGCTGCTGCTCGCGGCTGTTGCCGGCCTGGCGATCTCACTGCATCGCCCCTTGGCAAGCTGGCTCATTCACCTGCTGCCGGCGCGCGTGCGGCCAGTGCTCACCGGCATTTACGCCCACTATTCGAGCTTCCGCGACGCACCGCGGATACTCAGCCGGCATTTTCTCTTCTGCATCGTCGAGCAGGTCGTGCAGGTATTGATGTGGCTGGGCGCCGCGCTGGCCATCGGCGTCGAGACGCCCGTGATCATGCTGTTTGCCGCCTTGTCGGTCGCGCAGTGTGTCCGCAAGTTCGCCATGCTCCTCGACGGCTGGCTGCTCGGCGAGTTCTCGGTGGTGATGGTCGCGTCAATGTTCGGTGTGCCCCAGACGCAGGCGTTCACCTTCTCCATCCTCGCCCACGCATGCGTGGTCATCGCTTCGCTGCCCGGCGCGTTCCTGTTCAGCTCTTCTGCCATACGCCTGGCGGAGATCCGCTCCGCTCGACCAACGTTCACTGCGAGCCGCGTGGCCGACCCTTACCTGATACAAACATCAGGGCTGCGACCGCGAGAAGTCTATATGCCAGCGCCTGGACCGGGCCGCTGACCGGCTAGCCTGTCGGCCGAGCCCCCCGGTTGACGAACAGCCGCCACTGCTCCGGCACACCCTTGAGCGTGCGCAGCCCGAGATCCTCGAACTGCAAGCCTGATCCCGCCACCAGATCCTTGACGGTCGATGTCACCAGCACTTGCCCGGGTTCTGCCGCCGCGGCCACGCGCGCACCCAGGTGCACGGCGATCCCGCTGTACTTATCGCCGAACACCTCGCATTCGCCGGTGTGCACGCCCACCCTCAGCGGCAAACCTATCGATTGTGCCTCGTCGGCCAGCGCGGCACCGCAACGCACGGCGCGCGCCGGACCGTCGAACGCGGCAAAGAGGCCATCGCCGGCAGTGTCCAGGAGACGCCCGCGAAAATGGCGCAACTTGTCCTCTGCCAATGCATAGAATCTCAACAACAGCTCTTTCCACTCGTGGTCGCCCAGCTCGGCCGCGCGCCGGGTCGAATCGGCGATGTCGCAAAAGAGAATGGTCGTCAGGATTCGATCAGACTCCGGCGCAGCACGCTCGCCGGTGAGAAACTGGCGCACCTCGCCGAGCAACGCATCCACGTCCCCCAGCCACAGCAAGTGGTCGTCCCCGGGCAGCTCGACGTATTTCGCGCCCGCAATGCGCCCGGCCAGGTAACGCGCGTTCCCCACCCGTACTGGCTGGTCTCCAGCGCGATGCAGGATCAGCGTCGGGACCCGAATGGCAGGAAGCACGTGCCGCACATCGGTCTCCGCCAGCAGCCCGAACAGCTTGCGCGCCGTGCCGGGGCTCATCGCCATGCGTTCCAGCCGGGCAAGATTGCGCATGACGGCGGCATCGGTCACCAGGCTTGGCGCAAACTGGCGGGATGGCTCGCCGGACCCCCAGGCACGCTCGAGCCCGGCCATCCAGCGCTGGTTCACCTCGGGCGGCATGCCATGCGGGTAATCGTCGGCGCGGGTGAAGCGCGCGAATGTACCGTACAGCACGAGCGCCTGCACGCGATCGGGATAGGTGGCGGCGAACATCATCGCCATCGGTCCGCCTTCCGATATACCCCAGATGACCGCGCGCTCCCAGCCGGCAGCATCGATCACCGCCCGCACGTCATCCATGCGCTCCTCGAGCGTCGGCGGATTGGCGACCGGGTCCGACAGCCCGGTGCCGCGCCGATCGAGCACGATGACGCGCGCGAACTGCGCCAGCTTGACCCCGAACGCGGCGAATTCCCGCAGTGTCCAGATGTTTTCGACGTGCGACGCCCAACCCGGGATCAGCACGAGCCGCAGGTCGCCCGCGCCGAACTCCTGGTAAGCGATGTTGAGTTCACCGCTCTTGGCGTAGCGCGTTTCTATCCCGCTGATGTCAAGCATGGGCTTGATTTAAGCACACGGAGCGGCGGGCGATACGTGTGCAGGGTGGCAGCGCCTGTGCGAACGCCGCGGCGAGCCCAAGTGGTGCCGAGGAGAGGACTTGAACCTCCACGGGGTTACCCCCACTGGCACCTGAAGCCAGCGCGTCTACCAATTCCGCCACCTCGGCACGAGGCATCGGCAGGGGAACCCTGCCCGAACGGGACGCGCAGGATACGGCTGGCGTGTATCCTTGTCAACGCGGCCGGGATGGTTCCCGCGCCGTCTCAAACCACACTTCCCAGGGGCTGACATGAAAGAATCCGGCAGACGCGGCGGCACGCAGATCCGGGCGCGCCGCGGTGCGGCCGAGGGGCCGCGCCACAGCGTCACGATACCTTCGCGCGAGGAGGTTCTCGCGGCGCTCGAGTCGGTCGGCCGGCCGCTCGAGCCGAAGGCGCTGTTCAATGCGCTGCGCATCGACGACGAGGCGGTCCGCAGCGCGCTCGGCAACCGGCTGCGCGCGATGATTCGCGACGGCCAGATCATTGCCAATCGGCGTGGGCACTACTGCCTCGTCGCACATCTCGGCCTGGTCACGGGCATCGTCAGCGGGCACCGCGACGGCTACGGCTTCGTGACGCCCGACAACGGCGGCGAGGACGTCTACCTGCCACCGCGCGAAATGCGCGAGGTCCTGCACGGCGACAAGGTCGCGGTGCGCATTGCACGCACCGACGAGCGGGGCCGTGCCGAGGGCAAGCTGGTCGAGGTGCTGGCGCGGAATACCCGCGAGATCGTCGGCCGCTACGTGCGCGAGAGCGGCGTCGGCTTCGTGATCCCGGACAACCGCCGCTTCAGCCAGAGCGTCGCCGTGCCGCCGTCCGGCGCCAAGGGTGTCAAGCCGGGCGACATTGTCGTCGTCGAGTTGACCGAGCCGCCGAGCCGCGACACCCAGCCGATCGGGCGGGTCATCGAGAACCTCGGTGAGGCAGGCGGGCCCGGCATCGAGACCGAGATTGCGATGCGCGCCCACAACTTGCCGTTCCGCTGGCCGGACGAGGCGCTTGCCGAGGCCGAGGCCTGGGGCGACCGGGTGCGGCCGGCCGCCAAGCGCGCGCGTGAGGACCTGCGCGAGATCCCCTTGGTCACGATCGACGGCGCGGACGCAAAGGACTTTGACGACGCCGTCTGGTGCGAGCCGGATGGCACCGGCTGGCGCCTGATCGTCGCGATCGCCGACGTCTCGGCCTACGTGCCGCCGGGCGGCGCGCTCGACGCCGAGGCGCGCGAGCGCGGCACCTCGGTGTATTTCCCGCGCAAGGTCATCCCGATGCTGCCGGAAAACCTGTCGAACGGGCTGTGCTCGCTGAACCCGGGAGTGGATCGCTTGTGCATGGTTTGCGACATGCGGATCGCCGCAGGTGGCAAGGTGCGCGAGGCACGTTTCTACGAGGGCCTGATGCGCTCCGCCGCGCGCCTGACCTATGACGAAGTGGCGGCAATCCTGGTCGAGGGCGACCCCGAACTGCGGCGTCGCCATGCGAAGCTGTTGCCGCAGCTCGAGCACTTGCATGCCGCCTGGCGGGTGCTGGCAAAGGCCCGGGCCCGGCGCGGCGCCGTCGATTTCGATCTGCCCGAGGTCGCGATGATCTTCGACCCGAAGGGCCATGTCGCGCGCGTCGAGCCGCGCCATCGCAACGACGCCCACCGCATCATCGAGGAATGCATGATCGCGGCGAATGTCGAGGCGGCGAGTTTCCTCGAAAAGCACAAGATCCCGGCGCTGTACCGGGTGCATGCGCCGCCCGAAGAGGACCGGCTCGGGACGCTGAAGGAATTCCTGTCCGCGTTCGGCCTGTCGCTGCCGACCCGCGAGCGCCTGGAGCCGAAGCACCTGTCCGCCCTGGTACGCGAGGTGGCCGACCGGCCGGACGCGGACCTGATCGAGACTGTGATCCTCCGCTCGATGAGCGCGGCCGCCTACCAGCCCGAAAACATCGGCCACTTCGGCCTGGCGCTGGAGCGCTACGCACACTTCACCTCGCCGATCCGCCGTTACCCCGACCTGCTCGTGCACCGCGCGATCCGCCACCTGCTGAACGGCGGGAGCCCGGGCGAGTTCGTGCACGGCAAGCAGGAAATGGAAGGGCTCGGGCGGCATTGCTCCGCGACTGAGCGGCGCGCGGACGAGGCGACGCGCGAGGCGATGGACTGGCTGAAGTGCGAATTCATGCTGGAGCGCGTCGGCGAGGAATTCGACGTGCTCGTCACCGGTGTCGTGGACTTCGGCCTGTTTGTCCAGATCCCGGCATTCCAGATCGACGGCCTCGTGCACATCAGTTCGCTGGGCGGCGACTATTACAAGCGCGACCCGGTCCACCAGCGCCTGATCGGCGAGCGCACCGGGCGGGTGTTCCGCCTCAGCGACCGGCTGCGCGTCCGGTTGCTGCGCGTCAGCCTCGACGACCGCAAGATCGACTTCGAGCTGGCCGAGGAGTCGCCGCCGCCGGCCAAGGGCCGTCGTGGCCGCCGGCCGCACAGGCGGTGAGCGAACAGCAGCTCGCCTGGGGCTTGCACGCGGTGCGCGAGGCGCTGGCACGTAACCCCGAACGCGTGCTCGAGCTCTGGCATCTCGGCGGGCGGCACGACGAGCGCATGGAGGGCGTACTTGCGCTGGCGCGCGAGCACGGTATCGCCTGCCAGGCGGTGCGGCGCGACACGCTCGACGGCATGGCCGCCGGCGGCGCGCACCAGGGCGTCGTCGCGCGCCTCGCGGCAGCCGCCCCGCTCGACGAGAACGACCTCGAGGCGCTGCTGGACAGGCTGGAGGGGCCGCCGCTGTTGCTGGTGCTCGACGGCGTCCAGGACCCGCACAACGTGGGCGCCTGCCTGCGCACCGCCGACGCCGCCGGGGTCCATGCGGTCATCATCCCGCGCGACCGGGCGGCCGGCCTGACGCCGGCGGCCCGCAAGGCCGCCGCCGGGGCCGCCGAGACCGTGCCGCTGATCCGCGTCGTCAACCTTGCGCGCTGCCTCCGGAACCTGAAGTCGCGCGGCATCTGGCTGATCGGCGCCGAGGCCGGCGCGCCGCCGGCATTCGAGGCGGACCTGGCCGGCCCGCTGGCGCTGGTGCTCGGCGGGGAGGGCGGCGGGCTGCGCCGCCTGACACGGGAGACCTGTGATCTGCTGGTCAGCCTGCCAATGAAAGGCAGCGTCGCGAGCCTGAACGTCTCGGTCGCTGCCGGGGTCCTGCTCTACCTGGCGCTCGCCAGGCGCTAACTGCACCAGCAGGCGCGGTCCGCGCCAGGCGATCCGGCCGGGAATCGGCAGCTCGCGCCCGAGATTGCGCCGCGGGGGCCTGATCCGTTATGCTGCGCGGCTTCGCACGGGCATTGTGCCCGGGCGATTTCCCTGCCACACCGCCATGCCGGGCGGGTGGCTGAACCAATCCGAAGGGAGACAACATGCGGCACTACGAGATCGTGTTCCTGGTCCACCCGGACCAGAGCGAGCAGGTCCCCGCCATGATCGAACGCTACCGCGGGATGATCGAGGGCGACGGGGGCAGCATCCACCGCCAGGAGGACTGGGGCCGGCGACAGCTCGCGTTCCCCATCCACAAGGTCCACAAGGCCCACTACGTCCTGCTCAATGTCGAATGCGACAAGCCGACGCTGGACGAGCTGACCGGGGCCTTCCGCTTCAACGACGCCGTGCTGCGCCACCTGGTCATCGCCAGGGACGAGGCCGTCACCGAGGCTTCGCCGATGGCCAAGCCGGAAGAGGAGCGCGGCGAGGGCCGTTCCCGCCGTGGTCGTGACGATGATGACCTTGCTGATGATGACGATTCCGACGACGGCGACGACGATGGCGATGCCCGTCGCTCGCGCGGCAAGTCGGCTGCGGCCTGAGGAGGGCAAGAACATGTCGCGATTCATTCGCAGGAGAAAGTTCTGCCGCTTCACGGCAGACAAGGTCGTCGAGATCGATTACAAGGATCTCGCCACCCTCAAGGCCTACGTGACCGAGACCGGGAAAATCGTCCCGAGCCGGATCACCGGGACGCGCTCGAACTACCAGCGCCAGCTCGCGGTCGCGATCAAGCGCGCGCGGTTCCTGGCGCTGCTGCCCTATACCGACCGTCACTGACGGTCGGCGCTGCCCGGCGCCCCTCGCGCGAGGGGCACGGGGTCGCCTGATGCTGCAGTTCGCCCGCTGGATCACGGAACGCGACTTCCGCGCCGCGTTGATGGCGGCCGGTCTCGTGCTGTTGCCGCTGCTGGCGCCGGCCAGCTGCGCCATGCTGGTGCTGGTCGCGTTGCAGCGCGGTCCGGGGGCGGCCTGGCGGACCGGCGCGATCGCCGCTGCGCTGCTGGCCGCGGTGGCATGGGCCTCGGGCGCGCACCCGACGGCCGGGGTGTTGTCGGCAGTGATGATCTGGGCGCCGACGATCGCCGTCGTCCAGTTCCTGATCAGCAGCGGCTCGCTGTCGACGGCGGCGCGCCTTGCGACGACCGGCGCGATCCTGCTGGCCGGCACCTGGGCGATCGTGGCGCCGGTGCAGGGCGAGACCTGGCTCGACCTGGTCACGACGATGGTTGCGCCGCTGGCGGCGCAGACGGGGGCCGATCCGGGCATGCTGGCGGATCGCCTGCTGGCGCTGCTGCCGGGTATCATCGCGGCGTCGCTGCTGCTGGTGACCCTTGCCGGGTTGTTTCTCGGCATGTGGTTGCATGCGGGGCTGGCACGCCCCGGCGCGTTCGGCGAGGCGTTTCGCGAGCTGCAGCTCGGGCCGGTGCTCGGCGGCGTCAGCGCGCTGGCGATCGCCGGCGCATTCACGACCGGCCACCCGGTTGCCGCGGCGGTGGCCCTGGCGGCCGTGAGCGGATTGCTGGTGCAGGGTATCGCGGTCATGCACGGCATCGTGCGGGCCAAGGGCATGCACCGGGCCTGGTTGTTTGCGGGCTGGTCGGCGCTGGTGGTGTTGTCGCCCTGGGCGATGATGGGTTTTGCGATGTACGGACTGGCCGATACGTTGATGGACCTGCGGCGGAGGGCTGCGGGCAAGGTTTGATCACCAATGCCCCGGGGTTCGAAGCCGGGGGACAACGAGGACGAGGAAGATGGAAGTCATTCTGCTGGACAAGGTCGAGAACCTCGGTGGCATCGGCGACAAGGTCAAGGTGAAGCCGGGCTACGCGCGCAACTACCTGTTGCCCCAGGGCAAGGCCACCCGCGCCACGGCCGAGAACATCGCCGAGTTCGAGGCGCGCCGCGCCGAGCTCGAGGCGAAGGCCGCCGCGGTCATCACCGAGGCGCAGGCGCGCGCTGAAAAAATCACCGGGCTGAAGCTCATGATCCGTGCCAAGGCCGGTTCCGAGGGCAAGCTGTTCGGATCCGTCGGCCCGGTGGACATCACCGAGGCGGCCGAGGCCGTCGGCGTCGTCATCGAGCGCAGCGAGCTGCGCCTCGCGGACGGGCCGTTGCGCGTGATCGGCGAGCACGAGGTCGAAGTGCACCTGCACTCCGAGGTCTCGGTGCCGATCTTCGTGACGATCGAGGCCGAGGAATAAAGGGACGGCTGCGGAACCCCGGTCCCGCGGCCGCTGCCCTGTGCTAAGGTGACGGACACCCAGCCACGAGCCAGGTAGCATCGCGTTGGCCGGCACTCCTGAATCCGCGTTCCCCGCGCGCAGCCCCGAAGCGCTGCGATTGCCGCCGCATTCCGTGGAGGCGGAGCAGTCCGTGCTCGGCGGGCTGATGCTCGACAACAGTGCCTGGGACACGATCGCCGACGCGGTGTCGGCAAGTGATTTCTATCGGCGCGACCATCGCCTGATTTTCGGCGCGATCGGCGAGCTTGCCGAGCGCAACGAACCCTCGGATGCGGTCACCGTGTCGGAGTTCCTCGATCGCAGCGGGCAGCTTGAGGCGGCCGGCGGCCTCGCGTATCTCGGCCAGCTCGCGCGCGAGACTCCGAGCGCGGCCAACATCCGCGCCTACGCCGGCATCGTGCGCGAGCGCGCCATGCTGCGCGAGCTGATCCGCATCGGCGGCGAGATCGCCACCAGCGCCTACCAGCCGGAGGGGCGCGATGCGAGCCAGCTGGTGGACGAGGCCGAGCGGCAGGTCTTCGAGATCGCCGAGCAGGGCAAGCGGCGCGGCTCTGGCTTCCAGCCGCTGAAGCGCATTCTCGGCAAGACCATCGATCGCCTCGACGAACTGCAGAAGAACCAGGGCGACGTCACCGGGCTGTCGACCGGTTTCAAGGACTTCGACGGCATGACCGCCGGACTGCATCCCGGCGATCTCGTGATCGTCGCGGGCCGGCCGTCGATGGGCAAGACGAGCTTCGCGGTCAACATCGCCGAGCATGCCGCAATCGGCGCGGGCGCCTCGGTCGCGATTTTCAGCATGGAGATGTCGGCCGAGCAGCTGTCCTTTCGCATGATCTCGTCGCTGGGACGGGTCAACCAGTCGAACCTTCGCCGCGGCCGATTTTCCGACGAGGACTGGAGCCGCATCAACTCGGCGGTGTCGGTGATGTCGAAGGCCAAGGTGTTCATCGACGACACCCCGGCGCTGAACCCTACGGAGCTGCGCGCGCGGGCGCGCCGCCTGAAACGCGAGCACGGCCTCGACCTGATCGTCGTCGACTACCTGCAGCTGATGCAGGTGCATGGCAGCGCGGAAAACCGCGCCACCGAAATCTCGGAAATCTCGCGCTCGCTCAAGGCGCTGGCTCGCGAACTCGAGCTGCCGGTCATCACGCTGTCGCAGCTGAACCGCAGCGTCGAGCAGCGCACCGACAAGCGCCCGGTGATGTCCGACCTGCGCGAGTCCGGCGCGATCGAGCAGGACGCCGACCTGATCGCGTTCATCTTCCGCGAGGAGGTCTACAACAAGGACTCCCCGCGCAAGGGCATCGCCGACATCATCATCGCGAAGCAGCGCAACGGCCCGATCGGCGACGTGCAGCTCACCTTCCTCGGCGAGTACACGAAATTCGAGAACTTCATGCCGGATTCCTACGGCAGCGGCCCGTTCGGGTGATCGCCGGGTGACGCGCGCCGCGCGGGCCACGGTCGATACGGCCGCCCTCCAGCACAATCTCCGGGTGGCGCGCCGCTTGGCGCCGCGCGCGCGCGTCATGGCCGTGATCAAGGCGAACGCCTACGGCCACGGCCTGGTCGGCACCGCCCGGGCCCTCAGGGAGGCGGATGCCCTTGCGGTCGCGCGCATCGAGGAAGCCGTGGCGCTGCGCGACGCCGGCCTGGAGCAGCGCATCGTGCTGCTCGAGGGCGCGTTTCATGCCGGCCAGCTGCCGCTGGCGGCCTCGCTCGGCATCGAGCTCGTCGTGCATTCGGCCGAACAGCTCGCGATGGTCGAGGCCGCGCAGCTGCCGCGCCCGGTGCAGGCCTGGCTGAAGCTCGATACAGGCATGAACCGGCTGGGGTTCCCGCCCGATGCGGCGCGCGCCGCGGCGCTGCGGCTCGCGGCCTGCCCGATGGTCACGCCGCCGGTGCGCCTGATGACGCATCTTGCCTGCGCTGACGAGCGTGACGCCGCGGTGACGGCGAGGCAGCTGGAACTGTTCGCCGCGGCGCTCGGCGACCTGCCGGGCGAGCGCAGCGTCGCGAACTCCGCGGGGCTGTTGTGGCGCGAGGACAGTCATGCGGACTGGGTGCGCCCCGGGATCCTGCTGTACGGCGTATCGCCGTTCGCGGACCAGGCCGGCACGGACCACGGCCTGCGGCCGGCAATGCAGCTGCTGAGCACGATCATCGCGCTGCGCACGGTGCGTCGCGGCGAGCACGTCGGCTATGGCGGCATCTGGACGGCTCGTGACGACGCGCGGATCGCGATTGCCGCGATCGGCTACGGCGACGGCTATCCGCGCAGTCTCGGCAGCGGGACGCCGGTGCTGGTGCGCGGCCGGCGCGCGCCGCTGGCCGGGCGCATCTCGATGGACATGATCGCCATCGACGTGACGCTGGTGCCGGACGCGCGGCTCGGCGACGAGGTCACGCTGTGGGGGCCCGAGCTGCCGGTCGAGGAGCTCGCGCGGATCGCCGGGACGATTCCCTACGAACTGCTGTGCGGCGTCACGCAGCGGGTCGGCGTGACGATGGTCTGATTTGCGCGATCAGCTCGTGAAGAAGCCCATCTTGACGCCGGCGACCTCGATGACGTCGTTGTCGTTGAGCCGCCGCGCGCCCTGGCCGATGGGTTCCCCGTTGATCATCGGCGGGCTGCCGCGGGTGCCCCGATCCACGGCGACCAGCGAGTAGTTCTCGCCACGGCGGGTGACCGCGATGACCTGGATGCCGGGCCGGCCCAGCGTGGTCACCGGCTTCTTGAGCTCCAGCTCGCGCCCGGCGAAGGCGCCGGTGAGCACCTGCAGCCGCGCCGCCGAGCCGGGTATGACGCTCGGGGTCGGCGGCTCGTCCGGCACGGCCCCGGTCAGCGCACGCAGGCGCTCGAGGTCGCGACTGCCGGGCGAGATCACCATGGTTTTCTCGAACTCTTCCTGGCTGCCGTCGACGCCCTCATCGACGAAGCGCAGCTGGTGATGCCCGACGGTGACGACATCGCCGTTGGCGAGGGCATGCTTCTTGATGAGCTTGCCGTTGACGTAGGTCCCGTTGGTGCTGTTCAGATCCTCGAGGAAGGAGTCGTTGAGGATGTTGATGATCAGCGAGTGGTGCCCGCTGACCGCCGGATTGTCGATCCGGATGTCATTGTCCGGGAGGCGGCCGACGGTGTAGCGCTCCTTGCTGAGGTTGTACTCGGCAAGCGTCTGACCATTCAGGCTCAAGATCATCCGGGCCATGGCTACCCCAATTCCTATCCAAACCAACCCTTGAGGCGGCCGACAAGGCCGCGAGCCTCGGCGAACGATTCCTCCACCTGGGCCAGGCACACCGAGATGTTGTCCCGGCCGCCGTTCGCGTTCGCCAGCTGGACCAGTTGTTCACCACCGGTCTGCAGATTAGCACTAAAGGTACTGATAGTTAAATGAATGTCCTCTTCTTCGACCATGTCGGACAGGCCGTCGGAGCACAACAGGTAGATGTCCTCCGGCTTGACGGTCTCTTCCTGGACCTCGACTTCGACGGTCGGCTCGACCCCGAGGGCCCGGGTCACGTAATTGCGGTTGGCGGAGCGCATCGCCTCCTCGTGGGAAAAGAAGCCGCGATCCACGAGCTCCTGCAGCAGCGAATGGTCGAGCGTCAACTGCTCGAAACGGCTCTTGCGCAGCCGATAGATGCGCGAGTCGCCGACATGCGCGATCGACACCCGGTCGTCGTGAAACAGGCAGGTGGCAATCGTCGTGCCCATGCCGCGGCACTGCGGCTGGGTCTGGGCCGTCTGCCAGATGATCTTGTTGGCGCGGATGACCGCGTTGCGCAGGACGATGCTCTGGCGCATCAGCCCGCTGCTGTCGTCCACGGAAGTGCGCGTTTCGCGCTCGAGGCCGGCGCGGACCATGTCGGTCACCGTCTTGATGGCCAGCGCTGCGGCCACCTCGCCGGCGTTATAGCCGCCCATGCCGTCGGCAAGCACGATGAGGCCGAGTTCCATGTCCGCGAACACGGCGTCCTCGTTGTGCTCCCGCACCTGCCCGGTGTGCGTGAACTCGAAGTAGTTGATTTTGCCTTTTAGACTCATTTGCTCGTTGTTTCCGCGAGCGGCAGGGGCCCCGTGGCGACCCCGTGCCGCAGGCTCCGCCTCGCTTTCGCCGCGGCTCCCCCTGCCGACAGTCGGCAATTGAACAGCGTAATGCACCTCCGCCACAAGTCCGAGCGCGCCATCACATAAACGCCATCGGGCTGCCGCCGGCTTGCTCCGGCGCCGCGCCCCTGTGTACCGTGCCGGAGTCGCGCGAATACCGGGGGGGTTGATGGCCAAGGCCAGGGCGCTGTTCGTCTGCACCGAGTGCGGTGGCACCAGCCCGAAATGGGTCGGGCAGTGCCCCGACTGCGGGCTTTGGAATACCCTGGAGGAGACCCGCGATACGCCCCGTGGCCGTGAGGTCGGCTGGGCCGGCGATGCGCCCCGGCTGGTGTCCGAGGTCGAAGCCGAGGCGGAGCTCGAGGCGCGCTGGTCGACCGGGATCGGTGAACTGGACCGGGTGCTCGGCGGCGGGCTCGTGCCCGGCTCCGTGACGCTGATCGGCGGCGATCCCGGCATCGGCAAGTCCACCCTGCTGCTGCAGGCTGCGGTGCGTCTCGCCGGCAGCCTGCCGGCGCTCTACGTGACCGGCGAGGAGTCGCTGCGCCAGGTGGGCATGCGGGCACGGCGCATCGGCATGGAAGCCGGCGGCCTGCAGCTGCTCGCCGAGACCAGCATCGAGCGCATCCTCGCCCAGGCGGACGCCGTCCGGCCGCGCGTGCTGGTCGTGGATTCCATCCAGACGATGCACACGGAGGCGCTGCAATCCGCCCCCGGCGCGGTCGCGCAGCTCAGGGAAAGCTCGGCGAAGCTGGTGCGCTACGCCAAGCAGGGCGGGCCCGCAGTGTTCCTCGTCGGCCATGTGACGAAGGACGGTTCGATCGCCGGGCCGCGCGTGCTCGAGCACATGGTGGACACCGTGCTGTATTTCGAAAGCGATATCGGCAGCCGCTTCCGGATCGTCCGCGCCGTGAAGAACCGCTTCGGCGCGGCCAACGAGATTGGCGTGTTCGCGATGACCGGGCAGGGGCTGCGCGAAGTGCTCAATCCCTCGTCGATATTCCTGGCCGGGCACGATGGCGGCGTAGCGGGCAGCGCAATCATGGTCGCGCGGGAGGGCAGCCGGCCGCTGCTCGTGGAGGTGCAGGCGCTGGTCGACGAGACCCGCTCTGGCAACCCGCGCCGCGTCTCGGTCGGGCTCGACGCCAACCGGCTGGCGCTGCTGCTGGCCGTCATGCACCGGCACGCCGGCATCGCGATGTATGACCAGGACGTGTTCGTCAACGTTGTCGGGGGCGTGCGCATCGTGGAGACGGCGGCCGATCTGCCGGTGTTGCTCGCGGCGCTCAGCAGCCTGCGCGACCGGCCCCTCGTGGCCGGGCTGGTGTCATTCGGCGAAGTCGGGCTCGCGGGCGAGATCCGCCCGGTGCCCTACGGCGAGGAGCGGCTGCGCGAGGCCGTGAAGCACGGCTTCCGTCGCGCGATCGTGCCGGCGGCGAACGCGCCGCGCGGTGGTATCGCCGGGCTCGAGATCGTCGCCGTCAAGCGGCTCGGCGAGGCCATCGAGGCCGCCTTCTAGTCGCCCTGCTGCGGCTGGGCGCGCGCCGGGGCGCGCAGCCGCACCGAGCGCACGGCGTTGTCGGCCGTCTGGACGATTTCCAACTGGTAGCCGGCCAATAGCAGCGTCGCACCGGCCTGCGGGATCGTCTCGAGGCGCTCGAGGATCAGCCCGTTCAGCGTCTTGGGGCCATCAGTCGGCAAGCGCCAGCCCATCATCCGGTTCAGTTCCCGGACGTTGGCAGCGCCGCTGACCATGTAGCTGCCATCGGCCTCGGCTTGCACGTCGCGGTAGACATCGGCCGGGTCCGTGGTGAACTCGCCGACGATCTCCTCGAGGATATCGTCCAGCGTCACCAGTCCCTGGATGTCGCCGTACTCGTCGACCACGAGCGCCAGTCGCCGCTTGGCGCGCTGGAAATTCACCAGCTGCTTGTGCAGCGGCGTGCCCTCCGGCACGAAGTACGGCTCCAGCGCCTTGGCGGCGAGGTGCTCGCGCGTCAGCTCGTCGTCGGCCAGTTCGCTCATGATCGAGCGCAGGTGCAGGATCCCGACGACGGCATCCAGGTCGCCGCGGTAGACAGGCAAGCGCGTGTGCTGGCTCTCGGTGAGCTGCTGCAGCAGGTCATCCCAGTCGTCCTCCAGGTCGAGACCGTCGATCTCGTTGCGCGGCACCATGATGTCGTCGACGGTGACGTCTTGCAGCTCGAGCAAGCTGATCAGCATGCGCTGGTGGCGTTGTGGGATGATTGCGCCGGCCTCGCTGACGACAGTGCGCAGCTCCTCGTGCGACAGCGCATTTCCCTGCGCGTGTTCGGGCCGGAGTCCCAGCAGCCAGAGCACCCCGTTGGCCATCAGGTTGACCAGCCAGACGATCGGGTAGGTTATTTTCAGCAGCGGGTGGTAGATCAAGGCCGCCGGCAGCGCGATGCGTTCCGGGTGCAGCGCCGCGAGCGTCTTCGGCGCGACCTCGGCGAAGATGAGGATGACCAGCGTCAGGATCCCGGCGCCGATCGCGATGGCGCCCTCGCCGCCGAGCCGCAGCGCAATGACGGTAACCAGCGAGGAGGCGAAGATGTTGACGAAGTTGTTGCCGAGCAGGATCAGGCCGATCAGCCGGTCGGGCCGCTGCAGCAGTGATTCGGCCAGCCGCGCGGCGCGCTGGCCATGGCGCGCGCGGTGGCGGAGCCGATAGCGGTTGACGCTCATCAGCGCCGTCTCCGTCCCGGAGAAGAACGCCGACAGCACCAGCAGCAGTCCGAGCAGGGAGAAAAGCGACCCTAAGGGAACGTCATTCAAGGCGGCGGGATCCTCCTACCCCCACTGGCGGCCGAGCAGAAACTCCAGCACGAAGCGACTGCCGAAATAGCTCAGCGCGAGCAGTCCGTAGCCGGCCAGCACCCAGTGAACCGCCTGGCGGCCGCGCCAGCCGAGCCTGAGCCGGCCGAACAGCAGCACCGCGAACACGCCCCATGCGACGGAGGACAGCACCGTCTTGTGCAGCAGGTGCTGGGCAAAGATGTTCTCGAGGAACATCAGCCCGCTGAACAAGGCCAGCGTCAGCAGCGAGAAACCGGCGAACAAGGCGGTGAACAGCGCGCCTTCGAGCGACTCGAGCGGGGGCAGGATGCGCGTCCAGGCTTGCAGCTGGCGCCGGCGCAGCGTGCGCTCGCGGAACAGGAACAGCACGGCCAGGCCCGCGCCCAGGCTCAGCAGGCTGTAGGCGACGATCGACAGCGAAACGTGCGCGTGGATGCCCCAGTTCGGCGCGGTCTCGCGGGGCGACACCGGGTCCGGCACCAGCACCGCGAGCGCCACGATGCCGGCCGCCGGCAGCAGCACCGCGGAGAGGCCCCGGAAGCGCACCTTCATTGCCACCAGCAGGGCGAACACCGCGAGCAGCCAGGCGACCAGCGACAACACGCCGCCGAGCGACAGCTCCGGGCCCCCGCGCGAGGTCACGAGCTGGCTCAGCAGGAACGAATGCATCGCCAGCCCCGCTGCGCCGAGCAGCAGCGCCGGCCCGACGCCCGCCGTGACGCGCTCGCCCGGCGCGCCCGCCAGCTGGTGTTTCAGCAGCAGCAGTCCGGACAGCAGGTACAAGGCGAACACGACGATCGCGGTCATCAGGGGTGCTCAGCGGACGGCCCAAAGCTGCATTCTGACACAGCGCCGCGGTCCGGTAGAAACGGGGAAAGCCGAAGCGCCGCGCGCGGCGGGTATAATTGCCCGAACCACCACCCGGAGCCCGCCCGGCAAGCCGATGTTCGAGAATCTCACCGATCGATTGTCGCGTGCCGGCAACGCCCTGACGGGGCGCGGCCGGATCACCGAAGAGAACGTTCGCGACACGCTGCGCCAGGTCCGCATGGCGCTGCTCGAGGCCGACGTCGCCCTGCCGGTCGTCAAGGAATTCATCGAGCGGGCGCGCGTCCGCGCCATCGGCACCGAGGTCACCAAGAGCCTGACGCCGGGGCAGGCGTTCATCAAGATCATCCATGACGAGCTCGTCCGCACGATGGGCTCGGCCAACGAGTCGCTGAACCTGCGCGCCCAGCCCCCCGCGATCGTGCTGCTCGCCGGGCTGCAAGGCGCCGGCAAGACCACGACGGCAGCCAAGCTGGCGCGCTGGCTGGCCGAGCGCGACGGCCGCAAGGTCATGCTCGCCAGCGCCGACGTCTACCGTCCCGCGGCCATCCTGCAACTGGAGCGGCTCGCCGGCGAGGTCGGCGCCGGCTTCTTCCCGAGCGACGCCGGGCAGGACCCGGTGGAGATCGCGCGCCGTGCGGTCGAGGCCGCGCGCCGCGAGCTGTGCGACGTGCTGATCCTCGATACCGCCGGGCGGCTGCACATCGACGACGCGATGATGGACGAGGCGCGCCGAATCCATGCCGCGATCAAGCCGGTGGAGACGCTGTTCGTCGTCGACAGCATGGCGGGCCAGGACGCCGTCAACGCGGCGCGCGCCTTCGGCGATGCGCTCGAGCTGACCGGCGTGATCGTGACCAAGACCGACGGCGATGCCCGCGGCGGCGTCGCGCTCTCGGTCCGGCACGTCACCGGCAAGCCGATCAAGTTCATCGGTGCCGGCGAGAAGACCACGGCGCTCGAGCCCTTCTACCCTGAACGGCTGGCCTCGCGGATCCTCGGCATGGGCGACGTCGTGTCGCTGGTGGAGGAAGTCCAGCACAAGGTCGATCGCGAGCAGGCCGACAAGCTGGCGCGGAAGATCTCCAAGGGCCAGGGCTTCAACCTGCAGGACCTGCGCGACCAGCTGCGCCAGATGCAGGAAATGGGCGGGCTGGCCGGGCTGCTGGACAAGCTGCCGGGCCATGCGATGCCCGCCCGGGTGGACTCGAAGGTCGGCGAGCGCGAGATGCGCCGCCAGGCCGCGGTCATCGATTCGATGACGCCGAAGGAGCGCCGCTACCCGGCGATCATCGACGGCTCGCGCAAGCGGCGCATTGCGCAGGGCGCTGGCGTCCAGGTACAGGACGTCAACCGCCTGCTGAAGCAGCACGCCCAGATGCAGAAGGTCATGAAGAAATTCAGCAAGGGCGGCATGGCGAAGATGATGCGGGCCATGAAGGGGCGCCTGCCGCCGGGATTCGGCTGACGGCCGACCCGCGCGGCCCTTCCCATTGGCCTGATTTCCAGTATAATGCCCGGTTTACTTGCGGCCGCCGTGGGGCGGACCGCCCTGCGGTGCGCGGCGTATGGGCGCACGGCAATCAGCGTGAACGAGGAAATCTGGATCCATGGTGACGATTCGTCTGACCCGGGGCGGCGCAAAGAAGCGGCCGTTCTACCACGTGGTGGTGACCGACAGCCGTAACCGGCGCGACGGCCGCTATATCGAGCGGCTCGGGTTCTTCAACCCGATCGCGACCGGCAAGGAAGAGACGCTGAAGCTCGACCTGGAGCGGGTGAAACACTGGCTCGGGCACGGCGCGCAGCCCTCCGAGCGGGTCGCGCAACTGATCAAGCAGTTCGAGAAGAAGGCGGCCTGAGGAGTCTCGCGGCGCGCGGACGCGCGCCGGGAGCAAGGGGATCATGACCGGTCAACGGCGGGTGGTCCTTGGCAAGGTCGGCGGCCTCTACGGGGTCCGCGGCTGGGTCAAGCTCTGGTCCTTCACCGAGCCGGTGGAGAACCTGCTGGACTACCGGGAGCTCGAGCTGTGCCGGGGCGGCCGCTGGGAAGCGGTACGGCTGGCGGAGGGGCGCAGGCAGGGCGAAGCCCTCGTGGCCCGCTTCGACGGTTGCGAGGATCGCGAGCAGGCCGCGCTGCTGGTCGGCGCAGAGCTCGCCGTGACACGGGACCGGCTGCCGGCGCCGGCGCCGGGGGAGTTTTACTGGGCCGACCTGGTCGGGCTCGAGGTCGTCACGGTCGATGGCGCGAGCCTCGGCCGAGTCGAGCAGATGATGGCCACGGGCGCGAACGACGTCATGGTGGTCAAGGGCGAGCGCGAACGGCTGGTGCCGTTTCTGCCCGGACGGTATGTGCACGAGGTGGACCTGGGCGGCGGACGCATCGTCGTCGACTGGGACCCGGAATTCTGAGGGCGGCGTCATGCACTTCGAGGTCGTGACGCTGTTTCCGGAGGTGGTCGGCCTGCTCGGTCGCTTCGGCGTGGTCGGGCGGGCACTCGAAGGCGGCCTGCTGCGGCTGGGGACGACGGACCCGCGCGAATTTGCGACGGACCCGCACCGCAGCGTGGACGACCGGCCGTACGGCGGCGGTCCGGGGATGGTCATGAGGGTGGAGCCGTTGCGCAGCGCGATTCGCGCTGCCAGGGCGAAGCTGCCGGCAGGCAGCCGGACAGTGTTCATGTCGCCGCAGGGCAGGGTGTTCACCCAGGCCGTGGCGCGGGAATACCGGGCGCTGCCGGGATTGCTGCTCGTGGCAGGACGCTACGAGGGCATGGACGAGCGATTGCTCGGCATGGAGGCGGACGAGGCGCTGACGGTCGGCGACTACGTGTTGAGCGGAGGCGAACTCCCGGCAATGCTGGTGGTCGATGCGGTGGCGAGGCTGGTGCCGGGCGTGCTCGGCGACGAGTTCTCCGCGGCGGAGGACTCGTTCAGCGACGGCCTGCTGGATTGCCCGCACTACACGCGGCCGGAATCGGTCGATGGAGTGAAGGTGCCGCCGGTGCTGTTGTCGGGGGACCACGAGGCCATCCGGCGCTGGCGACTGAAACAGTCGCTGGGAAGGACATGGACGATGCGCCCGGACCTGTTGGCCGGACGCGGGCTCGCTGCCGAGGAACGGCGGCTGCTGGATGAATACATCGCCGAACGGGCAACCGGCGGCGCGGAATGAACGGATCACGGCTTGGGCGCGGGTGAGCGATATGAGCAACATCATCGAAGAACTGGACAAAGAGCAGATGCAGCGCGAGGTCCCTGACTTTGCGCCCGGCGACACCGTCGTCGTGCAGGTCAAGGTCAAGGAAGGCAACCGCGAGCGGCTGCAGGCGTTCGAGGGCGTCGTCATCGCGCGTCGCAATCGCGGCCTGAATTCCGCGTTCACGGTGCGCAAGGTGTCGCATGGCGAGGGTGTCGAGCGGGTCTTCCAGACCTACAGCCCGGCCATCGCTGACATCCAGATCAAGCGCCGCGGCGACGTGCGCCGGGCCAAGCTCTACTACCTGCGAGACCGTACCGGCAAGGCCGCGCGTATCAAGGAAAAGGTCTGATTCCTTGATCTGGCGCGGCCTGCGGGGCTTCTTCCGGGGCGCCTGGCGGGCCCTGGACGGGCTGCGCCGCGCCGTCCACCTGGTGCTGATGCTGCTGGTGCTGCTGGTGCTGGTGGTGCTGGTGGTGGTGCTGGCGGCGCAACCGTACAAGCTGCCGGAGGCCTTCGTGCTGGTCGTCAGCCCGGAAGGCACGCTGGTCGAGCAATACTCGGGCGATGCGGTCAGCCGCGCGCTCGCGGCGGCCCAGGGCCTGCCGCGCATGGAGACCCTGGTTGGCGAGCTCGTCGAGGCGATCGACGCCGCGGCGGACGACAAGCGGGTAACGGCGATCCACCTGGAACTCGACCTGCTTGCAGGCGGCAGCATCGACAAGCTGGCCAGCATCGCCGCCGCGCTGCAGCGCTTCAAGGACAGCGGCCGGCCCGTGTTCGCCTCCGCCGCGGGCCTGGCGCTGCCGCAGTACTACCTCGCCGCCCACGCCGACGAGATCTACATGAACCCGGTTGGCGGCCTGCTGCTGCAGGGCTTCGGCTTTTACCGCAATTTCTACAAGGCCGCGCTCGAGAAGCTGTCGCTCGACTGGTACGTGTTCCGCGCCGGCGAGGCGAAGAGCTTCGGTGACCCGTACACGCGCAACGACATGTCCGCCGAGGAACGGGAGAACCTGCTGCCGATCGCGGAGGGCCTGTGGGCGGCGTGGCGCGGCGATGTGGCCCAGGCCCGCGGCCTAGAGCCGGCGTTGCTGGACGACTACGTGGACAACTTCCTGCCGCGCCTGCGCGATGCCGGTGGCGACATGGGCCAGGCCGCCCTGGACGCCGGGCTGGTCGACGAGCTGTTGTCGGCCGGCGAGATCGAAGCGCGCCTGGCCGCGACCGGCGGCCGCGACCGGGACGGCGCCTACGTCGGCGTCTACGCTGAGGATTACCTGGCCGCAGTGCAGGCACAGCCCGACGTGCGCTCGCCGCGGGCGGCCAACCGTCCCGCCGTCGGGCTGATCGTCGCACGCGGCGACATCCTTCCCGGGGAGCAGCCGCCCGGCTCGATCGGCGATGACACCTTGCGGGCGCTGTTGCGGGAAGTTCGCGAGGACGACGCGATCAGGGCGCTGGTGCTGCGCGTGGACAGCGGCGGCGGCAGCCAGCTGGCCGCCGAGGCCATCTTGCGCGATCTCGAGCTGGTGCGCGCTGCGGGCAAGCCGGTGGTCGTGTCGATGGGCGGCGTGGCGGCCTCGGGCGGTTACATGGTGGCGCTGCCCGCTGACGAAGTCTGGGCGCACCCGACCACGATCACCGGTTCGATCGGCGTCGTGCTGATGATCCCGAATTTTGGCCGGCTGCTGGAGCGCGTCGGCGTGACCGTCGACGGCGTCGGCACGCATCGCGCCAGCGGCGCGTTCAGGCTCGACCGCGAATTCGACGAGCATGCCAAGGAGATCCTCGGGGTCCTCGTCGAAGGCGCCTATGACCGATTCCTGGGCCAGGTCGCCGACGGCCGCGATATGCCGCTGGAAGAGGTCCGCAGCCTGGCCGAAGGGCGCGTCTGGCTGGGCGAAGTGGCGCTCGAGTCCGGCCTCGTGGACCGGCTCGGGACGCTCGACGATGCGCTGGCGGCGGCCGCGCAACGTGCGGGGCTCGACGAAGACTTCGACGTGGTATCGCTCGAGCCTGCGCTGAGCCTGAGCGAGCGGCTGGTGGTGAGCCTGCTGTCCGGTGCGACGCGCCTCGGCTTCACGGCGTGGCCGCGCTCGCTGCTCGATCGCCTGCCGGTCGAGCTGCGCACGCTGTTCACCGAGCTCGAGCGGCTCGACGGCTTCGCCGACCCGCGCGGCGTGTATTACCACTGCTTCTGCGAGAGCTGGTAACAGCCAACAGGAGCGGTCCGATGGCGGGAGCCAGTCTGCTAGCACTGCTCGACGATATCGCGACGGTGCTGGATGACGTCGCGATCCTGACCAAGGTCGCCGCGCGGAAGACGGCCGGCGTGCTGGGGGACGACCTGGCCCTGAACGCCCAGCAAGTCGCCGGCATTCGCGCCGAGCGCGAACTGCCCGTGGTCTGGGCCGTGGCCAAGGGCTCAGCGTTCAACAAGCTGATCCTCGTGCCGGCCGCGCTCGCGATCAGCGCGGCCATGCCGTGGGCGGTGCTGCCGCTGCTGATGGCCGGCGGCCTGTTTCTTTGCTTCGAGGGCTTCGAGAAGCTGGCGCACCGCTTCCTGCACGGCAAGGCAGCCAGGCAGGCCCGCGAGTCCGAACTGCTCGAAGCGCTGGCTGATCCCGCCGTGGACCTGGTCGCGCTGGAGAAGAGCAGGATCAAGGGCGCCGTGCGCACCGATTTCGTGCTGTCCGCGGAGATCATCGTGATCTCGCTGGGGATCGTCGCCGGCGCGCCGTTCGTCACCCAGCTGGCGGTAATGGTGAGCATCGCCGCGCTGATGACCGTCGGGGTGTACGGACTGGTCGCGCTGATCGTCAAGCTGGACGACTTCGGCCTGTATCTGACCCGGCGTCCCGGCGAAGGGCCGGCCCAGGCGCTGGGGCGGGCGATCCTGCGCGCGGCGCCCTACCTGATGAAAACCCTGACCGTCGTAGGCACCGCGGCGATGTTCCTGGTGGGCGGCGGGATCCTGGCGCACGGCATACCGGGACTGGAGCCGTGGTTTCACCAGCTCACCGACGGCCTCGGCGCGGCGCCCGAGTTGCTGCTGCCCATGCTGATGAATGCCGCGATCGGCGTCGTCGCCGGCGCCGGCGCCGTGGCCCTGGTCAGCCTCGCCAGGCGCCGCCGCGTCTAGCGCGCTTCCTGCGCCTGCCAGTCCAGGATGACCTTGCCGGACTGTCCCGAGCCCATCGTGCGGAAGCCCTCGAGGTACTCCGCGGCGCTGAAGCGATGCGTGATGACCGGGCTGATGTCGAGCCCGCTCTGCAGCATGCTCGCCATCTTGTACCAGGTCTCGAACATCTCGCGGCCGTAAATGCCCTTGATCGTCAAGCCCTTGAAGATGACCTGGTTCCAGTCGATGGCCGTTTCCGCCGGCGGGATGCCGAGCAGCGCGACGCCGCCGCCGTGGTGCATCGTGCGCAGCATGTCGCGGAAGGCGTGCGCATTGCCGGACATCTCGAGCCCGACGTCGAAGCCCTCCTGCATCTCGAGCTCCTGCATGACGTCGTCGAGCTTCCGGCGCGCGACATTGACGGCGCGCGTCGCGCCCATCTTGCGCGCCAGCTCGAGCCGGTAGTCGTTGACGTCGGTGATCACGACATGGCGCGCGCCTACGTGGCGCGCGATCGCCGTGGCCATGATGCCGATCGGGCCTGCGCCCGTGATCAGCACGTCTTCGCCGACGAGATCGAAGGACAGCGCGGTGTGCACGGCGTTGCCGAGCGGATCCAGAATCGAGGCGATCTCGTCGCTGATCGCGTCGGGCAGCTTGAAGACATTGCTGGCCGGGATGCAGAGGTACTCGGCGAAGCAGCCTTGCCGGTTGACGCCGACGCCCACGGTGTTGCGGCACAGGTGACGGCGTCCGGCACGGCAATTGCGGCAGTGGCCGCAGGTCAGGTGGCCCTCGCCGGACACGCGGTCGCCCGGCGCAATGCCCTGTACCTCGCTGCCGATTGCTTCCACCTGGCCGACGAATTCGTGGCCGACAGCCATCGGGACCGGGATCGTCCTTGCGGCCCACTCGTCCCAGTTGTAGATGTGCATGTCCGTGCCGCAGATCGCCGTCTTGCGGATGCGGATCAGGACGTCGTTCGGCCCGGGCTCGGGGCGGCGGATATCCTGCATCCAGATTCCCGGTTCGGCCTTGGCCTTGACGAGCGCGCGCATGGTTGGACTCCGATACTTGCGGTGGGCTTGATGTGCTGAAGATTCGCAGCCGACCCGTCAGCGGATGACCTTGAGTTCGCGGCCGACCTTCTCGAAAGCGGCGATGGCCCGCTCGAGGTGCTGCGTCGTGTGGCCGGCCGACATCTGGGTGCGGATCCGCGCCTGGCCGTGCGGCACGACGGGAAAGGAAAAGCCGATTACGTAGACGCCCTCGTCGAGCAGCCGGTCGGCCATCGTCGAGGCGAGCCTTGCGTCGCCGAGCATCACCGGGATGATCGGGTGTGCGCCGGGCTTCAGCTCGAAGCCGAGCGCGGTCATGCGCTCGCGGAAGAAGTGCGTGTTGTCCCACAGCCGCCGGCGCAGCTCCGCCCCGGACTCCAGCAGGTCCAGCACCCGGATGGAGGTCGCGGCGATCACCGGCGCCACGGTGTTCGAGAACAGGTACGGCCGGGAGCGCTGGCGCAGCCATTCGACGATCGGCCCGCGTGCCGCGATGAAGCCGCCCGAAGCCCCGCCGAGCGCCTTGCCGAGCGTGCCGGTAATGATGTCGACCCGTCCGAGCACGCCGTGCCGCTCGTGCGTGCCACGGCCGGTCGCGCCGAGGAAACCGGTGGCATGGCAGTCGTCGATCATGACCAGCGCGTCATGCCGGTCCGCCAGCTCGCAGATCTTCGCCAGCTCCGCAATCGTGCCGTCCATCGAGAACACGCCGTCGGTCGCGATCAGGCGCACGCGCGCGTCGGCGGCCGCCTCCAGCTGCGCCTCCAGGTCGACCATGTCGTTGTTGCGGTAGCGGTAGCGCTGCGCCTTGCACAGGCGAATGCCGTCGATGATCGACGCGTGGTTCAGCTGGTCGCTGATGATCGCGTCTTCCTCGCCGAGCAGCGTCTCGAACAGCCCGCCGTTGGCATCGAAGCAGGACGGATAAAGGATCGTGTCCTCCATGCCGAGAAATGCGCTGATGCGACGCTCGAGCTCCTTGTGCGGCGCCTGCGTGCCGCAGATGAAACGCACCGAGGCCATGCCGTAGCCGTAGCGGTCGAGCGCCTCGTGCGCGGCTGCGATCAGCTCGGGATGGTTGGCGAGACCGAGATAGTTGTTGGCACAGAGATTGATGACCTCGCGTCCGTCCTGCAGGTTGATCGCCGCCTGTTGCGGTGATTCGATGACGCGCTCGGACTTGTACAGCCCCTGCTCCCGGAGGGCGCTCAGTTCGGTCGAGAGTCGTTCGAGGAGGGCCTGTTTCATCGCGGGGTCCAGCAGCAGTGGAGGGCGGATTATAGCAATGCCGCGGCGCTGCAAGCCGCGCGTGCTGCGCTAAACTGTGCGCATGGAACAGGAGGAACTCCGGCTGGACCGCTGGCTGTGGGCGGCGCGCTTCTTCAAGACCCGCGGCCTCGCCCAGCAGGCGATCGCCGGGGGCCACGTCCACCTGAACGGACAGCGTGTCAAGGCGGCCCGGGCGGTCCGCCCCGGCGACCGGCTGGAGATCACCCGCGGCGACGAGCGCTTTGAATTAAGGGTGCTGGCGCTTGCCGCGCGGCGCGGACCGGCCGCGGCCGCCCGCGGACTCTACGAGGAAAGCGAGGCGAGCCTGGCGGCGCGGGAAGCGGCGCGCGTGCTGCGGCGTGACCTCGCCGGCACCCGGCCGCCGGCCGCGCGCCCGGACAAGCGCGACCGCCGGCGGATCATCAGCTTCACGAAGACCTATGAAGACTGAGATGATGGCCTGCCCGGGCCGCCGATTGTGCAACGGCGGTGCCGGCGGCTTGCCACATTTGCTGCGCTGCATCCGGAGTTTCCCATGAGATTGGCGATTGCTGCATTGCTTCTCGGGCTGGCGCTCGCGCCGGCCGGCTTTCCGGCGGCGGCCGCGGCTGCTGAAGGCGCCGCTGCCGGCGTCCCGCCCGCCGGGCTGCACGACGCCCTGCCGGGATTTGAGACCGAGTTGGTGGCGCTGCACGGCGAGGCCCAGCGGCCGCGCATCCGCCGCGGCCTGCGCCAGGCGGCCGAGCTGTGGCGCGCCGAGGACGGCGATGCAGCGGCGTTCGGAGAGCTGGCGCGTACGCATTTCGCCGGCGACCAGGCGACACTGGACGCGATGTTCGAGCGCTACGAGTACCTGCTGGAGAAGCTCGGCGGCCACCTGAACAAGCTGGTGCTGGAATTCCGCCGCCACTCGGATCTCGACGAAGGGCCGATCCTGCCCTTCGACCTGTTGTTCGCCGGCTTCGACCCCGGCGCGCACATCAACGAGGACATGTTCCGCAACCGCCTCGCGTTCGTCGCGCTGCTGAATTTTCCGTTGACCACGCTCGAGCAGCGGCTCGCCGAGGGCGAGCAGTGGAGCCGCCGGCAGTGGGCCGAGGCGCGCCTGGCGCAGCGCTTCGGACGGCGCGTCCCCGCGGACGTCAACCAGGCGATCGCGCGCGCCGGCGCGCGCGCCGACCAGTACATCGCCGAGTACAACATCTGGATGCACCAGCTCGTGACCGAGGACGGCGAGCGGCTGTTTCCGCCGGGCATGCGTCTGCTGTCGCACTGGAACCTGCGCGACGAGATCAAGGCGAGCTTCGGGCTCGAGGATCAGCAACTGGCGCTTGCGCGGCAACGCATGATCCAGCGGGTCATGGAACATATCGTCGAGCAGACCATCCCCGCCGCCGTGATCGACAACCCCGCGGTCGACTGGCGGCCGTTCTCGAATACGGTCTCGGCCAGCGCGGCCGAAGGCGCCGGCGTCGTCGTCCCGGCGACGGCGCCACCGGACAATGCACCCGAGCCGGACGAGCGCTATCGCGTGCTGTTCGACACCTTCCGGGCGGCGCTGCTCGCCGATCCGTACTCGCCGACCGCACCGACCCTGATTGCGCGCCGCTTCGATGAGGACCGCGAGATTCCGGAAGAGCGCGTCGAGGCGATGCTCCGCGAGGTGCTGTCCTCGCCACTCGCGCCGCGCGTCGCGCAGCTGATCGAGGCGCGCCTTGGCCGGCCGCTCGAGCCTTTCGACCTGTGGTATGGCGGCTTCCGCCCGCGCAGCCAGTACACGGAGGCCGAACTCGATGCGATCGTTGCGGAGCGCTACCCGAGCGCGGCGGCGTTCGAGGCTGACCTGCCGAAGCTGCTGGTGAAACTCGGCTACAGCAGCGAGCGGGCGGATTACCTTGCAGCGAATGTCGTCGTCGAGGCGGCGCGCGGTTCCGGGCATGCCTGGGGCGCAGGCATGCGTTCCGAGAAGACGCACCTGCGCACCCGCGTCGAGCCGTCGGGGATGAACTACAAGGGCTACAGCATCGCCATCCACGAGCTCGGCCACAATGTCGAGCAGACTTTCTCGCTGAATGACGTCGACCACACCTTGCTGCAGGGCGTGCCCAATACGGCGTTCACGGAGGCGATCGCGTTCGTATTCCAGGCCCGCGATCTCGAGCTGCTCGGGCTCGCGCAGCCGGACCCGGCCAACGATGCGCTCAGGGTCTTGAACGACTTCTGGCAGGCCTTCGAGATGGCCGGCGTCTCGCTGGTCGACATGGGCGTGTGGCACTGGATGTATGCCAACCCGGAGGCTACCCCGGGGGAACTCAAGGCCGCGACGCTCAGGATCGCCCGCGACATCTGGAACCGCTATTACGCGCCGGTGTTCGGCGTCGAGGACGTGGTGCTGCTGGGCATCTACTCGCACATGATTCACTCCTTCCTGTACCTGCCCGACTACCCGATCGGCCGGCTGATCGCCCACCAGATCGAGGAACAGGTGCGCAAGACCGGCGATGTCGCCGCGGAAGTCGAGCGGATGTCGAGAATCGGCGGCATCAGCCCGGACCTGTGGATGATCGAGGCGACCGGCGCCCCGGTCGGCGCCGCAGCGATGCTTGCGGCTACCGAGCGCGCGCTGGGCGAGCTCGACTGAGGCACTGAGGAGAACGCCACTTGGACGCCATGAAAAGCGCGCCGGACGACCGGATTGCCGCCACCACCGAGTTCATTTTCGCATCCGGCCAGGCGCCGCTGTCGGCGGGCGCCGCACAGCTGAATGCGCGCTACCTCGCCGACGAGGCGCCGCTGGTGCGCGAGCTCGCGGGCATCGCGCGGCTCGATGCCGCGGCTGCGGCGCGCGTTCGCGAGACTGCCGTGCGGCTGGTCGAATCGGTGCGCAGGAACCGGACGCAGGTCAGCGGACTCGATGCGTTTCTGCAGCAGTACGACCTCTCCAGCCAGGAGGGCGTCGTCTTGATGTGCCTGGCCGAGGCACTGCTGCGCGTGCCGGACAAGGAGACCGCTGACCGGCTGATCGCCGACAAGCTGTCCTCGGCGGACTGGCGCAGCCATCTCGGCACCAGTGACTCGATGTTCGTCAATGCATCGACCTGGGGCCTGATGCTGACCGGCCGGATCATCCGGCCCGCGTCCCAGGACATCGAGCAACCGACCAGGTTCATGCAGCGGCTGATGACGCGTCTCGGCGAGCCGGTCGTGCGCGGCGCGATGCGCCAGGCGATGCGCATCATGGGCCACCAGTTCGTCATGGGCCGGACCATTGGCGATGCACTCAAGCGCGCCGCGTCGGGCGAGGGCGCAGCCTATCGTTTCTCCTTCGACATGCTCGGCGAGGCAGCGCTGACGGCGGCGGACAGCCGGCGCTATCTCGAGGCTTACCACGAGGGCATCCGCGCGATCGCCGCGGCCGAGCGCCGGCCGGCGTCGATCTTCGCCGCGGACAGCATCTCGGTGAAGTTGTCGGCGCTGTTCCCGCGCTACGAGTTCGCGCAGCGCGAGCGCGTGCTGGCCGAGCTGACGCCCAGGGTCCTCGAGCTTGCCGTCGCGGCGCGCAAGGCCGGCGTGGGCCTGACCGTGGATGCGGAGGAGGCCGATCGGCTGCAGATTTCGCTGGAGCTGTTCGAGCGCGTTTATCGGGACGAGGCGCTGGCCGGCTGGGACGGCTTCGGCCTCGCGGTGCAGTCTTACCTGCGGCGCGGCCTCGACGTGTGCCGCTGGATCATCGCGCTGGCCGGCGAGACCGGCCGTTGCATCCCGCTGCGGCTGGTCAAGGGCGCTTACTGGGACGCGGAAATCAAGCGCGCGCAGGAGAACGGCCTGGACAGTTACCCGGTGTTCACGCGCAAGGTCAACAGCGATGTGTCGTTCCTCGCATGTGCGCGCGAGTTGCTCGGTGCGCACGGGCGCGTCTATCCGCAATTCGCGACGCACAACGCCCACAGCGTGGCGAGCATCATCCATTTCGCCGGCGACAATCGACAGTTCGAGTTCCAGCGCCTGCACGGCATGGGCGAGGAGCTTTATGCCGAGGTGATCGGCGCCCAGCAATTCGACCTGCCGTGCCGCGTCTATGCGCCGGTCGGGAACCACGAGGACCTGTTGCCTTACCTGGTTCGCAGGCTGCTGGAGAACGGCTCGAACACATCGTTCGTCAATCGCATCGTCGACGAGGAGGCGCCGATCGAGGAGATCGTTGCGGATCCGGTCGCGGTCGTCGATGGGCTCGAGATCGTGGCCCATCCGCGCATCCCGCCACCGGGCGCGCTGTTCGGCGTCGAGCGCGGCAACTCGCGCGGCATCAACCTGGCCGATCCGCGGGAGCTCGGGCTGCTTGCCGCGGGGATGCGCGCAGCGCTCGAAACGCCACCGCGCGCGGCGCCAGTCGTCGGCGGGCGCGTGGAGCGGGGCAAGGTACATGCATCGCGCGATCCCGCCGATGCGCGCCGTATTGTCGGCGAGGCCGAATGGACTTCGCCGGAACTGGCCGGCCAGGCACTGGAACTCGCGGCTGTTGCGCAGCCGCGCTGGGATGCGCGTGGCGCCGCGGCGCGGGCCGCGCTGCTGGAGCGCACCGCCGAGCTGTTCGAGCAGCACACGGCGGAGCTGCTGGCGCTGTGCATCCGCGAGGCCGGCAAGACCCTGCCGGACTCGGTCGCCGAGTTGCGCGAGGCGGTGGATTTCCTGCGTTACTACGCTGCCGAGGCACGCCGGGGATTTGCCCAGCCGTTGCGTATGCCCGGCCCGACCGGCGAAACCAACGACCTGTCGGCTCACGGTCGCGGCGTGTTCCTGTGCATCAGCCCGTGGAACTTCCCGCTGGCGATCTTCACGGGACAAGTCGCCGCGGCACTGGTGACGGGCAACACCGTGCTCGCAAAGCCGGCGGAGCAGACGCCGCTGGTCGCAGCCGCCGCCGTGCGGCTGTTCCACGCCGCCGGCGTGCCGGGCGACGCGCTGCACCTGTTGCCGGGCAGCGGGCCCGAGCTCGGCGCGGCGCTGCTGCCGGATCCGCGCCTCGCCGGGGTCGCATTCACGGGCTCAACCGAGGTGGCCCGCCTGATCAATCGCAGCCTCGCCGAGCGCGACGGCGCGATCGCCACCCTGATCGCCGAGACCGGCGGCCAGAACGCGATGCTGGTGGACAGCTCGGCACTGCCGGAGCAGGTCGTGCTGGATACCGTGAAGTCCGCGTTCAACAGCGCCGGACAGCGTTGTTCCGCGTTGCGCGTGCTGTTCCTGCAAGAGGAGGTCGCCGATCGGACGCTGCGCCTGTTGACCGGCTTCATGAACGAGCTGGTCATCGGCGATTCGGCGCTGCTGGCCACCGACGTGGGACCGGTCATCGACCGCGAGGCGCTCGAGATCCTCGAGGAACACGCGGCGCGCATGGAGCGTGAAGGCCGCATCATTGCGCGCTGCCGCCTCCCGGATGCTGCCGCGCATGGCCATTTTTTCGCGCCCCTTGCCGTCGAGATCGGCGGCATCGGCCAGCTCGAGCGGGAAGTGTTCGGCCCGGTGTTGCACGTGGTCCGCTACGCAGCCAGGGAGCTCGATCAGGTCATCGCCGATATCAATGCGACCGGCTATGCGCTGACGCTCGGCGTCCATAGCCGCATCGACGCGCGCGCCAGGGAAATCTTCGCCAAGGTCAGGGCCGGCAACGTCTATGTGAACCGCAACATGGTCGGGGCTGTCGTCGGCGTGCAGCCGTTCGGCGGCTGCGGGCTGTCCGGCACGGGGCCGAAGGCGGGCGGGCCGGGCTACCTGCACCGCTTCACGACGGAGCGCACCCTGACGATCAACACGTCCGCAGTCGGCGGCAATGCCAGCCTGCTGTCGCTGTCGGAGGGTTGAGGCGCCCACGATCATGTCGATCAGCATTTTTGACCTCATCAAGATCGGCGTCGGGCCGTCGAGCTCCCACACGATGGGCCCGATGCGGGCGGCGCGTCGCTTCCTGCTGGATTCACGCCAGGCCGGCTTCCTCGAGCGCATCGAGCGGATCGGTGCGCAGCTGTACGGCTCGCTGGCCTTGACCGGGAAGGGCCATTGCACCGATCGCGCGATCCTGCTCGGCCTCGAGGGCGAGGTGCCCGCGACACTCGAGCCCGCCACCGTGGAGGCGCGGCTGGAGCGCATCCGCGGCGCCGGGCGCCTGCGGCTGCTCGGCGAGCGCGAAATCGCCTTCGACGAGCCGATGGACCTGCTGTTCCACCGTGAGCAGATCCTGCCGCGCCACACCAACGGCATGCGCTTCACGGCCTTCGACGGCGCCGGCGAGGTGCTCGCGAGCGAAACCTTCTACTCGATCGGCGGCGGCTTCATCGTGCGGGGTGACGAGCCCGAGGCGACCAATGTCTCGCCGGTGGCCGTGCCGTTCCCGTTCGAAAACGCCGCGGAGTTGCTCGAGCAATGCCGCCGGCACGGCCTGCGCATCCATGAGCTCGTGTTGGCCAATGAACAGGCCTGGCGTCCGGCCGAGGAAACGCGCGCGCAGCTGCTCGAGCTGTGGCGGGTCATGAAGGACTGCGTGCGTCAGGGTTTCGAGGCACAGGGCGTGCTGCCCGGCGTGCTGAAGGTGCCGCGGCGCGCGCCACGGCTGTACCGCGAGTTGTGCGGCGACGGCGCGGCCGGCGACTTCATGGACTGGGTCAACGCCTATGCGCTGGCCGTCAACGAAGAGAATGCCGCCGGCGGGCGCATCGTCACGGCGCCGACCAACGGCGCCGCCGGTATCATCCCGGCCGTGCTGCACTATTACCGGCGTTTCGTCAGCGGCGCGGACGAGGAGGGCGTGGTGCGCTTCCTGCTGACGGCCGGCGCGATCGCGATGCTCTACAAAAAGAACGCGTCGATCTCGGGGGCGGAGATGGGCTGCCAGGGCGAGGTCGGCGTGGCCTGCTCGATGGCGGCGGGCGGGCTCGTGGCGGCAATGGGCGGCAGCAATGCGCAGGTCGAGAACGCCGCCGAGATCGGCATGGAGCACAATCTCGGCCTGACCTGCGACCCGATCGCCGGGCTCGTGCAGATCCCCTGCATCGAGCGCAACGCGATGGGCGCCGTGAAGGCGCTGAATGCCGCGCGCATGGCGTTCCGCGGCGACGGCAGCCACAAGGTGTCGCTCGACCAGGTCATCGCGACGATGCGCCAGACCGGCTTGGACATGTCCACCAGCTACAAGGAAACCTCGCGCGGCGGGCTTGCCGTCAACGTGCCCGAATGCTGACCGGTCAGATTCAGCGCGGCACCGCGTAGCCCATGACGGCGACGAAGTGACAGGCCGTGCCGGCGATCACGAACAGGTGCCAGACGAAGTGCCAGTAACGTAGCCGGTCCAGCGCGTAGAACAGCACGCCGGCGGTGTAGGCGAGGCCGCCGGCCACCAGCCAGGCGAGCCCCGCGGGCGGCATCCGCTCGACCAGCGGCCCGATGGCGATGATGATCAGCCAGCCCATGCCCAAGTAGACGGCGATCGACAGCTTGTGGAAGCGCACACCGCCGAACGCCTTCATGACGACGCCGGCCAGCGCCAGCGTCCACACCATCCCGAACAGCGTCCAGCCCCAACCACCCCGCAGCACCCCGAGCGTGAACGGCGTGTAAGTACCGGCGATCAGCAGGAAAATCGAGCTGTGGTCGATCACCCGAAGCACGCGCTTCGCGCGCGGCCACGGCGCCGCGTGGTAGAGCGTGGAGGCCAGGTAGGCGAGCATGACGGTGAGCGCAAAGACGGCCGCCCCAAGCAGGTCGGCGACGCCACCGACCCGCGCGGCCTCGGCCAGCAGGAACGGTGTTCCGACCAGCGCGGCAACGAAACCGGCGCCATGGCTCACGCTGTTGGCGACTTCCTCGCCGACAGTCTGCCGGCGCCTGCCATGGAAGCCGGTTGCAGCCTCCGCATCTGCCGAAGAAATGCCTTGCATTGCAGCAATCTACCTTCGGCACCGCGGTCCGTCAAACCTGCTGCGGCAATCACTGACGGTAACACTGCGGATGCCGGTGGCCGCGGCGCGGGCCTATGCTCGCGTGCATACGTACCCATGGATTGGGCGGGAGCGCCGTCCGCATGCCGGAGTGGAATTCAGCCAGGGAGGGCTACGCGTCCTTCCGCGGTTTCAGGACCCGTTACCGGGTGGTCGGCGAGCATTGCGCGCACTTGCCGCTGCTCTGTATCCATGGTGAAGGCCTCGGGCACGACTACCTGCGTCCGCTCGGCGAGATCGCGACCACCGGGCGCCGGGTGGTGTTTTACGACCAGCTCGGCAGCGACCTTCAGGGCCCGATCCAGGGGCGGGTCGACTGGTCGCTCGAGCTTTTCCTCGAGGAGCTGCAAGCCGTGCGCGACGCGGCGGGCCTGGAGTGCTGCCACGTCCTCGGCCATGGCTGGGGCGGGATACTCGCGCTGGCCTATGCATTGAAGTCGCCTGCGGGACTTGCGAGCCTGGTGCTGTCGAGCGCCGTCGCGAGTGTGCCGCAGTGGCGCGCAGAAATGGCGCGCCTGGTCGCCGCGCTGCCAGAAGAGGTGCAAGCCACCCTGCATACGCATCAGGATCCGGAAGCTTTGTCGAGCCCGGCCTGCCTGTGCGCGGTTGACGTGTTCATGCGGCGGCACCTGTGCCGCATGAAGCCGTGGCCGGCGATTCTCGATCGCTGCGTTCGCAGGGCGCGTGCCCGCCCCGCGGCCGATCGTGCCATGCTCGGCCCGGACGAGCTCGTGCCCGCCGGGCTGCTTGCGGACTGGGACGTCGTGGCGCGCCTCGGCGAAATCCGCTGCCCGACCCTCGTCGTCTCCGGGCGCCACGACTTCGCCACGCCGGCGACCGCGGCGATGCTCTACCAGGGCATTCCGAGCTCGGAATGGGTGGTGTTCGAGCACAGTGCCCACGTGCCGCACCTCGAGGAGCCGCAACGCTGCCTGGAGGTGCTCGACGGCTTCCTCGGCAAGATCGAGGGCGAGGCCGGGCGGCGCGCCTGAGCGCGCTTCAGCCGGGCAGCTTCTTCGGGCAGTCGAACCAGGCGAAACGCGCCTCGGCCGGCTGGATGTCGGCCCACGTCGGCGCGTCGAACTCGACACACAACATGCCGCCGGTCGGCATGTTGTCGAGGCGGACATTGTCGAGCATGTTCGCAAGATCGGTGAGGCCGGGATTGTGGCCCACGATCATCAGGGTCGGGGCCGTGGCGGGAGCCTGCCGCGCGATCGCGAGGATCGCGTCGGGTTCCGCGAGGTACAGCGAGGGTTCTTCGACGATCCGGTCCTCGCGGTACTCCAGCTCGCGCGCGACGCCGCGCGCCGTGCTGATCGCGCGTGCCGCCGGGCTGGAGACGATCAGCGAGACCGCGAGATCCCGTGCGGCGAGCCGCCGGCCCATTTCCGGCACATTGCGCAGGCCGCGCGGCGCCAGCGGCCGCGCAAAGTCGTCCAGCCGGGCGTCGTCCCAGCTGGACTTGCCGTGCCGGAGCAGGATCAGGCGTCGCAAGGATTCAGTCCGGCAGTTCGATTTCGACGCGGCCATCGACGACGCGCACCGGGAAGGTCTGCACGGCGGCATAGGCCGGCGGGGTCAGCGCGCGGCCGGTGCGCAGGCAGAAGCGGGCGCCATGCCGCGGGCACACCACCTGGTCGCCGACGATCGGCCCGCCGGCCAGCTCGGCCCCGTCATGCGTACAGACGTCCTCGATCGCATAAAGTGTGCCGTCCACGTTGAACACCGCGGCCGCCAGGTCGTCGGTCTCGAGCAGCGCGAAGCCGCCCGGGGCGATGTCGCCCTCGGCCGTCACGTCGTGCCATCTGCCCATCAGTACATCCCCGTCTGCAAGCGCGCCGCCTCCGACATCATGTCACGATTCCACGGCGGATCGAAGGTCAGCTCGACGCGCGCCTCACGGATCGTCGGAATGATCTCCAGCTTGCCCTTGACGTCCATGACGAGCACATCGCCCATGCCGCAGCCCGGCGCCGTCAGCGTCATCATGACCTCGACGTCGCGCAGGCCGCCCTCGGCAGACTTGAGCTTGCACTGGTAGATCAGCCCCAGGTCGACGATGTTGATCGGGATCTCCGGGTCGAAACAGGTGCGCAACTGTTCCCAGACCAGGTCCTCGACATCCTCGTCTGCCGCATCCGGTGGGAGCTCGGGCAGGGCCACCGGCTCCTTGCCGAGCGCATCGGCGTCCTCGCCGGCGATGCGGAACAGGTTGCCGTCCAGGTAGACGGTGAAGCTGCCGCCGAGCGCCTGCGTGATCAGTCCGCGCGCGCCCTTGCGGAGGATGACCTGGTCGCCCGCCGGCACGATGACGGCCGTGCAGTCGCGCGCCAGGGTGACGGGTTCGCTGTCTTGTCCGTACATGAAGCCCTCTACTCGGTGCTGACGGTACCGCCCTCGACGAGGGCGGAGTGCACGGTGTGCCAGCACAGGCTGGCGCACTTGACCCGACTCGGATACTCGCGGACGCCGGCGAGCGCAGCGAGCTTGCCGATTGCGGCGAGGTCGGCCTCCTCGCGGCCGGTGAGCATCGCGTGGATCCGCTCGAACAGCGCCTCGGCCTCGGCGCGCGTCCGGCCGCGCAGCGCCTCGGTCATCAGCGATGCGGAGGCGATCGATATTGCGCAACCCGAACCCTCGAAGGACAGGTCCTCGATGCGATCGCTGGCATCCACGCGGACATAGACCTGCAGCTTGTCGCCGCACAGCGGGTTCAATCCCTCGGCATGCCTGATTGGCGGCGGGATCTTGCGGAAGTTCCGCGGGTTGCGGTTGTGATCGATGATCACATCGCGGTACAGGTCGGCGAGGTCCATCAGCCAAATACCTCGCGTGCCTGCTGCAGCGCCGCGACGAGGCGATCAGCCTCGGCCTTGGTGTTGTAGAAGGCAAATGATGCACGCGCAGTCGCAGGCACGCCGTAGTACTCCATGACCGGCATCGCGCAATGATGGCCGGTGCGGATTGCGACGCCGGCATGATCGACGATCGTGCCGATGTCGTGCGGGTGGACGCCGGCCAGCGCAAAGGAAATCACGGCGGCCTTGTGCGGCGCCGTGCCGATGATCCTGAGGCCCTCGATCTCGCGCAGGGCCTCGGTCGCGTATACGAGCAGCTCATGCTCCCAGGCGGCGGCGCGCTCGAAATCCAGCCGCTCGAGATAATCGATCGCGGCGCCGAGCCCGACCGCGCCGGCGATGTGCGGCGTACCGGCCTCGAACTTCCATGGCAGGTCGTTGTAGGTGCTTTTCTCGAAGCTGACCGCAAGGATCATGTCGCCGCCGCCCTGCCAAGGCGGCATGGCCCGCAGCAGCGCCTCGCGGCCCCACAGCACGCCGATGCCGGTCGGGCCGAACAGCTTGTGGCCGGAGAAGGCATAGAAATCGCAGCCGATCGCCTGCAGGTCGACCCGCATGTGCGGAACGCCCTGTGCGCCGTCGATCAGCGTCAGCGCGCCGACCGACTTGGCGAGCGCCACCAGCTCCGCGACCGGATGAATCGTGCCGAGGGCGTTCGAAACGTGCCCGAACGCCAGCAGCCGGGTACGCGGACCGACGATGCCGCGCGCCGCCGCCAGGTCGAGCTCGCCGGAGGGCGTCATCGGGATGACTTTCAGGCTTGCCCCGGTCTGTTCGCAGAGCATCTGCCACGGCACGATATTGGCGTGGTGCTCGAGATGCGTGATGACGATGTCGTCGCCGGCGCGGACATTCGCGCGCCCCCAGCTCTGGGCGACCAGATTGATCGACTCGGTGGTGCCGCGCGTGAAGATGATCTCCTTCGCCGAGGCCGCGTTCACGAAGCGCCGCACTTTCTCGCGCGCGCCCTCGAAAGCGTCGGTGGCCCGCTGGCTCAGCTGGTGCACGCCGCGGTGCACGTTGGCGTGGTCGCGCCGGTAGTACTCGGCGATCGCCTCGATGACCTGGACGGGACGCTGCGCGGAGGCGGCGCTGTCCAGGTAAGCCAGCGGCTGGTCATGGATCAGCTGGTGCAGGATCGGAAAATCCTGCCGCACGGCTTCGACGTCGAAAGCGGGCCGCGACGGGACCGCGCGCAGGCGTGCTTCGCTCATGTGAACTCCCTGATCCGGTCCGCTTCGGGCAGCCTGCCGACCACGAGCTGCTCGGCGTGACGACGCAATGCAGCGAGCGGCATGCGCGCCAGCACCGTGTCGGCAAACGCGAAGGTCAAGAGGATTTTCGCGGTCTCCTCGTCGATGCCGCGCGAGCGCAGGTAGAACAGCGCGGCGGTGTCGAGCTGGCCGGTCGTCGCGCCGTGCGCGCACTTGACGTCGTCGGCGTAGATCTCGAGCTCCGGCTTGGTGTCGACCTCGGCCTCGGGCGACAGCAGCAGGTTGGCATTCGCCTGGCGCGCATCTGTGCCGGCGGCGCCCGGGTGCACGATCGCCTTGCCGTTGAACACGGCGCGGCTCTTGCCGGCGAGTACGCCACGATAGAGCTCATCGCTGGTGGTGCGCGGCGCGGCATGATCGACGCGCGTATGGCTGTCGGCATGCTGGCGATCGCGCACGACGTAGAGGCCGTTCATCTCGACCCGCGCACCCGGGCCCGCCAGCTGCACGTCGAGGTCGAGCCGCGCGATGCGCGCGCCGACCGAAAGGCTGTGGCTTACGAGGCTCGCGTCGCGTTCGAGTCGCGCGGCGAGCACGCCGAGGTGGAAAGCCTCGCCGGACTCGTCCTGGATGCGATAGTACTCGAGCTGTGCGCCGGGGCCCATGGCGAGTTCCGTCACGGCCAGGCTCAGCGCCTCGCCGCCTCCGCCAGCATAGTGCTCGATGATCGTCGCGCGGCTGCCGGCGCCGGCGCGCACCAGCACGCGCGGGCAGGCCAGTACCGGCTCAGTCTCGCCAGCGGCCAGGAACACGAGCCGCAGCGGCGCCTCGAGCGCCACGCCCGCCGGCAGGTCGAGCAGCACGCCGTCAGCGAACAGCGCCGTGGCGAGCGCCGCGAAGCGATGCCGCCGCGGATCCGCGACCCTGCCGAGCAGAGCCTCGCAGGCCGGGTGGCCGGCGGCGAGTGCGCGCGCCAGCGGCAGTACCGCGGCGCCGTCGGGCAGGCCGCGCGTCTCGACAAGCCGGCCGTTGACGAACACCACGGCAGGGCAGTCGAGGCCGTCGATCTCCGGCACCGCCAGCGCCAGCGCCGCGCCGGCCGCGAAGCTGCGGCGTGCGACGAGCTTGAGGTCGGTATATTTCCAGTCCTCGTCACGCCGCGTCGGGAAGCCTGCGGCGGCGAAATGCCCGATGCCGGCGCCGCGCCGGTCCGCCAGCCACGCGGGGCCGGCCACGGCCGCCGCCGCCGCGGCCTCGATCCAGTCGGGCAGCACGGGCGCAGGCGCGGCCTGGCGCGCGGCGACGCTCATGCTGCGTCGGCCCCGTCACGCAGCCAGTCGTAGCCGCGCTGCTCGAGCTCCAGCGCGAGTTCGCGGCCGCCGGTACGCACGATCCGGCCGCCGGACAGCACATGGACGAAATCCGGCACGATGTAGTCGAGCAGGCGCTGGTAATGCGTCACCACGACCATCGAGCGCTCCGGCGAGCGCAGGCTGTTGACGCCGTTGGCGACGACCTTCAGGGCATCGATATCGAGGCCGGAATCGGTTTCGTCGAGCACGGCCAGCCGCGGCTCGAGCACCGCCATCTGCAGCACCTCGTTGCGCTTTTTCTCGCCGCCGGAAAAGCCCTCGTTGACGCCGCGGTTCAGGAAGCTGGCGTCCATCTGCATGAGCTTGGTCTTTTCCTTGACCAGGGCCAGGAACTCGAAGGCATCGAGCTCGCTCTCGCCGCGATGCTTGCGGATCGCGTTCAGCGCGGCCTTCAGCAGGTACACGTTGTTGACCCCCGGGATCTCGACCGGGTACTGGAACGCGAGGAACACACCCTCGCGGGCGCGCTCCTCAGGATCCAGCGCCAGCAGGTCCTGGCCGCGATAGGTGACGCTGCCACCGGTGACTTCGAGATCCGGGCGGCCGGCCAGCACGCCCGCGAGAGTGCTCTTGCCGGAGCCGTTCGGGCCCATGATGGCGTGAATCTCGCCAGCCCCGACTTCGAGGTCGAGGCCTTTCAGGATATCGCGCTCGCCCGCGCGGGCGCTGAGGTTGCGAATGCTTAACACGGTGCAGGTATCCTCGTTGCTCAGCCGACCGCGCCTTCGAGGCTGACGCTCAGCAGGTTCTGGGCCTCGACGGCGAACTCCATCGGCAGTTCGCGGAACACTTCCTTGCAGAAGCCGTTGACGATCATGTTGACGGCGTCTTCCTCGGAGATGCCGCGCTGGCGGCAATAGAACAGCTGGTCCTCGCTGATCTTGGAGGTCGTCGCCTCGTGCTCGACGACTGCGCTCGGGTTGCGGATCTCCATGTACGGGAAGGTGTGCGCGCCGCACTCGCTGCCCATCAGCAGCGAGTCGCACTGCGTATGGTTGCGCGCGCCTTCGGCCGTGGGCAGGATCTTGACGAGCCCGCGATAGGCATTCTGGCCGTGTCCGGCCGAAATGCCCTTGGAGACGATGGTGCTCCTGGTGTTGCGGCCGAGATGGATCATTTTCGTGCCGGTGTCGGCCTGCTGGTAGTTGTTCGTCAGCGCGACCGAGTAGAACTCGCCGACCGAATTGTCGCCGCGCAGGATGCAGCTCGGGTACTTCCAGGTGATCGCCGAGCCGGTCTCGACCTGGGTCCACGAGATCTTCGAATTGCGGCCACGGCAGTCGCCGCGCTTGGTGACGAAGTTGTAGATGCCGCCGACGCCGTTCTCGTCCCCGGGATACCAGTTCTGCACGGTCGAGTACTTGATCTCGGCGTCGTCGAGCGCGATCAGCTCGACCACGGCCGCATGCAGCTGGTTCTCGTCACGCATCGGCGCGGTGCAGCCCTCGAGGTAACTGACGTGGCTGCCCTCGGCCGCGATGATCAGCGTACGCTCGAACTGGCCGGTATTGGCGGCATTGATGCGGAAGTACGTGGACAACTCCATCGGGCAGCGCACGCCCTTCGGCACGTAGACGAACGAGCCGTCGGTGAATACCGCGGAATTCAGCGCCGCAAAGAAATTGTCGCCGGTCGGCACGACAGTGCCGAGGTACTGCTCCAGCAGCTCCGGATGCTCCTGCACGGCCTCGGAAAACGGGCAGAAGATCACGCCCGCTTCCTTGAGTTTTTTCTTGAAGGTGGTCGCGACCGAGACGCTGTCGAACACCGCATCGACTGCGACCCCGGCGAGTCGCGCGCGCTCGTGCAGCGGGATGCCGAGCTTGTCGTAGGTCTCGAGCAGCTTCGGGTCCACCTCGTCGAGGCTCTTCGGGCCGTCGGTCCGCTTTTTCGGTGCGGAATAGTAGGAGATCGCCTGGTAGTCGATCGGCGCGATGCGCACGTGCGCCCAGTCCGGCTCCGTCATCGTCAGCCAGTGCTCATAGGCCTTGAGCCGCCAGTTCAGCAGGAACTCCGGTTCGCCCTTTTTCAGCGATATCAGGCGTATGACGGACTCGTCGAGCCCGGGCGGCACGGTGTCGGACTCGATGTCGGTGACGAAGCCGTGCTGGTACTTCCGCGCGACGAGTTGCTCGATATCCTGCTGGTCGCTTGCCATTTGCTGTTTCCTTCTTGGTCTCAGCCGCGCTCGAGTCGTGCCAGCCTGCCCGGCGAGGCCACCAGGGCCTTCAGGTCGATGCGCGGTCGGCGGCCGGCCTGCATGCTGGCGAGTTCGGCGAGGCTGATCTCGTCGAGCGCGCGGCGGATCGCGAGATTGATCCGCTGCCACGCAGTGCCGACGAGGCACTGCGCCTCGAGTTCGCAGCTGCCGTCCTCGACCGAGCAGGCCGTCAGCGCGACCGGGCCCTCGAGCGCGTCGATGACCTCGGAGGCCGTGATGCCCGCCGCCGGCCGGGACAATGCGTAACCGCCCTGCGCGCCGCGGTGCGAGGTCACGAGCTCGCTGCGCGCCAGCAGCTTCAGGATCTTGCTGACCGTGGCGAGCGGCAGCCCGGTATGCTCCGCGACCTCGTTGGCGCTGTGCGGCCGGTTGCCGGCGCTGGCGAGGTATGCCAGCACGCCGGTCCCGTAATCCGTCAGACGGCTCATTTTCAGCATCGGCCATCCTCGCGGCAGCCCGGCTGCCGTCCTAATGCGGACCATTTTAGTCCTGATTGGCCGGAAGGCCAAGCTTCACGGTGCCCCGGCGGCGAGTTGTCTCGGCAGCTATGGTAGGATTCCGAGCCTGACAGGCAGGGCGCAAAGGCGCTTTCGCCAGGCACTGAGCGGGGAGAAAGTGATGAATCTGGAGGGTTTGCACAAGGTGGCGCGCGCCATGGTGGCTCCTGGAAAAGGGATCCTGGCCGCGGACGAGAGCCACCCGACGATCAAGAAGCGCTTTGACAAGATCGGTGCCGAGAACACCGAGCAGAACCGGCGCGCGTACCGCGAAATGCTGTTCACGACGCCGGGCATCGAGGCTTGGATCGGCGGCGTGATCCTGTTCGACGAGACGCTGCGCCAGCAGAGCGCGGCCGGCGTGCCGTTCCCGGAACTGCTCGCGGCCCGCGGCATCGTGCCCGGCATCAAGGTCGACGCCGGGGCCAAGGCGCTGGCCGGCTACCCCGGCGAGACCGTCACCGAGGGTCTCGACGGCCTGCGCAAGCGGCTCGAGGAATATCGTGCGCTGGGCGCGGGATTCGCCAAGTGGCGGGCGGTCATTGCGATCGGCGACGGCATTCCGAGCGCGTTCTGCATCGAGGCAAATGCGCACGCGCTGGCCCGTTATGCCGCGCTGTGCCAGGAAGTCGACATCGTGCCGATCGTCGAGCCGGAAGTGCTGATGGACGGCGATCACGACATCGCGCGCTGCGAGGCCGTGACCGGCGCCGTGCTGCTCGAGGTGTTCGGTGCGCTGGCGCGTCATCGGGTCGCGCTCGAGGGCATCGTCCTCAAGCCGAACATGGTCGTCGCGGGGCAGGACTGCACGCGCCGGCCGAGCATCGAGGAGGCGGCTGAAGCGACCGTGCGGTGCCTGCGGCGCCATGTGCCCGCGGCCGTGCCGGGCATCGCGTTCCTGTCGGGCGGGCAGAGCGAACAGGAGGCGACCGCGCACCTGAACGCGATGAACGCCCTCGGGCCGCAGCCCTGGGAGCTGTCCTTCTCTTATGGCCGGGCGCTGCAGGCGTCGGCCTTGCAGGCCTGGGGCGGGGACAATGCGCGGCTCGGCGCTGGCGCGACGGCGTTCGCGCACCGCGCGCGCATGAACCACCTCGCGCGCAACGGCCAGTACCGGCCGTCGCTCGAGTCCGGGGCGCGTTAGGCAGGACAATGGACGCAATGCCGACTGTTTCGGCGCCGCGCGGCTGCGCCGGCGACGACAACATCATCGAGATTCACGGCCTGTCCTATTCCCGCGGCCAGACGATGATCTTCGACGGCCTCGACATCAACATCCGGCGCGGCGGGATCACGGCGATCATGGGGCCGAGTGGGACCGGCAAGACGACCCTGTTGCGGCTGGTCACAGGCCAGGAGCTGCCGGACCGGGGCAGCATCCTGTTCGACGGCGCCGAAGTCACGAAGATGAGCCGCCGCGAGCTCTTCAAGATGCGCAAGCGGGTCGGCATGCTGTTCCAGAACGGTGCGCTGCTGACCGACCTGAACGTCTATGAAAACGTCGCGTTCCCGCTCCGTGAGCACACCAAGCTGCCGGAGCGCCTGATTCGCCACATTGTCCTGACGAAGCTCCACGCCGTGGGCCTGCGCGGCGCCTGGCGGCTGATGCCGTCGGAACTGTCGGGCGGCATGGCACGGCGCGTGGCGCTGGCGCGCGCGATCGTCATGGACCCGGACATTATCTACTACGATGAGCCCTTCGTGGGCCTCGACCCGATCTCGATGGGCGTCGTGGTGCGGCTGATCCGCCGCATGAATGATGCTCTTGGCCTGACCAGCGTGGTCGTGACCCATGACGTCGACGAGGTCTCCTCGATCGCTGACTGCACTTTCCTGCTGTCCGAGGGACGCGTGGTCGCCTCCGGCACGCCCAGGGACCTGCAGGAAAACTGTTCCGCGACCGTCGTGCAGTTCATGACCGGCATGGCTGATGGCCCGGTGCCGTTTCATTACCCCGCGCCGGACTACGGTGAGCAGCTGCTCACCCGCGAATTCTAGCCGCGATGCTCAGCGATACCGCACACGCGATGCGCTTGCTGCTGCGCGAATTCGGCTACACGATTCGCGGCTTCCTGCAGAATCTCGGGGCAGTACTGCTGTTCCTGCTGCGCATCATCATGAACATGCCCTACGCGCTGGCGCGGCCGGGGCTGATCATCAAGCAGGTGTACGTGACCGGCGTGCAGTCGCTGGTCGTCATCATGTTGGCGGGGCTGTTCGTCGGCATGGTGCTCGCGCTGCAGGGCTACCTGACGCTGTCGCAGTTCGGCGCCGAAGAGACGGTCGGCATAGTGGCGGCGCTCAGCCTGGTCCGCGAACTCGGCCCGGTCGTCACTGCGCTGCTGTTCGCCGGGCGCGCGGGCACGGCGTTGTCGTCCGAGATCGGACTGATGCGCGCGACCGACCAGTTGTCCGGCATGGAAATGATGGCCGTCGACCCGATCAAGCGGGTCATCGCGCCGCGTTTTCTCGGGGGCATCATCGCGATGCCCTTTCTCGCCGCGATTTTCAGTGCCATGGGCATTTTCGGGGCCTGGCTCGAGGGTGTCATCGTGCTCGGCATTGACGAGGGCGCGTTCTGGTCGCAGATGCAGGCCCAGGTCGATCTGCGGGACGACGTCATGTCAGGCGTCATCAAGAGCGTGTTCTTCGGCATCGCTGCAAGCCTGCTGGCGGTGTTCGAAGGGTACAATTGCGTCCCGACCGCCGAGGGCGTCGGGCGCGCCACGACGCGCGCGGTCGTCAACACTTCGCTGGCCGTGCTGGTCCTGAACTTCATGCTCACCGCCTGGCTGTTGGGAGGAAAGTAAGTCATGCAACAGACGCGCGCCGTGGAACTGGGGACCGGCTTGTTTGTCTTTATGGGCATCCTGGCGCTGTTCTTCCTGACGACCAGGGTGACCAGTTTCGACGCCTACTCGGGGGAGGGCGGCTACGACCTGACCGCGCGGTTCGACCAGATCGGCACTCTGAAGATTCGCTCGCCCGTGTCGATCTCGGGAGTGCAGATCGGCCGGGTGACCGCGATCGACTTCGATGTGGAGCGACTCGAGGCCGTCGTGACGATGAGAATAGCGTCGCGCTATGACCGGATACCGAACGACACGGATGCCAGCATCCTGACCTCCGGCATCCTCGGCGGTCAGTACATCGGGCTCCAGCCGGGCGGGTCGGACGAGTTTTTCCGCAATGGCGACGAGATTTCTTTCACGCAGTCCGCGGTCGTGCTGGAGCAATTGATCGGCAAGTACCTGTTCGGGCGAGGCGACGCAGGAGACGAGTGACAATGATGACCAATATGATCCGCATGAAGCTGTCCGTGGTGGCACTCGCGCTTGGCGTGTTTGCCGCGGACGCGGCCATGGGCGAGCCGGATATCGGCCCCGAGCAGGTCATCCAGGAGGCCTCCGACCTGACCATGAAGGCGATCGAGGCGCGGCGCGAGGAGCTCAAGGGCAACCGTGAAGCGCTGTTCGAGCTCGTCGACGAGGTGCTGTTGCCGCGCTGGGATCGCCAGTACACGGGCCAGCTCGTCATGGGACGCTATTGGCGCGAGGCGACGCCCGAGCAGCGCGAGGCCTTCATCACCGGGCTGTACCGCAAGCTGCTCGACAGTTATGGCGATGGCGCCCTGCAATACGACGCGAGCCAGTTCAGGATCCTGGGCACGCGCGGCAACGCGGCCGAGGGCCGTGTCATGGTCGATTCCGAAGTGCGGCTCGAGGACGGCACGCCGGTGCCGATCAGCTACCGGATGCGGGTCCATGAAGGCAGCTGGAAGGTCTACGACGTTGTCGTCGAGGGCATTTCCTACGTGACGAACTACCGCAACCAGTACACCAGCGAGTTCCGTGCCAAGGGCATCACGGGCGTGCTTGCCGAGCTGGCTCCGTACCTCGGTGAGGCCGGCGGTTCTTGAGCCTGGCGACTGAGCCCGTGGCCGGGGCCGGCAACGGCAAGCTCCGATTCGAGGCCTGCGGCGACGGGCGTTTCACGGTTCATGGCGAGCTGACTTTCCAGACCGTCGTGCCGGCGCTCGACGAAAGCAAGTCGCTGTTTGCCGAGCATTCGACGATCGAGCTGGACCTCGCAGGCGTCACGCGCGCCGACAGCGCGGGGCTGGCCTTGATGCTTGAATGGGTCAACTGGGCCCGGGGCACAGCGCGCGAGATCCGCTACCGCAATATTCCTCGACAGGTCATTTCGATCGCACAGATCAGCGAAGTCGAGGACATGTTGGGTCGTGCCGAGCGCTGGACCGGCGCCGACTAG
>CAYWYS010000013.1:0-14758 GCA_964462675.1 uncultured Thioalkalivibrio sp.
CCTTCGTCGGCGAGTTGTTCCCGGGGCTCGAGGTGCTCGGCTGCCACCAGTTCCGTGTCACCCGCAACAGCGACCTGCTGGTCGACGACGAGCAAGCCGACGACCTGCTGCGCGCCGTCGAGGGCGAGCTGGCCTCGCGTCGCTATGCCGATGAAGTGCGCCTCGAGGTCGCCCGCGGCTGTCCCGCGCATCTGGTCAGCTTCTTGCTGAATCGCTTCGGCCTCGGCGAGGACGACCTCTACGAGGTCAATGGCCCGGTCAACCTGAACCGGCTGTCGCAGGTGATCGCGCTGGTCGACCGGCCGGACCTGAAGTACCCGGCCTTCGTGCCCGGCCGGCCGGCGGCGCTGGCCAAGGCCGCGAGCGTCAGCGCCGCGATGCGGCGCGGCGAGCTGCTGCTGCACCACCCCTACCAGTCCTTCGCGCCGGTCATCGAGCTGCTGCGCGAGGCCGCCGCCGACCCCGCCGTGCTGGCCGTCAAGCAGACGCTGTACCGGACCGGCGCGGACTCGCCGGTCGTCGACGCCCTCGTGGAGGCGGCACGCGCCGGCAAGGAAGTCACCGTCGTCGTCGAGCTGATGGCGCGCTTCGACGAGGCGGAGAACATTGCGCTGGCATCGCGGCTGCAACGGGCGGGGGCGCATGTCGTCTACGGCGTCGTCGGCCTGAAGACTCACGCCAAGATGCTGCTGATCGTGCGGCGCGAGAACGGCCGGCTGCGCCGCTACACGCATCTCGGCACCGGCAATTACCACCCCGACACCGCGCGCCAGTATGCCGACTACGGTCTGCTGAGCTGCAATGCCCGGCTCGGCCTCGACGTGCAACGCGCGCTGTCGCTGCTGACCAGCCCCGGCACGCCGGCCAGGACCAAGGTCGTCAGCATCGCACCGCTCGGGCTGCACCAGCGGATTCTCGCGCTGATCCGTCGCGAAACGGCGCACGCCGCCGCCGGCCGCCCGGCGCGCATCGTGGCGAAGATGAACGCCATCGTCGAGCCGGAGGTCATCGAGGCGCTGTACGCGGCCTCTGGCGCCGGCGTCCAGGTCGACCTGGTGGTGCGCGGCAGCTGCTGCCTGCGGCCCGGCCTGCCGGGCGTCTCGGAAAACATCCGCGTGCGCTCGCTGATCGGGCGCTTTCTCGAGCACGCCCGCGTGTTCCTGTTCGGCAATGGCGGCGCAACCGAGGTTTACCTGTCGAGCGCGGACTGGATGGAGCGCAATTTCTTCAGCCGGGTCGAGATCTGCTTCCCGGTGACGCGCGCCGCGCTGCGCCGCCGGCTGGCCGCCGACCTCGAACTCGAGCTGCGCGACAACCAGCAGGCGTGGCAGATGCAGGCCGACGGCAGCTGGCTGCGGGTCAGCGCCGGCGACACGCCGCCGGTGTCCGCGCAGGATATGCGCATCACGGCGCTGGCGCAGCCGGTCAGCGGCAACTGAGCTTCAGGTCGAGCGCCTCAAGGTAACGCGCCTCCTGCTCGAGGTCCGCGCGCGTCAGCGGGTGGGAATCGAGCCAGCCCACCGGGAACTCGAGGCGCAGCTTGCGGCGCGTCGCCGTGATGGCCAGCGCCGGCGCCGGCACCGGGCCGCGGCTGCGGTGCAGCAGCACGGCGAGCCGCAACACCACCAGCAGGTACGGCATCCGCTTCGACCACGGCTCGTGCAGGTCCGCCAGCAGCTCCAGCCGGATCTTGCGGCGATGCCCGCCGACCAGCACCGCGAGCCGGTGCTGCTGGTCGAAGGAGAAGCCGGCCAGGTCGGCGTTCTCGACCAGGTAGGCGGCATGCAGCTGGTGATGGGCGTGCGCGAGATCGAGGCCGACCTCGTGCAGGCGCGCGCCCCAGCCGAGCAGCTCGGCGCACTCCGGGTCTTCCAGCGACCAGTCTGAAGCGAGTTGCCCGAGCAGCTGCAGCGCGGTGGCCTCGACCCGCTCGGCCTGCGCCAGCTCGACGTGGAAGCGTTGCTGGAAGCCGCGCACACTGCGGTCACGCGAGTCCTCGTCGGTCAGGCGCCCGACCAGGTCCCACAGCAGGCCCTCGCGCAGCGCGCCCTCGGCCGGCAGCATGCTCTCGAGGCCCAGCGCGTCGAACACCTCGGTCAGCACGGCCAGCCCGCCGGGATAGACCGGCGCGCGCTGCGCGCTGAGCCCCGGCAGGTCGTGACGGTCCACGTGTCCCGCCGCGAGCAGCCGCTCGCGCAGCAGGTCGAGCCCGGGGCGGGTGATCTCACCGGAGGTGACGCCCAGCAGGCGCAGCAGGCGGCCGGTGGCACGAATGGTCCCGGAGGTGCCGACGGCCTGCTGCCAGCCCTCTTTCAGAAACGGCTCGCGGACCGGTTGCAGCTCGCGGCGCGCGAACAGGCGCGCCGCCCAAAAGCCCTGCTCCGTGATCACGCCGCCGGGGAAATGCTTCTCGCTGCTGCTGACGCAGCCCATGTAGAGGCTCTCGAGACGCAGCGCGTCGTAGCCCTCGCCGATGATCAGCTCGGTGCTGCCGCCGCCGATGTCCACGACCAGCCTGCGGCCGGCGTGCGACGGCAGGCTGTGGGCTGCGCCGAGGTACACCAGGCGCGCTTCCTCGACACCGGAGATGACTTCGATCGGGTGGCCGAGCGCGCAGCGGGCGCGCGACAGGAAGGCATTGCGGCGGCGCGCGCGCCGGAGCGTGTTGGTGCCGACGGCGCGGACCTGCCCGGCCTCGAGCGCCGCGAGCCGCTCGCGGAAACGGCCGAGGCAGGCCAGCGCCAGCTCGGCCGACTCGACTGAAATCCGCCCCTGCGCGTCGAGGCCGGCGCCGAGGCGCACCATCTCGCGGATCCGGTCGAGCAGCGTGATCTCGCCGTTGTAGCGGCGCGCCACGACCATGTGGAAGCTGTTGGAACCGAGATCGACGGCCGCGATAATGTCCGGCTGGGCGTCCGCCGTCACCGCTGCTGGCCTAAGCTTGGGTCAGGCTCGGGCCGTTCAGGTCCCGAACGAAGACCCGCAACCGCAGGTCGTCGAGGCATTCGGATTGCGGATCACGAACTGCGCGCCGTTCAGGTCCTCGCGGTAGTCGATCTCCGCACCCATCAGGTACTGGATGCTCATCGGATCGACGAGCAGGGTAACGCCGCAATTCTCGACCAGGGTGTCGCCTTCTTCCTCGCTTTCGTCGAAGGTGAAGCCGTACTGGAAGCCCGAGCAGCCGCCGCCCTGGATGAACACGCGCAGCTTCAGGTTGGGATTGCTCTCCTCCCGGATCAGGCCGGCGACCTTGGTCGCGGCCGCGTCGGTGAACACCAGCGGCTGGCCGGGGGCGCTCGTCTCGGACATGTTCGTTGCCATGGGTCGGATCACCGCGATGGGGTACTTGGGGGGGTATTCTAACTCAGCTCGGCCGCATCGTCCCCATCGGCCGGCGGCGGCGCCTGGCGGCCGTCCGGCTGGTGGATCAGGCGGCCGTTGACGCGCGCGCCGGCGGCCATCTGCAGCACCGCATAGGCGACGTTGCCGGCCACGTGCGCCGTGGCGCCGAGCTCGACGCGCGCGCGCCCGGTGACATCGCCGTTGACGGTGCCGTGCAGCACGATATTGTCGGCCGTCACGGTCCCCTCGATGACCCCGGCCGTGCCGATCGTCAACTCGGTCGCGCCGCCGATCGCACCGACGACGTCGCCGACGATGCGCCCGTCGAGGTGCAGGCCGCCGCTGAATTCCAGGTCACCGGTCACCGTGGTGCCGGCGCCGATCAGCGTCGCGATCTCCGCGCTGTCTTGTTTCTTCTTGCCAAACATCTATGTCAACCCGCCTCAGCCTTTCGGCTTCCATGGAAAAGTGGCTGCGACCGCGCGCGCATTGCGCTGCCCGGGCCGCAGTTCGATCTCCGCCGTCACCGGCTCGAATCCCTCCGGCAGGATCACGTCGAGGTCCACGTCCTGAAAATACAGGAACTCGAAGGCCTGCGGCTCCGCCGCGAGCTGCAGCAGCGACAGGCTCGCATCCTTGCCGTGCAGTGTGCCGTGCAGGCTCAGGTCCACCTGCCCCTGGGCCCGGCCGGAACGCTGTGGCGATTGCACCAGCATCAGCTTCAGCCGGTAGCTGTTGAACTGGTTGTTCGCGATCACCTCGAAGCCCTGTACCCGGAGCCCGGTCTCGCCGTCGCTTGGCGCGATGATGCGCCGGTAGAACGCCAGTTCCTCGTTCAGTTCCGCGACCCGGGCCTCGCTCGCCGCAAGCCCGTCCTGCAGCTGGACCTGCGCCTCGCGGTCGACTTCGACGCTGGTCTGCAGCTTCGCAACGGCCTCCTTGAGCTGCTCGTTCTCGGCCTTCAGGCGCCGCATCTCGGACCTCATTGCCGTGCGCTTGTCGTCGGCCGCAAAGCTGGAGTAGCCGCCGAGGCGCTGGCCAAGCTCGAACAGCCCGAAGCACAACAGCAGCGCCAGCGCGACGCCGACCGCGACCACGATGCGGAAGCGGCGCGGGTCATGCAGCCTGACGACGAGCCGCTGTTCGTCCAAAAATCCTCCCGTGGCGGGGCGTTGCGGGCGTTACCTGGCCCGCTGCCCGGTATCCGACTCTGGACGCGGCGGCGGGCCGTCGGGGAACACCAGCCGACCGAACTCCCGCAAGGCTCGCAGATAAACCCGCCGCTTGAAATAGATGACGTCGTCGACCGGCTGCCACCAGTTCACCCAGCACCAGCGATCGAACTCCGGTTGCGCACAGCAATCGAAGCGCACGCGCTGCTCGTCGGACACCAGGCGGAGCAGGAACCAGCGCTGTTTCTGGCCGATGCAGACGGGCTGGCTGTGATGACGGATGTAGCGCCGCGGCAGCCGGTAGCGCAGCCAGCCGCGGGTCGTGCCGAGCACGCAGACATCGTCCCGGGTCAGCCCGATCTCCTCCTCGAGCTCGCGGAACATCGCGTCCCTGGCGCTTTCGCCCGGCAGGATTCCGCCCTGCGGAAACTGCCATCCGGGGCGGCCCGCCCGCCCGGCCCAGAACACGTGGCCCGCTTCGTTCGTCAGGATGATGCCGACATTGGCCCGGAATCCGTCCTCGTCTATGCAATCCTTCATCGGTTGTCGTGTTATTTCGCTTTGCAGCGGATTCTTCCACATGGGGGTGCGGAAACCAAGCGCATGCCGCGACGGCGGCGGTGGGCCGTGCTAGCCTTTCCCGCCACGTCCGCCCGCCCCCCTTGAGCCACCCAGCCCGTGACGACCCGCCCCGCCACCCCGACGCTCGACCCCGCGCTCGCGCGACCCGCCTGGCTGTCCGGGCGCGCACTCGCGGCGCTCGGCGTGCTGGCGGCGCTCGGCGCCGGCGCGCTGCTGGTCGCGCTGGCGGCCGGCAGCGTCGCGCTGTCGCCCGGCGAGCTGTGGCGCGGCCTGAGCCAGCCGGACGCCGGGCTGGCCACGACGCTGGTGCGCGAGTTGCGCCTGCCGCGCGCGCTGAGCGCATTCGCGATCGGCGGCTTGCTGGCGCTCGCCGGGGTGCTGATGCAGATCCTGCTGCGCAACCCGCTGGCGGATCCCTATGTGCTGGGCGTGTCCGGCGGCGCGGCAACTTTCGCGCTGCTGGTGCTGGCCGCCGGGCTCGGCGGCATGTGGGTGCACGGCGGCGCCTTTGCCGGCGCGCTGACGGCAACCCTGCTGGTGTTCGCGCTGGCACACGGCACCGGCGCCTGGACGCCGTTGCGCCTGCTGCTGACCGGCGTCGTCGTCGCGGCGGGCTTCGGGGCCGCCGTCAGCCTGATCCTCGCCCTCGGGCCGGATTCGAGCCTGCGCGGCATGCTGTTCTGGCTGATGGGCGATTTGTCGTTTGCGCGCGAGCCGGCGGCGCTGCTGTGGCTGCTGGCGATCGCGACGGCCGGCGGCGTGCTGACCGGGCGGCACCTGAACGTGCTGGCGCGCGGCGAGGCGCGCGCCGAGACGCTCGGCGTCGCCGTGCGGCCGCTCAGGATCGGCATCTATGTCGCCGGTTCGCTGTTGACCGCGATCTCGGTGGCGACCGCCGGCAGCATCGGCTTCGTCGGCCTGGTCGTGCCGCACCTCGTGCGCCGCATCGTCGGCCCCGACCATCGGCTGCTGGTGCCGGCCGCCGTGCTCGGCGGCGGCACGCTGCTGGTGCTGGCCGACACCGCGGCGCGCACCATCGCCGCGCCGCGCCAGTTACCGGTCGGCGCACTGACCGCCGCGATCGGCGTGCCCTTGTTTCTAGTGCTGATGCGGAGACAGCGGAGCGTGATGTAAGAGAATGGGGACACTGCTTTTCAAGCAGTGTCCCCATGCTTGAATACCACCACGTGATCCGCCTCGAGCCGTATGCCGATGCGTTCGCCGATCCGGTGGTTGTGGTGGCTCGGCACCAGCGCCAGCACGCGCCGGCCGCTCGGCAGCCCGAGCGTGTACAGGATCGCGGCACCCCGGAAGGCCTTGCGCAGCACGGTGGCCGTCTGCGGGCTGTCGTCTTCGTGGACGATGTCGTCAGGCCTGAGGAGGACATCCAGCACGGTCGACTCGCCGTGCTCGAGCGGCTCGGTCGGCGCCAGCCGACCGAGTTCGATCTGCACTGTGCCGTCCGCGTTGGCCTCGCCGGGCACGAAGCAACCCTCGCCGACGAACTCCGCGACGAAACGGCTCGCCGGACGGTGGTAGAGGTTGTAGGCGGAATCCCACTGCTCGAGCCGGCCCTGGTGCATGACGCCGATCTCGTCGGCCACCGCGAAAGCCTCGCCCTGGTCGTGGGTCACGAGCAGCGCCGTGATGCCCTGCTGCTTGAGAATGTCGCGAACCTCCGAGCCGAGGCGCACGCGCAGTCCGGTGTCGAGGCTGGAGAACGGCTCATCCATCAGCAGCAGGCCCGGCCGCGGCGCGAGGGCGCGCGCCAGCGCGACGCGCTGCTGCTGGCCGCCCGAGAGCTCGTCGGGGAACAGCCGGTCGCGACCGCCGAGCCCGACGACCTCGAGCACCTCGGCAACGCGCCGCGCCTTCTCGGCGCCGCTCAGCCCCTTGAGGCCGAAGCCCACGTTCGCGCCGACATCGAGGTGGGGGAACAGCGCATACTGCTGGAACACCATGCCGAGGCCGCGTTTCTCGGGCGGCACGACGAAGCCGGGGCTGCTGAGGACTTCGCCGTTGACGAGGATCCGGCCCGCCCGCACGCTCTCGAAACCGGCGATGCAGCGCAGCGCCGTCGTCTTGCCGCAGCCGCTCGGCCCGAGCAGGCAGCCGATCGCCCCGGCCGGGACGCGGAACGACAGGTCCGACAGGACCTGGTTCTCGCCATAGGCCTGCTCGATGCCTTCGACCGTCAGCCACATGCCGGGGACCTCAGGCCGCCGCGCCGCGAACGCGGTTGCGGCCCTCGGACTTCGCACAGTACAGCTGCATGTCGGCCTCGGCGATCAGCTGGTCGCCACGCAGCTTGAGCTCCTCGTCGCGGGTCCCGGGCCGCGCGCAGCTGACCCCGGCCGAGATCGTCAGCTGCACGGCGTTGCCGCCCGGCAGCACGAACTCGCTGATTTCGATCGCCTCGCGGATCCGTTCCGCGACCACCGCGGCCTCGGCGAGCCCGGCGCCCGGCAACAGCACGGCGAACTCCTCGCCGCCATAGCGGATCGGGATGTCGCTCTCGCGGCACTCCTCGCGGATCACGTGGGCGATCTGCGCGAGCACCTTGTCGCCAGCCTGGTGCCCCAAGTGGTCGTTGATCGGCTTGAAGTGGTCCACGTCGAGCATCACGCAGGCCAGCGGGCGCGCATCGCGCCGCGCGCGCGCCAGCTCGTCCACCAGCCGGTGCTGCAGGTAACGCCGGTTGTACAAGCCGGTCAGCACGTCCGTGATGCCGCTGCGCACGAGGCGGCTGCGGTTGATGGCATTTTCCAGGCACACTGCGCCGATGTCCGCCAGGTGCCGCAGGAAATCGACCGCGTGGCTGCGCATGAAGCGCGCCGGGTCGCGGCTGCCGAAGTTCAGGCAGCCGATCAGCTCGCCGCCGCGGCGCAACGGCAACAGCGCGCAGCTGCCGAGCTCGCCCCGCCCCGGAAAGACCAGCGAGTGGTCAGCCGCAGAGAACGGCCCGAGCCACGGCTGCCAGAGGTTGTTGTACTGCGGCGCCAGGCCTTCCAGGCCCTCGACGAACATAAGCCCGCGCGACGGCGTCGCGTGCGGATCCTCGGCCTGGAGTAACTGGCGGACCTCGTGGCGCAGGTCGCGGATCACCAGCGTCACGGCGTCCAACTCGTAGGCCTTGCCGAGCCCGACAACCATCGCCTCGAACAACTCGCACAGCGACGCGGCCTGCAGCAGGCTCATGTATCGCTCGTGCGAGCGCCGGAAAATTTCCTCGTTGCGCCGCGCCTCGTCGGTCATCTCGACGAGGTTCTCCTTGAGGCGCTCGATCTCGGCCTGTTGCTCGTCCATGACCCGCCCGGTCGTCAGCGCAGGTAGAGCCAGTACAGCAGCCGTTGCAGCCAGCCGCCGTGCGGCGCGTACAACACCTTGCCAGTGTTCAGGCGCGGCCGCTGGAACACCGCCTTCTGGTGCGAGAAGGTCAGGAAGCCCTCGTAGCCGTGGTAATGGCCCATGCCCGACTCGCCGACGCCGCCGAACGGCAGGTCCTCGGCGATGAAGTGGCTGACGGCGTCGTTGATGCAGACCCCGCCCGCGTGCGTCTCCTCGAGCACGCGCTTGCGCCGCTCGGCATTGAAGTCGAACAGGTTCAGCGCCAGCGGCCGCGGCCGCGCGTTGATGAAATCGATCGCCTCCTGCAGGTGGTTGTAAGTGACGATCGGCAGGATCGGCCCGAACATCTCTTCCTGCATGACGCGCATCTGCGGCGTCACGTTCTTGACCAGGTACAGCGGCAGCTTGCGGCTGCCGGGTTCCGGCGACAGCCCACCGGGATTCAGTTCGACGATCTCGGCGCCCTTCGCGCGCGCATCCTCGAGATAGCCCTTGATGCGCCGGAAATGACGCTCGTTGACCACCGCGCTGTAATCACTGTTGCGCACCAGGCCGGGGTACATCCGCCCCAGCACCGTGCCGAAGGCGTCGACGAACTCGTCGACCCGCCCGGCGGGGCACAGCACATAGTCCGGCGCGACACAGGTCTGGCCGGCGTTCAGCGCCTTGCCGAAGCAGATCCGCTCGGCCGCCAGGTCCATCGGCACGTCCTCGGCCAGCAGCGTCGGCGACTTGCCGCCGAGCTCCAGCGTGACCGGCGTCAGGTTGGCCGAGGCCTCGCGCATGACCATCCGGCCGATCGCGGAGCCGCCGGTGAACAGCAGGTGGTTGAACGGCAGGCGCGTGAACTCCCGCGCCGTCTCGAGCTCGCCGAGCACCACCGCGACCTGCCGCTCCTCGAAGGCCTCGGAGAGCACGTGGCGCATCAACTCCGCCGCGCGCGGCGTCGTCTCGGACATCTTGATCATGACGCGGTTGCCGGCCGCGAGCGCAAACACCAGCGGTCCGGCCGACATCGCGATCGGGTAATTCCACGGCACGATGATGCCGACCACGCCGAGCGGCTGGTAATAGACCATTGCCTTGGTGGTTGCCATCAGCAGGCTGGTGCTGCGTCGCTGCGGCCGCATCCAGCGCCTCAGGCGCCGCAGGCAGTAGTTGATGTGGTGGACGACGGTGAGGATTTCCGCCATCGTCTCCGGGCCGGCGCGGCCGTTGAAGTCCGCCGAGATGGCGGCGACGAAGCGCTCGCGGTTGGCGATCAGGGCGGACTTGAGGCGCTTCAGGTCGGCGCGCCGGGCGGCATAATCCGGCATCGGCGCCGCCATGAAGGCGGTCTGCTGGGTGTCGAACAGCCGGCGCATCCGGGCGACCTGCTGCTGTTCGGCGATATCGACAGGCTCTGCGGCCATGGGGCGGTGCCTCCGTACGAATCCGATGTTCAAATGTAACCTGTTGCAGTGCATCCATGCCATTCCGCGCGTCGCAATCCAGGCGCCCTGATCTTCCCGGGGGACCGAATCCGATGACGGCTCCGTCTGCTGCCCTGCTGGAGACCCGCGGCCTGAGCGTGGTCGCCGGCCGGCGTCGCCTCGTCGAGGGCCTCGACCTCGCGCTGCAGCCGGGCGAGGCGCTCGCCGTGCTCGGCCCGAACGGCGTTGGCAAGACGCTGACGCTGCAGACCCTCGCCGGGCTGCGCAAACCGGCGGCGGGCGAAGTCCTGGTCGGCGGTCGACCCATCGGCAGCTGGCCGCGACGGGCGCTGGCGCGTCAGCTCGGCCTGCTGCCGCAGGGGACCGAAGATCCGTTTCCGGCCACCGTCATGGACGAGGCACTGATCGGCCGTCACCCGCACCTCGGGTTCTGGCAGTGGGAAAGCCCGGACGACCTCACGATCGCGCGCCAGGCGTTGGCCGATGTCGATCTCGCCGGGCTCGAGGCGCGCCCGCTCGACACGCTGTCCGGCGGCGAGCGGCGCCGCCTCGCGATCGGCACGCTGCTGGTGCAGGACCCTGCCGTCTGGCTGGTCGACGAGCCGACCAATCACCTCGACCCGCAGCACCGCCTCGCCGTCATGCAATTGCTGTCGGCCCGCGCGCGCGCCGGCCGCGCCGTGGTCGTCACGCTGCACGACGTCAACCTGGCGGCCGGCTGGTGCGAACGCTGCCTGCTGCTGTTCGGCGACGGCCACTGGGAGCTCGGCCCGGCGGCGACAGTGCTGACCGAGGCGGCTGTCTCGCGGCTGTACCGCATGCCGGTCCGGCGCGTCGAATTCGAAGGCCGCGGGCTGTTTCTGCCCATGTAGCCGCGGTTAGCCAAGGTTGGACGGGGCGGCCGCGGGGGCGCGGCGTGATGGGCCCGCCTCACTTAGAAATCTTTATGCGCTCGGCGGGCCCATCACACCCCGCCCCCGCTACCCCTCCGTCAGCTGAAGCACTGCATGGGCCGATCCGCGTGGTCTGGCGCCGGCAGGACCTGAAGCCGCCGAACCCAACGCAAAACCACCCGGCAGCGCGCCGAGCTGCGATGGCGCAGCGGGACCGGGACGTCACAGGCTCTCTGAGCGAAGTTATTTTGAGCGAAGAGAGCCTGTGACGGCGCGGTCCCGCGGTCCGGCAGCCCCCTGTGACGGCGCGGTCCCGCGGTCGAGCGACGCAAGCCGTCACGCCGGAACGCCCATGAGCGCGGCGACCGCCGCGTAGATCGCCGGGTTGCCGGCCAGCACGCTGGTCGTCGCGAGGCTCAGCGGACGGCCGTCCAGGTCGGTGAACTTCCCGCCTGCTTCTTCGACGATCAACGATAATGCCGCAACATCGAGGATGTTCACGTCAGATTCGACGACGGCATCGATGCGACCGGCCGCCAGCAGGTGATAGTGGTAGAAGTCGCCGTAGCCGCGGATGCGTGCGACCTCGCGAACCACCCGGCCCCAGTTCGCCCAGCGCGGGCCTGACGCGAGCGTGCGCAGGTTGCCCGCGGACACGGCGGCCTCCCCGAGCGAGTCGAGCTTGCTGACCCGGCAGCGGTGGCCGTCGAGGTATGCGCCCTGGCCGCGCTGCGCCCAGGCGATCTCCTCGAAGGCCGGCGCGCTGGACACGCCGACGATGATTTGCCCGTGGTGCATCAGCGCGATCTGGGTGGAGAAGAACGGGTAGCCGCGCACGAAACTGCGCGTGCCGTCGATCGGGTCGACCAGCCACAGGTACTCGCTGTCGAGTCCGCGACTGCCGGTTTCCTCGCCGTAGAAGCCGTGGTCCGGGAAGGCCATGCCGATGACCCGCCGGATCACTTCCTCGGACTCGATGTCGGCGCGGGTCACCGGGGTCGCATCGGGCTTCAGGCTGACCTCCACGCCGTCACGGTAGTAATGCCGGATGACCTCGGCGGCGGCATTTGCCGCCTCGAGGGCCACGGTCAGGTGACGCGAGCGCTCCATGGTGCTGCAATTTGACACTCCCGCGAGCCGGCGGCAACATGCAGCCCGTCAGGTGAGCCCGCCGCGCGAGCGTCGGGCTGGGGGGTCCGCAAGGGTCTCCCCGGGAAGCCGGTGACTCGACGGGTCGACCCCGCGACAGTCCGGCGCTGCCCCCGCAACGGTAAGCGAGTCAAGCGTCATCCCCCGTCCGCCCGGACGGGAGCCACTGCGCCACAGGGCGCGGGAAGGCGATGCCGCCGGGAGTTGATCCCGCTCGCCAGCCCGGAGACCGGCCTGGCAAGTTTCCGGGTGCTCGGCGGGAGCACGCACCGGCCGCGTGGCCGTTCTCCCCCCGACATCCCGGCGTGTGCCGTGACATCTGGCGCGTGCGGGAGTGCACGCGCGGGGGACCGCAAGTGAAATCATTCCTGACCAGGCCGGCGGCTGCGGCAGCGGCCGTGTTGTTCATTCAAGCCGCCCTGCCCCCGCCAGCCTGGGGCGACACCACGCGGCTCGATGACGTCGTCGTCACGGCGACCCGCCGCGCGATCAGCCCCGAGCAGGCGCTGCCACCGGTGACGATCATCGATCGCGCAGCGATCGAGCAGCTCAATGCGCTCGACGTCGCGGACCTGCTGCGTTTCCACAGCGGCATCGAGATCGCCCGCAACGGCGGCCCCGGCCAGGTGACCTCCGCGTTCATCCGCGGCGCCAACGGCAACCACACGCTGGTGCTGATCGACGGCGTCAAGGTCAACCCGGGCACGGCCGGCGGCGCAGCGTTGCAGAACATTCCGCCGGAGCTCGTCGAGCGCATCGAGATCGTCAAGGGCCCGCGTTCCTCGCTTTACGGCTCGGAGGCGATTGGCGGCGTCATCAACATCATCACGCGCCGCGGCGCGCCCGGTCGCGAATTCGGCGCCAGCGCGCAGGCCGGCAGCTACGGCGCGCGCGCCGGCGCGGCGAACCTCTCGTGGCAGGACGAGCGCTTCGGCGCCGGCATTTCCGCGGCGACGCAACGCAGCGACGGCTTCCCGACCTTCCGCGACAGCGACGAGGATGCCGGCTTCGACAACGATGCCTTCAACGGCTGGCTGCGCGCCGCGCTCGGCGCTTTCGACCTCGAGCTGAGCCACATGCAGGCCACCGGCAACGCGGAATACGCGGATTTCTTCCGCGCGCCGCAGGACCAGGATTTCACCAACCGCCTGAGCCGCGCGCAGCTCGGCTTCACCGGCGGGCGCTGGCGCTCGGCGCTGACCGTGTCGCGCTTCGTCGACCGCATCCGACAGGGCGAGCTGGCCTTCGATCCGGACGACTTCGTCGAGACCGAGCGCGACCTGCTCGACTGGCAGAACGACCTCGACTTCGTGCCGGGGCTGGAGCTGACCGCGGGTGTCTCGCTGGTGCGCGAGGCGACTTCCGGCCAGAGCTTCGGCACCGTGCTCGAGTCGGTGGCCGGGCGAGGCGAGGCCGAGCGCGACGAGGACGCCGTCTATGCGCAGGCGGGCTTCGAGCTCGGCCGGCACCGCTTCGTCGCGGCGGGCCGGCACACCGACCACGACGTGTTCGGCGGCCAGGACACCTGGAACCTCGAGTGGGGCGCGCCGCTCGGCACGGACTGGTCGCTGGCCGCCGGACTCGGGCGGGGCTTTCGCGCGCCGAGCACCACCGACCTGTACGCCTTCGGCGGCAATCCGGAGCTCGCGCCGGAAATCTCGCGCAGCATCGACGTCGGCCTCCGCTATCGCCCGAATGCCGACCACGAGCTGATCCTCGAGCTGTTCCGCACCGAGATCGACGACCTGATCGAGTATTTCGACTCCGACGGCTTCGAGGGACCGCTGCCCGGGCGCAACGAGAACATCGGTGACGCGCGCATCAAGGGCGCGGAGCTGACCTGGCGGGCGCGCTACGGCGACTGGGGCTTGACCACGACGATGCTGACGCAGCGCCCGGAGGACCGCGCGACCGGCGAGCGGCTGTTCCGGCGCGCGGAGCAAAGCGCCACGGCGCTGATGACGCGCCGCGTCGGCGCGCACGAATTCGGGCTCCAGTTCCTGGCGAGCGGCGAACGCCGGGATGTCGGCGACGTCCGGCTCGCCGGTTACGTGCTGGCCAACCTGACGGCGAGCATCGCGCTCTCGGGGCGCTGGACACTGCGCGCCCGGCTCGACAACCTGCTCGACCAGGACTACGAACTGGTCGATGGCTACAACTCCGCGGGACGGGCCATTTACGCCGGCGTGTCCTACAGTCATTGAGCACGACGAGGTAACGCATGGGACACAGGCTCAGCCGCATCTACACGCGCACCGGCGACGACGGTACGACCGGCCTCGGCGACGGCACGCGCATTCCCAAGGACGACGCACGCGTCGAGGCTTTCGGCACCGTCGACGAGGCCAACAGCGCCGTGGGGCTGGTGCTCGCGGTCCCCGGCTTGCCGGAGGAGATCCGCGCGTGCCTGACGCGGGTCCAGCACGACCTGTTCGATCTCGGCGGCGAGCTGTGCATCCCCGGCTATGTCGCAATCACGGCCGGCTACGTGGCGCGCCTGGAGCGCGAGCTCGACGGTTTCAATGAGCCGTTGCCGCCGCTGAAGGACTTCATCCTGCCGGGCGGGGGACCGGCCACGGCCGCCTGCCATGTCGCGCGCACGATCGCGCGGCGCGCCGAGCGGCGCGTATGGACGTTGGCCCGCCGCGACCCTGTCAACCCCGAGGCCGCCCGCTACCTGAACCGCCTCTCCGACCTGCTGTTCGTGCTGGCGCGTGTCATTGCCAGGCACGAGCAGGGCTCGGAGGTGCTGTGGCAGAAGGGGTTGAATCGCGATTGAGGGATGTTTTCCCGCAGAGACGCGGAGAAGACGGAAGACGCATGTTTTCCCGCAGAG
>CAYWYS010000013.1:14858-69866 GCA_964462675.1 uncultured Thioalkalivibrio sp.
ACGCGGAGACGCGGAGAAGACGGAAGACGCATGTTTTCCCGCAGAGACGCGGAGACGCGGAGAAGACGGAAGACGCATGTTTTCCCGCAGAGACGCGGAGAATGAGTGGCAGCAGAATTTCCTGCCTTTTCTGCTTTTCCTCTCTGCGTCTCCGCGTCTCTGCAGGCCGATTCCTCTGCGTCTCTGCGTCTCTGCGGGCCGATTCCTCTGCGTCTCCGCGTCTCTGCGGGCCGATTCCTCTGCGTCTCTGCGTCTCTGCGGCCCCTTTGGCGTTCCTTCAACCCCCTCCCCGCGCCCTGTCGAATGCCATGCACACCTGCCGCGTTCCCTCGAGGATCCGCGGCGACGCCCGCACCACGAGGTCGCCATCGACGCTGTACAGGTGCCCGCGTGCGACCGCGGTGATGCCGGGCCAGCGCTGCCACTCGACCAGCTCAGCGCGCTGCACCGCGGCCGTCAGGATGACCTCCGGGTCCCGCGCGATGACGGCTTCGATGCCGACCGCCGGGGCCAGCTCGCCGAGTTCGGCGAAGATGTTGCGCCCGCCGCACAGCGTGATGACCTCGCTGATCAGCTGCCGCCCGCCGATGGTGTACAGCGGCCGCCACGACACCTGGTAGAACACCCGCAGCACGGGTTTGCCGGCCTGCGCGCGCCTGAGCGCCTCGAGCCCGGCGCGATACGCGGCCGCCGCCGCGCGGGCCGCCTGCGGACTGCCGGCGAGGTGGCCGATCTGCTCGAGCTGGTCGCCGATGTCGTCGAGCTGCTGCGGCGCGAGCGCCACGACACGGTAACCGCGCTGCTCGAGCTGCTCGATCATGTGGTCCGGATTGCCGCCCTTCCAGGCCAGCACGAGGTCCGGCGCGAGCACCGCCAAAGCCTCTAGATCGAGGCGGAACGCGTCGCCGATCCGTGGCAGCGCGGCGGCCGCGGGCGGGTAGTCGGTCCATTCGACGGTGCCGACGAGGCGCTCGCCGGCGCCGGCGGCGTACACGAGCTCGGCGAGATGCGGCGCCAGCGTGACGATGCGTTGCGCCGGCGCGGCCACGGCGGACGCGGCGATGCACAGCATCGCCAGCGCGATCGCGGCACGCCTCACGTCGCCCAGCCGACCAGCGTCAACGCGGCGATGACCGTGACCCAGATGACCACCGTCCTGCGCAGCAACTGGCGGGCCGCGCTCACCGCCGCCAGCTGGTCGCCCTCCGGGCAACGGCCGCGGATCGCACCGATGCCGGCCGCCGAGAGGATGCTCTCGCTGGTGCTGAAGAAGCCGGCCGAGGTGCGCTGGTAATACGCGCGCCAGTCCTCGAACGCGTCGTCGAAGCTGCCCGCGACCGCATAGGACAAGGCCAGCAGGCGCGCCGGGAGCCACGCGGCCAGGCCGAACAGCGTCTCGACGAGCTCGGTGCCGCGCCCGCCGGTGCCGGTCGCGCGCATATGGCGGCGGAACAGGTCAGCGACGCGATACGCCCAGGCCCCAGCCGGCCCGAGCAGCATGAACCAGAACACGACGCCGAAGATGCGGTGGTTCGCCTGCACGAAAATCGCGCTCTCCAGCGCGCGGACCGTCGGCTGCGGCGGCGGGCGACGGTCGCTGGCGCGGATCGCGCCGGCGATCTCGGCGGCGGCCGCCTCGTCGCCCCGCTCGCGTGCGTCAAGCCAGTCCTTGAGCTGGGCGAGCAGGTCGTGCGGCCCGAGGCTGAAGAACAGCACGACGGCCGCAAACGCGAGATAGGCGAGGCCGAACAGCGAGTCGCCGAAGGTCCACGCGAACCACGCGACCGGCACCACCGGCAACAGCATGACGACCAGCGCGACCCCGGTGCCCGCCATGCCGGGCGCGGTGCGGATCCAGCCGGCGCCGCGCTCGAACCAGTCATCGAGCCAGGAGAGCTCGCGCAGGTGCAGCAACCGCGTCAGCAGCCGTTCCAGCACCAGCCCGATGATCAGCGCGATCAGGTTCATGCGGTCCCCCTGGCGGAACGATTATAGCCGCGCGGCACCAGCCATCGCGCGAGGCGCGCGCGATCGAAGCCGGGGCCCGGGTCGGTCTTGCGGCCCGGCGCGATGTCGCTGTGCGTGGCGAGCCGCGCCGGCGACAGCGTCGGGTAGGCGCGGCACAGCGCGCGGATCGCGGCGGCGAGGCGGCGATACTGGGCGGTCGTGTAGTTGCCGTCGTCGGTGCCCTCGAGCTCGATGCCGATCGAGAAGTCGTTGCAGCGTGCGCGTCCCCGCCAGCGCGACTCGCCGGCATGCCAGGCGCGCCGGTGGAAGGGCACGAACTGCACCAGCTCGCCGTCGCGCCGGATCAACAGGTGCGCCGAGACCTCGAGCCCGGCGATCGCGGCGAAATAAGGATGCGCCGCCGGGTCCAGCCGGTTGGTGAACAGCCGCTCGATCCACGGGCCGCCGAATTGCCCCGGCGGCAGGCTGATACTGTGGATGACGATCAGCTCCGGCACGGCGCCGGGCGGGCGCTCGTCGTGGTTCGGCGAGGCCACCTGGCGCGCGGCGCCGAGCCGGCCGCGGGCCCGGTGGACGTGGAATCGAACTCTTTGCCGCAACGCTGCCATGGGGCGACAGTCTGCCCTGCCCGGCGGCCGCTTGCACCCGCTGCAGCGCGCCCGGATCATGCGCCGATGGCCAGCAAGCTCCCCCCGCTAGAACAGATGATCCGGCAGCTCGTTGCGACGCCGTCGGTCAGCAGCGTGCAAGCCGAGTTCGACCAGGGCAACGGCGCGGTCTGCGCGCTGCTCGCGAACTGGCTCGAGCCGCTCGGCTTTGGCATCGAGCTCAAGCCCGTGCCAGGGATGCCCGGCAAGCTGAACCTGGTCGCACGGCGCGGCGAGGGCGACGACGGCCTCGTGCTCGCCGGCCACACCGACACCGTGCCGTTCGACGCGGCGCGCTGGCGGGCCGACCCGTTCGCCGGCGAGGTCCGCGACGGCCGCTTGTACGGCCTCGGCAGCGCTGACATGAAATCCTTCCTCGCGGTCGTCGCGCATGCCGCCGCACGCTTCGACCTCGGGACACTGGCGCGCCCGCTCGTGATTCTCGGCACGGCCGACGAGGAAAGCGGCATGGGCGGCGCCAGGGCGCTGGTCGCGGCCGGCGAGCGCCTCGGCGCGCGCGCGCTGATCGGCGAGCCCACCGGCCTCAGGCCCGTCAACCGCCACAAGGGCGTGCTGATGGAGCGCATCCGCATCACCGGGCGCAGCGGGCACGGCAGCGACCCGGCCGCCGGGCTGAACGCCATCGACGGCATGATGGCCGCGATCACGGCGCTGCATGACTACGTCGACCATCTCGCGGAGCAGCTGCCCGATCTCGGCTTCCCGGTGCCGGGCCCGACGCTGAATCTCGGCGCCATCCGCGGCGGCGACAACCCGAACCGCATCTGCGCCCACTGCGAGCTCGACGTGGACCTCCGGCTGGTGCCCGGCATGACGACGGCCTCCGCACGCGAGGGCCTGCGCGCTGTCGTCGGGCGGATGCTCGACGGCAGCGGCTTCGAGCTGGAGTTCATCCCGCTGTTCGAAGGCGTCGAGCCGCTCGCGCCGACCGCCCGGCAGGAGCTCGGCGCAGCCTGCGAGCACGCCGCCGGGCATGCCTGCGGCGCCGTCAATTTCGGCACCGAGGGCCCGCTGTTCCAGCAGCTCGGCATGGAAGTCGTGGTCTGCGGCCCCGGCGAGATCGCCGTCGCGCACCAGCCGGACGAGTCGATCGAGCTCGCCGAGGCGGCGCGCGCCGTGGACCTCGTCGAAGGCCTCGTGCGCCGCTTCTGCCTGGTCGCCTGATGCACATGCGGCGCGATGCGAATGCCGAGCTCGTCGCGCGCGACCTGGCGCGGGTCTGGCATCCCTGCACGCAGATGAAGGATCACGAGTGGCTGCCGCTGGTGCCGATCCGCCGCGGCGCCGGCGCCTGGCTCGAGGATTTCAACGGCCGGCGCTATCTCGATGCGATCAGCTCCTGGTGGGTCAACCTGTTCGGCCACGCCAACCCGGTCATCGGCGCCGCCGTGCGCCGCCAGCTCGAGACCCTCGAGCACGTCATACTCGCCGGCTTCACGCACGAGCCGGTCGTGGCGCTGTCCGAGCGGCTGGTGGCGATCACCCCGCCCGGCCTCGAGCGCTGTTTCTACGCCGACAACGGCTCCGCGGCGGTCGAGGTCGCGCTGAAGATGAGCTTCCATTACTGGCTGAACCAGGGCGAGCCTAAGCGCCGGCGCTTCGTGGCGCTCGAGAACAGCTACCACGGCGAGACGCTCGGGGCGCTCGCGGTCGGCGACGTCGCGCTCTACAAGGACACCTACCAGCCGCTGCTGATGGAGTGCCTGCTGGCGCCGTCGCCGGACGCCTACCAGCGCGAGGCCGGCGAAAGCCCGGCCGGCTACGCCCGCCGGCGCGCCGCCGAGCTCGAGGCGCTGCTGGCGCGTTACCCGGGCGAGATCTGCGCCGTGATCGTCGAGCCGCTGGTGCAATGCGCCGGCAGCATGCGCATGCACGACCCGGCCTACCTGGTCGAGCTGCGGGCGATCTGCGACCGGCATCGCGTGCACCTGGTCGCCGACGAGATCGCCGTCGGCTTCGGCCGCACCGGCACGATGTTCGCCTGCGAGCAGGCCGGCATCACGCCGGATTTCCTGTGCCTGTCGAAGGGCCTGACCGGCGGCTTCCTGCCGCTGTCCGTCGTGCTGACCTCGAACGAGGTCTACGAGGCCTTCTACGACGAGTACACGACGCTGCGCGCCTTCCTGCACTCGCACAGCTACACCGGCAACCCGCTGGCCTGCGCCGCGGCGCTGGCGACGCTGGAGCTGTTTGCCGCCAGCGACGTGCTCGGCGAAAATCGCCGGCGGGCGGCGTCGATGCGCGCCGGCGTGGCGGCACTCGAGGACCATCCACGGGTCGCGGAGATCCGCCAGGCCGGCATGATCCTCGCGATCGAGCTGGTCCGCGACCGCGCCACGCGCCAGCCCTATCCGTGGCAGGAGCGCCGCGGCCTCAAGGTCTACCAGCACGGCCTCGCCAGCGGCGTGCTGTTGCGGCCGCTCGGCCACGTCGTGTATTTCATGCCGCCGTATGTCGTCGATGACGAGGACATCGCGCTTATGACGCGCACGGCGATCGACGGCGTCCACCTCGCGACGCAGGAGGATTGATGTCGCGCACACCGCGGGTTTTCGTGCACACGCCGCTGGCCGCCAGGCAGCGGCTCACCTTCGAGGGCGAGGCCGCCGCGCATCTCGGCCGCGTGCTGCGCGTGCGCCCCGGCGAGGCGGTCGTGCTGTTCGACGGCAGCGGTCCGGAGTTCGACGGCGAGGTCATCGACGCCAACCGCCGCACGGTCGAGCTGGCGGTCGGCGCCGAGCGCGTGGCGGACCGCGAATCGGCGCTGGAACTCGTGCTGCTGCAGGGACTGTGCCGCAACGAGCGCATGGACTGGGTAGTGCGCAAGGCCACCGAGCTCGGCGTCACGGCGATCCGGCCAGTGCTGGCGGAGCGCTCGGTGGTCAAGCTCGAGCCGGCGCGCGCCGCAGGCCGGATCGAGCACTGGCGCGCGATCGCGATCAGCGCCTGCGAGCAGTGCGGCCGCAACACGCTGCCCGACATCCTGCCGCCGCTGCCGGTCACGACGACGCTGTCTGCGCACGCCGGCGCGACCGGTGTGCTGCTCGACCCGGAGGCGCCGGGCGGCGTGGACCGGCTGCAGCATGCGAAGGGCCCCCTCTGCCTGCTGGTCGGTCCCGAGGGCGGGCTCGACGAGCGCGAACGCGCCGCCGCGCGCGCGGCCGGCTACGTCGGCATCCGCCTCGGCCCGCGCATCCTGCGCACCGAGACGGCCGCGCTGACCGGCCTGACCCTGCTGCAGGCTCGCTTCGGAGACCTGCGATGAGCACCGGCCGCGATGCCTATCCCCACTTCCAGGCCATCCCGACCCGTTGGAAGGACAACGACGTCTACGGTCACGTCAACAACGTCGAGTACTACAGCTACTTCGACACCGTCATCAACAGCTACCTGATCCGCGCCGGCGGCCTCGACATCCACGCGGGCGCGCAGATCGGCTACTGCGTCGAGTCGCACTGCCGCTTCGACGCGCCGCTGGCGTTCCCCGAGACGGTGCACGCCGGCCTGCGCGTCGCGCGGCTCGGCAATTCCAGCGTGCGTTACGAGATCGGCCTGTTCCGCACGGACGACGAAGCCCCGGCTGCGGAGGGCTGGTTCGTGCACGTTTTCGTGGACCGCGCCACCGGCCGGCCGGCGCCGCTCGGCGAGGCGCTGCGCGCTGCGCTGGCGAAGCTGCTCACCGCGGCGGCATGAAAGTCCGCGCCGCCGTGCTGCGCGAGATGAGGCGGCAGATCGTGGTTTTTCAGGCCGCGAGGCCGCAGGACGGGCGGCTTTTGCTGCTTAGCGCTGGCGAAATCCGGAACGCCTGCTATGGTTCCCGGGTGCAGCATTGTGCAGGCGCGCGTTTCGGCCACTGAGGACAGACACCATGGCAGCAACAGATCCGACCAGCTACGACGGCGCCTGCTTTTGCGGCGCCGTCCAGATCAAGGCCACCGGCGCGCCCTTCGCGATGGGCTATTGCCATTGCAAGGATTGCCGCGCCTGGAGCGCGGGCCCGGTCAATGCCTTCACGCTGTGGCAGCCGGACGCGGTCATGGTGACCGGCGGCCGGGAATTCCTCGGCACCTACCAGAAGACCGCGGCCAGCCATCGGCAGTACTGCACGAAGTGCGGCGGCCATGTCATGAGCGCGCATCCGCCGGCCAATTTCGTCGACGTCTATGCAGCCGTGCTGCCGGGCCTCGCGTTCCAGCCGGGGCTGCACGTCAACTACGAGTCCGCCGTGCTCAGGGTCAAGGACGGCCTGCCGAAGCTGAAGGACTTTCCGGCCGAGATGGGCGGTTCGGGAGCAACCCTGCCGGAGTAATCAGCCGGCTGCGTCGAACGCGGTGCGAATCCACGCCACCAGCTCCGCGTCCACCTCGGCCGTGCTCGCCAGCCTGACCTTGTAGTCGCACATGCCCTTCGGCGGCAGCTGCACGAGCCGCGCCGTCGGCGTCACGCCCTTCATGTTCAGGCCGACCTCGACCTGGGTGTTCGTCGCCGGACCGACGGTTGCGAACTGCTTCTTGCGCCGCAGGCTGACGTAGCTTTTCTTCGGCGCCACCTCGAACGTGCCGAAGCGCCCGATCTGCTTCATCAACGCATCGTGCACGGGCTTCAGGCCCGCCTTCTTGCCGGTGTACAGCGCGGCGACGGCATCGTCCGCTGTCGGCGGTGCGCTGCTCGATGTTGGCGAGCTGAGTCGCCACGGCCTGGTCGATGCTGCTCATGGTCTGCTCCCCCGCGTCGTGCGCGTCGTGATGGTGCCGCTCCGGGAACTCATAGACCCTTGGCGGCGAGGCTGAAGCCCCAAGGCGCGCGCGACTCCGGTAGAATCACGGTCTCAATGTGACCTGGCCCAGCGAGAGGACAGCGATTAGTGGGGCAGCTGAAGGATTTTCTTGGCCTGCTGATCCACTCGTTCCGCAACTTGCTGCCGATCATCGTCGTGGTATCCGTGTTCCAGTTCCTCGTGATCGGCCAGGTGCCCGAGGACTGGCTGTCGATGACCATCGGCCTCGGCGTCGTCATCCTCGGCGTGGCGATGTTCCTGCAGGGCCTGGAACTCGGCATCTTCCCGATCGGCAAGAACCTGTCCAACGAGTTCGCGCGCAAGGGCTCGCTGCCCTTGCTGATGATCTTCGGCTTCTGCCTCGGCTTTGCCGCGGTGATCGCGGAGCCGGCGCTGATCGCGGTCGCGACCCAGGCGGAAATCATCAGCGAGGGCCGCATCGACAACTGGACGCTGCGCGTGCTCGTGGCCGGCTCGGTCGGGGTGGTGGTCGCGCTCGGCGTGGTGCGCATCCTGCTCGGTCACGCGCTGCACTGGTACATGATCATCGGCTACATCGTCGTGGTCATCGTCACTTTCTTCGCGCCGGAGGAGATCGTCGGCCTCGCCTACGACTCGGGCGGCGTGACCACGAACATCGTCACCGTGCCGCTGATCGCCGCGCTCGGCATCGGCCTGGCGATGTCCTTGCGCGGCCGCAATGCGCTGATCCACGGCTTCGGTCTCGTCGGGCTCGCGGTCATGGTGCCGATGATCTCGGTGCAGATCTACGGCATCTTCGTCTATAGCTTCGGCGAGGCCCGCGAGGTCGCCACGGTCGCGGCCGAGGCGCTCGAACTGGAGTCCACCGAGATCGCCGCCGAGGTTGCCGGCAGCGTGTTCATCGGCATGCTGCGAGACCTGCTGCTGATGTTTCGCGACGTGCTGCCGATCATCGCGGTGGTGCTGGTATTCCAGTACCTCGTGATCCGCAAGCACATCACCCATGTGCACATGGTCATGGTCGGCTTCGTCATGGTCATCGTCGGCCTGTACGCGTTCATCGTCGGCCTGAAGATCGGCCTGTTCCCGATCGGCAAGAGCATGGCCGAGCAGCTGATCGCGCTCGACGGCTGGCTGTTCGTGTACCTGTTCGCGTTCGCGATCGGCTTTGCGACCACGATGGCGGAGCCCGCGTTGATCGCGATCGGCCAGAAAGCCGAGGAAGCTGCCCAAGGGCGCCTGGACGGCAACCTGATCCGCCTGCTGGTCGCGGCCGGCGTGGCCATCGGCATCACCATCGGGGTGCACCGCATCATCAGCGGGGATTCGATCCATTTCTACGTCATGGGCGGCTACGCCGTCGTGATCCTGCTGACCTTGCTGTCGCCGAAGTACATCGTCGCCCTCGCCTACGACCTCGGCGGCGTCACGACCTCCGAGGTTACGGTGCCGCTGATCACCGCGCTGGGCATCGGCCTGGCCACCAATATCGAGGGCCGCAACGTCATGATCGACGGCTTTGGCCTGATCGCGTTCGCTTCTATCTTTCCGATAATATCCGTGATGGTTTATGCCATCCTCGTGGAATTCGCCAACCGGCGAAGAGGAATCGCCCCATGAAGTTTGCACTGCTCGTAGCAATCGTCGCAGAAGAACTGGAAGAGAAGGCCATCGAGGTCGCCCGCCACGCGGGGGCCGGTGGCATGACCATTCTCAGTGCGCGCGGCACCGGCGCGGAGGAAAAGAAAACCTTCTTCGGGCTGACCTACCAGGGCGCCCAGACGATGCTGATCTGCATCATGGAAAAGAAGCTTTCGCTGGTGGTCATGAAAGCGCTCACCGAGGACCTGGAACTGAAAACGCACTCCAAGGGCGTGGTCTTCACGGTCCCGCTGGAGCACCTCGCCGGCATCGACAACCGGCAGATCGAGAGCTTCGCCGAACAGATCCGGGACAACATCTGAGCGCCTTGCTTTCCCGACCCCTTCTTCATTCGATGCTTAACGTATTTCCGGAGGCAACATGCTCGTCAAGGACATCATGCAGACCAACGTGGTCACGATCTCACCGCTTGCGACGCTGCGCGATGCGATGGCGAAAATGCGCAGTCGCGGCGTCAAGTCGCTGGTGGTCGAGCGGCGTGACGAGCACGACGCCTACGGCATCATCACCTACGCCACGATCCTGCGCACGATCGTCGCCGAAGAGGGCGACATCGACCTGATCAACGTCTACGACGTGTACCGCAAGCCGGTGATCACGGTGCCGCCGAACATGGACGTCAAGTATGTCGCCCGCCTGATGGCACACCAGCGCCTGAGCCGCGTGGTGGTGCTCGAGACCAGTGAACTCGCCGGCATCATCACGATGAACGACATCGTCGGGGAAGTGCTGGCGATGGCTGACAGCGCCCACATCGCCGGCGACGCCTAGTCAGAAGGTGTAGCCGAGGCTGGTGACGATCCCGTAGTCGGTATTCTCGCCCACGTCCGGCGGCCGGTTGTCCCAGGAGCCGTAGGCGCTGAGCTCGAGGAACAAGTCCTCGACCAGCTCCCGGCGAAACGAGAGGTCGAGGTTGGAACGCACGCGGCCCGCATCCGTGATGCTCGGGAACAGTTCCCATGCCGCATTCAGGGTGGTCTTCGGCGAATCGTAGACGAAGTACTCGTAGCTCGTGCTGAAGTAGCCCTCGAGGTTGTTCTCGGCCGCCTCGTCGCCGGCGCGCTGCTCGTTGACGACGACCGCCCCGCCGACCGCCGCCCACAGCGACTTGTTGGTCTGCGTCAGGAAGCGGCCGTAGCCGCCGCCGAGCAGCGAGCGCAGGTCGATGCCCAGCTCGTCGTTGCGCTCGAGGCCGCCGATCGCGGCCCAGAACCAGCGTCGCTCCAGCAGGCGCCGGTACTGCGTGCCAAGCGTCGCGCGCAGGGTGTCGTCGACCTCGTCCTGCGACCTCGAGTACACCGAGCCGCTGAAGCTGAGCTGGGATTCCTCGGCTCGCCGGCGGGCATCGAAGCTGCCGGTGAGCCCCCGGTTGTTGTTGGTCTTGGCGATGTCCAGGCCGAGGCTGAACGAGCCGTCCCAGCGGTTCGTGACCTTGCCGTCGAGCTTCAGGGGATCGATCCAGACCACGTCCTGCATCGCCAGGACGCGTTCCCGGTTGCGGTAGCGAACCACCATCTGGCCGTCGGCTTCCGACTCGGTCAGCGCACCGACCGAGCGCCGGCCGTCGACCAGCTCGATGACGAAATTGGCCGGGCTCGTGATGCGCAGGATGTCGTCCCACTCGATGTAGACCGTGCCCATGCTGTCGGTGCTGAGCTGCAGCCGGCCACGCTCGAGTTTCTTGATCTCGCCCGTCGTACGGTCGCCGTTGCGCAGGTGGATGACGTCGGTCTTGGCGGCCTGGGCCGGCCAGGCCGAGGCCAGGCCGAGCGCCAGTGCCAGCGCGAGCCCGGCACAGCGGGCGACATTGCGAAAGCGAATCATGCGCGTCGTCCCTGCCTGGCGGTTGCCGCAACCCGCCAATGATAGGGCAGCTCGACCGCGCGGCGCACGGCGCCGGTGCGCCCCGCTAGTGGCCCGGGCGACCGGCGCGTCGCTGCTCAGGAACGGGCCGCTTTCTTCTTGCGGCGCGCGCGCCTGGGCGCCGGCAGCAGCGCCGCCTCGAGCTCGGCCACGGCGTCCGCCGCGTAGACGGCGATGCGCTGCATGCGCGGCACCGTGGTGTGACAGGCCGTGAAGCCGAAATTCATCAGGCCCGCATAGCTCTCGCAGGTGATGTTCAGCGCCTGGCCGTGGGTGACGATCGACACCGGGTAGATCGCGACGAGCTCGGCGCCGCGGAAAAACAGCGGCTTCTCCGGCCCGGGCACGTTCGAGATCGTGACGTTGAACATCGGTCGCGTGCGCCCGCCGATGCCGGTCAACAACGTGATGATGGTCGGCGACATCAACAGCACGGTGTACTGCATCATGGCTTTCTTCGGCAGGCTCCTGATGTGAGTCTTGCCGTGCTGCACCGAGGCCTTGATCGCCCGCAAGCGCTCGGCCGGATCCTCGATGTCGGTACCGAGCGTGGCGAGAATGAAGCTGATCGCGTTGCCGCTGCCCTGGTCGTCGCTGGGCCGCACCGAGACCGGGATGCCGGCTGTCAACGGCTTGTCCGGCAGGCTGTCGCGTTCCAGCAGGTATTTGCGCAGCGCGCCGCCGCAGATGGCCAGCACGACGTCGTTCAGCGTGCACTGTCCGGCCGTGGCCAGCGCGCGCAGGCGCTCCAGCGGGAACTGCTGCGTCGCGAAGCGCCGCTTCTCGCGCACGCGGCCGTTGAGCATCGAGTAGGGCGTGTCGAACGGGATCGCAATGCCCTCATCCGCGTCGCCGATGCGCTTCAGCATCTTGCCGAAGGCGGCCGCCAGCTGCGGCAGCGTCCTGACCTGCGCGCTCAGTCCCTCGATCGCCGACGCCAGCACGTTGGCCATCGTCGGCGCGGCGCGCGACCGGTGCGGCTTGTTCGCCCGCCCGTGCCCCAGCGCCCAGAACGGCGGCAGCCGCATGCTCTCGCCCGCATCGGTCGACATCGCGCGCTGCAACAGCAGCATGCCGCTGACGCCGTCGATCAGCGAGTGGTGGATCTTGATGAAGATCGCGAAGCGGTGGTCCCTGAGGCCCTCGATGATCGTGCATTCCCATGGCGGCCGGCTCAGGTCGATCGGCGCGCTCTGCAGCAATCCGACCAGCTCGCCGAGCTCGCGCTCGCCGCCCGGCCATGGCAGCGCCGCGTGCCGCACGTGGTACTCCATGTCGATGTCGTCGTCCTCGACCCAGGACGGCAGGGGATTCTTGGTGAACGGAAAGCGCAGGCGCCGGTTCCACGGCGGCGCGAAATCGCGATGCGCGCGGAAGTCCGCCATCAGGTCGCGCAGGAAGTCCTTGGGCGCCCCGTCCGGCAGCCGGAACTGCAGCAGCCCGCCGACGTGGTTCGGCGTGGCCCGCGACTCGGTGAAAATCCAGGCGGTATCGAGCGGGTTGAGCCGGACGCTCATTCAGTCGCCGTCGTGCCAGCCGCCGCCTTGCGCGTCGTCCTCTTCCTGGCCGCCGGTGCGCGCGTCGCGCCCGTGCCCTGCCAGGTCTTGCGTGCTTCCTTGGCCAGCGCCACGACCTTGGCGATGTCCGCGTCGGAGTGCACGCCGTTCGCGCCCGAGATCGCCGCCAGCTTCATGCCGTGCTTGAGGCCCAGCTTGTAGATCTCCTTGACCTTCTCCCACTCGGTGTCGCGGCCGATCGTGAACACTTCGAAGCGCCCCTCCAGCGCCAGCACGATGGTCTCGGCGAGGCAGGCGTAAATGACGTTCGGGGGCAAGCCGATGTACTTCAGGCCCTTGACCGGCGTCGGCAGCTCGATCTCGCCCGACTCGATGACCAGCACGTCGGGCCGCTTGGCGACCTCCTCCGGCGGCAGGTCCAGCGGGCGCGCCACGTCGGTGATGACGCAGCCGGGCTTGACCTTGGTGATGTCGAGGATCTTCTTGCCGGCGCCGGAGGTCGAGGTGACGATCATGTCCATCTCGCCGAGCAGGTCGTCGTAGTCCGTCGCGCAGGTCACCTTGGCGTCCGGCGTGTCCCGAAGGATCGACGCCTTGAGGCGCTCGAGCTTCTTCATGTCCCGCGCGGCGATGACCACCTCCTCGAAGGCCATGGCCAGCAGCCGGGCGCTGACCGAGCCGATCGAGCCGGTGGCGCCGATCACCATGGTCTTGGCCATCACGTGCTTGTCGACCGGGTGCAGCTTGATCAGGCCCATCCGCTGCATGGCGTCGTGCGCGGCCCACAGCGCGCCGGAGGCGGAGTAACTGTTGCCGGTGGTGATGGGGATGCGGGCACGGCGCGCGACGGTGACGCCCGCGTCGCCCACGACCTTGGTGAAGGCGCCGAGGCCCATGATCTGGGCGCCGAGCTTCTCCGCCATTCTCGCCGCGGCCAGGAGCCGGCGATAGGTGAACTCGGGGCTGCGCGCCAGCATTTCCTTGGGCGTGCCGCCGACGGTGATCAGCCAGCCCTCCGCCTCGGCGCCGGTCGGCGAGACGATGTTCTCCATCTTGCAATAGATCATCGGCGGCAGGTGCGCGGCGAGCGACTCCACCCGGTTCATGACGAACTGCGGCGTGCCCTTCGGCACCGAGAAACCCTTGCGGATGTACTCCTGGCTCAGCGGGTGGATCACGAAGGCAAAGCGCCGGATGTTGCGGAAGTGCCCGGTCGGGTGCAGCAGGCGCGGCCGGATGTCGAGCTCGTCGATGATCTCGGCCAGGTCGTCGTCCGACACCACCTCGTGCGCCTTGCGCAGCGTCGCGAGGATCATCGCCTCGATGACGTTGATGCCGACGACGTGCTCGAACAGCTGTGGCGAAACGTCGATGACCAGGTTGGCCTCGCAATCCTTGAAGAAGGCGAAGGCCTCGTCGTCGACGGCCGAGGTGATGATCGTCTTGCCGGCCAGGTTGCCGGGCCGGCCGACCGCCTTGAGCTCCGCCATCGTCCCGACGACCACGTGCGCCTTGGCCACTTCCCGCACCATCAGCTTGCTCTTGAGGCCGGACAGCGCGCTCTCGAGCAGCTCGCCGGGCTTGCCCGACAACACCCAGTCGCTGCCCCGCGCGTAGAGCTCCAGCTGCCGGAGCGAGGTCAGCATCTTGGGCGCGCCGGTCTGCGCGAGCGCGTCGGCAAACTTCAGGTTCGGCGTGTAATCCGACAGCGCCACCGCCATGTCGTAGTTGCGGATGCCGGACAGGAACAGCACCAGGTTGTTGTTGAAGTAGTTGCCGAGGTGGTTCTGCACGTAGCGCACGGCCCGCACCTGCAACAGCCGCCGCAGCCGCGCGCCGGTGGTGACCGGCACGCGCGTGACCACCTTCAGGAGCCGCTGCGTCTCCCGGTTGGTCACGGTGTCCTGGCCGACATGGTGGTGGTCGCCGACCTCGCCGAGGCCGATGGCGTCCGCCTTGGCCTGGTGGCGGCGCATCAGGTCCCAGGCCTTGTTGGTGTCGCCGTCGGCACCGAGGCGCCGGACCTGGAAGGGGTGGCCGAGGAACTCGGTCTCGAACGAGAAATCGCGCTTGGAAGAACCCAGCGTGACGGTGACGACCTGCTTCGTGCTCATCGATGTCTCCACAAAAGGGCTTGGCCCGTCAGGACCGGATCTTGCGGGCGCGCGGCAGCACCTTGCGGATCATGCTCTCGCACTGCGCGCGGGTCATGTAGCGCGGCACCGGGTAGCCGGTATGCGCCTCGCGGCAGGCCGCCTCGGCCAGCGCCGGAATGTCGGCCTCGCGCAACGCGTCGAGGTGCTCGGGAATGCCGAGATCGCGATTCAGCTCGACGACGGCGTCCACGAAGCGCTGTGCCAGCGCCTTGTCCGGCTCGCGTTCGTGCCCGGCGCCGGCGCGCACCGCCAGCCGCGCCAGCCGGCCGGTGACCGCCGGCATGGAAAACTTCAGCACGTGCGGCAGCATGATCGCGTTGGCGAGACCGTGCGGCGTGCCGTACTTGCCGCCGAACTGGTGCGAGATGGCGTGCACATAGCCGACGTTGGTGCGCGTGAACGCCAGGCCGGCATAGGTCGAGGCCAGCGCCATCTGCTCGCGCGCCTCGAGGTTGCCGCCGTCGGTGTAGGCGATGCGCAGGTTCGCGAAGATCAGGCCGACGGCCGACAGCGCCAGCCCGTCGGTGTGACCGGTGGCCCACTTGCTGAGGAAGGCCTCGACCGCGTGGGTCAGCGCGTCCATGCCGGTGGCGGCCGTCATCGCCGGCGGCAGGCCCGTCATCAGCACCGGGTCGAGCGCCGCCATGCGCGGCACCAGCCGCGTGTCGACCACCGCGAGCTTGCTCTCGAGTTCGGGGTCAGATACCACCGCGGCGACCGTGACCTCGGAGCCGGTGCCGGCCGTGGTCGGCACCGCATAGATCGGCAGCGGCGTGCGCAGGCCCTTGAAGTAGCCGGCCAGGCTGCGCAGCGACTTGCCGGGATTCGCAATGGCCAGCGCGATGACCTTCGCGGCGTCCATCGACGAGCCGCCGCCGACCGCCACGATCGCGTCGCAACCGTGCTTGCGGCAGAAGGCGACGCCGCGCTCGACCAGCGGGATCGGCGCATCCGGCGTGATCTCGTCGAACACCACGTACTTCGCGCCGCCCGCGTCGAGCGCGTCGCTCAGGTCCTTCAGCAGGCCGTACTTCGTCACGAACTCGCCGGTGACGATCAGGATCTTCTTGTGGCCGAAGCCGGCGACGGCGTGCCCGAGCCGTCCGCTCGACCCCGGCCCGACCAGCAGCGTCGGCTGCGGGATCGGCACGAAGCGCGTCACCAGGCCCGCGCCCCGCATCACGGCCGAGAGCCCCCGGGCGCGTGTCGATTCGGGAATCAGGTCAAGAATCACGGGAAACCTCGGGCGCGTTGCGGCTCACCAGTATAAGGTCAACGTCGCCCGTTTTGCTGCGGCCGGCCGCTTTGCTGCAGCGCGGAAAACTAGGCGACCGCCCGCCTCACCTCCGACTGCAATTCGGCCGGGGTCGCCGCCGCCCGCGTCGCCCGCTCACGCCAGGCGTCCATGATGTCGGCGAACACGGCCTCGGCGGTCGGCCAGCGGCCGGCGCCCTTGCCGCGCGCCACGATCGCGGCGCCATCCTCGAGCTCGATGCGCAGCACGTTCCACTCGCCGCGGACCTGCGCCAGCGGCGCCGACGCGGGCAGCCGGCGCGGCACGACCGCGCTGTCGAGCCGATTGCCGACGATGCGGCAGCCGGCGACGAGCCGCGTCGCCTGGCCGCGCGCCGCATCGTCCCGGATGGCGGCCGCATCGAGGCCGTCGATGCCGCTGGCCGGCACCGCGTCGCGGCCGAGCTCCGCGCCAAAGGCCGCGCGCGCCAGGATGCGCAGCTTGCTGGCGGCGTCGCCGCCGGACAGGTCCTGCGCCGGATCGGCCTCCGCGTAACCGAGCCGCTGTGCTTCCGCCAGCGCTTCGGCAAACGGCGCGCCGGCCGCGACCCGGTCGAGAATGTAATTGCAGGTACCGTTCAGCACGCCCTCGAAGGCCCGGACCCGCCCGCCGGCGCCGGCGGCGCGGGCCAGCTCCACGGCCGGCAGGCTGCCGCCGACACTGGCCGAGTACGCGAAGCGCCGGCCGTGGCGCGCCGCATGCTCCTCGAGCAACGCGCCATGCTCAGCCACCACCGGCTTGTTGGCCGTGACCACGTCGCGCCCCGCCGCCAGCGCGCGCGCTACCAGGGCCGCGGCCGGTTCCTCGCCGCCGAGCAGCTCGACGACCAGGTCGGCGGGCCGCGCCAGCAGCGCCCACGGGTCGTCCGTCAACAGCACGCGCGGCAGGTCCGCGGGGCGCAGCTTGCCGAGGTCCCGCACGGCGATGCCGACCACCTCGAAGCGCTCCGGCTGCGCGGCCAGCAACTGGTAGACGCCGTAGCCGACCGTGCCCGCGCCGAACAGCGCGACGCGCAGCCGCCCTGCCGGCGGGCCTGGCGGCAGCAGGCGGCTCGGTCCGGGGCCGACGCGCGTCGCATGCGGCGCGCCGATTGCCGCGACCTCGAAGGCCAGGCCGCGGGCCTGCGCGAAACCGATCGCCTTCGGCTGGACCAGCCGGCCGGCGACGGCCAGCGCATCCTGCCAGCCGATGGACTCGAAGCGGCGCGGCAAGGCGCCGGCGGCGGCCGGGTCGCGCTCGTAGATGCCGTCCACATCCTTGACGAGGCGGCAGTCCGCGCCGAGTGCGGCCGCGATGAACAGTGCGCTCAAATCCGAGCCGCCGCGACCGAGCAGCACGTTGCGGCCTTGCGGATCGCGCGCAATGAAGCCCGGCACGACGACGACGGCGTGTGCGTCGAGCGCTGCGCGCAGTGCTGCGACGTCGAGCGACTGCGGCTCGGCGTCGAGCGGCGCGCCACGCGCGACGAGCCCGAAGTCCTCGGGCCCGAGCCGGGTCGCCGGGATGCCCGCCCGCTCCAGCGCCAGCCCGAGCAGCAGCGCCGACGCGCGCTCGCCGAAGCCGAGCAGCTCGGCCAGCGCGTGCGGGTCGGGCGACTCGCTGACAGCGCGGCTGTCGGCCAGCATCCGGTCCGTCGCGCCGCCGACGGCCGAGACCACCGCGACCACGCGCCGGCCCAAGCGGACCTGGCGGTAGATCTCGTGGACGACGGCCGGGAAATGCGTGGCGTCCGGCAGCACCGAGCTGCCGAGTTTCAGGACGACGATGGATGACTGGCTCACTGTAAGTTCCTTTCCGCTGCAAGGTCCGTTGCAAATCAGCGCGCCGTGAGCGCAGCCTGCGGAAAGGAAGCGGCAGCCGCGGGGCAAAAATAAACCCGCTCAGTCGAAGCTGGAGCGGGTACCCCGGCCTCGCTTTAGCTGCATTTCTTACGCGCCCGCAAGCTGATGTTCAAATCGGCGCAGGCGCAAATCTAAGGCCGCGGCGGGGGCGCGTCAAGGGTGGCGCGGCGGCGGATCCGGCGGGCATGTCGCAAGTCGCGGCATCATGGTGTCGATGACAAGCAGTGCAGGACAAATGCCGACCTACATCCTCGACGGCCACAACATTCTCTATGCCGCGCGGCCGGCTTTCCTCGAGCAGCTCGCGGACGGTCACCCGGGCTCCGCGGCGCGCGAGGAACTGGTGCGGCGCCTGGTCGCGGCCTTCGGCCCGTCCGGCCCGCGCGTGTTCCTTTATTTCGACGGCAGCGAAGCGACGACCGAGGCGCGATCCGGGCAGGTGCAGGTGATCTATTCCGGCGGCGAAGGCGAGCAGCGCGCCGACAAGGCCATCCTGAATTGCGTATCTGACCCCGAACTCGAAACGCCACTGGTCGTCGTGACGCGGGACATCAGGCTGGCGCGCCGGGCGCGCAAGCGCGGCGCCAGCGTCATGGACCCGGCGGAGTTCCTCGCGACCTGGGGGCTGGATCGGTGACGCGCCGCAAGCCGAGGTGCTCGACGAAGGGATCGAAGTCCCGGTCCGAGTAAAGCAAGGGCAGGCGCTGCTCGATGCAAAACGTCGCAATCACGGCGTCGGTCGTCTTGCGCACGGTAATGCCTAGCCTGCGAAGCGCCCGGTAGCTCTCCGCGACCTTGTGTGCGCGCGACACGCCGAGCAGTTCGAATACCGCCAGGCTGCCGAGCAGCTCCCGGGCCGCGCGGTAATCGGCTTCCGCGCGGAAGCCCTGCAGCACCTCGACGAGCACCAGGTCCCCGACGGCCACGGGCTCGCGGCCCAGCAGTTCGTCGAGCAGGTCGGTTTCCGTTGTCGCGGCACCGTTGAAATAGTCGATCCAGACGCTCGAGTCCACGAGGATCATCAATCCGTCCTCATGCGCTCCAGGTCGTCCGTCCACCTGAGTTTGCCCCTGAAGCCCCGGATCCGCTCCTGCTGCTTAAGCTGCAACAGCGCGCGCAAGCCCAGCTCGACCACCTCGCGCTTGCTCCTCGCGCCGGTGGCCTTGAGCGCATCGGACATCAGCTTGTCGTCGATCACGATATTGGTTCTCATGAGGCTGGATCTCCATGTGTATACATCGTTCCGAGTATACACATCAACCGCGATATCCGGAGAATGCAGCCTGATATCTGCGCTAGTCCCCTCCCACGGTCACCCACTCCGGCGCCGTGATCTCCATCCGCCGGCGCTGCGGCTCGAACACGATGTCTCCGCTTGCGCGGCTGCCCCGCAGGAAGTCGACGGTCGCCTCGTCCGCCGCGTTCGAGGCCGCCAGCAGCAGTGCATGAAGCTGCTCGAGGTCCTGCACCGGCTCGCCGTTGACCGCCAGGATCACGTCCCAGTAGGTCAGCTCGCTGGCCTCGGCGTCCGAGCCCGGATCGACGTCGTGGATGCCGATGTCGTGGCCGAAGCCGAGCTCCGACACGTCGCGATAGCCGAAGGGCGCGAGCAGCATGCCGCTGACGAGGATGCCGCGCCGCTTGAGCACGGCCGCCGCCGGCGGCAGCGTGCCCTGCAGCGTGATCTCCATGCCGCCGCGCTCGATCACCAGCGAGACCTGGTCGAGCCGGCCGCGCAGCTCGTGCACGAACTGCCCTTCGTTGGTGATCGGCGTCCTGCCGACCGCGACGATGCGATCGCCGGCGCGCAGGCCGATCGCGTGCGGCGGCAGGTACGAGCGGGCAACGACGAGTTCCTCGTCCGTGTCGAGGGTGAAGAAGGTCAACAGCGGCGCCGGCGGCGACGGGTCCCGGCCTGCGCGCAATAACTCCAGCACCCGGCAGGCGTGCTGCATCGACACCGCGAAATTCGTGTTCTGCGCGCCTTCCTTGTTCACCGACGCGGTGTTGACGCCGATGATCGAGCCGGACGACATGCTGATCAGCGGACCGCCCGAGTTGCCGTCGTTGATCGGCGCATCGGTCTGGATCATCTCGCCGCCGACCCGCGAGGTCCGGCCCGACACGATGCCGCGCGTGCCGGTGAACTTCAGCCCCCAGGGATGCCCGAAGGCGCCGACCGGGTGCCCGGTACCGGGCGTGCCGCCGCACTCGAGCACCGCCTCGCCGACGTCGGCGCGCGGCGGCTTCGCGGTCTGCAGGATCGCGAGATCGATGAAGGGATCGACATAGAGTCGCTCCGCCGGCACGAAGCGGCCCAGCCCGAACGCGACCTCGACGCGCGCCGGCGAGTAGCTGGCGACGTGCGCGTTGGTCATGATCCAGCCGCGCGCCCGGTCCACGACGAAGCCCGCGCCGGCGAACACGCCCTGGTCATCCTCGATGAACGCCAGCGGCACGCTTGTCCTGATCTGCACCGTGTAGCTCATCGCCTTCTGGAAGATGGCTTCGGCGTCGTCGGCGAGCGCGTGGCCCGTGACCAGCAGCAGCACCGCCAGGCCGGCGCAGCCTATCCAGGGTTTCGTCATCGTCAACCTCACAGGGTAAGTGGAGCCAATTCGGGGTCAGATCCCCGATTCCTTGGAATCGGGGATCTGACCCCGAATTCGCGGCGCGGCCTTGCCCTGCGCCGGCTTGCGGCGCAGGAACTCCGGTGCATCCTCCAGATAGTTCAAGCTCTCGCCAGGTGTCACCAGCCGCGTCTTTGCCCGCCGCGAACTGTAGGTCGCTTCCTTCATGAACCGGTCCCGCTCGCGCTGCGCCGCGAGCTTCTCGAGCTCGCCGACGACGCCCTGCATCCACGGGTTGTCGCGCGACTGCAGCCGCGCCTGCTCGAGCGTCAACATGACCAGGCCCCAGTCGCCGCGCTGCGCCGCGTCGCGGGCGCGTGCCTGCATCCCGGCAACCGCGACCTCCTCGATCCGCCGCCGCACGGCCTCGTCCTCGGCCACCGCCGCGTAGGCCGCCGCCGGCAGCGCCGGCAAGGCCAGCGACACCTCGGCCGACTGCCCGGCCCGGCCTTCCAGGTCGGTCCACCGCGCGCTGACCTTCACCAGCTCCACGAGCTCGCGCCCCGCGCCGGCCGACGCGTCGACCGTCAGTCGCAGCAGCGCCCAGGCCTCGCCGCCATATGCCAGGTCCGGCAAGCGCCAGGCGCCGTCCGCGGCGCGCGTGTAGTCGTTCAGCACCTCGACCGAGACCCCCGCCGCCGCGCGCACCGACAACTCGAGCTTGCGCGCGCACAAGGCATCGAGCAGCGCGAGCTCCTCGCGGAACGGATCCGCGAGATCATCCGCCGTCTCGCCGTAATAGGCGTTGCCGCGCCCCGCGTCCGACATGGCCGTCATCAACTGCTCGTTGAAGTGCTCGCCAAGGCCATAGGTCGAGGTCGTGACACCCGCCGCAGCCAGCTCGGCCACCTGCCGGCAGATCGCATCGGGATTGGTCAGGCCCTGGTTCGCGAGCCCGTCGGACAACAGGATCACCCGCGACAGCACCTCAGTCCGCGCCTGCGGCGCGAGCTCCTCGGCGCCGGCCAGCCAGCCGCCATGCAGGTTGGTGCAGCCGCCCGACCGGACCTCGCCGATCGCGCGACTGAGCACGTCCCGGTTCGAAGCATTCAGCAGCCCCGTCAGCCGGTCGACCCGGTCGTCATAGGTCACGACCGCGACCTGGTCGTCGGCCCGCAAGCCGTCCACGACCATCTGCGCGCAGCGCTTCGCCTCGTCCAGCGGCTGGCCCGACATGCTGCCGGAGCGGTCGATGACCAGCGCCAGGTGCAGCGGCATCCGCGGCTTGCCGGTGCCGGCCGGCCGTTCCGGCGCCTGCAGCCGCACCAGCAATTCCACCGTGCTCTTCATCCCGGCCAGCACAGCCGCGCGCGCCGGGGACAAAACGAGATTCAGGTCCTTCATCGTGGTTCTCCTCCAGTTAGTCGTTCCTGGCGCAACGCTTCCGCCAGCGCCTTGCCGAGCGCCTCCGCCGCCTCCGGTCCAAGCCGGCGCAGCCGAGCCGCATCGATGTCCACCGTGGCCCAGGGCGTGAGCCGGATGCGCAATACTTCCTCGCGTGCCGTCGTGCCCGTCGGGTTGCCGAGCGAGCGCAGCGTGTCGGCCAGGTCCAGCCGCCGCGCCGAGAGCTGCGCCGCGTCGGCCAGCGGCTCGATGCCCATGCTGGCCGTGAGCTCGGGGCCGCGGGTCGCCCGCCTGCGGAGGTTCGGCATCGGCGACTCCGCCACGGCATGGATGCGCGCGATGGCGCGCTCGGCCGGCGTCGGCTCGGCGAGTTCGCCGTCACTCGGCGCCGGCACCGGCAGCTCGTAGCTCTTGACCAGCTCGGCCACTTTCGCCAGCGGCCAGCCGTCCCTGAGAAGCAGCCGGGCGATGACGAACTCCGCCACCTGGCGTGCGCCGAAGATCGCCTCGCGACCCCGCCGCACCGGCGACGTGAGCACATTGAGGCCGACGTAGTGCCGGATCAGCCGCTCGTTGGCGACGCCCCGGTCAGCCTCCAGCCCGTTCTCCAGCAAGGCCTCGTTGCAGCGGTCCGCAAGCTCGCTCGCCGTGCCCTCGAAACCGAGCATCTGGTCGGGAATCACCACCGGGAACGCTTGCAACATTGCCAGTCTCCGTTGTCAATGACAGCAATCTAGCCATGACAGCCATTGATGTCAAGGTGCTGCTTGACTGGCAGTATTATGCAGGGCAGGAGGCTCAGGGGATGAGCCTGCGCGGCTGGCTGGAGACACGGCGATGGGCGATACCTTGCTGGTGGACGACTTTCGCGGCGAACACGGCCTCTCGGCGCTCGGCACCCGCTGGGAAGGCTTCACCGACCGCGTCATGGGCGGCCGCTCGGACATGCAGGTCGGCTACCGCGACAGCGACGCGGGGCCGGTGCTTGCAATGACCGGCCAGGTGCGCCTCGAGAATCGCGGCGGCTTCATCCAGGCGCGCCTGCCGCTCGACCCGGACGGCGGCAGCTTCGACGCCAGCGCCTGGCAGGGCATCCGCATCAAGGTCCGCGGCGCGCCGGGCCCCTACTACCTGCACCTGCGCAGCCGCCAGACCTGGCAGCCCTGGCAATACTTCCGCGCAGCGATCGAGGCGGGCCCCGCGTGGTGCGAGCAGTTCATCCCCTTCGAGGCCTTCGAGGGCCGCGCCACCTGGCGCCGCCTCGATACCAGCGCACTCAAGTCGATCGGCGTGGTGGCCTACGGCGAAGCCTTCGAGGCAGAGATCGAGGTCGCCAGGCTGGAGCTGGTCGGTGGCTGACCCGCCCGCCCGTTCCAGCTACTCCCGCATCGCGTAGTAGCAACGCACGCAGGCGAGCACGTCCGCCGCCGCGTCATGCGCCCCGGCGAAACTCGCGCCGAACAGGTGCTGGTGCAGCTCCTCGAGCTTCGGCCACTTGTAGTCGCCATAGTGGCCAGGCAGCCGGCACAGGTTGACCGAGGACAGCATCGTGCAGAAGGTCGGCAGGCTCTCCAGCGTCCGCAGCAATTTCGGCGCTGGCGGCATCCGGCCGGCGCGCACCAGCTCCGCGAACAGCACGTTGCGGTCGAAGTCCAGGTTGTGCGCCACCAGCTGGAACGGCACATGCGCCGCGCAAGCGGCCGCCAGCTCCTCCAGCACCTCGTCGAGCCGCCGGCCGCGCTGCAGCGCCAGCTCGGTGCTGATGCCATGCACCCGCTCGGCGCCCCAGGGAATCGTGAAGCCCTCGGGCCGGATGATGGCACTGCGATGCTCTACGACCCGGTCCGCCCGGCTCGCCAGGGCCCAGCTGATCGAGACGATGCGCGGCCACACGTCGACCTCGCGATAGGTCGCCCCGCGACGGCTCGGCAGGCCGGTGGTTTCCACGTCGAAGAACAGCTGCATGATATTGCCGCGCCAGGACCAGGGCCGCTCAAGTCGGCGCCAGTGTCAGGGCGGCAGTATCCGGGAGATTCTCCAGCAGGGCCAGGCGCTCGGCGTCGGTGCTGGTCCCGACGACTTCGTCGCTCCACACCCGGAAGAGTTTCAGGTCGTAGTTGCCGAAAGACGTGATCATGGCCGCGTCGGCCGCATCGCGGCCCCGGACCACCAGCACCCGACCGATCCGCGGCGTGTTGTAGCGCGCATCGAAAGTGCACCAGCGGTTCTCCAGGTAAGCCTCGAACCAGGCGCAAAAATCGCCGGGGCCGCTGTGGGGCACGCCGATATCGCCGAGATAGCCGCTGGCATAGCGCGCCGGGATGTTCATGGCCCGGCACAGCGCCACCGCCAACTGGGCGAAGTCGCGACAGACGCCGGTGCGCTCGCGCAGCGCATCGCTCGCGGTCTTGGTCGGACGGCCATAGTGGTAGCCGAAGGTCAGCTGGTTGTGCACCCAGTTGCAGATCGCCTGGACCCGCGCCCAACCTTCCGGCGCCTGGCCAAACAAGGCCCAGGCCTGCTCGACCAGTTCGTCGCTGTTGCAGTAGCGGCTGGCGGTCAGGAAGCGCAAGGTTTCCGGCGGCAGGTCGGCGACCGCGTGCTGACGCGCGTTCCAGTCGAACGGATCGGGCTGGCCGTCATTCTCGACAATGCAGTCGGACCACAATCTCAGCCGGCCGAGCGGCGCGACGACACGCGTCCGGCGATTGACAAACTCGTCGAGATAGCCCTCCTGCGGGACCACCGGATCGGTGCGGACCTGATCGGCCCCGATTACCCGGCCGCCATAGCTGGGATGCGGCAACAGCGCCAGCAACAAGGGTGTCGGGTTGGCGCACTCGATGATGATCTCGAAGCCGATGCGGATGAACATGGCGGTCAAGATAGTTGGGATCTGCTGCTTCACGCAAACAAGCATCCGGGGTCAGATACACGTTTCCGCAGAAACGTGTATCTGACCCCGAATTCATGCCAACGTTGAGCGGATCTTGATCTCGCCCTCCAGCGTGCGATGCACCGGGCAACGGTCCGCGATCTGCAGCATGCGCTCGCGCTGCGCATCGTCGAGCTCGCCCTCGATCGAGATGCTGCGCGCGAACTCGTGAATCCGGCCCTCGCGCGTCTCGCAGTCCTCGCAGTCCTCGGCATGCACCCGCTGGTGACGCACCTCGCAGTCGACCCCCGTCACCGGCAGTGACTTGTGTCGCGCATACATGTTCAGCGTCATCACCGTGCATGCACCCAGCGCCGTCGCGAGGAACTGGTAGGGATCCGGTCCCAGGTCGCTGCCGCCATTGTCGCGTGGCTCGTCGGCGATGTAATGGTGCTCGCCAGCCTGCACATTGCAGAGAAAGCCGTCCGCGGTCGCACCGCTGACGCGCACGTGATCAATCGGCGCCGTCTCGTCCATCGCCAGGAAACGCGAGGCCCACGCCGCGATCACCCGGCCGGCGTACTGCGAATCCTCGCTGCGCGACAGCAAGTGATCGGCGTCGTCGAGGCTGATGAAGCTCTTCGGATGCAGGGCCGCGACAAAGATCCGCTGCGCCTGCTCGACCGGTACCACGCGATCCACCGGTGAATGCAATACCAGCAGCGCGCGGCGCAGCCGCCGAAGGCGTTCCTCCAGGTCATGACTGCGGGCGTCATCGATGAAGTCGCGGCGCACCCTGAAGCTGCGCCCGGCCAGCTCCACCTCCGCGCTGCCCTCCGCTTCGATGCTCTCCAGGCCGGCACCAAACTGCTTCAGCACGTGCGCCGGCGACGCCGGCGCACCGAGCGTGGCCAGCGCGCGCACGCTCTCGAGCCGCTCCGCCACCGCAAGCATCGCCGTGCCACCCAGCGAATGGCCCAGCAGCAGCTGCGGCGGGGCCAGCTGCTCGGCCAGCCACTGCGCCGCATCCTCGAGATCGTCGAGGTTGCTGGAGAAGTTCGTGTCGGCGAAATCGCCCTCGCTCTCGCCGAGCCCGGTGAAGTCGAAGCGCAGCACCGCGAAGCCTTCCTCGGCCAGCGCGCGCGTGATGTCCCGTGCGGCACGGATGTTGCGCGTGCAGGTGAAGCAGTGCGCGAACAGCGCGCTCGCACGCCAGCGCCCGCCCGCCGGCAGCTCGAGCGTGCCGGCGAGCTTCAGGCCGCGGCGGGTGGGGAACTGGATACTGGGCATGGGGAAACTCCTTCTGCTAGCAAGTGGCGGCAGAAAACGCGCGCTTGATCACGATGTTGGTTCGCATCTTGCATGATATCCAGCCAAAGAGGCCGCGAACGGATGCGGACAGCACCAGCGGGCACGAATCCAGGTGCGGGTCGTCAGGCTGGCCCATGGCAAGCCGGCTGGACACCAGTAACTGATGAATACCTCAGGTGGATGACGATCGGCACGATGTCGCCGAGGCTCCGCTGCGGATAACCAGGAATTCGGGGTCAGATACGCAATTCTGCTCTTGAAAAGGTGCCGGGGCGGCCGACGAGCCCCATCCACTCGCCCGCCTGGCGGCTACCCTCGGTGAACTGATCGGCGAATACGACGCGCGCCAGGTACGCGCGCTGGCCCGGCGCTTCGGCGTCAGCGCCGATGCGTTTCTCGAGCGCTCGACAGGAACGCTGCCAGCGCGGGTGATACATTTGCGTCATGACGCGAAACAGCACAACCGAGTGGGTCGGTGGCCTGGTGTCGCCACCCGCCCACGTGATGGACCGGGACGAACCCTACCGGGTGCAGCTCGCCCTCTGGCTCGAATTGCCCGGCGAAATGATCGTGGGCTTCGAGGTCGTGCCGCCCGACAACACGCTGGCGGCCGTCACGCGATCACTGCGGCGCGCGATACAGCAGCCGATGACCGGCCGGCCTCGGCGGCCCGCACGCGTGCGCGTTAGCGATGCAGCCCTCGCCGCGGCCGCGCGGCAGGTGCTCGGCCCCGACGCACACGTCGAGATGGCGCCCACGCCCGAGCTCGATGCGGTCATGGCCACCTTCAACGACCACGTCTCCGCACCATCCGAGGAAGCCAGCTACCTCGAGCAGGGCCGCATCGACACGAAAACGATGGCGGCGTTTTTCGAGTCCGCCCGGCTGCTCTACTCGGTCGCGCCGTGGCGGAAGGCGAGCGACCACGAAATCCTGCACATGGAAATCCCGGCGCTCGGCATCCGCGGCGCCTGTGTCAGCATCATCGGTATTCTGGGCGAGAGCCTGGGGCTCATCGTCTTCCCCTCGCTGCAAGGCTACGAGGCCTTCGTCGATGCCGCCGACAGTTTCGGCAGCGGCGGCCGCAGGCCTCGCAACCTCGGCACCGGCTGGGTGTCGTTGAACTTCGAGCGGGGCGCGGACCTGCCAGCCGGCTTGCGCCGGGAGATCGCCGCCCATCGCTGGCCGGTGGCGTCACCCGAGGCTTATCCCCTGGCAATGGCCCTGGACCCCGATCTCGTGTCCCGCCCGCTGCTGTCGCGGGACTACCGGGTACTGGAGGCCTGCGCGCGGGCAGTGGCCGCTTTCTACCTCAAGCATGCCGACCTCTTCGGCAAGGACGAGATCCCGCCGGTCAGCGAGTCCTGGTTCGACGCGGACGACCTCGAGGTCCGCCTCACCCTGCCGTACGGGGCCCACGTGCTGTTCGAGCCTGGCCAGCCACCGCGGCGGCAGGAAACACGCGTCGGCCGCAACGATCCCTGTCCCTGCGGCAGCGGCCGCAAGTACAAGAAGTGCTGCCTGTCGTCCCACCAGCAGCAGCACCGCCAGGCGCGCGAGCACGAGCAGGTCCACGAGCGCGACCTGCGCTGGGTAGCGCAACTCCACCGCTATGCGCTGCAGCGCTTTGGCCGGAAATTCGAGCGCGGCTTCGAAGATTTCCTGGAGCCCGAAGACGCACTGCCGCTCGCCGCCCCGTGGCTGGTCTTCGGACGCGCCATCGAAGGCCGCACTGTAGTCGACTGGTTCCTCGAGGAGCGGGGGCGCGCGCTCCCTGCGGCCGACCGGACCTGGCTGGAGGCACAGCGCGGCGCGTGGCTGTCGCTTTGGGAAGTCACCGGCGTGATACCCGGCGAGCGCCTGTCGATGCGTGATCTCCTGACGGGGGAAACGCGCGAGATACGGGAAGTGGAAGGCTCGAAGTTCGCGGTCGCACGCGACACATTGCTGGCGCGCGTCGTTGACTTCGAGGGCGTGTCCCTGCTGTGTGGCATGCATCCTCGCGTCCTGCCGCCCCGGTACGCCGCGGTGGCGCTGGAGGATGCGCAAGCCAAGCTGCGCCGCAAGCGCGCGGTACCGCCGGAGCGGCTGAACGATGGCAAGTTCGGCCGGCACCTCATCCGCACATGGGATGAACTTGTCGAGGACTTCGACGAGGAGCAGCGCCGGCCGAGAGAACTTTCCAACACCGATGGCGACCCGCTCCTGCTGACCATCGACCGCTTCGCGCTGGTCGATACGGACACCGCAGGCCTGGAAAGCCGGCTCCTGGCGCTACCGGAGGTTTCCGGGCCACCCACCGGGGTGCGCGACGATGCGCCGCGCGTGTTCGTGTTCCTGCGCCCCGGCGGACCCGCGGCCGGGGCCGGCGGGTCGACGGTCATCGGCCGGGCCTGGATCGAGAGCCAGCAGCTCAATGTCGAGACAAACTCCGTCCGGCGCGCGGATGACCTGCGCGCCCGACTTGAGTCCGTACTACAAGGCACCCTTCGGCACCGGTCGCGTGAGCACAGCGACCCGCTCTCCGAAGCATTCGCACACACTCGCGATGCGCCGGCCGCGCACGCTTCCGCGGCGTCGCCGGAGGCGGAAGAGGCCCTGCTCGAATACAAGCGCGAGCACTACCGGCGCTGGCTGGACGAGTCCATCCCGGCACTGGATGGCAAGACGCCGCGCCAGGCGGCGCGCACGGCGCGCGGCCGCGCCGAGCTCGACCTTTTGCTCCGGGAAATGGAGAACATGGAGCAGCGCGCCGCCGGCGCGCACGCCTATGATTTCGGGGAACTGCGCAAGGCGCTGGGACTTGACACGGGTGGGGGAGCCGCCCGCCGTAATCACTTGCCGTAGTCAGCAGCGCCCGCTCGCGCTGCTCTGCTGGCTCGATGGGGATTCCTCCTTGTCGCCCCGCGCGCGACGCGCCATCCGGAACGAACAGGCGGATCAAGACGAGCTCGACGGCTGCCACGATCAACGCCGCCGTTGACAAGGCTGCCGCGAGGGACGGGGTCGACTCATTCACCCGGGCGGCCCGATGTTCACGAGGTCCAGGCCGGGGATACCTGCGAAGTCGGACGGGTTACGCGTGACGAGGCCCAGGCCGTGCTGGATGGCCTGGCTGGCGAGCCACAGGTCCTGGACCCGGGTCCGATGTGCGCGACCGCCGGCCTTGGCCAGCAGGCCGGCGATCTCGCCGAACACGTCGGCGGCGTCGGCGTCGATCGGCAGCAGGGGCTTGCGGGTCATTCGCCGATAGGAGGCCAGGCGTTTCTGGCGCACGCCGGGCTCGATCGTCATCTCGATGCCGAGGCGGAGTTCAGCCAGCGTGACCGGGGACAAGTAGACGGGCGCATCCCGGGTGAAGGCGGACACGTCGGCCGGACCCAGCCGACCCTGCTCGACGTCAATCCAGATGCAGGTATCGATCAGGAAGCCCACGGGTCCCGCAGGTCGTCATCGAGGGCCTTGTCACCCCGGCGGGCGTCCTCCAGCCAGCCTGCCGCAGCCTCGGGGGAAAGGGTGCGATACAGGTCGGACAGGGCCTGCTCGGCGGTTTGCTCGCCTGGCGTGGGCGAAACCTGAACGACCGGCTGCCCGCCGCGCTCGACGATATACGCCTCGCCGGATTCCCGGATCCGGTCAAGCACCGCCCGAAGGTTGCGCGCCAGTTCGGTGGCAGTGATCTTTTGCATGGCCATTACGAAAATAAGATGGTGTCTGATTTTATGTAATCCGGCTCTCCGGGGCAAAACTGGAAGCATGTCCGGCATTGGCCGGGGCTGAACAGGTGCGCGCGTTGGCCCGGCGCTTCGGCGTCGGCACCGACCGTTTATGCCGCCGCGGTCTCTACCTTGCCCGGCAAGCTGCTCAGGACCAGCTTGTCCAGCTCGATCCTGGTGGATGCATTGTCGATATGGATCCCCACCAGGCGTCCGTCCGCATCGTAATCGAGCACAACGCCCTCCGAGATCTCGCGGCTGGTCGCGCCGGGGCGGCTCGCGCGCAGCCGACGGGGCCGATGGGGTCAGATACACCTTTCGCCAGAAACAGGCGCCCTAGTCCACCACCGGATAACAAGGGTCGCCCCACAACTGGTGGGGGTTTTCCATCATCAGGTGGATGACGATCGGCACGATGTCGCCGAGGATTCGCGCGCCGTCTGCGACCTGCGCCCGGTTCACCGAACTGTTCCAGGTCGATCCGCCGTGCACCAGCTGGTTGCGCAGCGTGTAGAGCCGGTCGAAGGTCACGCCGAACACCTTCTTCGTGTTCATCTTCCCCAGCGCCCGATGGGCCGACGACTTGCTCTTGGTAAAAGCCTCGCGCCACTCCGCGTCCGACAATTCCCCCCGCACGTGGTCCCAGTACGGCTGGAACACGAAGCGGTTGTCGATCAGCAGCCGGATGGACTGCGCGTAGCGACGCCAGATCATCTTGTAGAGGAGTTGTTCTCTGTCGGAGTCGATCAGCCGGTTCATGAAGCCGACGAGCTGCCGCCGCTCGGAGAAGTCGCGCCGGTTGCTGATCTCGTTCGCGTAGGCCGCGTTGAACGAGATCCACAGGAACACGAAACGCGCGTCCTGGTCATTGCTCTCCTGCTCGGCGCGGTTCAGCCAGCTGAGTGCGCGGTGGGTGCGCAGCGCGAGCGCCGGCGGAAAGTCCGCGCGCAGCTCCCGCTGGCGCGCTTTCAAGGCCGGGTACCGGGGCCGATGGCTATCGACGGCCTCGGCGGGCCGCCGCTGTGCCGGTGCATCGGATCGCATATCGATCACCTCTCAGGTGCCGCATGGCTCGCAGGTCCCGTATAGCACGCGGATCACGCCCGCATTCATGAGGCAGCGCACAGATTGCCGGATTCGCCCCGGACAAGCAGGAATTCGGGGTCAGATACGCAATTCCGGCCTAGAATTCGCGCGTAAATGCAACTATCGCGCAATGAGATATACTTCACCAATGCGGGTGATCTCAAACCGGACATTATTGAGATTTGCTGCCGACCACAGGGATGCGGAGGCGCCGCTGCAGGCTTGGCGCAAGGCTGTGGAGAGCGGCAGCTTCAGCCGCTATGCGGACCTGAGGACCTGCTTCAATTCCGTGGATCGCGTCTGCGCTTACTATGTCTTCAACATCGGCGGCAACAAGTTCCGCGTCATCGCCGCAATTCATTTCAACCGACAGATGCTGTTCGTACGCCACGTGTTCACGCACCGACAATACGAGCAATGGAAACGCTGACATGCAGAACCTGAACATGCGCGAGATCACAGCACACTATCGCGCACTGAATGCGAAGGTGCCGCTGCGTCCGATCCGCAGCCGGAAAGACTACGCGCGCGCAGTCAGCGCCATGAACGCGCTGCTCGATGCCGGCGCGGCCGACGAGTCCCATCCACTCGCCGGCCTGGCGGCCACCCTCGGTGAGTTGATCGGCGAATACGACGCGCGCCAGTTCCCTGTGCCCGATCTGCCCGGCCGCGAGGTGTTGCGCTTTCTGATGCAACAGCACGGCCTGACGCAGTCGGATTTGCCCGAGATCGGCAGCCAGGGCGTCGTCTCGGAGCTCCTGAGCGGCAAGCGCGAAATCAATGCGCGCCAGGTGCGCGCGCTGGCCCAGCGCTTCGGCGTCGGCGCCGATGCGTTTCTCTAGCGCTTGAATAGCTATTCGGGGTCAGATCCGCGTTTCCGCGGCAACGCGCGGCACGCTAGCGCAACGCCACCCGCATCGACACCAGCACCGTCAGCGCGCCCCAGGGCGACGCCTCCGGCGCAATGCGCGCCACCCGTGCCTGTAGCGACACGCCCTGCCCCATCAGCCGCGCCAGCGGGCCGTTCTCGCCGCGCGGCACGTAGCCGATCTTGCGGCCTTGCGCCTCGATGCGGATCGCGTGCGCATCAAAGGGATTGTCCGGCTCCGCCACCAGCGTGAGCGGCTCGCCGGGTTGCAGCTCCTCGAGCAGCTCCGGCCCGTCGTAGTACGGCAAGCCCGCCACTGCGAACTCGTTGAGTTCGTACTCGGCGACGCCGCTCGTGATCGACGGCACGCCGAGCATCGGCAGGGCCATCAAGCCTTGCAGGAAATCGCGACGCGGCTGGGCGGATGACATCGGCGCCTCCTTGACGATGCAATGACGCGGGCCCTTGCCCGATTACATGGTAGCGCCGTGCTGGCTCAGCAGATGAGCCTGCAGGATATGCAGCACGCGATGGCCAGGCCGTCTCGAAGCCGGGGTCAGGCAAACGGATCGACCAGGCGGACGCCAGTACCGGCGAAGTCGAGGGCATTGCGCGTGACGACCGCGAGGTCATGAATCAAGGCCGTTGCCGCGATGAACTTGTCCAGGGAATGCTCCGGATGCGGCGCGCGCAGGTGGCCCCACAGCTGTGCGACGTCTGCGTCGACCGGCAAGATCATGTCTGCATAGTTCGCCAGCGTCGCGTCGAGCCAGCGCTCGCGCCGGATTCGACCGAGGAATCTTCTCACGCCTGCATTGGCGCGCGCCCCCTTGCGCGCCTCGCTGACGACGTTCGTATCAAGCAAATACATCGGGCGCCCGCTCGCCCGACACGCGCTCGAAGTCCTCGTCCCGGCCGACGTCGGGAATCTTTGCGAGCGCCTCGGCCAGGTTGCGTCGCCGGGTCTTGCCAAGCGCCTCCTCGAGGATGGCACGATGCTCGGCCTCGGCGCTGCGACCATGGCGCACAGCCCGCGCCTTGAGCGCGCGCACCACGCGTTCGTCGAGGTTCCGAACCACAAGACTGCTCATTGCAGGCCGCTTCGATTGCCGCGAGTGATAGCAATGATATCAGCATGGATTCGCGAACTTGGCAAGCCTGCAAATCGGGCCTGGCCGCGTAGAAATCACCCTCGCGGTGAACCACGGGTGCGCCTTGCTTGGCCATGCAGCTCGGTGGCGGGCCATCCATGGCCCCGGCGCAAGGCCCGTCACGTCCGGGTGACGAGGCCAGTATCGGGGCCGCAAGGCTCACGGGGTGAGCCCGTTATCCGTCGCTCCCCTGCCGGGACCCGATGTGCTGGCGGCCGATGTCGGCGATGCTGCCGGCGCCCACCTGGCCCATGACCATCGCCAGTTCCGCCTTCAGCATCTCCAGGACTTTCTCTACGCCCGGCTGGCCGAACGCCGCCAGGCCCCAGACATAGGCGCGACCGACACACACCGCATCGGCGCCGAGGGCCAGGGCCTTGAAGATGTCGGTACCGCTGCAGCAGCCCATTGCCGACGACGACACCGGCCTGGGCCGATATCTCGTCCAGGTCGAGCTGCACCCACGGGATGTCTTGAGCTTGTACCGGCCCAGGGTCTCAACCACGGCTTCGCCGATCGCTTTTCGTGCCTCCTCGCCTTCGATCTCGAAATACACACTGAAGCTGGCGCAATTCGATCAGCAGCAGAAATTCTGCCGCGCCAGTATCCCCTGCTCTGCAGGTCGGCAAACGCCATGTCGAGCCTGTCGCAATCCGTCAGACGCGACCAACGCTGCTCGGCCCGGCGTCGCTTCTCGAGTCACTCGGCGACCATGGACTCGATGAAGTCCGTCCATTCCTCGTCAGTCACATCGGGCTGGGGATCAAGGTCCGGCCAGTCATTATAGGCAGCGTAGTCGATGATGAACGCCTCGTCGGGGAACCCCTGGGCGACCAGGTGATCGACCATTTTCCGAGTGACTTTCCGAATTTCCTTGTTCATTTTTGCCCCCAATTCGGGCGTGACTCATGGATTGCGGATGTCAGTAATTGGCGGACCCTCGCAGACTACGCAATGGGCTGAGCTAAGCCGAGCTCAGCTGGATAGATCTGTTATGCCCTCCTGGTCGACCCTGCCATCCAAAATCCCGTAAGCTGATGACCCCATTTGCATCGACGCCATGCCCGCCATCCGTCTGACCCCGCAGGGGCACCTCCACTGGGAGACCGGAGACGACCCGGCCTCCAAAGCACTCGTCTCCCTGGATGAAGCCTTCGGCAACGACTGGCGCGAGGGGCTGTTTGTGCTCGGGGTGCGCAAGCGCGTGCTCCACGAATGGCCCACACTCGCATTCTGGCAGGACTATAGCCGGCGCTACCTGACGGCGCTCTGCCACCTGCCGGGCGACTCGGAGACCATCGCTGTCGAACCACCGACACCAGCCGAGTTGGATTCCCGGGTGCTGACGGCACCGCCAATGACCGGGGGCGAGTACCTCTCCGCCGCGACACTGGACCGGATCTGGGGCGCGCTGGACCGCTGGGCGGTGGAGACGATCGACGCTCAAGGAGGCCTCGCCGCCTTCCTCGCCGACCGCGCGCCGGAGTGGCATCAGGTCGGCCGCGTCTGCTTTCATCTCGCAGAGAACCGGAACGACCCCGATTTCCCGTTCGCCTTTCTGGCGACCTATGCGACCGGGTTCGGGGCGGGCGGGCAGCTCCGCCATCTGCCGCTGCGGGAGGCGCTCCAGCAGTATGCGGGCACCAAGAACAAGGCTGCGCTGATCCGCCTTCTGACGCCCGTTCACGAAGCCGCGAAGCGCTGCGACTGGGTCGGGCAGATGGTGGAGAACGGGCAGGTCTATCAGCCGCTAGCCTGGCGACCGCCCCAAGCCTACGCCTTTTTGAATGCGATCCCGACGCTCGAAGAGGCGGGCCTCGCGGTCCGGGTACCCGACTGGTGGAAGCAGCGCCCTCGCCCGAGGGTTGCGGTGACCATCGGGCAAAGCCCGGCATCGAGGCTCGGGCTCGATGCCCTGCTCGACTTCGATGCTCATGTCGCCCTCGGCGACCAGCGGCTCACGAAGGCCGAACTGAAGGCACTGCTTGCCGGAGCGGATGGCCCGGCGGGGCTCGTCTTCCTCAAGGGCCGGTGGGTCGAGGTCGATCGCGAGCGGCTCGACCAGGCTATCGAACACTGGCAGCGGATCGAAGCCCAGGCGAAAAACGGACAGATCTCGTTCATCGAGGGAATGCGCCTCCTGGCCGGCGCCCCCGCCGACCTGCGGGAGGACGAAGCGGCGGAATCGGCCCGCGCCTGGGCGCACGTCGAGGCCGGTGAGGCGATGCGACGCATCCTGGCCGATCTGCGGGAGCCGGGGCGTCTGCCGGATTCCTCGATCGGCCCCAGGAGCGGTGTCCGGGCCACGCTTCGACCCTATCAACTGGAGGGGGTGCGCTGGCTCGACCTGCTGACGAACCTGGGACTCGGGGCCTGCCTTGCCGACGACATGGGCCTCGGCAAGACCTTGCAGGTTCTGGCGCTGCTGGCGCACCGCCGTCATCGGCGGTCGGGTGGTCGGCGGCCGTCGCTGCTCATCGTCCCCGCGTCGCTGCTCGGGAACTGGCAGCAGGAAGCCGAGCGGTTCACACCGAGACTGAGGCTCATGTTGCTCCATCCCGCCATGACGCCGCGCGACACGCTCGAGGCGATTGCGGCTTCGCCCGAGGAGGGTCTGAGGCATTACGACCTGGTGGTCACGACCTACGCCATGCTGACGCGCCAGGAGTGGCTGACCGCGCTCGACTGGCGCCTCGCCATCCTCGACGAGGCCCAGGCGATCAAGAACTCCGAGACCCGCCAGAGCCGGGCGGTGAGACGGCTCAAGGCAGATGCCCGGGTTGCGCTGACAGGTACGCCTGTCGAAAACCGGCTGGGCGATCTCTGGTCGCTGTTCGACTTCCTCAATCCGGGCCTGCTCGGTTCGCCCGCCGCCTTCAAGGCCTTCGTCAAGGCGATGGAGGCGCGCGTCGAAGAGCGCTATGCGCCGCTTCGCCGCCTGGTCGGGCCCTATATCCTGCGGCGACTGAAGACCGACCGCTCGATCATCGCCGACCTGCCCGAGAAAACCGAGACCCCCCTCTATTGCGGCCTGAGCAAACCGCAGGTCAGACTGTATGAGCGAGCGGTGCGCGCTATGGAGAGCGCCCTGGAGCAGGTCGATGGCGACATGGCGCGGCGCGGCCTGGTGCTGCAGACCCTGATGCGACTCAAGCAGATCTGCAACCACCCCAGCCAGTCGACCGGCGACGGCGTATACAGGGCGGCAGACAGCGGCAAGTTCCAGCGGGTGGCGGAGATCTGCGAGGAACTGGCGGAACGGCAGGAGAAGGTGCTGGTCTTCACGCAGTTTCGGGAAATCATCGAGCCCCTGGCCGCGCACCTCCAGGCGGTCTTCGGACGCCCCGGACTGATGCTGCACGGCGGCACCAGCGTCAAGCGGCGCCGCGAACTCGTCGAGCAGTTCCAGGACGAGGACGGCCCGCCGTTCTTCATCCTCTCGCTCAAGGCGGGCGGCACGGGTCTCAACCTGACTGCCGCCTCGCACGTCATCCACTTCGACCGCTGGTGGAATCCGGCGGTTGAGAACCAGGCGACCGATCGCGTCTTTCGCATCGGCCAGAAGCGCAACGTCTTCGTGCACAAGTTCATCACGACCGGCACCGTCGAAGAGCGCATCGACGCCCTGATCGAGGAGAAACGCGAGTTGGCCGAACAACTGTTGAGCGGTGACGGCGGCGAGGTCAGATTGACCGAGCTCCCCGACGACCAGATCCTCCAACTCGTCCGCCTGGATGCCACTCGAGCCGCGATCTGAGGAGTTGACGAATGGGTTGGGGTTATGAAGGCGGCTTTCCCAGGTACATCCCGGCCGCCGAGCGGCGCAAGAAGGCCGGAAAACAGGTGGAGAAGCTCCGCAAACAAGGCAGGGCGATCGAGCCGGTAACCATCGAGCGCCGCGCGATCGCCGGCAGCGTCTGGGGCAAGGGCTGGTGCAAGCACCTGGAATCGTTTTCCGATTACGAGAATCGGCTGCCACGCGGCCGCGCCTATGTCCGCAACGGCTCGGTCTGTCACATGGAGATTCACCAGGGACGTATCGAGGCCCTGGTGAGCGGCAGCCGGATGTACATCGTCAACATCGAGATCCGGACGCTCAAGCCCGCGGCCTGGCAATCGATCAAGGCCCGTTGTACCGGGCAGATCGGCTCCATGCTCGAACTCCTCCAGGGCAGGCTCTCGAACGAGGTCATGGCGGTCGTGACCGACCGTGAGACGGGCCTCTTTCCACGCCCCGGCGAGATGAAATTCGAATGCTCCTGCCCCGACTGGGCAACAATGTGCAAACACGTCGCGGCCGTGCTGTACGGTGTCGGCAACCGGCTGGACGGCCGCCCCGGACTACTGTTCACGCTTCGCGGTGTCGACGCCGACGAACTGATCGCCGAAGAGCTTGCCCTGCCCGCCGCGTCCGGCCCGGACTCGCCGACACTCTCGGAGGAGCATATCGGGAGCATCTTCGGAATCGACCTGGATTCACCGGTCTCGCCGGCGAAGCCGCCGCCCCGGCTTCGACCGACCGGCAGGTCCGTCGCCCGCCTGCGGCGGCAGATGGGCGATACCGTTCCCGAATTCGCACGCCGTCTCGGCGTCTCAAGCTCCACGGTCTATCGCTGGGAGTCGACGGAAGGTCGTCTGAAACTGAAGCCGCGGATACTGGCAGCACTGGCCGAGCTGAGCCGGAAAGCCTGAAAAAGCTGGCGCCCGACTTTTGGCTGAAAACGAGCATACCCGCCGCATTTACTTCCGGTCCCGGCCCCTGGGCTCGGCCTTGCCCTGGGCGCGCTGGCAGGCGAGACCTTCCAGCTCCTCGACCACGCGCACAAGCGTGGCAAGCACGTGGATGTGCGGCGTGATGCCGTACGAGGCGGCAGCGCCGAAGCCGTCGACCGTGGGGCCATCGTCAAGATTGAAGGACAGGTAGCCGGCCTCGGCATAGTTGTAGTTCGGCCCTTCGGCCAGCACGGCCAGCGGAGCCAGGGCGAGAGCGGCGAAAGCCGCGGAGATCAGTGTCGTGCGCATGGGTTTTCATCCTCAAGCTGTAAGTTCAGGGACTGGTCCGGCAGCCGGACCATCCCGCCCGCCGGTGCGATACAGGGACTGTCCTGCACCACGGTCGAGAGGATGAATCAACAACAGAAATTGCGCATGGCTCCCGTGGAGCCACGCGGCAGGACGAGAGCGCGCAGGCTCGCAGGCGGGACTGCTAGGCCTTCGTCACGACTTCAATCCAGGCCGCGAACACCTGCGCGAATTTCGCGAGGAAGGCGCGGGTGTCGCCCTTCTTCAGCCTGCCCTGGTCGTCGAACCAGTCGCCGACGCCGGCGAGATACATTTCCGGTTGTTGCAGCACCGGCATGTTGAGAAAGACCAGCGACTGGCGCAGGTGATGGTTCGCGCCGAATGCGCCGAGCGCACCGGGCGTCACCGAAACCACCGCGGCAGGCTTCCCGTCGAATGCGTTCTTGCCATAAGGACGCGAGGCGATATCGATGGCATTTTTCAGCATGCCGGGCACCGAGCGGTTGTACTCCGGCGTGACGAACAGCACGGCGTCGGCGGACTTTATCACTTTGCGCAGTGCAGCCCAGGCGGCGGGCGGGTTATCGGTATCGAGATCCTGGTCGTACAGGCCGACTGCGGATAAATCGACCTCCTCGGCGGTATAGCCCGCGGGCAATTCAGCCACGATGGCGCGGGCGGCCTTGCGCGAGAAACTCCCTTTCCTGAGCGAACCGACAACAACGGCGATCTTGCGTTCATGGGTCATGCAATGCTTCCTCTTACTGGCGTGGGGTGTCTGCGCCCGTCTTCGCAAGCTAGGTCGGGCTGGTACCGATGTCTGTTCGACGGCCGGCAGACATCGCGAAATCGGGGTCAGATACGCGTTGCCGCGGAAACGCGCGCTATCGCTGCCGGCCGAAACCGCACCGCCTCAAATCACAGGGGACCTGTCGCGGCCAGGCCGCAGGCTCAGGGGTGAACCAGCATTTCAGGCGGCCGCCGTTTCCACCTTCCCGGGCAAGCGGCTCAATACGAGCTTGCCCAGCGTCGACCTTCGCCGACGCATTGTCGATATCGATCCCGACCAGCTGCCCGTCCGCATCGTAATCCAGCACCACACGTTCGGAGATCTCGCGACTCTCCGCGCTCGGCCGATCTGACAGGTCGATGTACAGTGAATCTGTTTCGGGGTGGTAGCTCAGCTTCATGGCCGGAACCCTCGGTCGGGAAATGCATTGTGGATAGTCACTCTATCCTCGAGGGCGACTACTCTCAAGTACCGATTGCGGCCGCTTGCGCAACACTTCTCGCTCGAAAGAGCTTGTGAACATGTAAACCGCCACTGCTCCAGCGTGCAGCGGCCACGCCTCAATCTCCAGCGTCAGTATCCAAGGCGTTTCCAATGGGATGGACTCCTCCTCACCCACACATCGGCATCTAGGTGCCAGACTGGTGTTGTTGATTCACTAGTCAGGAGCGAGGAGGAGCCCGAGATGGAGATTATTCGAGTCGGTGTGGACTTGGCAAAGAACGTGTTTCAGTTGCACGGCGTGGATGCGCGGGAGCAGGTGGTCTGGCAACGGAGCGTGCGCCGCGGGCGCTGGTTGATGGAGCTGCAACGGCGGGTGGCGCCGGGCGCGGAGATCGGATTGGAGGCGTGTGCCGGGGCGCACCACTGGGGGCGTGAGCTGGAGGCGCGCGGCTATCGGGTGAAGCTGATGGCGCCGCAGTTTGTGAAGCCGTACGTGAAGAGCAACAAGAGTGATCGCAAAGACCCTGAGCAGCACGATCGATGCGCTGTTCCAGAAACAGCTCCCGGAGAAAGAAATCGAGGCGCTGGTCAAGGCGCTCGAGAAGCACGCCCTGATCGCGATCGAGGACAAGAAGGTCAGCTATACCTTGCCCTAGCCGTCCCGGCGGTGAGCCTGCTTCACGTTGTCGTAGTTCATCGGGTCGGAGGCTTACGGGAAACGAGGCGCTGCATCCCGCGCCAGTCCAATTCATCGTTCACCCAAGCGTAAACAATAAACTTGGCGTCCCCGTGGTAGCGGAAAAACAGCCGGTACTGCTGGTAGAACTTTGCGCGAAACCAGTGTGTGTGGCCCTCGCCCAGGGTCGCGCCCTGGCGGTACTCCGGCCTCGAGGGGTCCCGGGGAATGATCTCGAGCGCCAGCCGGGCGATGGCCGCCAACCGCTTGGTCGCATTCTTGCGAGTGTATCCGTCAGGATCTTTGCGCTTGAGCGCCTCTACCTGCCGGATGAGCGCTTCGCACTGCTCGAGAAACAATGGGTGTGCGTACAGGGTCCAGCCATCGACCACCAGCGGGTTCGCGCCGCCCCGGGTCACTCATCCTCGTCCGGCAGCGCCGCATCGAGATCGATCTCGATATCGCCCACAACGGCCTCAATGCGCTTCACGAAAGCGGTGTCCAGGGACCGGAGCCGCTCCGGGTGCTCGGCGAATTCGCTGGATGGCTTGCCGCGCAGCAGGGCGTCTACGCTGATGTCTTCATCAACGCCCTGCCAGTGGATACCGGTGCCATTGCCAATGAGCTCCCAGCTCTGCCGCTCTTCCAACGTCGCATGCTCAAGGCGCGGATACCATGACAGCGGCACCGCGATGGTGCGGCCGTCATCGAGCTCCACCGTCAGTTCATCGTTGCTTACGCTGACGCGTACGGCACGCGGCCTTTCAACCTGCTCTGCCGAAGAACTCATCCCAAGCCTCCAGTAGCCGCGCACGATGTGTCGAAATGATACCCCTTATGCAGCGGAGCTCCGAGGGCCGGTAGCACCGTTGTCTGCAGTCGGCTCGATGCTAGTCAAGAACGATCCCGCGTTTGATTCCCGAAGCTTCGGCTACCCGAAGCTCGGCGCACTGGTTCGCAAGCAGCTGTACCTGGAGGTCAAGGACGTGCCGAACGAGCCGGGATCTACGATCGTGCAGCTGTATGTGCGGCCCAAGGGGAACAGCACGGAAGGTTAACGATATGTGCCGGATAACGAGCGGGATCAAGGCGCGCGGAAAATCACTCGCACAACCGATTTTTCGTGCCTTGCTGCCCAGCGCAGCCCGGAATATACTGGTGTCGAAGTCTGAGCCCGCGTCCTTTGGCCGGTAGTAGGACTTCCCCCGCCCGCCGCAAGGCGGGCTTTTCATTTCAGCGGCCAAACCACGATGCCGGTCGGACCGCCCCTGAGGGCGTTGACCTCGGCGATCCGCGCGGCACCCAACTCATCCCAAAGCTCACCCCCGACACTTGCCCCGGGAAAGATCTTTCGGAATGCTGCATAGGCATTCAAGTCCGCCAATTGCACGAAATAGGACTCACTGGATCGTCGATCCGACGGATCCTCCACGACGTTTTCTGCATTGCGTTTCAGAGTCGAACCACCATACGCAGAAGGCACCATGCTGAACCGCCGCATGGTGCGAATCTTCTTTTTGATGAAGTCCCCGTGGCCTTCGTCCGGTAACAGATGCAGATTGTCCCTGTTTGCCGTGCCGAACCTTTCGAGGCGCTGGATCGCGTACCGCCACGCAACCTCGCGCACGTCCACCGAGGGACTGACGACACGTGATTTCACCACCATGATTGCGAAGACGCGGAAGATCCCTGCTTTCCGCTGGAACCTGAGGGCCGCACGATAGGCCGCCAGTCGTGCCGGATACGTGAGTCCACTTGCGCGAATATCGCCCTTGTTATGGATCAGCCAGCTTGCCTTGAGCTCCGCACGTGGTGGAATGCGAAACTTGTCTCGTAGAAAGCGACGAAATTGGATGGTCTGATCCAGCGCGGACAGCCAGCTTGTGTCATCAACGAGCAGCGCTGCGAGGACGAACGTCGAGGTCGGGGAGCCGCCCATGCCGGTGTCACCGGATTCGTCAAAATAAGCGAAGTACATGAAGCATCCTCCGCTGGTGGCGATGGGCCGCCCGGCCTGGTCGGCGCGAGCTAATCGCAACATACGATCAGCAGCACCCGGGGTCGACGCTCCGAATCCAGTCGTATCTACCGTGTATGGACTCCTCCTCGTTTGCAAGGGGTCTGTTATCTGGCGTCATAGTCGATTGCTCACGTGTATCCGGTCTCTATGTCGTGCCTTGGCACGGGACCATGATGGGCTATTCGCGCGCTGGCTCCCCAGCGGAAACACGGGCTGTGTGCCCTTCGCGGAAATCGGGTTTTGCCAACGCCGGTCCGACCTGTTCGCCGTCAATCAGACTCCTTCGCAATCGTGGGCAGGATGTTCATAAAGCAACTGCGCCGTCAGGTGGCGTGCGCACCCCGTAGCGGCTCGTACTCGACGTCGTGGCGCAGCAGCGCCCAGGCCATCCGCGCGGTCTTGGCGGCCAGTGCCACCGTTACCACGTTGCTGTGGCGGCGCGCGCGCAAGGCATTGATCCAGCGGCTCAAGGGATCGGTTTTGCCCGGCGCGGTGCGGACCGCGGCCCGCGCGCCGTGAACCAGCAGGGTGCGCAGGTAGGCGTCGCCGCGCTTGCTGATCCCGAGCATGCGCTCCTTGCCACCCGTGCCATGATGCCTGGGCGTCAGACCCGCGCTGACCGCGAAGTCGCGCCCGCGCTTGAAGCTCTCGCCCGTGCCCAGCGCAGCCACCAGCGCCGTGGCCACCTTGGGGCCGACCCCGGGCAGCGCCAGCAGCCGTTGTGCCGCCGGCGTCTCCCGGACGATCGCAGCCAACTCGTCATCCAGCGCGCCGATGCGCCCGTCCAGGGAACGCAGGTCCTCGGCCAGGCCCGCCAGCGACCGCCGGAAGCGATCGCTCAGGCCATTCGTGGCGTCTTCCAGCCACTCGGGCAGCGCCCGGCGCAGGGCATCGATGCGCAGCGGCGCCACCAGGCCGTACTCTCCCACCAGGCCCCGGATCTGGTTCGCCTTGGCCGTGCGCTGCTTGATCAGCTCCGCACGCACCCGATGCACCGCCTGGATGTCCTGCTGCTCTGCACTCTTGAGCGCCACAAAACGCATCGACGGCCGGCTCATCGCCTCGCAGATCGCCGCCGCATCGTTGCGATCACTCTTGTTGCTCTTCACGTACGGCTTCACAAACTGCGGCGCCATCAGCTTCACCCGATAGCCGCGCGCCTCCAGCTCACGCCCCCAGTGGTGCGCCCCGGCACACGCCTCCAATCCGATCTCCGCGCCCGGCGCCACCCGCCGTTGCAGCTCCATCAACCAGCGCCCGCGGCGCACGCTCCGTTGCCAGACCACCTGCTCCCGCGCATCCACGCCGTGCAACTGAAACACGTTCTTTGCCAAGTCCACACCGACTCGAATAATCTCCATCTCGGGCTCCTCCTCGCTCCTGACTAGTGAATCAACAACACCAGTCTGGCACCTAGATGCCGATGTGTGGGTGAGGAGGAGTCCATCCCATTGGAAACGCCGCGAGGTGCACGATCTCGCCCTCCACCGCCAGCGCGCCGGCCGCGGCCATGCAGCGGGAACACGGTGAGCTCGCGAAACGTCAGGCCCGGCCCGACGCGCACCTGGCGAATGGCTTCCTGGATGTGGTTCATGAGCTGTCCTCGGTGGTGGTGGACCGGGGACAGTGTGGCGGGGGCAGTGGCTCAGGGGATGAGCCTGAAAGCGGGGGCGGGCGTCATCGCACGACAAGCCACTGATAGCCGCTAAGGCTGAGGAATATCCATGGTTCTGGTCCAGTTGTCGCTACTCATAATGGCTCCACAACCGCAACACCTTGACCACCCGCTCCTCGTCCATGACCTGGTAGACCAGGCGGTGCTGGATGTTGATGCGCCGTGAATACGCCCCGGTGAGGTCACCGAGGAGCTTTTCGAAGGGTGGCGGTTTCCTGAAAGGGTCCTCGGCGAGGATGGCCAGCAGCTCCTCGGCCCGGGATTTCAGGCCGCTGGCCGCCAGTTTTTTTGCATCCTTCTGCGCGTGTCGCGTGTAGACGACCCGCCAGGTCACCAGTCGAGCGCCTCACTGCACTCGTCGACCGGCGTTTCGATGCCCTGCCGGATCGATTCCCGCATCCCGGGAACGGACAGCAGGAACAGCGTCTCCTGGATCGCCTCCCAGTCCTCCGCGGACACCAGCACCGCGCTATTGCGCTTGCCCGAGATACGCAGCGGCTGGTGCGACGAGGCAGCCTCGTCGATCAGGCGGTACAGGTTGGCGCGCGCCTCGCTGGCAGTGATTACAGGCAAGTCGTCTCTCCCGTCCGGCATGGGAAGGCTAAATGGTACGTATTTCGGTACGTACGTCAAGAAGTACGACGCGCGACACGGCCGCCACGACCCGCTGTTTTACGGGTTGAACTGCGTGGCCCTACACGCTGGGCTTGATATTCGCGTTCATCCGGAACAGGCCCCCCCTGGGCTCAAGCCCTCGACCGGACTTTTGCCGCGAACTTGCAAAAGACCTTTTCCAAGACCTATTATTCGGTCTTTCTCGGCCTGCCAGGAGGAACCAGCATGCCCCATCAACTGCTTGCCGAGACGGCTGCCAGCATCTCCGAACTCAAGGCGAACCCCATGAAAGTGGTGGCCAGCGGGAAAGGCATGCCCGTCGTGGTCCTCAACCGCAACGAGCCGGCCTTCTATTGCGTTCCGGCCGGCGCCTACGAAGCCATGATGGAGTTGATCGAGGACCTCGAACTGCTCGACCTGGTCAGGCAGCGCGAGCAGGAGGAATCGGTCAGGGTTTCGGTCGATGAGCTATGAGCTGTCCTTCAAGACATCCGCGCTGAAGGAATGGAAAAAGCTCGGGCACACCGTCCGGGCCCAGTTCAAGAAAAAACTGCTCGAGCGACTCCAGCACCCGCACGTGCCCGGCGCGGCGCTGTCCGGCGCGGTGAACATCTACAAGATCAAGCTGCGCCGGGCGGGCTACCGACTCGTCTACTCCGTGGAGGACCGCACCGTGACCGTTACCGTGATCGCTGTCGCCAAGCGCGGCAGGAACGAGGTGTACGACGTAGCGCTATCCCGGCTGCGGGATCCGGGCTGAGCTGTCGCCAATGCCCGTCGACCTCCACAAGCCGCCCCACGTCCTCGTCGTCCACGGCGTGCAGCGCGGCGCGGCCGGCAAGCTTCGCCATGATCGCGCCGTCACGCGCCTGCTCTCGAGCGCGCTGGCCGCGCGCGGCATTTCCGAGGACTTCGCCGTCCGCCAGTACGTCTACGAGCAAAAGAAGGACCGGCACCCGACGGTGCGGCTCGGCAAGCTGCTCGGCGCGGCGCTGGTGCGCGGCCGGCCGCTGGCGGGCCTCGGGCTGGCGACGGCGATAGATCTCGTCGGTGACGTGGTGCTGAACGCCGTGGATGGCAGCACCGCGGCGCGCGTGCGGGCCGGATTGAAAGCCGCGATCCTCGAATCGCACGCGGCGGGCCACCGCGTGCTGGTGGTCGGCCACAGCCTGGGCTCGGTGTATGCGCTGCAGGCGATCAACGAGCTGATGCGCGACGAGGCGGCGTACTTCGCGGGCCATGACCGGCGGCTGTGGGCGACCCAGGGCCTCGTGACGCTGGGCAGCCCGCTGGGGCTGGACTTCAGGATTCTCGGCCTGCACCTGTTCCCGAAGATCCCGCTGGTGAAGCTCCGCTCGCGCTGCGAGCGCTTCCCGTGGCACAACCTGTTCAGCCGCCACGACCCCTTCGTCACCGGCCGCGTGTTCGGCAAGCGCATGAAGTGCGACGAGTGCGACGGGCCGGTGGAGCGGCGCTACCGCGCGGACACCGACGCGGCCGGCTGGCTGCTGCAGGGCCACCACGTGCGCACGCGGGTGAAGTGGCTGGCGGCGCACACGGCGTACTGGACCGAGCCGGCGGTCGGGGAACGGCTGGTGGGGATGTTGTGGGGGTGAGGCGCGGGTGGTCGCGCGCAAGTACGGGACGTCGAAGTCGGGCGAGCCGCGCAGCGAACGAGCTGTCACCCGCCGGCAAACAAGCAATCACGGCCCTGCAAGCCGGCGTTCACACTCGGGCCGTAGCCTCGGTGCCTCGTCCTTCCACCCACTTGCGAGGCCCCGTCGATGAGCGAGATTGTCCCCTTCGAGGTCGCCGAAGATGCCGGCGACGAGCCTAACAGCAACCATTCCGGCAACCCCCATTTCGCCAGTGTGCTCGAGCAGCGCATGTCGCGCCGCCAGGTACTGAGCGGCAGCCTGGCCGCGGCCGTGGCCGGCCTGATGGGCGCCGCCGGCCTGGCGCACGCCGCAGGTCCGAAGTTCCTGCCGCCGGCCGCGAAAGGGCGGCCGCCGTTCGGGCTGAACCCCGCGCTGGGCTTCGACCCCATTCCGGTCACGCGCGCCGACACTGCGACGCTGCCCTCCGGCTACCAGGCGCAGGTGCTGATCCCGTGGGGCCAGCCTATCAACGGCGCCGCCCCGGCCTACGACGGCGTCAACGGCAACAGCGGCGCCGACCAGGAACGGCAGGTCGGCTCGCACCACGACGGCATGCACTACTTCCCGATGGCCCATGATCCGAACGGCCATGGGCTGCTGTGCGTGAACCACGAGTATGTCGACGCCAACGTGCTGCACGCGCGCGGCCCGACGCTGGTCAACGGCAAGCGCCCCACCGACGAGGTGCGCAAGGAGATCGCTGCGCACGGCGTCAGCGTCATCGAGATCAAGCGGACCAGGAAGGGCAACTGGGAGCTGGTCCCGGGCCAGTACAACCGCCGCGTCACGGCCAACACGCGCATGGAGATCCGCGGCCCGGTGCGCGGCAGCGAGCTCGTCAAGACCAAGTACAGCCCGAAAGGCACCCGGACCCGCGGCACCATCAACAACTGTGCGCACGGCTACACGCCTTGGGGGACGTATCTCACCTGCGAAGAGAACTGGGCCGGCTATTTCGTCAGCATCCAGGCGCAGCGCATCAGCGCCCTGTTCGATGCGCTGGGCTATGCCGGCGGGAATTTCCGCCAGGGCAACTACTTCGCGCGCTATGACGCCGCCAGGAACGAGATCATCGGCGTGATCGGCGAGACGGTCGACCAGAAGTTCACCAACAACGTCTATACGCAGGCGGGCAACGTGCTCAATAGCGGGGGGCGTTTGCTGCTCGGCGAACTGGAAGCGTTGCTGACGGCCTACGGCATCGATATCCCGTTGCCGCGGGAGCAGAGCCGCTACGGCGTGCCGGTGTTTTCCCGCTACGGATGGGAGCTGGCGGAGAGCGGCGCGGACAAGTACGTCCGCTTCGACACCGCGATCAAGGCGCCGCAGGCCACCGGCGATTACCGCAACGAGCCGAACAGCCAGGGCTGGGTCGTGGAGATCGATCCCTTCGATCCGGCCAGCACGCCGAAGAAGCGCACTGCGCTCGGCCGCTTCGCCCACGAGGGCTGCATCTTCGCCCCGCCGCAGCATGGCCAGCCGCTGGCCTTCTACATGGGCGACGACGCGCAGAACGAGTACATCTACAAATTCGTCACCCGCGCCCGTTACCACAAGGGCATGACGGGCGAGGTGCTCGACGATGGCACGCTGTACGCGGCTCGCTTCAACGATGACGGCAGCGGCGAATGGCTGGCGCTGGACATCAAGGACGCGAACTTCCGGGCCGCGGCCGCGCTGGCGGGAGTGGCGTTCAAGGACCAGGCCGATGTGCTGGTGAACACCCGCCTGGCCGCCGACGTGGTCGGCGCCACCAGGATGGACCGTCCCGAGTGGGGCGCGGCGCATCCGCAGACGCGCGAGGTCTACATGGTGCTGACCAACAACAGCGCGCGCCGGCCGGACACCATCGATGCCGCCAACCCGCGCGGGCCGAACCCGACGGGCCACATCATCCGCTGGCGCGAACAGGGCAACCGCGCGTTCGCGACGAAGTTCGAGTGGGACATCTTCGTGCTGGCCGGCCCGCAGGGCGACAGCCAGGTCCTGCCCGGCGAAGGCGGCCCGGCGCTCAATGACGACAACATCTTCGCGAGTCCGGACGGCCTGTGGATCGACGCCAACGGCATCCTCTGGATCCAGACCGACATGAGCGGCAGCCAGCAGGGCACGGGCCCCTACGGCGAGAATGGGATGCTGGCGGCCAACCCGATCACCGGCGAGATCCGGCGCTTTCTCGCCGGGCCGTTCAACCAGGAAACGACCGGTGTCGTGTCGACGCCGGACGGCAGGACCCTGTTCGTGAACTTCCAGCACCCGGGCGACCGCTCGGGCGTCGGCAACTTCACCAGCAACTGGCCGGACAGCGGCGTGATCTACCGCCACCCGAACGACGCGCTGCCGCCGGTCAGCCCGACCGGGCCACGGCCGCGCTCGGCGACCATCGTCATCACGCGCGCGGACGGCGGGGTGATCGGCCTGTAGGGCGCCACGGCCGAAGAACAAGCAAGGGAGCACTGTTGGGCAGGGACGCCCACCCCGGTCTTCAGGCCTGCAGCCGCTTCACACCCAAGCCGAAATGCCTCGCGGCACGGGCCATGACGAGATCGGCCGTGACCAGTTCGGCCTCGTGGCGCAACGCGCAGGCAAGGTGCAAGGCGTCCAGCACCCGCAGCGGCGTCTTGCGCGCCAGCAGCCAGTCGCAGGCGCGAAAATAGTCACCAGGCTCAAGCTCGAGGAGCCGGAATCGCCCCGCCCGCAGGTCTTCGCGAAAAGCGTTCGCCACCTGGTTGGCGTGGGCCTCGCCGAGTTCGCGCAGGCGCACCCAGCGTGCGAGTGCCGACGCCACCTCGAGCTCGCCCAACCGGCTGAGCAGGACCGGCTCGCGTTGCGCCAGCAACAGCCGCTCCACCGCGGCGCTGGTCGCCTCCTCGCGGTAGAAAGGCAACAGCGCACTGGTGTCCAGGTAAAGCACTCAGTAACGCTCCTCGTCCCGACCGGCGCGGACGTCCTCGGCGATCGGTCGGTGCATGGGCGGCAGTGCCTCGCGCAACGCGCGGCGAGACCGGAAGGCGACTTCATTTGCTCCCGCGGGCACCAGCCGCGCCACCGGCCGGCCGCGGCGCATGATTACGACTTCTTCGCCCGCCGCCACGGCGTCAAGGAGGCGCGACAGGTTCTCCCGGGTTTCCCGGATGTTCACCATGGTCATTTCTTGGGCCTCGCTTATGTACACAAATGAGTGTACACATCGCGGGCTCGGGGTTCCAGTTCGGACGCCCATGGTCGCGTCCCGCTGGCGTTATATGAAGCGTGGAAATCTGCCCGAAGCGGCCGGAAATACCCGCCGGTGCGAATCAGGTCTCGCCGTTGAACAGCCGCGCAGTCCCCATCGCCTCGGCGGCGGCGCCGAGGCGCTTCAGCGCGAGCACATAGGCGGCCATCCGCAGCGACAGCGCTTGCTCCTCGGCAATCTCGAGCACGGCGCGAAAGCGCTCGCACATCATCGTGTCCAGGCGCTGCAGCACCGTGTCCTCGCTCCAGTATTCGCCGCTGCGATTCTGCACCCACTCGAAATAGCTGACTGTCACGCCACCGGCATTCGCGAGGATATCCGGGACCAACGTCACGCCCTGCTCCTCGAGAATCCTGTCAGCCGCGGCGCTGGTGGGGCCATTGGCCAGTTCGAGCACGACCCTGGCCCGCACATTCGCGGCATTGCCCTTGGTAATGACATCCTCGAGCGCGGCAGGCACGAGCACATCCACGTCGAGCGCCAGCAGCTCCTCGTTGGAAATCGCCGTCGCGGACACCGCCTCGCACACGGAGGCCCCGCAATACAGTGCCTCCAGCGTGCGCCGCGTGTTCTTGGCGTGCACCAGGCTCGGCACGTCGACGCCCTGCTCGCGATAGATGCCGCCACGCGAGTCGCTCACCGCGACCACGCGATACCCGTCCCGGTGCAACAGCCGGGCGATCTCCTGGCCGGCGTTGCCGAAACCCTGCACAGCAACGGTCGTTTTCTCGGGCTGCCAGTCACGATCCCGGGCGAGCTCCCGCAGGCAGACGTAGCCGCCATAGCCGGTGGCGCCACTGCGCCCGCGGCTGCCGCCCAACGCCACCGGCTTGCCGGTGATCACCGCAGGCGTGCGCTGGCGCACGACCTGGGAGTACTCGTCCATCATCCAGCCCATGATGCGCTCGTTGGTGTTCACGTCCGGCGCCGGGATGTCGGTTTCCGGGCCGATGAAATCGGCAATCTTGCGAATGAAGCCGCGGCTGAGCCGTTCGACCTCGAGCATCGACAGTTCCTTGGGATCCACCGCGATCCCGCCCTTTGCGCCGCCATAGGGCAGATCCATGACCGCGCACTTGCAGGTCATCCAGAAGGCGAGCGCCTTGACCTCCTCCAGGTTGACCCTGGGGTGGTAGCGCAGCCCGCCCTTGCCCGGGCCGAGCAGGTCGCTGTGCTGCACGCGGTAACCCTCGAAGATTTCCAGGCTGCCGTCGTCGCGCCGCAGCGGCACCGCTACCGTGAGGATTGCCTTGGGATGTCGCAGCCGCTCCAGCGTCTCGGCCTCGATCTCGACGTATTTCGCGGCGTCATCAAGCCGGGCCAACGCCTGGCGGAACTGGGAGTCCTGCATGTCGAGATCCTCGGGCCAGGGACCGGCTAGCGCTTACTGCAGCACGTCCGGGGTCTGCCAGAGCCACTCCTGCCCGTCCACGAAGGACAGGTAGCGAAAGCCGGTGCGGTCGGCCGGCTTGAGTCCCTTGGTGACTGAGGCGCGCTTCAACATTTCCATCGGCGGCTCGAGCAGCCGGCGGCCGAAACCCGGCACCAGGGTTCGTAGGTATCGATCGGGTTGGCCCTGCAGGACGTGGGCCGTGCTGAAGCACACGGCGGTGCCGAAGCCGGAGGCGAGGGTCTGCATCCGCGCAGCACAATTGAGCGGGTAGCCGACGAAATCCACCTCGCTCGTCTCGCTCAGGTGCGGCTCGAGCTGGATCCGGATCGCCTCACCCATGGAGATGCCGACGCCGTAGCCCGCCGGCGCCGGGTACGGCAGCGATTGCGTCAGGCTCGCGTAACTCTTGTGCAGGTCGAAGGTGGCGTTGAGCGCATTGGCGAGGCAGCGCGCCAGGTCATCCCCGTTCTCCAGTTCCCACAGCAGCACGAAACCGTCGCCGAGAAACTTCTGGAAGGGGTGGTGGTGATCGTCGCAGATCGCCAGCACCTGGCCGAACTGCAGCTTGACCAGATCAGCCACGTGGTCGAGCGGCTGCGTCTCGCTCCAGTTGGAAAAGCCGCGCATGTCCGCGAACAGCGCCACGACCCGAGAACGGACGCCGAAGCGCTGGTGGCTGCCGGGCGCCAGGTTGTAGGCCGAGTGTCTTCGGTACATGCGGCGCATGCATACCACTGTTGCGCCGTCTCGCCAAGTGCCACGGGAATGGCGGCCGGAAACAGGCTAGACTTCCAGTGGAGTACGGCCCGGGAGTTCACAGCCATGGATCGGCCTCTGACGACAGTCTTCGGCGGCACCGGCTACCTCGGCAGCCGCATTGCCCGCGAGCTGGCGGTCCTCGGCGCCCGGGTGCGCATCGTCGCGCGCCGGCCGCGCCGGCCTGACTGGGCCGGCGACAGCCAGGCAGTCGAACTGATGACGGCAGACGTCCGCGAGGAGCAGAGCGTGGCGCGCGCGATCGGCGGCGCCACCAGTGTCGTCAATGCCGTCAGCCGGTATGTCCCGTCGCGCCGCCACGGCAGTTACGAGGCGATCCATGTGCACGGCGCGGCGCGGATCGCGCGCGCCGCGCAGGCTGCCGGCGTGGCGCGACTGGTGCTCATCTCCGGCCTCGGTGTCGATCCGCGCTCGCCGTCAGCCTACGTGCGCGCCCGGATGCAGGGCGAGGACCTGGCCCGCAGGATCTTTCCGAACACCATCGTGGTCCGGCCCGGCGTGATCTTCGGTCCGGGCAGCCCGTTCCTCGGCTCGCTGGTCCGCGTCGTGCGGCTGCCGGCCGTGCCGCTGTTCGGGCAGGGCGATGTCCGACTGCAGCCGGTGCTCGCGGACGACGTGGCGAAGGCCGTCGCGCGGCTGGCCGGCGGCGCGGGCGGCAATCGCAAGGTGTTCGAGCTCGGCGGTGGGGGCGTCTACACCTATCGCGAGATCGTCGAGATGGTGCTGGAAAAGCTGGACCGCAAGCGCACGCTGGTGCCGGTGCCGTTCCCGGTGTGGCGTACGCTCGCGACGCTGCTGCGGGTGCTGCCGCACCCGCCGCTGACCGTCGACCAGGTGATCCTGATGCAGAAGGACAACGTCGTGGCCGGCAACTTCGGCCGCTTCGATGACCTCGGCATCGCGCCGGTGTCGCTCGAGGGCTTCCTGAAGGCCTGACGGGCGCGCCGGCTACGGTTGCTCCAGCGTCTCCCGCACCTTGCCCTCGAGGCCCTTCAGCCCATGGGCCTTGCCGAACTCGACCGCGGTCTCGGTATCCATGCCGTCAAACTTGCTGCCGTGCAGCGCGTACATCGCGCCGACCCGGTTGCCGCTGGCACAGTGCATCAGCGCCGGCCGGTCGCCGACCTGCTTGAGCACGGCGTCGAACAGCAGCACGCTCTCGGTCGACAGGTCCTGCGGTCCGGCGATCGGCACGCGCAGGTACGTGAGGCCGAGCTCGGCCGCCAGCGCCTCTTCGTCGTAACCGGGATCCTCGTTGACGCCACGCATGTTGACGACGACCTCGATGCCGGCCGCCGCCGCCTCCCGCAACACGGCCTCGGTGGGCTGTCCGCCGACCAGCACGGTGTCGCTGGCGCGCAGGCCGGCGTCCAGCTCGGTCCACTCCTGGGCCGGCAGCGCCGCCGCAAACAACAGCAAGGCCGCGGCCAGGAAAGCTGAGTACATGACGGGCATCGGCTGCCCTCCTTATAATCACGTGGAGATTTGCCGGGTCATGGTGAGCGCTAACGCGCGGGGATTCAATGGCCGACGCGTTTCCGCGGCAACGTCTGCCCTGCTACCCTTGCCCGCCATGGCATCCCCGCCCGGCATGGCCTACAACAAGCGCATCCTGGACGTGCTGTGGTTCGGCTCGCTCGGCGGGCCGCTGGTCATCGCGACGGCCTTTCTCGCCTTCGATCTCGAGATCGGCGTCGACTGGCTGCCGTCAAAGCTGCTCTGGAACGCGACGCTGGTGCTGCTGGCCCTGTTGCTGGTGGCGTCGCGGCCGCTGGTGCGCCACCTGCTGACGCCGGCGCGGGTCGCGGCGCGGCCGGTGCCGGCGGCGATGGCGGCGCCGGAGGACATCGCGGCGCAGGCGCTCGCCAAGGTGCAGGTCACCAGCATGCTGGCGGCGGCCTTGCTGAACGCACTGCCGATGGTGCTGACCCTGCTCGCGGTGCTGCACGCCGAGGCGGAGCTGGCGCTCGTGACCGGCGTGCTGGCGCTGGTCGCCGCGGCGCTCGCCAAGCCGGATTTCGTGAACTTGGTGCTGGCGGTCGGGGGACGGTTGCGGCGCGCGTAGTGATCGATCGCGCGGTCTCGGCCCGGCCATAGATAACACCTTGTAGATCGATGGTTGCGATAGTTAAATACTGTTGCAATTCAATGGTCTTGCGCTCATTATGCTGTATATCCGTACACGCATGTGGAGCGCGAGATGAAGGCCGCATCGCAGGACTTGCAACGAGTCAGGCCACGCCCGGCAACGCCGCGCCGCAGTGCTCGAGGAGCGGATCGCCACGCTGGCCAGCCACCTGCACGCGGCCACCTACCGGCTGATCGCGATGCTGCGGGAGTTCGAAGACCTGGGCGGCTGGCACGGCTGGCCGTCGGCGGCGCACTGGCTGCAGTGGCGCTGCGGCTATTCGCTCGGCACAGCCCGGGAGAAGTTCCGGGTTGCGCGGGTGCTGCCGGCATTGCCCCTGATCCGCACCGCCTTCAAGCGCGGCGAGCTGTCCTTCGCGCAGGTGCGCGCCGTGACGCGGATTGCGACGCCGGGCAACGAGGCCACGGTGCTGATGTGGGCGAAGCACTCGACGGCCTCGCACATGGAGAAGCTGGCCAGGCTGTATCGCCGCTACGGCGAGAACGCCGCGGCAATGGCGCAGCATCGCGAGAGGTCGTTCTCACATTGGGAAGAAGACGGCGGCATGGTGTCGTTTCGCATCCGGTTGCCGGCCGAGCAGGCGGCGGTCGTGCTGAAGGCCATCGAGGCGGCCAAGGCATCACTCGATGGCCAGGACCTCGACGACGTTGCCGCGGAAACGCGCATCGCGCAGCTCGAGGAGCCACCCGAGCATCCGGACGAGGACGCGGAAACGTGAGGTCGTGCCGGTCACTGCGCCACGCCCTCGATCCGCGCGCGCACTTGCTGGCGGATGCGCTCGACTTCGGCCTGGAAGCGCGGGTCGGACCGCACCGGGTCGTAGGTGCCGCCCTCGACGACGAGGAACTGGTAGATCGGCGACAGCTCGGCGGAGCGCGTGAGCCAGCGCAGCGTGCCGTCGAGGTCGCCGATCCACGCATGGTATTCGGCGAGATCGCCCGCCAGCGCACCGGCGTGCAGCGGCAGGTTCGACACCTCGGCATCCACGGCCGCGGCAAGCGACTCGATGATCGCTGCGGCCTCGGCAGCTGCGCCGGCGGAATGGAGGCACATGGCGCGCAGCGCGAGATAAGGGCCGGGATCCAGCGCCGTGCACTCGTCGTAACGGCCGAGCAGCAGCAGTCCGCGGGCTTCCTGGCGGCGGGGATTCAGGAAACGGGGCTCGAGCGCCTGGGCGATGCGCGCCTCCTTGACGGCCTCCTCGTGGCGCCGCACCAGGTTCAGGCTGACGGCGCGGAAATCGTGGTGCGTGGGCGCGAGCGGATCGAGCGCGACGGCCGCCTCGGTTGCCAGCACGGCCTCTTCGAAGCGGCCGGCAAAGGCCAGCGCCACGCCGTGCAGCAGGCGAATCTCGCCGGCGTTGGGCGCGAGTTTCACCGCCTGCTCGATGTCGGCAAGCACTTCGTCGAACGGCAGCCAGTGGCGCAGCCGCGCATGACCGCGCGCAGCCCAGGCTTCCGCTGAGCTGGGGTCGAGCTCGACCGCCTGCTCGGCCAGCACCAGCGCGAGCGCGACGCTGGCGTACGGGTCGGGACCGCTCGGGTGGGCGAACAGCGTCGACAGGATGTAAACCGAGGCCAGCCCGGCATAGGCGGGCACGTAGCCGGAATCGATCGACATCGCTTCCTCGAAGGCCGCGATGGCCGCCTGGAAGTTCGCGGGACTCGGCCGGCTGCGCGCATAGGTGCCGCGCAGGTACGCGTCGTAGGCGGCGGCCTCGTCGGTGCGCGAGCCGGCGCCGCGCGGCGGCAGGCCTTCGACGCGGGCCAGCAATGCGTCGATGACGTGCTGCGCGATTTCTTCCTGCACCTTGAAGATGTCCAGCAGCTGGCGGTCGTAGGTCTC
>CAYWYS010000014.1:0-69247 GCA_964462675.1 uncultured Thioalkalivibrio sp.
ATCGAGAAGAACGCGCTGAGCGTCTCGAACCTCGACGTTTGACGCCTCGAAAACTCTCTGCGTCTCCGCGCTTCGGCGCCTCTGCGGGCCGGGTGTGTTTCCCGCAGAGACGCAGGCCTGGCAGAACGCCGTATTTTGTATACCAACTACGCGGCAGCAATTAATTCTGTTAAGATTTTTGGCCGTGACCCTCGCGTAATTCGTTCTTCGTTTCAGGACATCTGCGGGTCGCTGAGGGAGGCATTAGGCACCAATGCTGATACTCCTCGGACTCTGTCTGATTGGCCTGTCCGTCCTCCTGCTCGTGCTTGCCTTTGCGGTGCGTTTCGCTGGCGAGTCGAAGCCGCTCAACTTGATCGACTACTCGCGTGTGGGCGACACGAGCGCGCTACATCGGGCTGTAGGCAATCGCATGTTCCTGCTGCCGGCGCTGACATTCGCCATAGCTGCCGCTGCTCTGCACAGCCAACAGGCATTCCTTATTGCCGCGTGCGTTGGCACTATACTGCTCATCGCCGCGTTTGCTTGGATACTGCATGCTGCTTCGGCCTTCCAACGCAGCGCGTAACTGCGCACTTCACCGGAGCAGACTGGCTGACCCGAACGACCGGCACTAGAAGCCGCTGCCGGTGTCCGGCCAATCCCACGTGGGCGCTTCGCACGCCAGCTCTCCGCTGACCCATGCCTGGCCCCGAGTCGGCGCCGCCTCGACAGATGATGTTGCACCGAAGTAGCCTGGTGCCAAGGCATCTGAGACCAATGTAGGCCAGTGCCACGCCAACTGAGAGAGCCGCCGACGGTCGTCTCATTTGTCGTGTCTAACCTATTGATTCACGCACCACCCTGGGACAAGCGGACTGATTCCCTACAGCGGCATTCACTCGTGATCGGCCCTGATCCGCCCTGATCGGCGCTGTTGCCCCCAATTTAGCCGAACCTCTAGATCCCTCCGCGTCTCCGCGGGCCCGAAGTAAGTCTCCCGCAGAGACACAGAGACACAGAGACACAGAGACGCAGAGATGCAGAGGTACACAGTATTGTGTATACCTATGAGGGACATCCTCCTGATTTGGCAGGGTTTTGCTGTCTCCCAGGGCTGATCCGGCGGACCGTCGCCTCGATCCAGTCGCGGGCCCGCTGCGTGATCTCTTCGTTGCTCAGCCCGGCGGTATCGATCGGCGCACCGATGACCACCCGGATCGTTCCGGGTCGCTTCAGGAAGCTGCGTCGCGGCCAGAAGTCCCCGGCGTTATGCGCGACCGGCACGAGTGGCCGGCCGGCGGCCTTGGCCAGTGCGGCGCCGCTGATGCCGAATCGCCGCGCCTGGCCGGGTAGCACGCGCGTGCCCTCGGGATAGATGACGACGCACAGCCCCGCATCGAGCCGTGCCTTGCCCTGGGTCATGACTTGCTTGACCGCGCTGCGCCCCGCCTTGCGGTTGATGGCGATCGGTCGCATGAACGCCATGCCCCAGCCGAAGAACGGCAACCACATCAGTTCGCGCTTGATGACCCAGGTCTGCCGGGGAAAGATCATTGCGCCCGCCATCGTCTCGAACACCGACTCGTGCTTCCAGTAGAGCACGGCGGGCGTCGAGGGGATGTGCTCGGCGCCCTCGACCTCGAAGCGCAGCCCGCAGAGCTTGTCGAGCAGCCACAGGTTGACGACCGCCCACCTGAGCGCGGCCCGGTAGCACACGCGGTGACCAAACGGCCCGAGCAGCACCACGGCAGTCGCATAGAACGGCGTCGACAGGAACAGGAATACCGTGAACAGGAATGAGCGGAGCCAGATCAACGGCCCGTCCCCGCCTCAGGTCGCACCGGCCCCAAGCCTCGACACGTCGGCGATGCCCATGAACAGCTCGCGTAGCCCGGTCAGCAGCGCCAGGCGGTTGGCCCGCAGCTTCGGGTCCGGGTCCATGACCAATACCTCGTCGAAAAACCGATCCACGACCTCGCGCAGCGTCGCAAGCCGCACCAGGCTCTCGCGGTAACGTCTTGCCGCGACGAGCGGCCGGACCTCGCCCAAGAGGCCTTGCACCCGCTCGTGCAAGGCGCGCTCGGCAGCCTCGCTGAACAGCGCGGGATCGACGGCGCCGGGGGCGTCCGCGTCGCCCTGCCGGAGGATGTTCGCAATGCGCTTGTTGGCCGCCGCGAGCGCCGCCGCCGCGTCGAGCTGCACGAACTCCAGCACCGCGACCAGGCGCTGGTGGAAGTCGACCAGCGAGGCCGGCTGCCGCGCAAGCACCGCCTCGAAGGTGTCATGCTGCGCCACGACGGTGCCGGCGCCGTCGAGGTAATAGCCGCGCAGGCGATCGAACACGAAGGCCACGATCTCGTCGGGCAGGCCGGCGGCGCTCTCGACGGGCTGGGCGGCCACCGCCGCGGCAAGCAGCATCGGCAGGTCGAGATCGAGCTCGCATTCGACCAGGATCCTGATCGCGCCGAGCGCCGCACGCCTGATGCCGAACGGGTCGCGATTGCCGGTCGGCCGCTGCCCGATGACGAACGCCCCGGCGATCGTGTCGAGCTTGTCGGCCAGCGCCAGCACGCGCCCGGTCGGGGTGGCGGGCAGCCGGTCGCCGGCGAACTTCGGCAGGTACTGTTCCTCGATGGCAATCGCCACTTCCTCGGCTTCGCCATCGGCGAGCGCGTAATAGCGCCCCATGATCCCCTGCAGCTCCGGAAATTCGCCGACCATCGAGCTGACGAGGTCGCACTTGGCCAGCAACGAAGCCCGTTCGACGGGCGCCGGATCGACGCCGACAAGGCCGGCGATCCGCGCCGCCAGCGCGCCGACCCGGGTGCGCTTGGCGCCGATGCTGCCGAGTTTCTTCTGGAACACGATGTCGTCGAGCGCCGCGACCCGTGCCGCCAACGGCGTGCGGCGGTCCTGGTCCCAGAAGAATGCCGCATCCGCCAGCCGCGGACGCACGACGCGCTCATTGCCCTGCCGGATCGCGTCCGGCGTCGGGCTGTCGAGATTGCTGATCGTGATGAAGCGCGCCAGCAGCCGTCCGTCCTTGCCGCGCAGCGGGAAATAGCGCTGGTGGTCCTGCAGCGTGGCGACCAGCACTTCCTCGGGCAGCTCGAGAAACCGGGTCTCGAACGCGCCGGCGACCGGCACCGGCCACTCGACCAGCGCCGTGACTTCGTCTAGCAGCGCGGGATCGAGCACCAGCCGGCCGCCATGCTCTCCGGCGGCCGTGTCGGCCTGGATGCGGATCCGTTCGCGCCGCGCCTCGAAGGACGCGATCACGAAGCCCTCGTCCTCGAGGCGCTGCGGGTATTCCACCGGGCCGGCCAGTTCGATCGGCTGCGTTGCCATGAAGCGGTGGCCGCGGGTGGTCCGTCCGGCCTCGATACCGAACAGCCGGCACGGCACGACCTCCGTGCCGAGCAGCATGACCAGCCAGTGCACGGGCCGAACGAACTCCGCCTCGGCCGCGCCCCAGCGCATGCGCCGCGGCACCGGCAGCGCCGCCAAGGCGCTCTCGACGAGCCCGGGCAGCAGCGCCGCCGCGGTCGCGCCGGCCTCGGTCTTGTGCGCGTAGACATAGACGCCCTTGCCTTCCGCCTGCTCGACCAGCGTGTCCAGCGACACACCCGCGGTGGCGGCGAACTTCTCCGCGGCGCGGGTCCACGCGCCATCGACGCGCGCCACGCTGGCCGGTGGCCCGCGCAGCACGACCTGCTGGTCTGCCTGGCGCGTCTCGAGGCGGTGGACCTTGACGGCGAGTCGCCGCGGCGTGGCAAAACTCTCGACCTCGCCGTGTGCGAGGCGGGCCTCGGCGAGTCGCGCGACGAGGCCGTCGCGCAGCGCCGCGGCGAGCGTCGGCAATGCTTTCGGCGGCAGCTCCTCGGTGCCGATCTCGACCAGCAGGTCGGCGCGCTCAGCCATGCGCCGCCTCTGCCGCCTGCTGCAGCATCGGGAAACCCAGCGCCTCGCGGCTGGCGTAGTAGGCCTCGGCGACGCTGCGGGCCATGGCGCGGACGCGCAGGATGAAGCGCTGGCGCTCGGTGACCGAGATCGCGCGGCGCGCATCCAGCAGGTTGAATACATGCGAGGCCTTCAACACCTGTTCGTAGGCCGGCAGGGCGAGGCCATTGCCGAGCAGCGCCGCGCAGGCCGCCTCGTGCTCGTCGAAATGCCGGAACAGCACGGCGACGTCGGCATGCTCGAAGTTGTATGCGGACATCTCCACCTCGTTCTGGTGGTAGACGTCGCCGTAACTGACCCGGCCGAGCGGGCCGTCGGACCAGCAGAGGTCGAACACGCTGTCGACGCCCTGCAGGTACATCGCGATGCGCTCCAGGCCGTAGGTGATCTCGCCGGTCACGGGCCGGCAATCGAGTCCGCCGACCTGCTGGAAATAGGTGAACTGGGTGATTTCCATGCCGTTCAGCCAGACCTCCCAGCCAAGCCCCCAGGCGCCGAGCGTCGGCGATTCCCAGTTGTCCTCGACGAAGCGTATGTCGTGGACCCGCGGATCGATGCCGACGGCGCGCAGCGAGTCCAGGTACATGGCCTGGATGTCCTGTGGCGAGGGCTTGATGACGACCTGGAACTGGTAATAGTGCTGCAGCCGGAACGGGTTGTCGCCGTAACGCCCGTCGGTCGGGCGACGGCAGGGCTGCACGTACGCGGCGCTCCAGGGCTCCGGCCCGATCGCCCGCAGGAAGGTCGCCGGGTGAAAGGTGCCGGCGCCGACTTCCATATCGAGCGGTTGCAGCAGCACACAGCCCGCCCGCGCCCAGTAGCGCTGCAGCTCGAGCAGCAGATCCTGGAAGGTGGTCGGGGCCGTGCCGATGTCCGCGGAACCCATCGCTGTTACCGTGCTGAGAGGGCGCGCAAGTATAACCCAGCCCCCTGAAGCCCCGGGACGGTCTATTCTGGTGCAATGGACGGCGCGAGCGCACCATGTTGGTGCGGCGTCGAGGCCCGGAGGGGCGGCAGGGCGTTGGCGGCGCCAGTGATCCCGGGCGAACCCGCAGGTGCGCCGGCTGGCACGTTTCCTGCAGTGCAACATTACGACCGTTTTCCTGTTTCGCCCGCCGAACCCCGGCAGCCAGTCCGGGGAGACGGGCCCCATCGCATCCAGACTCGGAGGAATGACCTGATGAAAGCCAAAGACGTGCTCGCGCTCATGAAGGAAAAGGAGGTCGCCTTCGTGGACCTTCGCTTCACCGACACCAAGGGCAAGGAGCAGCATGTAACGATTCCCGCCAGCAAGGCCGACGCCGACCTGTTCGAAGAGGGCAAGATGTTCGACGGCTCCTCCATCGCCGGCTGGAAGAGCATCAATGAGTCCGACATGATCCTGATGCCGGATCCCGCCACGGCGGTGATCGACCCGTTCTCCGAGGACACCACGCTCAACATCACCTGTGACGTCGTCGAGCCCTCCACGATGCAGGGGTACGAGCGTGACCCGCGCTCGCTCGCACAGCGCGCGGAGGCCTACCTCAAGTCCACCGGCATCGCCGACGTAGCCTATTTCGGACCCGAGAACGAGTTTTTCATTTTCGACGACGTGCGCTGGAGCTCGGAGATGAAGGGCGTCTCCTACCAGATCGACTCCTCGGAGGCCGGCTGGAACTCGGAGAAGATCTACGCCGACGGCAACTTCGGTCATCGCCCGACCATCAAGGGCGGCTATTTCCCAGTGCCGCCGGTGGATTCGCTGCACGACATCCGTTCCGCGATGTGCCTGGTGCTCGCGGACATGGGTCTCGACCCGGAAGTGCATCACCATGAAGTGGCGACAGCCGGGCAGTGCGAGATCGGCGTGGCATTTGGTTCGCTGGTCAAGAAGGCCGACGAGGTCCAGAAGCTCAAATACGCCGTCTGGAACGTTGCCCAGGGCTACGGCAAGACCGCGACCTTCATGCCGAAGCCCCTGGTCGGCGACAACGGCAGCGGCATGCACGTGCACCAGTCGCTGGCGAAGGATGGCAAGAACCTGTTCACCGGCGAGGAGTACGGCGGCCTGTCCGAGCTCGCGCTCTACTATATCGGCGGCATCATCAAGCATGCGCGTGCGCTGAACGCCTTCACCAACCCGTCGACCAACAGCTACAAGCGGCTGGTGCCGGGCTTCGAGGCGCCGGTCAAGCTGGCGTACTCGGCGCGCAACCGCTCCGCCTCGATCCGCATCCCGTACATCCCGAATCCGAAGGGGCGCCGCATCGAGGTGCGCTTCCCCGACTCGACTGCGAATCCCTATTTCGCGTTCGCCGCGATGATGCTGGCCGGCCTCGACGGCATCCAGAACCGCATCCACCCGGGCGACCCGATGGACAAGGACCTGTACGACCTGCCGGCCGAGGAGTCGAAGAGCATCCCGGAGGTCTGCTATTCGCTCGAGGAAGCGCTCAACGCGCTCGACAAGGACCGTGGCTTCCTGACGGCCGGCGGCGTGTTCACCGACGACCTGATCGATGCCTACATCAAGCTGAAGATGGCGGACGTGACGCGGCTGCGCATGACGACGCACCCGGTCGAGTTCGACATGTATTACAGCGTCTGACGAGTCTGGAGGACGCGCTTCGGGCGGCGGGCGCAAACCCGCCGCCCGCTTTTTTGTCAGCGGGGCATCTCCGCGGCTATGCTTGGATACCATTGGGCCGCTGCTGGAGAGCCTCCGATGCGCTGGATATTGATGGTGCTGCTGGGTTTCTACGCGAGCGGGACGACGGCGAGCGAGATGTGGCGCTGGGTGGACGAGCGCGGCGTCGTGCATTTCTCGGATCGCCCTCATCCGGGCGCCGAGCGGGTGGACGTCCAGCCCGCCCAGACCTTCACGGCGCCCGTGACGCCGCCGCCGGCCGGGGCGGAGCCCGCCGCGCCCGCCGCGCCCGCCGCGCCTGCCGACAACCGCAGGCCCGCGGCCGGGTATTCGCGGCTCAGCATCGTCGCCCCGACTGCGGGAGAGACGCTGTGGAACATTGGCGGGGAACTCAATGTGCAGCTCGCGCTGGAGCCCCAGCTGGCCAGCGGGCATGAACTGCAGCTGTATCTCAATGGCGAGCGCGTCGAAGGCATACCCCAGGGCGTCGCCCAGTTCACGATCGGCAACGTGTTCCGCGGGGAGAACACCCTGCGGGCCTCGATCGTCGATGCCCAGGGGCGCGAGCTCGTCTCCAGCGGGGCGGTGGTGTTCTATGTCCAGCAGACCTCCATCCAGAATCCGGCCACAGGGCCGCGCCCGCAGCCCCGCCCCGTTGGGCGCTGAGACGCGGGCCACGCTGCCGCGCGGCGAGTACCTCGAGAACCTGACCACCGGCGTCGTCGTGCTCGGCGCCGGGCTCGAGGTGCGCTACGCAAACCCGGCGGCGGAACAGCTGCTCGGCATGAGCCGCCAGCAGCTGGCCGGCCGCGTGTTGCCGGACGCCGTGCCGGGCCTCGGCGTGCTGCGGCCGCTGCTGGAGCGGGTGCGCGACACCGGCCAGGGCTTCTCGCGCCGCGAGGTGCTCGTTGCGGCGCCGCCGGACGGTGAGCCCGGCCTCGCGCTCGACTGCGCGCTGACGACCTCGGAAGGCGCGGCGGGCCAGCGCGAGTTGCTGCTCGAGATGGCGGACGCAAGCCGTCGGCTGCGAATCGACCGCGAGAAGGCGCTGCTGGCCCAGCTCGAGGCAAGCCGCAGCATGGTCCGCCAGCTCGCCCACGAGTTGCGCAATCCGCTGGGCGGCATCCGCGGCGCCGCGCAGCTGCTCGAGCGCCAGCTCGAGTCGCCCGCACAGAAGGACTACACGAACCTGATCATCCGCGAGGCCGACCGGCTCGTCGACCTGACGGCCGCGCTGCTTGGTCCGGCGCGACCGCTCGCAAGGACGCTGCTCAACATCCACGAGCTGCTCGAGCACGTGCGCCAGCTGATCATCGCGGAGGGCGGCGCGGAAATCGTCATGGAGCGCGACTACGACCCCAGCCTTCCGGCCACCTTGCTCGACCGCGACCTGATCATCCAGGCGATGCTGAATCTGGCGCGCAATGCGCTGGGCGCCCTGGGCGGGCGCGGCCGCATCGTGTTCAGGACGCGCGCCATCACCAACGACACCATCGGCCATCGCCGCTGCCGGCTCGTGGCGTGCGTCGAGATCGAGGATGATGGCCCCGGCGTCCCGGAGGAGTTGCGCGAAACGCTGTTCTACCCGCTGGTCACGGGCCGCGCGGGCGGCAGCGGCCTCGGGCTGGCCGTCGCCCAGGAGCTCGTCAGTCGCCATGAGGGCCTGATCGAGTACTCGAGCCGCCCCGGGCGCACGGTGTTCAGGATGCTGTTCCCGATCACGGAGGAGTCCGGTTGAACCGCGACCCGCTCGAGGTCTGGATCGTCGACGACGATGCCGGCATCCGCTGGGTGCTGGAGCGCGCCATGGACCAGGCGGGGCTCGCATGCCGCGGCTTCGACAGCGCCCCGCCGGCGCTGGAAGCGCTCGCGCACGGGCGCCCGAATGTGCTCGTCACGGACATTCGCATGCCCGGACCGGCCGGCCTCGACCTGCTGGCGCGGCTGAAGTCCGACTGGCCGGAGCTGCCGGTCATTGTCATCACCGCGCATTCCGATCTCGACAGCGCGGTGGCCGCGTACCAGGGCGGGGCATTCGAGTACCTGCCGAAACCCTTCGATATCGACCAGGCCGTCGAGCTCGTGCGGCGCGCCGGCTCGGAGCGCGCCGGCGTGCGCGCGGAGCCCCCGCGACCGGCCTTGCCGAGCCTGATCGGCCAGGCTGCAGCGATGCAGGACGTGTTCCGCGCCATCGGCAGGCTGTCGGGCTCGAGCATGACGGTGCTGATCACCGGGGAGTCCGGCACCGGCAAGGAACTGGTCGCCCGCGCCCTGCACCAGCACAGCCCCCGCGCGGCGCGCCCGTTCATAGCGCTCAACACGGCGGCGATTCCGGCGGAGCTGCTCGAGTCGGAACTGTTCGGCCATGAGAAGGGCGCGTTCACCGGCGCGGATGCGCGTCGCACCGGACGATTCGAGCAGGCCGACGGCGGTACGCTGTTTCTCGACGAGATCGGCGACATGTCCGCCGCGCTGCAGACGAGATTGCTGCGCGTGCTGGCCGAGGGCGAGTTCTACCGGGTCGGCGGCCAGGTGCCGGTGCGCGTCGATGTCCGCGTCATCGCCGCGACCAACCAGGACCTGGCGAAGGGCGTCGCGGAAGGCCGCTTTCGCGAAGACCTGTTTCACCGGCTGAACGTCATGCGCATCAGGATCCCGCCGCTGCGGGAGCGGCGCGAGGACATCCCGCTGCTGCTCGAGCACTACCTGCGCAAGGCCGCCGACGAGCTGACGGTGCCGGCCAAGACGATTGACTCTGCGGTCCTCGAGCGCTTCTGCGCGTTCGACTGGCCCGGCAATGTGCGACAGCTCGTCAATGCCTGTCGTCGCCTCACCGTGGTCGCGCCCGGACGCGAGATCCGCGCCTCGGACCTGCCGGCCGAGTTCGGCGCCGCACCACCCGTCGCCAGGGCCCAGGCATGGACCGATGGCCTGGCAGCCTGGGCCGAGCAGCGCCTCGAGGGCGGTGGCGAAGCGCTGCTCGACGACGCCCAAGCGGATTTCGAGCGCACGCTGATCCGCGTCGCGATGGCGCACTCCGGCGGCCACCGGCAGGAAGCGGCGCGATTGCTCGGCTGGGGCCGGAACACGCTCGCCAGGAAGATTCGCGAGCTCGGCCTCGAGGAACTCTAGCCGGCGCTACTTGCGCTTCATGATCGAGCGCCAGCCGCCGCTGAAGCTTGCGCGCGGCGCCAGCATCGTCGGGTCGTAGCTCTCGTGCACCATCTTGATGTCGCTGACCGAGTACTGGGCCTCGGGGTCGGCCTCGAGAATGGTCTGCAAAAGCTCCGGCACGCGGCGCCGCCGCGTGACCGTGATGACGAGATCCACGGCCGGGCCGCGGCCCATGTCGGCATCGACGTCGATCGCGCGGAAGCCGCGCTCGCGCAACAATCGCGCGAGGCCGCCGTCGGCGCGGTAGGAGATCGCGCTGACCATCTCGCGCCCGATGGCGAGCTTGGCCTCCAGCCAGATGCCGATGTAATTGCCGGCGCCGAAGCCGCCGGCATAGGCGACGATCAGGTACCAGGCGTCCAGGTTCTTCAGCACCTGGCCGGCGGCGAGTACCCAGATGACGATCTCGAAAAATCCGATCACCGCGGCCAGCGTCCGGTGGCCGCGGAATACCACGATGGTGCGCACCGTGCCGAGCGATACATCGAGGATGCGGGCGAAGAAAATCGCCAGTGTCAGGATGACGGGATGCAGGTCGGCGAGCGCGCTCATCGCGGTCCTCCGGAAAGGGATCAGCAGGGCGTCTGGTTACTGGATGGCGCGTGCGGCGCGGCCGGCTGGCGCTTCGCCGGGCAGGCCCAGCGTGCCGACGAGGTCACGCACGGCCGCGAAGCCGTGGCGCTGCAGGTACTCGCGAATGCCGTCGTTGATCTTGCGGCACACGAGCGGATCGTAGAACAGCGCGGTGCCGACGCCGACGGCCGAGGCGCCGGCGATGATGAACTCGAGCGCGTCGCGGGCCGTGAGGATGCCGCCCTGGCCGATGATCGGCACGCCGTGATGTTTCGCGACCTGGTAGACCTGGTGCACTTTGAGCAGCGCGATCGGCTTGATGGCCGGGCCGGACAGGCCGCCCTGGATGTTGCCGATGACGGGCTCGCGACGCTCCGCGTCCACCGCCATGCCCATCACGGTGTTGATCACCGCAAAGCCGTCGGTGCCGGCCTCGATGCAGCGGCGCGCATTTTCCTGGATGTCCGTCTGGTTGGGCGACAGCTTCGTGATCAGCGGCTTGGACGTGACGCGCCGGCAGGCCTCGACGACCTTGGCCGACATGTCGGGGTAGTTGCCGAAAGCCACGCCGCCTTCCTTGACGTTCGGGCAGGAGATGTTGATCTCGATGCCGTCGATCGGCGAGTCGTCGAACAGCCGCGTGACTTCGACATACTCCTCGATCGTCGAGCCGCTCACATTGGCGAGGAAGCGCGTCTCGCTGAAGTCCAGCGTCGGCAGGATGTCGCGCACGACCGTCACTGCGCCCGGGTTCTGCAGGCCGATCGCGTTCAGCATGCCGAGCGGCGTCTCGTATACACGGTGCGGCGGGTTGCCGAGGCGCGCCGCGCCGGTCGTGCCCTTCAGCACGATCGCGCCGGCGTCGCGATTGGAGAAGCCGGCGACCCGCGTGTACTCTTCGCCGAAGCCTACGCAGCCGGACAGCAGCACGATCGGCGAAGCGAAGCGCATCCCGCAGAAATCCAGCGCCAGGGGATCGATGTCCGTCGTTGCCGTCATGCCTGTTCCCGCCTGCTGATATGTTCCACGTGATTCTCTGGCAGCCGGAGATCCCGCCGAACACCGGCAATATCATACGCCTGTGCGCGAACAGCGGCGCGACGCTGGCGCTGATCGGCCCGCTGGGCTTCGAGCTCGACGAGCCGCGACTGCGGCGCGCGGGACTCGACTATCACGAGTTCGCCACGGTGCGGCAGTTCGCCGATCTCGACGCTGGCCTCGAGGCGCTGGGCCGGCCCAGGCTCTGGGCGTTTTCAGCGCGCGCCGCGCGGCGTTTCACCGAGGCGAGCTTCATGCCGGGCGATGCGCTGCTGTTCGGGCCCGAGACGCGCGGTCTGCCGGCGGAGCTGCTCGCCGACATACCCGTCGGGCAGCAGCTCGTCATTCCGATGCGCCCTGGCAACCGCAGCCTGAATCTCTCGAACGCAGCCGCGATCGCGGTCTACGAGGCCTGGCGCCAACAGGGCTTCGGCGGCGCCGGGCGGTAGCGGCCTCAGCCGCCGGGGGCGAACTCGGATTTCAGTTCGCGCGTCATCAGCGTGGCGACCGCGGCTCGCGGCTCAGCTCCCTCGTACAGAATCCGGTAGAGCTGTTCGCAGATCGGCATCTCGACGGCGGCTTTCGCGGCGACCCGGTGGACGGCCTCCGCGGCCAGCACGCCCTCGACGACCTGGCGGATCTCCGCCTCGGCCTCGCGAACCGTCTTGCCGGCCGCGAGCGCCAGGCCCATGCGCCGGTTGCGGGACTGGTCGTCAGTGCAGGTCAGCACCAGGTCGCCCATCCCCGCGAGGCCCATGAAAGTGGCGGGCTGCGCGCCGAGCGCAATGCCGAGCCGCGTCATCTCGACCAGCCCGCGCGTGATCAGTGCCACCCGGGTGTTGGCGCCAAAGCCCAGGCCATCGCAAATGCCGGCGCCGATCGCGAGGACGTTCTTGACTGCGCCGCCCACTTCGACGCCGATGATGTCGGTCGACGTGTAGGCACGGAAGGTCTCGCCCGAGAGGTTCTCGGCCAGTTGCCGGGCGTATTCCTCGTCGGTCGCCGCGATCGTCATGGCCGTCGGCAGCCCCATGCCGACCTCGCGCGCGAAGGTCGGGCCCGACAGCACGGCCATCGCCACTCCCGGCCCGAGCACCTCGCGCGCGACCTGGTGCGGCAGCTTGCCGCTCTCCAGCTCGAAGCCCTTGGTTGCCCAGGCCAGCCGTGTTTCCGGGCGCAACAGCGGTTTCATCTGCGTCAGGACGGCGCGGAAAGCATGGCTGGGCACGGCGACGACGATGATCGGCGCCTCGGCCATCGCGCGCGCCAGCTGCGGTTCGCAGCGCAGGCTGTCCGGAAACCTGGCGCCAGGCAGGAAGCGGGCGTTCTCGCGCGCCAGCTGCATCTGGGCCGGGGCATCCTCGGCCCGGCCCCAGAGCAGGGTCGGCCGCCCGCTGCGCGCGAACTGGATGGCGAGCGCGGTTCCCCAGGAACCCGCGCCCAGCACGGCGATCGCCTGGTCCGGCGCCGCGCCGCTGTTCACGGTGTTACTGGCTCGCCTCGGGCACCGGGCCGTTGGCGCCGGCCTGCGCCGCCAGCTCGGCCTGTTGCCTGCGGAAGGCCTCGGCCGCGACGGCGTCGAAGTTCACCGGCTGCAGCTGCAGCGCCGGGAAGCCGCCCTTGGCCGACAGGTCGGCGACGACCTCGCGCGCGAAGGGGTAGAGCTGCTGCGGGCAGAAGGCCACCAGCGCGCGCTGCAGGTCGGCGGGCTCGAGCCCCTGGAAGATGAAGATACCGGCCTGCTGCACCTCGATCAGGAATGCGATCTTGTCTTCCTGTTTTGCTTCTACGGTCAGGCTCAGGACAGCCTCGTAAGCGCCGTTGCCCAGGTCGTTCGTCGCGGTGCCGAGATTCATCGAGACCGTGGGGCGCCACTCGCCCTGGAAGATATTCGGGCTGTTCGGTGCTTCGAACGAGCCGTCCTTCAGGTAGATGCGCTGCAGCGCAACGGTGACGCGGTTGGCGTCGAGGCCATCAGTTGTCTGCTCGGCCATGGATGCTCCTTTGGAGTCGAGTTTGAATGTTGTTCATGCGATTTCCTGCCCGGCGCCGAGCAGGCTGTCGAGTTGTCCCGCCGCATCCAGCGCGCGGATGTCGTCGTAGCCGCCGACGTGGCGGTCGCCGATGAAGATCTGCGGCACGGTGCGCCGTCCGCTGCGTTCTTCCATCTCGCGTCGAAGGGCGCGATCCGCATCCACGAGGATGACTTCCGGCGTCACGCCCTTGCTTTCCAGCAGCGCGAGCGCCCGGGTGCACCAGCCGCAATAGCGGGACGCGTAAACGAGCACGGCTGCGCTCATCCGGCATCCTTTTTGCCGCGGGCCTTGCGGCCGGCGAACACGGGGAGGTTCTCGCCGCGCCAGGCCGTGAGGCCGCCGCGCAGGCTGCGCACGTTGCTGACCCCCCGCGCCTTGATCTGCTCGACGGCCTTCAGCGACGTTGCGCCCGTGTCGCAGTAGATCAGGATGCCGCGCTCCTGCAGTTTCTCGAGCGAGGCCATGTGCTGGTCGAAGTCCGCCAGCGGAACGTTGCGGGCGTCGAGGATATGACCCTTCTCGAACTGGGCCGCGGCGCGGATGTCAATCGGCTGGGCGCCGCCGTTGATCAGCGCGACCGCCTCGACCGGGCTGACGTCGACGCCCTTGCGGCGCGCCATGCGCATCTCGTAGGCGAAGACGATCGCAAACATCAGCAGCATGCCGCCGAACAGGAACGGATGATTGCCAGCGTATTCGAGTATGGAAGCCATGGGAGCCCTGTCCGCGAACGCAAGCCGGCAATTATACCCGCTGGCGGGCCCCGTCTTGCCGGTTTTTGTCGATCCCCTACACTCGGCGCACCGTGAAGCCCCAGATCCACGCCTGCATCATGATCCTGGTCGCGCTGCTCCTGGGCGGCGAGGCGGCTGGGACCGGTGCCGCGGATGCAGAGGCGGAGCGGCGTCTCGAGGCGCTGAAGACGCGCATTTCCGCGATCGAGCGGGACCAGCGCCGCGCGGCGGAACGCCGCGACCAGGAGTCGCGGGCGCTGCGCGAGGCGGAGACCGCGGTGGCGCGGGAATCGCGCGGGCTCGAGGAGACGCGCCGCGAGCAGGCGGCCGTGACCGCCCGCCGGGACACGCTGGCGGCGCGCCGCGCCGAACTGGCCGCCGGCCTGGCGGCTGATTCTGACGCGCTGGCGGCCGAGCTGCGCGCTGCCTGGATCGCCGGCGGCGAGCCCCGCCTGAAGCTGATGCTGTCGCAGCGCGACCCCAATGCGCTAGGCCGGATGATGACCTGGTACGGGTACATGGCGCGGGGCCGCGCCGCGCGCGTAGCGGAGTTGCGCGAACGGCTGGCAGAGCTGGCCGAGGTCAGTCGCCAGCTCGCGGCCGAAGGTGCCAGGCTCGCGGCGGCCGAGCGGCGCCAGGCGGAGGCCCTCGCCGCGCTCGACAAGGCGCGCAGCGCCCGGGCCAGGACGGTCGCCGAGCTCGATGCCGACGTGGCGCGGCAGGCCGCCGAGGCGGAGCGGCTGCGTGCCGAGGCGGCTGCGCTGGAGCAGTTGCTCGAGGAACTGCGCCTGGCCGTCGCCGACTTGCCGATTCCTGATGCCGCGCCCTTTGTACAGCAGCGCGGCCGACTGGCGTGGCCGGTGCAGGGCACCCTTGCCCGGGATTTCGGGGAACGCCGCGGGAGCGGGCCGCAGTCCAATGGCGTGCTGATCGCGGCCGAGCGCGGCGCGGACGTCAAGGCCGTCTGGTACGGGCGGGTCGCCTATGCGGACTGGCTGCCCGGGCTCGGGCTGCTGCTCGTGCTCGAGCACGGCGACGGCTACATGAGCCTGTACGCCCACAACGAGGTGTTGTTCAGTGCCGTCGGCGACTGGGTCGCCGCCGGCCAGGTAGTGGCCCGTGTCGGCGACACCGGAGGCCGCGACCAGTCCGGCCTATACTTCGAAATCCGCAGCGGAACCAAGCCGGAAAGCCCTCATCGCTGGTTTGCCAGCCGGTTGGTTCATAAATGAATTCAAGCGCTTAACATAGCTTCGTATACAAAATACCGTATTCCTCGGGTTGCCAGGGCAGGCCCGCCGCGAGGCGCCGCCAGTCACGTCGCCGGGGTTCGGCGCCCGATGCCGCCCTCGCCCCGGATTTCTGTTATTTTCAGCCGTTGGTAAACCCTGGGCGTCACCCATGAAGCCGCTGCTGATCCGTGGACTGCTGGTTCTGTGCCTCGGCGTCTTCATCGGCGCGTCGGCTTCCGTCGCGCCGACGGTGCTGGCGGACCGGCGGCCGGCAAGTGATTCGCTGCCTTGGGAGGAGGCGCGCCTGCTCGCCGAGGTCCTCGAGCGGGTGAAACGCGACTATGTCGACCGGGTCGACGACCACGAGCTGATCGAGGCTGCGATCCGCGGCATGATCGCCGACCTCGATCCGCATTCCGCGTTCCTCGGCGCGGCTGAGTTCCAGGACATCCGCATCAGCACCAGCGGCAAGTACTCTGGCGTCGGGGTCGAAGTCAGTGTCGAGGACGGCCGGATCGTCGTTGTTTCGCCGATCGACGGCAGCCCCGCAGCGCGCGCCGGAATCATGGCCGGCGACGTCATCGTCGCCATCGACGGCCTGCCAGTCGACGCCCTCGACCTCGAGCAGGCGATCGGACAGATGCGCGGGCCGACCGGCAGCCGGGTCGAGCTCGGCATATTGCGGGAAGGACTGGAGGAGCCGTTGACCGTGGCACTGCACCGCGGCCAGGTCGAAGTGAAGAGCGTTCGCACGGAGCTGCTGGATGCCGGCCTCGGCTACGCGCGGATCAGCCAGTTCACCGATGCGACGCCCGACGATCTGCGCCTGGCACTCCGCAGCCTGGAGCGCCAGGCCGGCGGCAACCTGGCCGGCCTCGTGCTGGACCTGCGCAATAACCCGGGCGGCGTGCTCGATGCGGCCATCGCGGTCGCCGACGCGTTCCTGGATCGCGGCCTGATCGTTTCCGCCGACGGCCGCATGCCGGACGCCCGGTTCCGGGCCGAGGCCACGCCGGGCGATCTGCTGGCCGGCGCGCCGATGGCCGTGCTCGTCAATGGGGGTTCCGCGTCCGCCTCGGAGATCGTCGCCGGCGCGCTGAAGGACCACGGTCGCGCCACCGTGATCGGGACCGCGACCTTCGGCAAGGGCTCCGTGCAGACGATCATGCCGCTGTCGGAAGGCCGCGCAATCAAGCTGACGACATCGCGCTATTACACTCCGTCCGGCATGTCGATCCATGCCACCGGCGTCGCGCCGGACCTGGTCGTAGGCGGCGATGAGGCCGGCGACGGGGACCAGCAGCTGGCGGCGGCCGTGGCGGCCTTGCAGGCCCGCCGCGTGGTGTTGCGGTCGGGCGCGCTGGCCGCCGAGCCGCGCAGCGAATAGCCCCGGTGTCGCGCGTCCTCGTTCCGCTGGCCGACGGCTTCGAGGAAATCGAAGCCGTGACCGTCATCGACCTGCTCCGCAGGGCGGGCATCGAGGTGACCACGGCCGGGCTGTCGCCGGGTCCGGTCACCGGCTCGCACGGCATTCCCATTTCACCAGACATGACGCTCGACGCGGCCGTCGAGCTCAGCTTCGACATGGTGGCGCTGCCGGGCGGCATGCCGGGAGCGGCGCATCTCGCCGCAGATGCCCGTATCCTGGACCTGCTGCGGAAGCACGCTGACCGGGGCGGTTTCACGGCGGCAATCTGCGCGGCGCCGAGCGTGCTGGCGAAGGCCGGCCTGCTCGCCGGCCGGCGGGCCACCAGCTACCCCGGCTTCCTGACCGGCGCCAGCGCGCCCGGCATCGTGCTGGACGCTGCCCCGGTCGTCGTGGACGGAACGGTCGTCACCTCGCGCGGCCCCGGCACGGCGATGGATTTTGCGCTGGCCTTGATCGAGCAACTCGAGGGCGCCGCGGCACGCCGTGCCGTCGAGGACCCACTGCAGCGACCGGGCCCGCCCGGGCGCTGACCTGATGCGCATGAAGAAAATTCGATGGCCCTCGCTGTCGATGGACCTGTCCTCCAGGATCGACCAGGCGGAGCTGCACGGGTTCGCGCGCAACGCCTCCGACGTCGGCTTCCTGCTGTTGATCCTCGCGGGCCTTTATCTCGTCGCGCCGGGCCAGCACGCCCTCCGCCCCGGCATGCTGCTGTTCGCGTTCGCCGCGTTCGTGATCCTGTTGGCGGCGCTGCGGTTCCTGCCGCGATTCGAGCGCGAGACGCGCCTCAAGGTCGCCGTGCAGGTGCTCGGCATGCTGGTCTTCACGACGATCGTGCTGGTCTCGATCGAGCGGCAGTCCGCCGTGCTGCTGGGCCTTTACCTGCTGCCGGTCATGGTTTCGGCCCTGGTGCTCGGCCGCTGGCCGACGCTCGCGGTGACGGTGCTGGGCGTGCTCGGCTTCGTGCTTGCGCGATTGCTTGGCGGCCCGCCCGGGATACCGGCGGGGCACGAGATCGCCGAGCTCGGGATTGCGCTTGCGCCATTCCTGCTCGTCGCCTATGTCACGGCCCTGCTGGCCCACGAGATCGAGCTCGCCAGGCAGCGGATCCGCACGCTGGCCGAGACCGACGAGCTGACCGGCCTCGCCAACACGCGCGCCTTCTCGCGGCTCCATCGGCAGGAGCACGAGCGCGCCGTGCGGCATGGCCGCCGCTACTCGATCATCGTCATGGACCTGAACGCGCTGAAGCAGATCAACGACGACTACGGCCAGGAGACCGGGAATCGCGCGCTGATCCTGTGCGCCAACGTCATCGCCCGCCTGATTCGCACCACGGACGCCGCCGCGCGCCATGGCGGCGATGAATTCGTGCTGCTGGTGTCGGAGGCCGACGCCGAACAGGTGCAGCGCGTGGTGCACCGCATTCGTTCCGCCGTCGAGCGGTGCACGATCGAGGTCGCCGGGCGCATGGTCCGGCTGTCCGTCAGCATGGGCGCGGCCACGTTTCCCGATGCGGCCGATGACCTCCGCCAGCTGCTGGCCTGCGCCGAGGAGGCGATGCGGCTTGACAAGGAAGCCCGCAAGGCCAGGGCGCCGAGCAGCGGTGCCCCCGAGCTCGAGTTGGTTTAGGCTGTCGTCCGAGCTGACAACGACCCAGGAGATTCAGAATGACCGGCGTGCTTGCTTTGGCCTGGTTCCATTACCTGGCCATGATGTTTCTCGCGGCCGCGCTGATCGCGGAACACCTGATGTTCACGCCGCGGCCGGAGCGCGCCATCGCGCGCAAGCTGGTGGTGGTCGACCTGATCTACGGCATCTCCCTGCTCGTGGTATTCCTGACCGGTATCAGCCGCATGTTCCACGGCGGCAAGGGGGCGCTGTTCTACATGGGCAACAGCGCCTACCACGCGAAATTCTGGCTGTTCGTCGTCATGGCGCTCATCTGGATCTACCCGGCCATCAAGTTCTTTGGCTGGCGGCGTGCGCTGCGCGCCGGCGGGGTGCCGGTGATGAGCGATGCGGAGAGCAAGCGCGTGCTGATGGCGATCCGCATCCAGTTGCTGGTCCTGGTGCTGCTGCCGCTGCTCGCGGCGATGATGGCCCGCGGCGTCGGCTCCTGACGGGCGCGCCCGCAGATCGAGGCGTTACGCGGATGATCGGCTGGACCGCGCCCGAAGTGCGGCTGCTGCACCTGCTCGAGGGCGCGCAACGCGCCGCGGGTATCGCCGTGATCATCGACGTGTTCCGCGCCTTCACGCTGGCGCCCTGCGCGTTTGCGCGCGGCGCCAGCCGTATCCTGCCGGTCGCGACGCCGGCCGAGGCGCACGCACTGAAGGCCAGCGATCCCGCGTTGCTGCTGGCCGGCGAGCGCGACGGCCAGCCGCTGCCGGGCTTCGATTTTTCGAACTCGCCGGCGGCCATCCTCAGGGCCGACCTGAGGGGCCGGACGCTCGTGCTCAGGACCAGCGCAGGGGTCCAGGGCCTGCTGGCCTGCCCGGCGGAAGAGGTCATCACCGGCAGCTTCGTGAACGCGGCGGCGATCGTCGAGTGGTTGCGCAGCCGTCGACCGGCCGTGGTCTCGCTGGTCTGCATGGGCTGGAATGCCGCGGAGCGCACCGCCGAGGACGAGGCTTGTGCGGAATACATCGCGGCCGGCCTGCGCGGCGCCTTCCCGGACTTTGCGCCGATCCGCGCAAGACTGCGGGCCGATCCTTCCGGCGCGAAGTTCTTCGATGCGGCGAGACCGTGGTTTCCGTCAGAGGATTTCGACGTCTGCCTGAGGCCGTCCGTGTTCCCGTTCGTATTGCGCCGGGTTCGCGATGCCGACGGGCAGCTGGGCCTGGAGCGTGTATCGGTCGCGGCGGCTGCCGACCGCCCCGGCGCGGCGCTATAGTGGCGGCTGGCGCGGCTTTGTCCGGGGGGCGGTGATGGCTAAGCGAGACAAGAACCCGCCCGACGAGCAGGGCGCCGCTGCCGTGTGCCCCGTGCATGCCGCCGGTGATCTCTATGCGCGGCCGCCTGGCCGGCCGAGGGACTGGTACACCTCCGGCGGCGGCCTGAAGCGCAAGGCCTACGAGAGCGAGCTCGCCACGCTGCAGGTGGAGCTGGTCAAGCTCCAGGAGTGGGTGCGGCACCGCAAGCTGAAGGTCGTGGTGATCTTCGAGGGCCGCGACGCGGCCGGCAAAGGCGGCGCGATCAAGCGCATCACAGACCGGCTCAATCCGCGCGTCTGCCGGATCGCCGCGCTGCCGGTGCCGACGGAGCGCGAGCGCCAGCAATGGTATTTCCAGCGTTATGTCGCGCACCTGCCGACCGGCGGCGAGATCGTGCTGTTCGATCGCAGCTGGTACAACCGCGCCCTGGTCGAACGCGTCATGGGCTTCTGCAGCGAAGATGAGTACCGCGAGTTTGCCCGCTCGGTGCCCGAGTTCGAGCGCATGCTGGTGCGCTCCGGGGTGCTGCTGATCAAGTACTGGTTTTCGGTCAGCGACGAGGAGCAGGAGAAACGCTTCCAGGCGCGCATTCACAATGCCGAGAAGCGCTGGAAGCTCTCGCCGATGGATCTCGAGTCACGCCGCCTGTACCGCGAGTACTCACAGGCCAAGGACGACATGCTGGTGTTCGCCGATATACCCGAGGCGCCCTGGTGGATGATTCCCGCCGACGACAAGCGGCGGGCGCGACTGAATTGCATCGCGCACCTGCTGTCCTGCGTGCCCTACGAGGACGTCATGCCCGATCCGCCGTCACTGCCGCCGCGCGACCAGAGCAGCCATCACCAGCGGCCGCCGATCGAGGAACTGAACTTCGTGCCGATCGTCTATTGACGCCGACCGGCGAACAATTGCAATTGAGAAACTGAGGGAGACGCTGTATGGCCAACGAGGGATACCACGAGCCGATCGAGGAGCTGTCCGACGAGACGCGCGACATGCATCGCGCGATCATCTCGCTGATGGAAGAGCTCGAGGCCGTGGACTGGTACAACCAGCGCGTCGATGCCTGCAAGGATCCGCAGTTGAAGCGCATCCTCGAGCACAACCGGGACGAGGAAAAAGAGCACGCGGCGATGGTCCTCGAGTGGATCAGGCGGCGCGATCCGCTGTTCTCCAGGGAACTCAAGGAGACGCTGTTCACAACCGGAGAGATCGGTCATCACGACGGTCACGAGCACTGATCCGGCCGCGCCGGTGGACGGCGCGCGTCGCGCGCGCCTGCTCAAGATAGCCACCACGGCTTCGGTCGCGACAGCTTCGATGCTGGTTGCCGCCAAGCTGGCGGTCTGGCTGCTGACGGGCTCGGTCAGCCTGCTGGCCTCGCTGGTCGACTCGATGATGGACGTCATGGCCTCGGCCGTGAACCTGGTCGCCGTGCGCTGGTCGTTGATGCCGCCGGACGAAGAGCATCGCTTCGGCCACGGCAAGGCGGAATCCCTGGCCGGGCTCGGCCAGGCGGCCTTCATCGCCGCCTCGGCGTTGTTCATCGTGTTCAATGCCGCGGATCGCTTTGTCAATCCCCGGCCGCTGGAGCACCTCGGCATTGGCGTCGGGGTGATGCTGTTCTCGATGCTCGCGACACTGCTGCTGATCGGCTTGCAGCGCTTCGTCATCAAGCGCACCGGATCGGTCGCGATCCGCGCGGATTCGCTGCACTACCTGTCCGACCTGTTGACCAATGCCGGCATCCTGGTCGCGCTGGGACTCGCGCTCGGCGGCTGGCTGTGGGCCGACCCGTTGATCGGCCTGGCCGTCGCCGCCTACATCTTCTGGAGCGCGCTCAGGATCGGCACCGAAGCGGTGCACATGCTGATGGACCGGGAGCTGCCGGCAGGCGAGCAGCAGCGGATCCTCGCAATCGCCGGCCGGGCGCCCGAGATAGTCGGCGTGCACGACCTGCGCACCCGCCAGGCCGGCGCGGTGCGTTTCATCCAGCTGCACCTCGAGCTGCCGCCGGCATTGCCGCTGCTGCGGACGCACGCGATCGCCGAGCAGGTGGCCGCGGAGCTGCGGGCCGAGTTCCCGGGCGCGGACGTCATGATCCACCAGGATCCAGCCGGCCTGGACGATCCGGGCCGGGAGAGCTGGCGGAGGAAGTGATGGTGGGGGCGGCGTGAATCCCGGCTAGAATACCGGCCTCTGCAAAGGGCGGGACATTCTTGAGCAATACACCGGAAAAGCGCGAAAGCGTGCTGCTCTCGCTGGGCATCAACATCGCGATCCCGGCGGTGATCCTGATGAAGCTGTCGGGCGAGAATGCACTCGGCCCGGTCGGCGGACTGGTCGTCGCGCTCGCCTTCCCGCTCACCTACGGGCTGGTCGACTTCGCGCGGCGCCGCGAGTGGAACGTCGTCTCGATCCTCGGCTTCATCAGCGTGCTGCTGACCGGCGGGATCGGCCTGTTGCAGCTCGATCCGAAGTGGATTGCAGTCAAGGAGGCGGCCGTGCCGGCGATCATCGGGATCGCAGTCGTGCTGTCGCTGCGCACGCCCTTTCCGATCGTCCGCACGTTTCTCTACAACGACAAGATCATCCGCGTCGCGGACGTGGACGCGGCGCTCGAGCGCCGCGGCAACCTGGCGGCCTTCGACCGGACGCTGGTAAATGCATCATGGATGCTGGCGGGCTCGTTTTTCGTCTCAGCGGTGCTGAACTTCGTGCTCGCCAAGGTGATCGTCAAGAGCCAGCCCGGCACCACCGCTTTCAACGAGGAGCTCGGACGGATGACGGCGCTGTCCTACCCGGTGATCGTCGTGCCGTCGATGATCATCATGATCGCGGCGCTGTGGTACCTGTTCTCCCGCATCCGGCGGCTGACGGACATGGACCTGGAACAGATCCTGAAAACCTGAGGAGTCGCAGATGAACGGATTTCTGGTGCGCATGCTGATCACGGCGATCTCGCTGTGGCTCGCCGCACTGATCGTCCCCGGCATGGACCTGGCCGGCATCGGCACCGTGCTCGGCGCCGCGCTCGTGCTCGGCATCGTCAACGCGCTCGTCCGCCCGGTCGTGATCCTGCTGACGCTGCCGCTGACGATCCTGACGCTTGGCCTGTTCCTGCTGGTCGTCAACGCGATGATGCTGGGACTGGTGTCGATGATGTTCCAGGGCTTCACGCTGGGCGGCTTCTGGAGTGCGATGTTCGGCGCGATTTTCGTCAGCCTTTTCAGCTGGCTCGCTTCGACCTTCATCGGCACGAACGGCCGCTATGAAGTCATCGTCATGCGGCGGGATCGTCCCTAGCGCCGTCCGATCGCGCGCGCACTGATCGTGACCCATGCGACGCTCACAAGGATCACGGCCATGCCGGCGAGCTGCAGCCCGGTGAGCCGTTCATCGACGACCCACCAGCCGAGCAGCGTCGCAATCGCCGGGTTCACATAGGCCACCGTCCCGAGGCGGGCCGGCGTCGTCTGATTGAGCAGCCACATGTAGGTCGTGTAGGCGAGGCAGGAGCCGAACACCGTCAGGTACAGCAGGCCGCCGATGCCCGGCAGTGTCCAGGTCCACCGCGCGAGCTCGCCGTTCGCGAGCCCGATCAGCGTCAGCACGCCGCCGCCGATCAGCATCTGGCAAGCCGCGAACATCAGCGGCTTCATCGTGATCTGCGAGTTCCGGCTGTGCATGACGCCCCACGACCAGGCCAGCGTCGAGAGCACGATCGCGGCCTTCGGCCACAGCAGGTCGCCGCCCGGCACGCCCTCCGAGCCGCCTTCGGGCCAGACCATCAGCGCGGTGCCGCCGAGTCCGGCAAACAGGCCGAGCCGGGTCGCGCGGCTCAAGGCGACCCCGCGGCGGCCGAAAGTGCCGAACCAGGCGGTGAACAGGGCGGAACTGGCGATGATCAGCGCCGCCTGGTTCGACGGCACCCACTGCTGCGCCCAGGTCACGACGCCATTGCCGAGCACGATGAACGCGACCGCGAGGATGGCCGTGGTGCCCCATTCGCCCGCGGAGCGCGGCGGAGCCTGGCCGCGCGCCAGCGCCAGTGCGCCCAGCGTCAGCCCGGCAAGAATGAAGCGCACGCCGGCCAGCAGGCCGGGCGGCAGGTCTTGCACGGCGATCCTGATGCCGAGATAGGTCGAGCCCCAGACGATGTACACGACCGCGAAGGCGGAGACCAGTGCGAGGCGGGACGGTGCGTTGTCCATTCAAATTGCGCGCCGCTTGCGCGGCCCGACCGTCACCAGCCGCAACTGCGGCCCGCGTTCTGGGCCTCGAGCCAGCTCATCAAGGGCTGGAAGTAGTCGATGATCGCCGAGGCGTCCATTTCCCGCGACCCGGTGATCAGCTCGAGCGCCTCCGGCCACGGCCTGCTGGCGCCAAGCTCGAGCATCGCCATCAACCGGCGGCCGGCCTCCTTGCTGCCGAAGATCGAGCACTCGTGCAGCGGGCCGGTGTGTCCCGCGGCCTCGCACAGGGCGCGATGGAACTGGAACTGCAGGATGTGGGCCAGGAAGTAGCGGGTGTAGGGAACGTTGGCCGGGATGTGATACTTCGCGCCCGGATCGAAGTCCGACTCGTCGCGCGCCACGGCCGGAGCGATCCCCTGGTACGCGGTGCGCAGCCGCCACCACGCGGCGTTGTAGTCCTCCGGCGGTGTCTTGCCGGAGAACACGTCCCAGCGCCACTGGTCGATCAGCTTGCCGAACGGCAGGAAGGCGATCTTGTTCAACGCCAGTTTCATCTGCAGGTTCAGGGTCGCCTCGGGGCTCTGCTCCACGTCGCCGATCAGCCCGAGCTGCCGCAGGTAGGCCGGCGTCATCGACAGCTCCAGCGTGTCGCCGATGCCCTCGTGGAAGCCGTCGTGTGCGCCGTCCTGGTACAGCGGCGGCAAGTGCCGGTTCAGCAGGAAGTAGTAGATATGGCCGAGTTCATGGTGCAGGATCGTCAGGTGCTCGGCGGTCGGCTCGACGCATTGCTTGATCCGCACGTCGTCCGCGCCATCCATCGGCCACGCGCTCGCGTGGCAGACGACGTCGCGATCGCGCGGCTGCTTCAGCAGCGAGAGCTCCCAGAAAGAATCCGGCAGCGCCGGCATGCCGAGCGAGACGAAGAAGTTCTCGGCCGCGCGGGTCATGCGGACCTCGTCCCAGCCCTGCTCGACCAGCGCGCTGTCGATGTCGAGCTGCGCGACGCCGGGCGCCGGCTCGACGAGTTCGTACAGGTTGCCCCATTGCTGCGCCCAGATGTTGCCCAGCAGGTGCGCCGGGATCGGCCCGCTGCGCGGCACCTTGTCTTCGCCGTAGTGGTCGGCCAGCTTGTCGCGGACATGGCAGTGCAGTTGCGCGTAGAGCGGCTCGACCTGGCGCCAGAGCCGCTCGGCCTCGGCCTCGAATGCTTCGGGCGACATGTCGTAGCCGGACTTCCACAGCTCGCCGAGGTTCGCGAAGCCGATCTCGCGGGCGCCCTCGTTGGCGAGCTCGACGAAGCGCTCGTACATCGGCCGCGCGGGCCGCGCCGTGTCGTGCCAGCCTTGCCACAGTTCGCGCAGCCGCTGGTAGTCACGCTCGCTGGCCATGATGCGAATGATGTCCGCCTCGCTGAGGCAGGCCTCGTTCCCGAGACAGACTTTCGCCGTGCCGTACAAGCCCTCCATTTCAGTGGCGAGGGTGGCGAGCTCGGCGCGCTTGCCGGCATCGCCGGGCGCCGGCAGCGTGGCGCCGCGGCGCAGCAGCGCCAGCTGTCGCGCAGTGTCCGTGTCGAGCTCCTGGCCGAGGTAGCGCGCGGACTCGGCGATCGCGCGGCTGTTGAATTCGAGCAGCTTTTCGTTCGCCTTGGCGGCGAGGAAATTGGTGTCCGGCGTGATGTAGGTGGCCTGCACCCATGACGCCCTGGCCACCTCGAGGCGCAACTCGGCGAGCTCGGCATTGATGCGCGCAATGAACTCCCGGGCGCTTTCCTCTGTTGCGCCGGCCGGCATGCCGGCGGCGAGCCCGAGAACGAGTACGGCGACGATCCGAGTGCGGCGATGGCTTGAGGTCATGGGTGGGTTTCCAGGTTTGCAACTGGGGTAGCTTGAAGGGCGCAGTCGGCATTGTACTTCCCGACCGAACGAGCGCCAGCACACCGGCCGCGAAGGCTATAATGCCGCACCCGCCATCCGGGTCCGCCGCTTGCCGCGGCGCAACAACGACTGCGAGGACCCAGGCCCCTATGCGCAATCCGTCCGCCGCGGGCGATTTCCTCGGCCACCCCCGGGGCCTGTTCCTGCTGTTCGGCACGGAGCTCTGGGAGCGTTTCAGCTATTACGCGATGCGCGCGATCCTGGTGCTGTACCTGGTGGATCGCGTGCAGGCCGACGGTGGCTTCGGCCTGGGCTTCAGCAACGCCGAAGCGCTGCGCCTGTACGCCTGGTTCACCGGGCTGGTCTACATCACGCCGCTGGTCGGCGGCTGGCTGGCCGACAACTTCCTCGGCCAGCGCCGCGCGATCGTGCTCGGCGGCGCGCTGATGGCCGCGGGCCAGTTCATGCTGGGCACGCCGCATGCCTGGATCCCCGGCATGGAGCTGCCGGTGTTCTACCTCGGTCTCGCGACGCTGATCGCCGGCAACGGCCTGTTCAAGCCGAACATCTCGACGATGGTCGGCGACCTGTACCGGCCCGGGGATCATCGCCGCGACGGCGCGTTCACGATCTTCTACATGGGCATCAACGTCGGCGCCTTCCTGTCCGGCATCGTCGTCGGCACGGTCGTCGCGCTCTGGGACGGCAACTGGCAGGCCGGCTTCATCTGCGCCGGCATCGGCATGCTGCTGTCGCTGGTCATCCAGCTGGCCTGGGCGAGGAAACTGCTGGGTGATATCGGCTGGGAGCCGGCCGCGCAGCGTGACCGCCGCCGCAGCCAACGCGCTGCGGGCGAACGCGCGCCGTTGACCGCGGTCGAGCGTGACCGCCTGAAAGTCATCCTCGTGCTCGGCCTGTTCACGATCATCTTCTGGGCCGGCTTCGAGCAGGCCGGCGGCCTGATGAACATCTACACCAACGATTTCACCAACCGGGTGCTCGGCAGCTTCGAGGTGCCGACGACCTGGTTCCAGAGCCTGAATCCCTTGTTCATCGTCGTATTCGCGCCGGTGATTGCCAGCCTGTGGGTGCGGCTCGGGCCGCGCGAGCCCACCTCGCCGGTCAAGTTCGCGCTGGCGCTGGTGCTGCTCGGCATCGGCTTCCTGTTCATGGTCGGCGCCGTGCTGCAACAGGGCGGCGACCCCTCGGTCAAGACCAGCATGATCTGGCTGCTCGGCGCCTATTTCTTCCACACGATGGGCGAGCTGTGCCTGTCGCCGATCGGGCTCTCGATGGTCACGAAACTCGCCCCGCTGCGCCTCGCCTCGCTGATGATGGGCGCCTGGTTCGGCTTCACGGCGATGGCCAACTACCTCGCCGGGTTCATCGGCTCGCTTATCGGGCATGGTGACGAGGCCTCGCAGGTCGAGAACGCGATGGCCATCTTCGGCGGCCTGGCGTCGGCCGCCTTCATCTCGGCCGTGCTCTGCTGGTTGCTGGCCGACCGGCTGGTGACCTGGATGCACGGCGCCGAGAGCAAGATCAATGTGGATCACACCGTCGGCGACCAGGTCGTCGTCACGGCAACGCACGAAGCCATCCCCGCGGAGCGGTCGAATTGAGAAGCCCAGGAGCACAGCCATGTTGAGAACCCGAGTTGCGGCCAGCCTGTCGATCGTCGGTCTCGCGGCGCTGGCCGCGGGCTGCACCCCGGACAGCTCCGCGCCGACAGCCGCGCAGGCCCCGGCGGCTGCGAGCGCGCCGCCCGCCGAGGCGGCAGTATTCGACCTGCCGTGGCAGATGCGGGAATTGCCGAACGGGCTGCGGGTCATCGTCGTGCGGACCGATTTCCCGGACATCGTCAGCCTGCAGATTCCGGTGCAGACCGGGTCGCGCAACGAGGTCGAGCCCGGCAAGTCCGGCTTTGCGCACTTCTTCGAGCACATGATGTTTCGCGGCACCGACAATGTGACGCCGGAGCAGTACAACGCAGCGCTGAAGAGCGCCGGCGCGGACATCAACGCCTACACGACCGACGACTACACCAACTACCACATCGACTTCACGAAGGCGGATCTCGACACGGTGCTGGCGCTCGAGGCCGACCGCTTCATGAACCTTTCGTACGGCGAGGACGTGTTCCGCACCGAGGCGTTGGCCGTCAAGGGCGAGTACATCAAGAACAGCGCCAACCCCGTCAACCGGATCTACGAGCAGGTGCGCGCCGCCCATTACCGCGAACACACCTACCGGCACACGACCATGGGCTTCTTCGAGGACATCGTCGAGATGCCCGAGCAGTACGAGTACTCGAAACTGTTTTTCGATCGCTGGTACCGCCCGGAGAAGGCCGCGATCATCCTGGTCGGGGACCTCGAGTTCGAGCCGACCTTCGCGCTGGTCGAGAAGCATTTTGCGGCCTGGCAGCGGGGCGGCTTCGAGACGGAGATCCCGGTTGAGCCGCCGGGCCAGGGGCCGACCTCGGTGTACGTGCCGATGGAGATGCCTACCCAGCCGTGGATCGTGGTGGCTTTCCGTGGCCCGGGCTTCGATCCCGCGTCGCCCGACACCGCGGCGGTCGGGCTGATTGCCCAGCATTACTTCTCCGACAATTCCGACCTGTACCGCAAGCTGGTGCTGGAGCGCCAGGTCGTCGACCAGATGTTCTCCTACGTGGCGATGAACCGCGACCCCGGGCTCGTCTGGCTGTTCGCACGTGTCGCCGACCCGGCTGCCGCGGCCGAGGTCCGCGACGAAATGCTCGCAACCTTCGCGCGCGCGCGTCACGAGCTCCTGTCCGAGGACAAGCTGCAGCGGATCAAGGACCGGATGCGTTACAGCTTCCTGGCGGGCCTCGACAACTCGCCGGCGATCGGCGCGGCGCTCGCCGGCCTCGTGCAATACGACCGCAGCGTCGACACGGTCAACCAGCTCTATGACAGCTACGCCCGACTGACCCCGGGTGATCTGTCCGCGGCGGCCAACCGTCATTTCACTGATGCCGTGCTGACCGTCGGCGTGATCGCCGAAGGCGAGTCGCTGGCCGGTCTCGAGGCGGGCGGACCGTCGGTGGACGCCCTGGTTGCGGCGGCGACCGCAGGCGGCGAGGCCGGTTTCCGGCTCGTCGAGCGGCACAGCGAGGCCTCGCCGCTGGTGGACGTCGCGTTCGTGTTCCGCGCCGGCGCGGCATTCGATCCGCCGGGCAAGAAGGGGCTGGCGCAGCTGACGGCCATGATGCTGACCGACGGCGGCTCAGCGGATCGCGGCATCGACCAGATCAACGATGCGCTGTACCCGATGGCGGCCCGCTTCGATGCGCAGGTGGACAAGGAAATGGTGCGCCTCGCCGGCACCGTGCACCGCGACAAGCTCGACGCGTGGTATGCGCTTGCAGCCGAGCAGCTGTTGACCCCCGGCTGGCGCGAAGACGATTTCCGCCGGCTGCAGACCCAGCTGGTCAATGCGATCGTGACCGACCTCGTTGCCAACAACGACGAGGAGTTGGGCAAGGAGGCGCTGTACCAGTTCATCCACGGCGCCGCCCACCCTTACGGCACGCTGACGCTCGGGCGGATAGAGGACGTGCAGGCGCTGACGCTCGACGACGTCCGCGCCTTCCATGCCGCGCATTACAATCCGGCCAACCTGACGGTGGGCCTCGCCGGCGGCTACCCGGCGGAGTTCGTCGGCCGCCTGCGCCGCGACCTCGCGCGGCTGCCTGCCGGGGCGCCGGCAGGCGTGCAGCCCGGCGCATCGCCGCCGATCACCGGGCACGAGGCACTGATCCTGGAAAAACCGACCATGGCGCATGCCGTGTCCTTCGGCTTTCCGATCACCCTGCGGCGCGGCGATCCCGATTGGCCGGCCTTGTGGCTGGCGACCCAGTGGCTCGGCCAGCACCGCAGCCAGAACGCGCACCTGTTCGACCGGATCCGCGAACAGCGCGGCATGAACTATGGCAACTACGCCTACGTCGAGTATTTCCCGCGCGGCATGTACCTGACCCAGCCGGACCCGAACCTGTTCCGCCAGCAGCAGATCTTCCAGGTCTGGCTGCGGCCCCTGGCCGGCAACAACGAAGCGCATTTCGCGACCCGTGTTGCGATGTTCGAGCTCGCCAAGCTGATCGAGAACGGGCTGACCGAGGCGCAGTTCGAGACGACGCGCGCCTTCCTCGACAAGTGGGTGGCGCAGCTGGTCAGCTCGCAATCGGCGCTGCTCGGGTACGCGGTCGACAGCGACTGGTATGGCATTCCCGATTTTCCGGCCTATGTGCGGGGCGAGCTCGCCCGGCTCAGCCTCGCGGACGTGAACCGGGTGATCCGCGAGCAGTTTTCGACGCAGAATGTCCGCTTCGTGTTCGTGACGCCGGACGGCGCGGACCTGAAGCGCAGGCTGGTCGGCAACGAGCCCTCGCCGATGACTTACAACTCGCCGAAAACGGAGGCGCTGCTGGCCGAGGACGCGATCATCGAGGTGCTGCCGCTGAAGTTCTCCGCAGACAGTGTCAGGGTCGTGCCGGCGGAATCGGTGTTCCGCAGGCCCTGAGCGCGGCGTACCCGGCCGCTCCCGGCCGCATGGAGATCGAAGACATGACTGAATCATCGCTGGATGCGGCAAGCCGCAGCGAGATCGAGGCGCAGGTGTTTCGCCACCTGCTCGAGCACCTGCGCGCCCACCCGGAAGTGCAGAACCTTGACCTGATGAATCTGGCCTTCTTCTGCCGCAACTGCCTGTCCAAGTGGTACCGTGCGGCGGCGGCGGAGCAGGGTATCGAGCTCGACTACGAGCAGGCGCGCGAAATCGTTTACGGCATGCCGTACGCCGAGTACAAGCAGCGGCACCAGCAGGAGGCCACGCCCGAGCAGCTGGCCCGCTTCGCTGCGGCGGAGAAGAAGGCCACGCCGTGACGGCGGGCGGAGGCGCCTAGGAGCCTTCGCGCTGCTGGGCCTCGACTTCCTTGTGGCCCGGCACCATGACCCGGGCCATGACGATGCCGGCCTCGAACAATATGTAGACCGGCACCGCCAGCAGCGTCTGCGAAATGACGTCCGGCGGCGTCAGCAGCATGCCGAGCACGAAAGCGCCGAGCAGCACATAAGGGCGCTTGCCGGCCAGTTTCGCCGGCGTGGTGAACCCTGCCCAGACCATCAGCACGGTCGCCACGGGAACCAGGAACGCCAGCCCGAACGCGAAAAACAGTGCCAGCACGAAATCCAGGTAGGCGGCGATGTCCGTCATCACGGTGACGCCCGACGGTGCCACGGCGGTGAAAAAACCGAACATCAGCGGAAACACGATGAAATAGGCGAACGCCACGCCGCTGTAAAACAGCACGATGCTCGAAGCCATCAGCGGCATGACCAGCCGGCGCTCGTGCTTGTAGAGCCCGGGCGCCACGAACGCCCAGGCGTGGTACAGCAGGAACGGCATCGCGAGGAATACCGCGGCGGCCAACGCGAGCTTGAATGGCGTGAGGAACGGGGACGCCACCTGGGTGGCGATCATGCTCGTTCCCTCCGGCAGGTGCGCCATCAGCGGATCGGCGACGATCGTGAAGATCCAGTCGGCAAATGGCGCCAGGCAGATGAAGATCACGAGCACCGCGACGACCATCCTCAGGAGCCGCGTGCGGAGCTCGACAAGATGGGAAAGCAGGGTGCCTTCGCCCCGCTGGCCCTCAGTCTGCTCGGCTTCGCTCATCCGCCCGGTTCTCCACCGCCGCTTCAACCTGCAGCTGTTTCGCGCGGGCCGCGGCCAGCGCCTCTTCCTCGGCGACCTGCGCAGCTTCCGCAGCCTGCTGGACCGCGGTCTTTTCCACCGCCGGCCTGGCCGGGCTTCCGTCCGGGCTTGCCGGCTTGTTCTTCTCGGCCACTTCCTTGGCCAACTCGCGCTCGACCTGCATGCGCAGGCTGCGGGCCATGAAGCGCGCGCGCCCCGCCCAGTTGCCGATCGTGCTGACGAGGCCAGGCAGCCGCTCGGGCCCCACGATCAGCAGGGCCAGCAGCATGATCAGCGACAGCTCCCAGAAACCGATGTCGAACACCGGCGTCAGGCCCTGTTCTGGTCCTTTTCCTTGACCTTGTTTTCAGGGAAATCAGCGTCTTCCGAGCGCTGGTCGGCCAGCTGTTCCTTGCGGGCCTCCGCCTCTCCGTCGGACATCGAGCTGCGGAAGCCCTTCACGGCGCCGCCGAGGTCAGAGCCGATGCTCTTGAGCCGCTTGGTGCCAAAGATGAGCACGACGATCAGCAGGATGATCAGGAGTTGCCAGAGACTGATGCCACCGAGACCCATGCGATCCTCCATTTGGACGGCTCACGGCCGTTTTGAAACGCAGACTGGCAATCATACGCTAAGGCTACTGTCGTCGCCGCCATCCGGACTTGCCCTGAGCCAGAACGTCACCGGCCCGTCATTGACCAGCGCGACTGCCATCCGCGCGCCGAAGCGTCCGGTTTCGACCCGCTGGTGGCGACGCCGCGCCGCGGCCAGCAGCGCCTCGAACAGCGCCCGGCCGGTTGCGGGGTCGGCCGCCGGCGTGAAGCTGGGCCGCGCGCCCTTGCGGGTGTCCGCCGCGAGCGTGAACTGGGACACCAGCAGCAGGCCGCCGCCAGTGTCTGCGAGCGACAGGTTCATGCGCCCCTGAGGGTCCTCGAATACCCGGTAGCCGATGATGCGCTCGGCAAGGCGCTCGGCCTGGCGCGTGCCGTCACCGCGCTCGACGGCGGCAAGCGCGAGCAGGCCGGGCCCGATCTCGCCGACGATTTCGTCGCCAACACGGACCGAGGCCGTACTGACGCGTTGTATCAGGGCAATCATGGGCAATCGGGCCGACGCAGTTCGTGCCGAGAAAAACGTATATTCATCCCACTACAACTGCCATTTAACTTCCAAGTTGAAACTATTTTCCCACAGAGTATGTATAAAGGCCGAAGTAGGAAAAAATTACATGAATCGGCCCGCCACGCCCTGGCTGGTCTGCAAACGCTGGCTCGGCAACGCAAATGTCACCTGCTGGTGACATCGAGGTAACGCTTCGGCGCCATTGTGCCGGCGGGCAAGCGGCGGAGGCCAGAGATGTCCACAGTCCAGAACTTGCGCCCGATGCACTTTCGCACAATATTCATTTCCGATGTCCACCTGGGCTCCCGGGGCTGCCAGGCCACCATGCTGCTCGATTTTCTGCGCTCCGTGCGCTGCGAGACGCTGTACCTGGTTGGCGACATCATCGATTTCTGGAGCATGCGGCGCGGCCTGTTCTGGCCCCAGGAGCATAACGAGGTCGTCCGCACCGTGCTTGGCATGGCCCGTCACGGCACCCGGGTGATCTATGTGCCGGGCAACCATGATGAGTTGTTCCGCAGCCATCTCGGCACGGTGTTCGGCAATGTCGAGATCGTGGCGCGCAGCATCCACGTGACGGCTGACGGGCGGCGCCTGCTGGTGCTGCACGGCGACGAGTTCGACAGCGTCGTGCGCTGCAGCCCCTTGCTGGCGCGCATCGGCAGCCGGGCCTACGAGTTCCTGATCTGGTTGAATCGTTACCTGAACGCGTTTCGCCGCCGCTTCGGTTACGGCTACTGGTCGCTGGCGGCGTTCCTCAAGCACCGCGTCAAGAACGCCGTGCAGTACATCGGTGACTTCGAGCACGCGGTGGCGCGCGCTGCCCGGCGGCAAGGCGTCGATGGCCTGGTCTGCGGCCATATCCACCGGCCGGAAGTCCGCATGGTGGACGGCGTCTTGTATTGCAACGACGGCGACTGGGTCGAGAGCTGCTCGGCCCTCGCCGAGCATCGCGACGGCCGGCTCGAGCTGCTGCACTGGGCCGAGATCCGTGCCCGTGAGCTGGCGGCTGCGCCGCTCGAGAGTGCCGCATGAGAATCGCGCTGGTGTCCGATGCCTGGCTGCCCCAGACCAACGGCGTCGTGCGCACGCTCGGCGAGACGGCGCGCTGCCTCGAAGTCGTCGGCCACAACGTGCGGGCGGTCACGCCGATCCCGTTCCTGACCTTCCCGTGTCCCACATACCCTGAGATCCGCCTGGCGGTGTGGCCATGGCGCCGCGTCAGCAGGATGCTGGATGAATTCGAGCCCGACGCGGTGCATATCGCGACCGAGGGGCCGATCGGTCTTGCCGGGCGAAACTGGTGCCGCGCGCGCCGGCTGGCCTTCACATCCTCGTTCCACACGCGCTTCCCGGAGTACGTGCGCCTGCGGGCGCCGATCCCGGTGGGCTGGACCTGGCGGGCATTGCGCTGGTTTCACGATGCAGCCGCCCACACGCTGGTGCCGACCGGCACCCAGCAGGCCGAGCTCTCGGCGCGCGGCTTTCGCAACCCGGTGGTCTGGGGCCGCGGCGTCGATACCGCGCTGTTTCACCCGGACCGGCGCACGGTCCTGCCTGGCGAGGGTCCCCACATGATGTACCTCGGGCGGGTCGCGGTCGAAAAGAACATCGAGGCCTTCCTGAAGCTCGCCGTGCCCGGCACCCGCTGGGTTGTCGGCGGCGGTCCCGCGCTGGCGTCCTTTCGCGACGCGTGGCCGGGCGTCAACTTCCTGGGACCGAAGTTCGGCGTCGAACTTGCCACGCTGCTGGCCTCGGCCGACGTTTTCGTCTTCCCGAGCCGGACGGACACTTTTGGCATCGTGTTGCTGGAGGCGATGGCCTGCGGCCTGCCGGTTGCCGCGTACCCCGTCCCCGGGCCGCGCGACGTGGTGCGCCATGGCGAGACCGGCGTGCTCGACGAGGATCTTGCGGCCGCGGTGCACGGCGCGCTGGCGCTCGACCGGCGCGCCTGCCGGCGCCAGGCGCTCGAGCACACCTGGGAGCGCGCCACCGCAGAGTTTTGTGCGTATCTCGTGCCCGCCTGAGGCGCCCTCAAGCCGACGGAAAAAGGATCGCGGTTGCGACGGCGAAATAAATGAACACACCGGCGGCATCGGCCATGGTTGCAACCAGCGGCGCGCTCGCGGTCGCCGGGTCCAGCTTCAAGCGGCTCAGCACGAACGGCAGCGACATGCCGATCAGGCTGCCGACGATGACGACCAGCACCATCGTGATCGCCACCGCGACAGCGACCTCGGCCCCCCCCCGATACCAGCCGATACCGGAGACCGCCAGCGCCATCGTCAGGCCGAGCAGCAGGGCGATCAGGATTTCGCGCCCGAGCATGCGGCCCCAGTCCTTCAGCATGACGTCGCCAGTCGCGAGCGCGCGGACCATCAGCGTCGCGGCCTGCGAGCCGGCGTTGCCGCTGGAGCCGATCAGCAGTGGCAGGAAGAACACCAGCGCGACGACGGCCGCGATCGTGTTCTCGTAATAGTGAATACCGGCGCCGGACAGCAGGTTGCCGAACACCAGCAACACCAGCCAGCCAATGCGCTTGCGATACAGCAGGCCGATCGAGGCGTCGCGCACGCTGGTGTCGAGTTCGCCGACCGAGCCGACCTTGTGGAAGTCCTCGGTGGCCTCGTCCTGCAAGACGTCCATGGCATCGTCATGCGTGACGATACCCACGATCCGGTTCTCCGCATCGACGACCGGCAGCGCGAGGACGTCATAGCGGGAAATCTTGCGCGCGACCTCCTCCTGGTCTTCGTCCACGAGCACCGCGACCGGCTCCTCTTCCATCAGGTCGCCGACCAGCGTCCTCGGCGCCGCAAGGATCAGGTCCTGCAGCCGCACCGCCCCGACCAGGCGACGGTCCGGGCTGGTGACGTAGGCGCGGTAGATCGTTTCCTTGTCGGGCGCCTCGTGGCGGAGCTTCTCGATGGCTTGCGCGGCGGTCAGCCCTTCGCGCAAAAGCGCGTAGTCGGAGGTCATGATCGACCCCGCCGTCCCTTCCTCGTAGGCCGCCAGGCGGCGGATGTCCTCGCGCTCGGCTTGTGCCAGGGCCGGCAGCAGCGCGTCCTGCTGCTCGTCCGACAGCTCGTTGAACAGGTCGGCACGCTCATCCGAGTTCATCTCGGTGACGATGCGTGCGAGCTTGGCGCGCGGCGCGGTCTGCGCCAGCTCGACCTGGAAGTCTCGATCGAAGTAGCCAAAGATGTCGGCCTGCTCCTCGATCGGCATCAGGTCAAGCATGGCCCAGACGTGATGCGGCTCGAATTCCTCGAGCGCCGCCCCGATATCCACCGGATGCTCGTCATCGATCAGCGCACGCAGCGCGGCTGCATCGCCGGCCGCGGTGGCCTCCTGGATCGCGCGGACGAGTTCTTCGTGGTGGGTCTCCCTCCCGGGGATCGCCGCAGTGTTCTGCGCCATCAGTGAGCTCCTCCGTCCGACTTCTGCAATCGCTTCAGGAACACGCGCATTTCCTTCGCGGCCTGCACATCGCCCTTCGACTCGGCAGTCTCGATGCCGCGCTGCCACGCAGCCGCGGCCTGCCCGGGCTCGCCGGCCGCGACGAGCGCCTGGCCGAGCAGCTTCCACGCGGCCGAGTAAGCCGGATCATGCTTGACGGCATGTGAAAAGTGCACGCTTGCCGCCGCCGCATCCCCTTCCTTGAGACAGGCGCCACCCAGCGAGAACCTTAACAGCGCATCATCCCGGCCGCCGGCCAGCAGCTTCTCGAGGGCCGCACGCATCAACGTCGCCAGAATTCCGGCGTCAACAGGACCAGCAGCGTGAAGATCTCGAGGCGCCCGAGGATCATCGCGACGATGCCGACCCACTTGGCGGCGTCGGGGACCGTGCCGAAGGTGGAGCTGACCTCGCCGAGCCCGGGGCCGAGATTGTTAAGCGTCGCGGCCACCGAGGAAAACGCCGTGACCTGGTCTAGCCCGATGAACATCATGACGGCCATCAGGATGCAGAACACCACCACGTAGACCGAGAAGAATCCCCACACTGCCTCGGCAACCCGATTGGACACGCCGCGCTCGCCGAGCCGCACCGGGATCACGGCACTCGGGTGCAGCAGCCTGGCCATCTCGCGCCAGCCCTGTTTGACAATCAACAGCCAGCGCAGCACTTTCATGCCGCCGGACGTCGAGCCGGCGCAGCCCCCGATGAAGCTTGCGAGAATCAGCAGTACCGGCAGCGCACCCGGCCAGGCGGAGAAGTCTGCGGACGTGAATCCGGTCGTGGTGCCGACGGAGACGGAGTGAAAGACTGCCTTGGTAAGGGACTCGCCGGGTGTATGGTGGCCCTTCACTGCCAGATACCCGGCAATGATCGCGATCAGGACGGCCTGGATGACCACGAAGGCCCGGAACTGGGGATCGTGCAGGTAGCCATTTATCGCGGCAACCACCGAGACCTTGCGCCGATGGGGCCACGAGAACCGCGGCAACCCGCCTCGCGTGTGCACGTGTATGTCCGGCATCAGGCTGCGCATGGCATAGAAATGCAGCGCGAAGCTGGTCGCGCCAAGGAACATGAAAAACGCGCCCAGCCATTCCAGCAATGGGCTGTTGAAATGGCCGAAGCTGGCGTCGCGCGTGGAAAAGCCCGCGGTCGCGATCGTGCTGAACGCATGACCGATGGCATCGAACCAGTTCATCCCCCCAAGGCGGAAGGCGATCGCGCAGATCACGTTCAGGGCGACGTAAGCGATCCACAACGCCTTGGCAGTTTCGGTGATCCGCGGCGTCAGCTTCGTGTCCTTCATCGGCCCCGGCGTCTCAGCCCGGTACAACTGCATGCCGCCGACGCCCAGCACCGGCAAGATCGCGACGGCCAGGACGATGATGCCCATACCGCCGAAAAAGTGACTCTGCTGGCGATACCAGAGTACCGAATGCGGCAGCGTGTCCAGTCCCACCAGCACGGTGGCGCCGGTCGTCGTGAACCCCGACACGGCCTCGAAAAGGGCGTCGGTGAAGCTCATGATCGGTATTTCGACCAGCAACAGCGGCACGGCGCCTGCGAAGCCGAGCACCACCCAGAAGCCGGCAACCACGAGGAAGCCATCGCGTATGCGCAGCTCAGCCCTGTGCCGGCGCAACGGCAGGAAGATCGCCAGGCCGGCTGCGAGGATGATGAAGAAGGCGTAGAGGAACGCCTTCCAGGCACCGTCGTTGTAAATCAGGGACACGACCACCGGCGGCAGCATCGTGACGCTGAACAACGCCAGTAACAAGCCGATTATTCGCAGGACAACAAGGCCGTTCACCGCGAGTCCACCGCCGTCAGGTGTAGGTCACGCCCACCTGGAACAGCTTCTCCACGGCCGGGATCTGGCTGCGATCGGTGAGGAACAGGATGACGTGGTCTTCGGGCCGGATCTCCGTGTCGTGGTGCGCCATCAACACTTCGTCTTCCCGGACGATGGCGCCGATGGTCGTCCCCGGGGGCAGCGGTACCTGCTCGACCCGCTTGCCTACGACCCTGGAAGTCTTCGAGTCGCCGTGCGCGACCGCCTCGATTGCCTCGGCGGTGCCGCTGCGCAACGCGTGCACCTGGCCGACGTCGAGCCGCATGCCCCGGACCTTCGCGAGCAGCGCACTGAGCGTGATCTCCTGCGGCGACACGGCGATGTCGACGTACTGGCCCTCGACGAGTTTCGCGTAGGAGGGGCGGTTGATCAGCGCGATGACGCGCGCGGCGCCCATCCGTTTCGCGAGAAACGAGGAAAGGATGTTCGCCTCTTCCGCGCTGGTCAGCGCGCAGAACACGTCGACCTTGTCGATGTTCTCCTCGTGCAGCAGGTCCTCGTCTACCGCGTCACCGGTCAGCACGACGGCATGCTTGAGCCGCTCCGAGATGAACCGGGCGCGCTCGTGGTTGCGCTCGATGACCTTGACGCGATTGGTGTTCTCGAGGCGCCGCGCCAGTTCGAAACCGATGTGGCCGCCGCCGGCGATGATGATGCTGCGCGCCGGGTGTTCCAGCTTCAGCAGCTCGCTCATCATTACGCGGATGTCCTTGCGCGCCGCGAGGAAGAACACCAGGTCATCGGCCCGGATGACGGTGTCGCCTTCCGGGAGGATCGTCTCGTAGACCGGCTCCTCGTTGCCGACCGGCGCAATGGCGCTGCGCCGGTAGATTGCCGCGACGCGGGTGTCGGTATGCGGAATGTGCCGGCGCAGCTCGCGCAATTCCTGGCCGATCAACGGGCCGCCGGTCTTGGCCATGACGCCGACCAGGCGCAGGCGACCGTCGGCGAAATCCAGCACCTGGTGCGCACCCGGGTAGTGGATCAGCTGCTCGATATGCTCGGTGACCAGCTGCTCCGGGCTGATGATGGTGTCGACCGGAATCGTCTTGGTGTTGAAGAGTTCCGCGCGCGAAGTGTATTCCGCCGCCCGGATGCGGGCGATACGCACCGGCGTCCGGTACAGGCTGTAGGCGATCTGGCAGGCGATCATGTTGGTTTCGTCGCTGTCGGTCAGCGCGACGAGGATGTCGGCGTCGGCCGCGCCCGCCTGCTCCAGCACGCGGGGATGCGAGGCGTGGCCCTCGACCGTGCGGATATCCAGGCGATCCTGCAGCTCATGCAGATGGCGACCGTTCAGGTCCACCACGGTGATTTCGTTTTCCTCGGACAAGGATTCCGCGGCGGTAGAGCCCACCGTTCCGGCGCCGAGGATGAGGATCTTCATTTGACTTTGTTCCGACCTGGGCGGCGTTGCCGATGTTACATCAACTCGAGGCGCGCATAGGCGAGCACCAGCCACTTCGCCCCGGCGTTCTCGAAGTTCACTTGGACCCGCGCGTGGCTGCCGTGGCCTTCATGGTTGAGCACGATGCCCTCGCCGAACTGGCCGTGCCGCACTCGCTGGCCGAGCGAAATGCCGGCGGGCGGCTCATCGCGAAACCGCCCGCTCGGCGCTGCCGCCGGCCGCGAAACCCTGGCCGCGGGCCGGATTTCCTCGACCAGCTCCGCCGGCAGTTCGCCGATGAAGCGCGACGGAATCCCGTAGTTGTCGACGCCGTGCAGGCGTCGCTGCTCCGCGTAGCTGAGATAGAGCTCCCGCATCGCCCGGGTGGCGCCGACATAGGCGAGGCGCCGTTCCTCCTCGAGCCCGTCGGCGTCGAGCAGGCTGCGCTTGTGCGGGAACAGGCCGTCCTCCAGTCCCGCCAGGAACACCACCGGGAACTCCAGGCCCTTCGCCGAGTGCAGCGTCATCAGCTGCACGCACGCCTCCCAGGCGCCGCCCTGCCCTTCGCCCGCCTCGAGCGCCGCGTGGGCGAGGAACTCATCGAGCAGCCGCATTTCCGAATCCGGCTCCGGGTCGAAGCCGCGCGCGGCGCTGACCAGTTCCTCGAGATTTTCGACGCGCGCCTCGCCGCGCTCACCTTTTTCCTTGCCGTGGTGCTCGATCAGGCCGCTGGCCTGGATCACGTGGTCCACCTGCTCGTGCAGCTCGCAGCTCCTGGTATCGCGGTCGAGCGCCTCGATCAGCGCGAGGAACGCGTGCAGCGCCTGTGCGGCGCGCGCGCTGAGCCCGTCCGTGATCAGCGCGCCCGAGGCACGCCACATCGAGGTGGCATTGGCGCGGGCGTAGTCGCGCAACTGTTCAAGCGTGCGCGTGCCGATGCCGCGCGTCGGCAGGTTGACCACCCGTTCGAAGGCCGAATCATCGTCGCGATTCGCGACCAGGCGCAGGTACGCCAGCGCGTCCTTGATCTCGGCACGCTCGAAGAACCGCAGCCCGCCATAGACGCGATAAGGCAGCCGCGCCTGGATCAGCGCCTCTTCAAACACGCGCGACTGGGCGTTGGAACGGTACAGCACGGCCATGTCGCTGGCGGCCGCGCCCTCGCTGATCAGCGCGCGAATGCGTCCCACGACGAACTCGGCCTCGTCGCGCTCGTTGTAGGCGGCGTAGAGACGGATCGGGTCGCCGGCGCGGCCCTCGGTCCAGAGTTTCTTGCCGAGCCGCTCGCGATTGTTCGCGATCAACGCGTTGGCGGCATTCAGGATATTGCCGGTGGAGCGATAGTTCTGCTCGAGCTTCACCAGGCGCGTGCCGGGGAAGTCCTTGCGAAAACGCCGGATGTGCTCGACGCGCGCCCCGCGCCAGCCGTAGATGCTCTGGTCGTCGTCGCCGACGATGAACGGCTTGCCCGCGGTGCCGGCGAGCAGCCTCAGCCACGCGTACTGGATCGCATTGGTGTCCTGGAACTCGTCGACCAGCAGGTGGCGGAAGCGCCGCCGGTAGTGGTCGAGCAGCTGGGCATCCTCGCGCCACAGTTCGAAGGCGCGCAGCAGCAGCTCTGCGAAATCCACCAGGCCGCTCTGCTCGCACTGCGCCTGGTAGGCCTCGTAGATCCGGATGAACATGCGCCGGTTGGGGTCGTCGCCGGCGTCGAGATGCGCGGCGCGCAGGCCCTCGTCCTTGCGGGCGTTGATGAACCACTGCACCTCGCGCGGCACGTAGCGGTTCTCGTCGAGGTCCATGGCCTTAAGCAGGCGCCGGATCAGGCGCAGCTGGTCCTCGGAGTCGAGCACCGTGAAGGTCTGCGGCAACCTTGCCTCGCGCCAGTGGAGGCGCAGCAGGCGGTGCGCGAGGCCGTGGAAAGTGCCGACCCAGAGATTGCTGGCCGGCATGCCGAGCAGTTGCTCGATGCGGCCGCGCATTTCGCCGGCCGCCTTGTTCGTGAACGTCACGGCCAGCACGCCCCACGGCGAGACGCCCTCGACCTGGACCAGCCACGCGATGCGATGCACGAGCACGCGCGTCTTGCCGCTGCCCGCCCCCGCCAGCACCAGCACGGGCGCATCGGACGCGGCCGTGACGGCCTCGCGCTGCGCGTCGTTCAGCGGGTCCAGGATCGGGGTGATGTCCATGCGGCCATTGTACTTCCGCAGGGACGCAGAGACGCAGGGACGCGGAGACGCAGAGACGCAGAGACGCAGAGACGCAGAGACGCAGAGAGTTGGCGGCTGCGCCACCAAAGGGGCTGTGGCACCAGGCGTCAGGCCCGGCCCTGCGGTCAGCGGCAGCGATGCCCGATGACTGCGCCGGCGTCGCCGACGAGGCGGATCGTCTCGCAGCCGGAGAAGTCCGCGCGCGGAAACACATCGGGCGGGCAGTAGCCGGCGGTTTCCTCCGGCGGCAACTCGATGGCAAGCGGCGGCTTGTGAGCGGCGACGGTGATGCCGAGGGCCTCGCGCTCGGCGCGGAGCTCGGCGAGAAATGTCGCCGCGCGGCTGCAGGAGTTCAGGATTCCTTCCTCGGGTGCCTGGAAACCCGCCAGCGTTGCAGACATCGCGCCGGGCGGCAGGCCGGCCTCGTACTCCGCGATCAGCAGCCACGCCAGCGCGCTGTAGGCCAGCGGATCTTCGCGCTGCACGATCTCCAGGACCTCGTCCCGGTCGTCCTGGTTGACGACGGCCCAGCGGGCAATTTCCTGGTACAGGCCGCCGAGCTTGAAGGCGGCGAAGGCGGAGCCCTTGACCACGGCTTTGCGATACCAGTCGATGGCCTCCAGCGGCATCTCCGGCGCGATCCGTGCGGCGAGGATCTGCATCGCCCAGAAGTCCCCCTCTTCTGCGAGTTCCAGCAGCCGGCCGTCGCGCTCGGTCCGGTAGTTCCGCTCCAGCGGCATGCCGGGCGAGCTGGTGTAGGTCGCCGGCGGAAACCCGCGGCTGCGCGCCCACGCCTCGATCTCGTCGTTGCTGGTGCCCAGCGCATCCAGCGCCAGCTGGTATTCCTGCTCAGACTCGATGCGGAACTCGGGAATACCGTCATCGCCGATGCGCGGGACGGTCGCGGTACCGGTTGCTGCGGGCCGTGCGGACGGCGCATCCGGCGCCCCGGCGCCCCGGAACAGCAGGTAGATCAGCGCCGTGGCGACGACGACCAGCAAGACAAAGAGCAACGGCAGGTAGCGCTTGAACATGCGGTCAACCAAGGAACAGCGGGACGTAGTGGTCGGCGAGCAGGAACGAGAAGATCCCCATCAGGTAGGTGATCGAGTAGCTGAAGGTCTTCATCGGCAGCTCGGGCCGGTCCGAGCGCATCATCGCGATCGCGTAGTAAAGAAATCCTCCGCCGAACCCGACCGCGCCGAGCAGGTACAACCAGCCGCTCATGCCGGTCAGCCATGGCAGCAGGCCGACGATGAACAGCAGGATCGTGTACAGCAGGATCTGCAGGCGCGTGAACTCGACGCCGTGCGTCACCGGCATCATCGGGATGTTGACCTGCGCGTATTCGTCCTTGCGCGCGATCGCCAGCGCCCAGAAATGCGGCGGCGTCCAGACGAAGATGATCAGGAACAGCAGCAGCGCGTGGGCGTGGACCTCGCCGGTGATCGCGACCCAGCCGAGCACCGGCGGCGCCGCGCCCGCCGCACCGCCAATGACGATGTTCTGGGGCGTGGCGCGCTTCAGGAACACCGTGTAGACGATGGCGTAGCCGATCAGGCTGAAGAAGGTCAGCACGGCGGTCAACGGATTGACCAGGTGCCACAGCATCAGCATCGACGCGAGCCCGAGCAGCACGGCGAAGGTCAGCGCCTCGGGCTCGGTCAGGTGGCCGGTCGGCAAGGGCCGGCGCCGGGTGCGTCGCATGACCGCGTCGATCCGCGCGTCGAGCACGTGGTTGATGGCGGCCGCCGAGGCAGCGGCGAGGCCGATGCCAAGCGTGCCGAACAGCAGCTTGTCGAGCGGCACCAGGCCCGGCACCGCCAGGAACATGCCCACGACGGCCGTGAACACGATCAGGCTGACGACCTTGAGCTTGCACAGCGCCAGGTAGTCGCCGAGCCTGGCCGCCAGTCCTGCCGCCGGCAACTTCCGAACCTCAGTTTGCACGCCATGCCACCTTGCTGAAACCGGCCACCCGCGCGGCGCCGTACCGCGCGCCGGGCGAATTGTGTCGGATCGCGCCGGCCGAGTCGATCCCAGGGCGTGTGTCGCCCATCTCCATCAGCCGATCCTCGACAGCCGCAACAGGCGCTTCAGGTCCTCGAGCATGCCCTTCGGCGGCTCGTCGGCCGGGTAGCGCATCATCGCGTTGCCGAGCGGATCCACGAGCCAGTAGCCGTCCGCCTGGCCGGCAAACGCCCGCAGCAGCGCGTCGCCGTCCGCGCCGCCAAGGCTTGCGACCAGCAGGTCCGGGTGCTCGGCCACGAGGAACCCGGCGGCGGGCGGATCGCCGACATGAAGATAGACGCGCTGCACGCGATCCATCAGCCGGCCGAGCGCGAGCCGCATCTGCCGGCCGTTGTACAGTGACGCCCGGCAGGCTTCGCCGCAGTCCTCGCGGGCGACATACACCAGTGACCAGTGGTGGCGCAGGAAATCCGCTTCCGTGTGTCGCCCGTCCGGCATCGGCAGGCTCGCCTCGGGCAATTCGATCACCGGCACGACCAGCTCGCCGTGGTTGATCGTGCCGCCGGGGCGCCAGCCGGTATCGTAGTAGAGGTAAACGGCGATCGCGAGCGGGCCGAAAAACAGCAGGAAAAGCCCCCAGCCCTGCAGGCTCGGGCGTCGCGGGGCGTGTTTGTCTTCCATGTTCATTCCGATTTCCTGAACGACCAGGCCAGGTAGAGGATGACCAGCGTCACGGCGAGCGCAAACCACTGGACCGCGTAGCCGATATGGCGCTCGGGGCCGAAGTCCGACGGCCGCCAGTCGCGCCGGTAACCGTCGGGTTCCGCGGCGTCGAGCAACAGCAGGCCCGGCACGAGTTCCAGGTCGAGCGCGGCGGAGAGTTCGTCCAGGGTCGGGAACTGGACGACTTTCGGCCAGCCCGGCGTCATCACGGTAGCCAGCGCGATGCCCGGCCGCGGCATCTGGTCGAGGCGCCCGGACACGGTGCGCACCCCGTCGCTTACCGCAATCGGCGGCGGACCGGCGGCCGAGAAGTCCCGCACGACCCAGCCGCGATCCACGATGAGCGCGCGGCCACTGTCCTCGAGCAGCAGGGGCGTCAGCACCCGGTAACCCGCCTGGCCGCCCGCCACCATGTTGTCCAGCAGAAACTGCCGCTCGGGCAGGTACCTGCCGGTCGCGCGCACCGGCGCGTAGCGTCGCAGCGTCTCCGGCCCGCGCGGGCTCGCGTCCAGCGCAACCGGTTCGCCGCCGGCGGCGAAGTCAGTGAACAGCGCACGTTTCTGTCCTGCCCGGTCCAGCTGCCAGGCGCCAAGCGCCAGCAGCAGGGGCAGGAAGAACGCGGTGAACAGCGTCGCCGCGAGCCCGGGCCGGAAGCGGCGCTGCGGCGCCGCGGCCACGCCTCAGGCTCCCGCGGCGCGGCATGACGCGCTGCGCAAGCTATACTGGGTGCCCTGTCCGGAGTATCGCATGAGTCCAATCAAGCTCCTGATCCTGCTCGCTTTCGTCGCGATCCTGGCGAGCCTCGCGTCCGGCCTCGTCTACCTGGTCAAGGATGAGCACGACTCCCGCAGGCTGGTCAATGCGCTGACCTGGCGCATCGGCCTGTCGATCGCGCTGTTCGTCGTGCTGCTGCTCGCCTACGCCGCGGGACTGATCGAGCCGGGCAAGCTCTGAGGCCGCGAGGACGCGGAGACGCGGAGGCGCGGAGACGCTGCCGGCAGTGGCCTTGGAAGGGTTTTCGTCGCGAATGGCCGGCTAGAGCCAGTAGACGAAAATGAACAGGCCCAGCCAGACCACGTCGACGAAGTGCCAGTACCAGGCCACGCCCTCGAAGCCGAAGTGCTGCTTCGGCGTGAAATGCCCCTTCAGCACGCGTATCCAGATGACGATCAGCATGATCGCGCCGAGCGTTACGTGCATGCCGTGGAACCCGGTCAGCATGAAGAACGTGCTGCCGTAGATGCCCGAGGTCAGCCGCAGGTTCAGGTCCTGGTAGGCATGGACATACTCGTAGGCTTGCAGGCTGAGGAACAGCAAGCCGAGCACGATCGTGGCGAACAGGCCCCACGCCGTCAGCGCCCGGTTGCCTTCCTTGATCGCGTGATGCGCGACCGTGATGGTCAGGCCGCTGGTCAGCAGGATCGCGGTGTTGACCGCCGGCAGGCCGCCGGCGCCCATGATCTCGAAGTCGCCGCCCCAGGCCTTCGGCCCGCCGGTCGGCCAGGCGCCCTCGTAGTCCGGATACAGCAGCAGGTGGGTGAAGAAGTTGTTGCCCTCGCCGCCGAGCCAGGGCACGGCAAGCTGGCGGGCGTAGAACAGCGCGCCGAAGAACGCGGCGAAGAACATGACCTCGGAGATGATGAACCAGGTCATGCCCATGCGGAACGAGCGATCGACCTGGGCGTTGTATGCGCCGGACTCGCTCTCGTTGATGACCACGGCGAACCAGCCGCAGATCATGACCAGCACGACCGCCACGCCGAGCCAGGCCACCCAGCCCATGATGCCGATGCCGTTCAGCCAGGCGGACAGGCCGAGCATCATGACAAACAGGCCGACCGCGCCGACGATCGGCCAGTAGCTGCCGTGCGGCACGTAGTAACGCTGTGTCTGTTCCATCGGAGTCCCCGTTGTGTTCTCTATGCCGGACCGCGCGGCGAAATCATTTCACCGCAGCCAGTCCCGCCCGATCGAAGAAAGTGTACGAAAGCGTCACCGTGTCCACATTGGCCGGCAGGTCCGGATCGATGATGAAGATCACGGGCATGTCGCGGCCCTCGCTGGGGCCGAACTGCTGCTCGGTGAAGCAGAAGCACTCGGCCTTGGTGAAATAGCGCGCCGCGGTTCCGGGCGCCACGCTCGGCACCGCGTGGCCGACGACGTCTAGGTCCCGCAAGTTCCGGGCCCAGTAGGTCGTCGTGTACATCTGCCCCGGGTGGACCGTCATGCTGGGGACACTCGGGCGGAATTCCCACGGGCCGTTGGCGTTCACCGAGGCGACGAACTCGACCCGTATGCTGCGCGAGAGATCCGGCGCCGGCACGACATCCACGACAGCCTCGTTGCTGGTGCGGCCGCCGAGCCCGGTGATGTCGCAGAACACGTCGTAGATCGGCACCAGCAGGAAGCCGAAGCCGAACATCGCGGCCGTCAGCGCGACGAGCTTCAGCGCCATGACGCGGATGCCGCTGCCGTTCACGACAGGCCCTGGCTGCGCTCAGCCATCAGGAAGATGAACAAGGCGTAGACCGCGAGCGCGGCGACGCCCAGGATCACCGCATTGCGGATGACCTTGGCGCGGCGCGCGGGCTGCTGTGTCTGCAAGTCGTTCAATGCCGCTCCCTGTTACTTGACGACCGGCGGCGTGTCGAAAGTGTGGTGCGGCGCCGGCGAGGGCACGGTCCACTCGAGGCCGTGCGAGCCCTCCCAGACGCCCGCGGTCGCCTGCTGGCCGCCCTTGGCGCAGCGGTAGATGTTCCAGGCGAACAGCAGCTGCGAGAAGCCGAACACGAACGCGCCGACGGTCGCGATCGCGTTGAAGTCCGAGAACTGCGTCGCGTAGTCGGGAATCCTGCGCGGCATTCCGGCCAGTCCGACGAAGTGCATCGGGAAGAATGTCACGTTGACCGAGATCGCGGTCAGCCAGAAATGCAGCTTGCCCATCGTTTCGTTGTACATGTGGCCGGTCCACTTGGGCAGCCAGTAGTACACCCCCGCCATGATGGCGAACACGGCGCCCGGCACCAGCACGTAGTGGAAGTGGGCGACGACGAAGTAGGAGTCGTGGTACTGCAGGTCGGCCGGCACGATCGCGAGCATCAGCCCGGAGAAGCCGCCGATCGTGAACAGGAACACAAAGGCCAGGGCAAACAGCATCGGCGTCTCGAAAGTCATCGAGCCGCGCCACATGGTCGCCACCCAGTTGAACACCTTCACGCCGGTCGGCACCGCAATCAGCATGGTCGTGAACATGAAGAACAGCTGGCCGGCCAGCGGCATGCCGACGGTGAACATGTGGTGCGCCCACACGATGAAGGACAGGAAGGCGATGCTGGCCGTGGCGTAGACCATCGCGCTGTAGCCGAACAGCGGCTTGCGGGCGAAGGTCGGGATGATTTCCGAGACGATCCCGAACGCCGGCAGGATCATGATGTAGACCTCTGGGTGTCCGAAGAACCAGAAGATGTGCTGGAACATCACCGGGTCGCCGCCGCCGGCGGCCGTGAAGAATGCCGTGCCGAAGTACTTGTCGGTCAGCAGCATCGTGACCGCGCCCGCCAGCACCGGCATGACCAGGATCAGCAGGTAGGCGGTGATCAGCCACGTCCAGACGAACAGCGGCATCTTCAGCAGCGTCATGCCGGGCGCACGCATGTTCATGATCGTCACGATGATGTTGATGGCGCCCATGATCGAGGACAGGCCCATCAGGTGAATCGAGAAGATCACGAACGGGAAGGCATTGCCGGTCTGCAGCACCAGCGGCGGGTACAGCGTCCACCCGGAGGCGGGTCCGCCGCCCGGCAGGAACAGGGTCATCAGCAGCAGCGTGAACGCGAACGGCAGGATCCAGAAGCTCCAGTTGTTGAGCCGCGGCAGCGCCATGTCCGGCGCGCCGACCTGCAACGGGACCATCCAGTTGGCCAGTCCGACGAAAGCCGGCATGACCGCGCCGAAGATCATCGCCAGCGCGTGCATCGTGGTCATCTGGTTGAAGAAGGCCGGATCGACGAACTGGAGGCCCGGCTGGAACAGCTCGGCGCGGATCACCAGCGCCATTGCGCCGCCGACAAAGAACATGACCAGGCTGAACACCAGGTACATCGTGCCGATGTCCTTGTGGTTCGTGGTCGTCAGCCAGCGCATGATGCCGGTCGGGTGGTGGCCGTGATCGCCGTGCTCTGCGTGGGTCGCGGTGGACATCTCGGGAATCTCCTGGGTTCGGCTCAGCGGACGGCAGCGATGTCGGCGGGTGCTACGAGGTCGCCGCTTTCGTTGCCCCAGGCATTGCGCTGGTAGGTGATGATGGCCGCCAGCTCCTCGTTGGCGAGCTGTGGCCCGAATCCGGCCATCGCGGTGCCGGTGCGACCGTGCACGGCAAGCTTGATGTGCTCGTCCCTGCTGACGGCGGTGCCGGCAAGCGGCGGGAATCCGGCGGCCGGCAGGCCCTGGCCGTTGGCCTGGTGGCAGGCGGCGCAGTTGCTGGCATGCAGGGTTTCGCCGCGCGCCATCACCGTGTCCAGGGTCCAGGGCTCGGCGGGCGCCGCGGCCGTGTCGGCCATCGAGGCGGCCGGCGACTCGGGGGCCGTGGATGCCAGGCGGGTTTCGGCGCGGGGGGCCTGCGCGGCCAGCCAGGTGGTGTATTCGGCGACCGGCAGGACCTCGACGACGACCGGCATGAAGCCGTGATCGCGGCCGCAGAGCTCGGCGCACTGGCCGCGGTAGATGCCGGGTTCTTCCGCCTGGAACCAGAACTCGTTGACGAAGCCGGGAATCGCGTCCTTCTTGCCGCCGAAGTCCGGCACCCACCAGGAGTGGATGACGTCGTTGGCGGTCAACAGCAGCCGCACCTTGGCGCCAACCGGCACGACCAGCGGCCGATCCACGTCAAGCAGGTAATTCTCCACCGACCGCACATCGACCCCGGACCGAAGCTGCCGGGCGCGGTTGGATTCTTCCGACAGCCGGCTGAAGAAGCTGACGCCTTCGTCGAGGTACTCGTAATGCCACATCCATTGGTAGCCGGTGACCTTGACCGTCATGTCGCTGTTGCGGGTGTCTTCCATGCGGATCAGCGTGTCCGCTGCGGGCACGGCCATCGCGACCAGGATCACGATGGGAATAACGGTCCAGACGATCTCGACCCGGGTGCTGTGCGAGAACTTGGCCGGCTCGACACCGCGCGATTTGCGGTGGTACACGATGGACCAGAGCATCGCGCCGAACACGATGATCGCGATCACCACGCAGATGCCGAAAATCAGCATGTGAAGGCCATAGACCTCCTCGCTGATCGCGGTCACCCCGCGCGGCATGTTCACCGCCCAGTCGGCCCGTGCCGACGCCTGTAAGGCGAGGGTCAACCCCGCGCCTGCCGCAATGCGGCCCATCCACCGTGTCGTGGTCTTGGACATCAGTCCGGGCTCCCCTCGATCAGGACTCTCTCACTCACAATCTTTCGCCGCCGACCGCTCCCCGGTTGCATGCGACAGCTCCCTGCCGTCGATCAGCTCCGCGAGGCGGCCGCGCATACTCTGGCGCTCGGTCTCGGTCAGCACGGCGCCGACTTCCCAGCGCTTGCCGTGGCAGCGCAACAGCAGTCGGCTCGGATGACCGCGCCAGCGCGCCGGCACCAGCTCAACCTTCGTCCAGTTGCGCGGCAGCTCGAAACGCTCCTCCACCGCGCCAACACCTTTCTCGATGACGATCCGGTCCGGGTAGATGCTGACGACCTCCCGGTAGCGGCCGCGTCGCTGGCTCAGGCCCAGCGCCAGGCCCAGCACGAACAGCTCGAGCCCGGCGAACGGCAGCACTGGCCAGAAACCGCGCGCCGCCAGCAAGCCCGCGATCAACAGGGACATCCCTGCCGTCACGCCGAAGAACAGCAGCGCACCCTGCCGGGTCAGCGACGAATTCGCGCTGACCAGGATCTGTCCGAGGGGCTGGTCGCTGGCACCGGAGACGTCTTCAACCTCCCGTGGCGCACCACGGCATCTCAAAAGCCGGGCAATCGTAAGTGAATGCCGCAATGGCACGCAACATCGAATGTGGTGAGCGCGCAACTCAGCCCGCCAGCCGGGCGGGCAGGTCCGCGGGCAGCGCCCCGGCGGCCTCGCGCACCCGCGCAGCCTCGTCGGGCCCGCGGCAGACCGGCAGTCGCGCCAGCAGCGGGGCGTGCAGCCGCTCGGCCAGCGCCGCGATGTTCGCCTCGCGCCGCGGCATGTCCGGATCGACCGGGTTTGCCACCCAGCCGGCGAGTTCCAGGCCATCGGCGCGAATCGCCTCCGCGGTCAGCAGCGCGTGATTGAGGCAGCCGAGCCGCAGGCCGACGACCAGTGCGACCGGCAGGCCGAGCCCGCGCGCGACATCGGCGAGCGTTTCCCCGGGGCCGATCGGCACGCGCCAGCCGCCCGCCCCTTCGACGACGAGGAACGCTGTGCCGGCCGCCGCCGCGCGGCAGGCCGAGACGAGTGCCGCCGCGTCCAGCCTCATGCCGGCCTCGCTGGCGGCGATGTGCGGCGCAATGGCCGGCGCGAGCGCGATCGGGTTCAGGGTCGCCAGTGGCGCCGGCGCCGCGGCCGCGAGCAGCTCGGCATCGGTGCTGACGAGCCGTCCGGCCTCCCTGCGACAGCCGGCCGCAACCGGCTTGCAGGCGGCGGCCGCGATGCCGGCCGCGCGGAGCTGCAACAGCAGCGCGGCGGCAAACAGCGTCTTGCCGACGCCCGTGTCGGTGCCGGTCACGAACACGCCCCGCATCAGCCGCGCCGTCCGAGCCGTGCCAGCGGCACGGCGACTTCGCCGCCCGGCGGCTTGCCAGCCCGCGGCGCGCCGGCCCAGGCGTGGCCGTAGACGACCTCCCAGGTCGCCGGCAGGCGCCCCTCGTGTCGCAGTGCCTCGTAATGCGCTTCGACGGCCGCGAGGCGCCGCCGCCCGGTCAGGCCGCGGCTGCGCCCGGCGGTCGCATTGCGGGCGCCCATCGTCTTCAGGTCGCCCATCAGGCTGCGGACGTCGGCGTAGGTCAGGGTGAGATGCTCCATGTCCATGACCGGTTCACCGAGGCCGGCGCGCAGCAGCGCGTCGCCGAGGTCATGCATGTCGATGAAGCGGCTGACATGCGTGTGGCCGTCAGCCCGCCCCCAGGCCGCGCGCAGCTCCTTCAGCGTGTCCGGGCCGAAGCTCGTGAACAGCACGAGGCCGCCGGGCCGCAACACCCGACGGAACTCCGCGAACACCCGGTCCGGTTCATTGCACCACTGCAGCATCAGGTTGGAGAACACCAGGTCCACCGAGGCGTCGGCCAGCGGCAGCGCTGCGGCATCGGCGCACACGGCATCGAGGCGCCGCAGCCACGGCCGCTGCCGGCGCGCGGCGCGCAGCATGCCCGGCGCGAGATCCAGCGCGACGAGCTCGGCGCCGCGGTATTTGCGCAGCAGGGCGCCTGCGCCGCGGCCGGTGCCGCAACCCGCGTCGAGAATCCGCCGCGGCTGGATCCGGAACAGCTCGAGGCGATCCAGCAGCCGCTCGCGAACCTCGGCCTGGAGCACCGCCACGGCATCGTAGTCGCCGGCAGCGGCATCGAAGGATGCGCCCACCCGGCGCGCATCGAGTGCGAATGGATCGCCGCTCATGCGACCGCTTCCTCGCCGCCCAGGAAGCTGGCCACAGTGGCGACGAACAGCTCGGGATGGGTCAGGAAGGGCGCATGCGCCGCCCCCGGCAGCTCGACGAAGCGCCCGGCCGGCAGCGCCGCGGCGAGGCGCCTGCCGGCGGCGGCCGGCGTCAGGCGGTCGCGCTCCCCGGCGATCACCAGCGCGGGCTGGCGCAGCCCCGTCAGCCGCGCGCGCAGGTCGGTTGCGGCGAGGATGCCGAGGCCGGCGCGCAGTGCGCCGGGCGCCGGATCGCCACGCTCCAGCAAAGTTGCGCGCAGCGCCGGCAGCAGCGCCGCGGCCCGCCGGTCGCCACGCAGTTGCAGCGCCAGGAAATTTCGCACGGCGCGGCGATGATCGACGCTCAGTGAGGCCGCGAATTCCGCGAAGGTCTCGGCGGGCATCGCGCACGGCCATCCGGGTGCGGCGACGAAGCGCGGCGTCGTCGCAACCAGCACGAGGCGGCTGATCGCGTGGCCGGCGAGCGCCGCGCTCATCGCCAGCTGGCCGCCAAGCGACCAGCCGAGCCAGGCGGCATGCCGCGGCGCGACTGCTGCGATTGCCGCGACCGCCTCGTCGAGCCCGAAGCCGCCCGGCGGGCAGGCGCTGTGGCCGTGGCCGGGCAAGTCGATGGAGGTGACGCAAAAGTGCCGCGACAAGGCCGGCAACAGCGTCGCCCAGATGCCGGAGTGCAGCCCCCAGCCGTGCAGCAGCACGAGCTTTGGTCCGCGTCCGGCAGTTTCCGCGTGCAGCCTCATGCTGTGCGATCCGCGCGCAGCGCGGCGATCCCGGCCAGCGTCGCCAGCAGCCGATCGACGTCCTCGTCGCGGTGCACGGCGGAAAACGTGATGCGCAGGCGCGCCGATCCGGCCGGCACGGTCGGCGGCCTGATCGGCGTCGCCCACAGGCCGGCCTGGTAAAGCGCCTCGGCCGCCGCCAGCACGGCGCGCGCGTCACCGGCGATGACGGGCTGGATCGGCGTCGTCGATGGCGTCAGGCGCAAGCCGAGCGCCGCGGCGCCACGGCGGAACCGCGTCACCAGCGTCGCAAGGCGCTCGCGCCGCCAGTCCTCGTCCCGCGCGATCCGGAGCGCCGCGCGGGTCGCCGCGGCCACGGCGGGCGGCGGGGCCGTGGTGTAGATATAGGTGCGCGCCCGCTGGATCAGCGTCTCGACGAGCGCATCGGAGCCTGCGACGAATGCGCCGAAGGTGCCGAAGGCCTTGCCGAGCGTGCCGACCAGCGCAGTGACGGCGCCGGGATCGAGGCCGGCGGCGGCGACAGAGCCGCGCCCTTGCGGGCCGACGACGCCGAGCCCGTGGGCGTCGTCCACCAGCAGCCCGGCGCCAGCCGTGCGCGCGAGGCTTGCCAGGGCGTCGAGCGGCGCCGCGTCGCCGTCCATGCTGAATACGCCGTCGGTCACGATGAAGCGGCGGCCGGAGGCCGGTTCCGCGAGGCGACGGGCGGCCGCAGCCGGGTCCGTGTGCGCATAGCGGCGCACCTTGGCGCCGCACAGCCGGCTCGCGTCGATCAACGAGGCGTGGTTGAGCTTGTCCTCGACGACCAGGTCGCCGCGACCGGCCAGCGCGCCGACCAGCCCGAGGTTTGCCATGTAGCCGGTCGAGAACAACAGCGCGCGCGGCAGGCCGGTGAACTCGGCCAGTTCCTCCTCGAGCGCCTGGTGCTCGGTCGTGTGCCCGGTGACGAGATGCGCGGCGCCGCTGCCGGCGCCCCAGGCGACGGCGCCGTCGGCCAGCGCGGCGGCGACGCGCCGGTCGCGCGCCAGCCCGAGATAGTCATTGCTGCAGAACGCCAGGCAGCGCCGGCCGTCGACCAGCAGCTCGGCGGGTCCGAGCGCCGCGTGCTGCGCGACGACGCGGCGGCGACGATACAGGCCCGCGGCGGCGAGTCGCCCGAGTTCGGCGTCGAGCCCTTCAGTTGCGCGCGGCGTCGCCACGGGCGGGCTCCGGCACGAGGCCGAGCCGCCGGAACAGCGCCATGTCGCCATCGGCATCCGGGTTCGGCGTGGTCAGCAGCTTCTCGCCATAGAACACCGAGTTGGCGCCGGCAAAAAACGCCAGCGCCTGCATCTCGGCGCTCATCTCGGTCCGGCCGGCCGATAGCCTGAGGTGCGAGCCCGGCATCAGGATGCGCGCGACGGCGATGGTGCGAACGAACTCGAAGGGATCGAGCGGCTCCGCGCCGGCCAATGGCGTGCCCGGCACCCGGACGAGCTGGTTGATCGGCACGCTCTCGGGATGCGCCGGCAGCGTCGCCAGTGTGTGCAGCAGCGCCACGCGGTCCTCGCGGGTCTCGCCCATGCCGAGGATGCCGCCGCAGCACACCTTGAGCCCGGCGTCGCGCACATGCTGCAGCGTCTCGAGCCGATCCGCGTAAGTGCGGGTCGTGATGATTTCCGGATAGAAGGCCTCGGACGTGTCGAGGTTGTGATTGTAGAAGTCGAGCCCGGCCGCGTGCAGCGCCTGGGCCTGCTCGGCGCTCAGCATGCCGAGCGTGGCGCAGGTCTCGAGCCCCAGCGCGCGCACCTGGCGCACCATCTCGGCGACGGCCGCGAGCTGTTTCGGCTTCGGGTTGCGCCACGCCGCGCCCATGCAGAAACGCGTCGCGCCCGAGTCACGCGCGACGCGCGCGCGCTCCACGACCTGCGCGACTTCGAGCAGCGGATCGGCCGGCAGTCCGGTGTCGTGCCGGACGCTCTGCGGGCAATACGCGCAGTCTTCCGGGCAGGCGCCGGTCTTGACGGACAGCAGCGTGCTGACCTGCACCTCGTTGGGCGGGAAGTGCTCGCGGTGCACGCCATGGGCCCGGTAGAGCAAGTCGAACAACGGCAGTTCGAACAACGCGCGCACTTCCTCGAGGCGCCAGTCCTGGCGGGCTGTGGTCATCTGCGGTCACTCGCTGTCGAAGGTCTCATTCCAGGCGATCCGGCCAGATATGCCCGCCTCCGCAAATGGCGGCGACGCGGGACACTGCGCGGCGAGTATTCGGGCCGCGGGAACGGGCTGTCAACCTGTGGAGTACAGAAAAGTTTACGAGCGACTGGGGCGGGCGTTGCCGCGCTGGGCCTGCGAGCTGTGCGGCGGGCCCGCGGGTCGGCTCGGGCTGTGTGCCGGGTGCCGTGACGACCTGCCGTGGATCAGCCAGGCCTGCGTCCGCTGCGCGCGCCCGCTCGCAGCCGCCGGCGCGTGCGGTGCCTGCCGCGACGCGCACCTGCCATGGGCACGGGCCCTGGCCCCGTTGGCGTGGAGCTTCCCGGTGGACGCGCTCGTCAGCCGCTTCAAGTACGGCGGCGCGCTGCACTACGGCGCCTTGCTCGGTCGACTGCTCGCGGCGGCCTGCGCCGGGCGCCGGGCTGACGCCATCGTGCCGGTGCCGCTGCACCGCACGCGGCTCGCCGAGCGCGGCTTCAACCAGGCGCTCGAGCTCGCCCGGCCGATCGCCCGCGCACTCGGTGCGCCGCTGCTGCACGGTGCCTGCCGTCGTATCGGCGCGACGCCGCCGCAGGCCGGACTCGCGGCGGCGCAGCGCTATCGCAACCTGCGCGGCGCGTTCGCGGCGACGGGTGAAGTGCGGGACCTCCGGGTGGCGGTCGTCGACGACGTCCTGACCACCGGCTCGACGGCCGCCGCCTTGAGCCGCGAACTGCTGGCCGCCGGCGCGGCCGAGGTCGAAGTCTGGGCGGTCGCCCGCGGCGGGACCGCTCAGGCCGTTGCGAAGGTGTAGTGCAGCAGGATGCCGATGAACACGGCCATGCCCAGATAGTTGTGGTTCAGGAACGCGCGGAAGCACTCGGCCGGCCGCCGCGCGCGGATCAGGTACTGCTGCCATGCCGACAGGCCCGCGGCCACGGCCAGCGAGCCGGAGTACCAGTCGCCGAGGCCGGCCTGCCGGCCGATCAGCCACAGCGCCACCAGCAGCAACACCTGCAGCGCGCCGATCATCAGTCGGTCCGCGTCGCCGAACAGGATGGCCGTGGAGCGTACCCCGAGGCGCAGGTCGTCTTCGCGGTCGACCATCGCGTACATCGTGTCGTAGACGACGGCCCACAGCACGACGGCGATGAACATCAGCCATGCCAGCTGCGGCAGGGCGCCGGTCTGCGCCGCGAACGCCATCGGCACCGACCAGCCGAACGATGCGCCCAGCCACACCTGCGGCAGATGCGTGACGCGCTTCAGGAAGGGGTAGGCGATCGTCAGCACGGCGCCGGCCAGCGCCATCAGCACCGTCAGCCGGTTCAGCGTCAGCACCAGTCCGAAAGCGACCGCGCCGAGCGCTGCCGCAAGCAGCAGCGCCTCGATGGGCGACACCACGCCACGCGAAAGCGGCCGTTCCCGCGTGCGTTCGACATGGGGGTCGATACGCCGGTCGGCAAAGTCGTTCATGACGCAGCCTGCCGAACGCATCAGCACGACGCCGGCGACGAACACCAGGAACACGTGCGGATCAGGCCGGCCCTCGCCGGCGATCCACAGCGCCCACAGCGTCGGCCACAGCAACAGCAGGATGCCGATCGGCCGGTCGAGCCGCATCAGCAATCCGTATTCCTTCAGCTGGGAGACGAGCCGGCGGGCCGGCCCGCGCGCGCCTAGCGGTGCCCGCATCGGGTCAGGCCTGGCAGGAATATCTCGTAGATCAGCAGCGGCCCGGCGGCCAGCCGGAACAGGGAGCGCCGCGCCCACACCCACGCGGGACGAATATCCGTGCCCTCGAGCGCCGGGATGAACAGCGGGTGCGCCGGGTTGGCACGCGTGAACTCGAACGGCGAGCGCTGGATGCCGCCGCGCTCCAGCAGCGCGTCGCCGAGCGGGCGGTCGCCGAGCGCCGCCAGCCACGGATCTCCGGCCAGCGTGACGGCCGGGATCAGTGTCGTCGCGCAGACACACAGGCTGTCGCCGCAGAACATCCGCACGCGGCGCGCGCGCGCCTCGCTGCCTTCGAGCAGTGTGCTGGCGTCGTCGGGCAGCGGTTCCGCCGCCTCGCCGAGCAACTCCAGCCTGAAGCCCGGCCCGCAGGCGGCGCGTAAGCGCGAGGTCAGCGAGCCCGCGTCCTGCAGCCACTCGCACAATGCGGGATCCGCCGGCAATGCGCCCGGCGTGGTCGCCGGCAGCCAGCGCAGCGGTCCGGCGAGGGCAGCGGTGCTGGCATTGAGAGAGCTTTCGCTGGTCATGGGGCGCGCTGGCAGCCGGAGTGGATGGGCATTATAGATGGGTTCATCGATCCTCAGACCTGTCCGTAGCGGGCCGATTCTCCGACCCACCTGCGGATCAGCGCCGCAACCGCCTCGGGATGCTGCTCGAGCAGCCGGTCCGCGAGCGCCTGCACCAGCGGCATCATCCCCTGGTCGCGCACCAGGTCCGCGACTTTCATCCCCAGCAGGCCCGTCTGGCGGATTCCAAGGACTTCGCCGGGGCCGCGCAGTTGCAGGTCGGTGCGTGCAATCTCGAAGCCATCATTGCTGTCGCGCAGCGCGGCGAGCCGCGTCGTCGCGGCGGGCGACAGCGGCGGGCGATACAGCAGCAGGCAGGTCGCGTCATCCTCGCCGCGCCCGACCCGGCCGCGCAGCTGGTGCAACTGCGCGAGGCCCATGCGCTCGGCATTCTCGATGATCATCAGGCTGGCGCGCGGCACGTCGACCCCGACCTCGATGACTGTCGTCGCGACCAGCAGGTGGATCTCGCCGGCCTTGAACGCGCGCATGATCCGCTCCTTGTCGGCGGGCCTGAGCCGGCCGTGGATCAGCCCGATCGACAGCTCCGGCAGCGTTGCGGTCAGCAATGCAGCCGTGTCTTCGGCGGCCTGGGCCTGCAGTTGGTCGGACTCCTCGATCAGCGGGCAGACCCAGTAGGCCTGGCGCCCGGCCGCGCAGGCCTCGCGGATGCGCGCGATCACCTCGGCGCGGCGCGTGTCCGGCATCGCGACGGTGCGCACCAGCCCCCGCCCGGGCGGCAGCTCGTCGATGATCGAAGTGTCGAGGTCCGCATAAGTGGCCATCGCGAGGGTGCGCGGGATCGGCGTCGCGGTCATGACCAGCTGGTGCGGGCGTCGCCCCGCGTCGAGTCCCTTGTCGGTCAGCGCGAGGCGCTGGTGAACGCCGAAGCGATGCTGCTCGTCGATGATCGCCAGCGCCAGCCGCGCAAACCGCACACCCTGCTGGAACAGCGCGTGGGTGCCCACCGCGACCGCGGCCTCGCCCGACGCGAGCCGGGCGAGCGCAGCACGCCGCTCGGCCGCGGTTTGCGAGCCCGACAACCAGCATACCGGGACATCCAGCGGCTCGAGCCAGGCGCGAAAGCTGGCGTGGTGCTGCTCGCCGAGCAACTCCGTCGGCGCCATGATGGCCGCCTGCGCGCCGCTGGCCACGGCGTGCAGCGCTGCGGCCGCGGCCACGACGGTCTTGCCGCTGCCGACGTCGCCCTGCACGAGGCGCATCATCGGCACCGGTTGCGCGAGATCCGCGCGCACTTCCGCGATGACGCGCTGCTGGGCAACCGTCAACGCGAACGGGAGGCTCGCGACGAAGCGCTCGACGAGCGCGCCGCCCGCCAGCGGCCACGCCGCTTCACGGCGCGCCTCGTGGCGCCGCGCCCGCATCGCCAGCTGGTGCGCCAGCAACTCCTCGAGCGCGAGCCGCCGCCGCGCCGGGTGTTCGCCTGACTCCAGCGCTGCGGCCCCGGTCTCGGGCGGCGGCGAGTGCAGCAGTCGCAAGGCCTCGTTCAGGGTCGGCAGGCCGCGGCCCGCGAGCGCGCCGGGCGGCAACAACTCGGGAAGGCTCCCGTCGAGCCCGGCCAGCGCCTGGCGGACGAGCTGCCTGGTGCGCCCCTGGTGCAGGCCCTCGGTGCCGGGGTAGATCGGCGTCAGCGCGTCATCGTCCGGCGCCGCCACGGCGGGATCCACCAGCCGATACTCGGGGTGGATCAATTCCGGCCCGCGCTGGCCCGCGCGCACTTCGCCGAAGCAGCGCAGCCGGGTGCCGCGCGCGAGCTGCTGCTGCTGGCGTGCCGTGAAATGAAAGAAACGCAGCGTCAGCATGCCGGTCGAATCGCCGCATGCGACCACCAGCATCGGCCGGCGCCGGCGGACGACCTCGGCCAGCAGGACCTCCCCTTCGACCACCGCTCGCTGGCCCGGCCGCAGCGCGCCGATCGGCACGACGCGGGTGCGGTCCTCGTAACGCAGCGGCAGCAGGAACGCCAGGTCCTGGATGGTGCGCACGCCAAGCCGCTCGAGCCGCGCCGCGAGCGCCGGGCCCACGCCGCTGAGCCGCGTGACGGGATCTTCAGGCGCGAGAGCCACGCGCTCGGCCGGCGGCTTAGTTCCCGGGCACCAGGATGGCGTCGACCTCGACGCGCGCGCCCTTCGGCAGCGCGGAGACCTGCACCGTGACGCGCGCCGGGTAGGGCGGCCGCAGCACTTCTTCCATGACGCGGTTGACGACGGCGAAGTCGCCGAGGTCGGTCAGGAACACGGTGAAGCGCACCACGTCGTCGAGCGTCGCCCCGGACGCGGCGGCGACCGCCGCGAGGTTGCGGAACACCTGCCGCACCTCCGCCTCGATGTCGCCCTCGACGAGCTGCATCGTGCGCGGATCGAGCGGTATCTGGCCCGACAGCCAGACCGCGCCGCCCGCGGCGACGGCCTGCGAGTAGGTGCCGATCGCGGCAGGTGCTTCCGGGGTGGCGATCGCGCGGCGTGTCATGGCGTCTCCTTCAGGTATTGGTGCGCGTGACGGTCAACACGTCCGGCATTGCGCGGATGCTCCGGAGGACGCGCTCGAGCTGGTCGCGGCCGTTGACCTGCAACAGGAAGATCAGCGACGAACTGTCGCCGTCCCGCTCGACGACCTGGACATGCTCGATGTTCGTCTCGGCCGAGGAAATATTCGCCGCGACAGCCGCCAGCACGCCGAGCCGGTTGCGCACCTCGGCGCGAATCTCGACCGGGAAGGTGCGATTGAGCTTGCGCTCCCACTCCACCGCCAGCCACTTGTCGGGCTGCTTGCGGAATTCCGCCAGGTTGCCGCAGTCGTCCCGGTGGATGACGATGCCGCGGCCGGCGCTCAGGTACCCGAAGATCGTGTCGCCGGGAATCGGGTGGCAGCAGCGCCCGTAGGTGACCACCATGCCCTCGGTGCCGGCGATCGTCAGCGGCGCGGCCTGTCCGCCACCCTCCTCGCCATGCTCGTCGGGCAACAGCCGGCGCGCGACCAGCGAAGCCATGCGCTCGCCGAGGCCGATCTGCTCGTAGAGTTCCTGCGCGTTGTTGCAACCCAGCAGGTCGAGCGCGGCGCGCATGCGCTCGTCCGGCACCTTGCGCAGCGTCAGCTTGAACTCGCGCAGCGCGTTGTCGAGCAGGCGCTTGCCGAGGTCCGCGGCCTCGTGGCGTTGCAGGTTCTTGAGGAAATTGCGGATCGACATGCGCGCCTTCGCGGTGACCACGAAGTTGACCCAGGCCGGATTCGGCGTCGCGCCCCGCGCCGTCACGATCTGCACGGTCTGACCGTTCTTCAGCACGGTCCGCAGCGGCACCGGGCGCCGGTCGATGCGCGCGGCCACGCAGCGATTGCCCACGCCGGTATGCACCGCGTAGGCGAAGTCGACGCAGGTCGCGCCGCGCGGCAGGCGCACGATGTCGCCCTTCGGCGTGAACACGTAGACCTTGTCCGGGAACAAGTCGATCTTGACGCTCTCGAGAAATTCCTCGGAGGTGCCGCCCTCCTCCATCTCCATGAGGTTGGTGAGCCATTCGCGCGCCCGCACCTGGGGCTGGGCCGAGGAGTGGCCGCCGGTCTTGTAGAGCCAGTGCGCGGCGATGCCGGACTCCGCCACCCGATCCATGTCCTCGGTGCGAATCTGCACCTCGCACGGCAGCCCGCCGGGGCCGAACAGCGTCGTGTGCAGGGACTGGTAGCCGTTGACGCGCGGGATCGCGATGTAATCCTTGAACCGCCCCGGCATCGGCTTGTAGCACCGGTGCACGATGCCGAGCGCGCGGTAGCAGTCGTCCACCGAGTCGACGATCACGCGGATGCCGTAGACATCCACGATCTCGTTCAAGGCGCGCTTCTTGTCGCGCATCTTCCGGTAGATGCTGTAGATGTGCTTCTCGCGGCCGCTGACGCGGGCCTCGATGCGCACCTCGTCGAGGCCCTCGGCGAAGCGCTTGCCGATTTTCTGGATGATCTGCTTCTGCGTGCCCTGGGCACGCTTCAGCGCCCGTTCGAGGACCCGGTAACGGTAGGGGTGCAGGCAGCGGAAGCCGAGATCCTCGAGTTCGACGCGGATCGCGTTCATGCCCAGGCGATTGGCGATCGGCGCATAGATCTCGAGCGTCTCGCGCGCGATCCGCCGGCGCTTCTCCGGCGGCATGATCCACAGCGTGCGCATGTTGTGCGTGCGGTCCGCGAGCTTGACGAGAATCACGCGGATGTCGCCGACCATGGCGAGCAGCATCTTGCGGAAGCTGTCCGCCTGGGCCTCGGCACGGCTGCGGAACTCGATCTTGTCCAGCTTGCTGACGCCGTCCACGAGCTCGGCGACCTCTTCGCCGAACAAGGACGCGATGTGGTCCTTCGGGACGCCGGTGTCCTCGATGACGTCGTGCAGCAATGCCGCCATCAGCGTCTGGGAATCGAGCTTCAGCTCGGCGAGGATCGTGGCGACGGCGACCGGGTGCGAGATGTAGGGTTCGCCGGACTGGCGCTGCTGGCCCTCGTGCGCCTTGGCAGCGAACTCGTAGGCCTCGTTGACCTGCGCGACCTGCTCGGGGGACAGGTAGCGCTGCATCCTGCGATTGAGGCGGTCAAGCCCAATCGACCGCTTCCTCTTCGGCAGTCGAGCCAGGAAGGAAGCGGCGTAGTCCACGGCGTTCGGGCCCTCGGGTCAGTCTCCCATCGGCGGGATGGGACGGTCGAATAGCTCGTACTCGCGCGGCGCGACCGGCGGGTCGGGCTCGGCCAGGATGTCATGCCCGATCGCGCCCTCGGCGATCTCGCGCAGCGCCAGCACCGTGGCCTTGTCATTGTGCCACTCGAGCGTCGACGGGGCCCCGTTGGCCAGCTGCCGCGCGCGCCGCGAGGCGATCAGGACGAGGTCGAACAGGTTATCCACGTTCTGCATGCAATCTTCGACAGTGATCCGGGCCATGATTTTTCTCTGCTCACAATGACGGAGCCCCGCAGACCGGGGCATGGCGAGCATAGTAACGGAACAGGCGCCGCCGCTACCAGCGTCGGCGCATTGCCGGGGGTCAGCCCAACAGGGCCGCGGCGACCCCCGCCAGCTCCGGACGCTCGGCCCTGAACGCCTCGCCCCGGCCCCGGACGATGTCGGACAGCGCCTGCAGCGCCGCTGCGAACTCGTCGTTGATGACGACGAAATCGAATTCGCGCCAGTGCGACATGTCGGTCGCCGCATCCGCCAGCCGCCGGCGAATCACGGTCTCGGCGTCGGTCTTGCGGCCGCGCAGGCGCCGTTCGAGCTCGGCCCGGGACGGCGGCAGGATGAAGATGCCGGCCGAGTCGGGCATCGCGGCGCGAACCTGGCGCGCGCCCTGCCAGTCGATCTCGAGCACGACGCCGTGGCCGGCGGCGAGCAACGCGTCCACCTGGGCACGCGCCGTGCCATAGAAGTTGTCGAACACCTGCGCATACTCGAGGAACGCGCCCGCCTCGATCATTTCCCTGAAACGCTCCGGCGTGACGAAGAAATAGTGCTGCCCGTCCTGTTCCCCGGGCCGTTGCGCCCGGGTCGTGAAGGACACCGAAAAGCGCAGTTCCGGTTCGCGCTCCATCAGTGCGTTCACCAGGCTGGTCTTGCCGGCACCCGAGGGCGCGGAGATCACGAACAGCTTGTTCTGTGCGCTCACGCGTGCATCACTCGATGTTCTGGACCTGCTCGCGCATCTGCTCGATCAGCACCTTGAGCTCCACCGCGATGCGGGTGGTCTCGTTATCGACGGACTTCGAGCCGAGCGTGTTCGCCTCGCGGTTGAATTCCTGCATCAGGAAGTCGAGCCGGCGGCCATTGGCCTCGTCGTCATCGGCCGCCAGGATGCGGCGAACTTCGGCGATGTGGCTCGCCAGCCGGTCGAGTTCCTCGTCCACGTCCATCTTGCCCAGCTGGATGACCAGCTCCTGCTCGAGCCGCTGCGGATCGGTCTCGAGATCGAGTCCCGCCAACCGGTCGAGCAGCCGTGCCCGCAGGCCGTCGCGGATCGTCGGCAACGCCTGGCGCACCTGCTGCACGAGCGAGGCGATCGACTGGCAGCGCTCGGCCAGGGCCTGCGCGAGGCGCTCCCCTTCCCGCGCGCGCGCCGCCTCGAGCTCGTCCAGCGCCCGGTCGAGCGCCTCCGCGGCCAAGGCGGCCACCGGTTCCAGGTCGCGTTCCTGCTCGCGCACCACGCCGGGCCAGCGCAGCAGGTCGATCGCGCCGGGCATCGCCAGCCCGCCGACGCGGTCGCGGATCGCGGCGGCGGCTTCGGCAACCCGCGCGGCGAGCTCGAGATCGACGGCCAGCTGGCGGTCGCCCGCCAGATCCCAGCTGACCCGGAGCGCAGCCTCGACCTTGCCGCGCTTCAGGCGGCCGGCGGCCTGCTGGCGGAACCGGCTCTCCAGCACCCGCAGGTCCTCGGGCAGCCGCAGGCCGATCTCGAGGTAGCGATGGTTGACGGAGCGCAGCTCCCAGGCGACCGCCCCCCAGGGCGCGCCGCACTCCACGCGGGCGAATCCGGTCATGCTGCGAATCATTGCTGCGTTTCCATGCCGAGCTGCGCTTATACTTGCCGACTGCCGTGCTCGAGGCGGGCGCGTAGTCTAGCAGAAGGCCCGGGGGTCGAATTGCGCTTCGAAACTGCTGAGGTAAGTCTCCTCGGCGATCGTGAAGAGAACCAGGATCGCGCTGCCGCGCAAGCACACAACGGCAGCGTGCTGCTGGTCGTGGCCGACGGCATGGGCGGGCACAGCGGCGGCGCGCTGGCCGCCGAGGTGGCCGTGGATTCGCTGTGCCGGAGCTTCTCCGCGGCGGCGGCCGGTATCGAGCCGCGTGCCTTGCTCCAGTCGGCCCTCGAGGCCGCGCACGACGCCGTCGTCGCGGTGGGTGACAGGGTCGGCCTCGGCAGCCGGCCGCGGGCCACCTGCGCCGTGTGCATGATCCGGGATGAACACGCCAGCTGGGGCCATGTCGGCGACTCGCGCGTCTACCTGGCGCGCGCCGGCATTGTCATCACGCGCACCCGGGACCACACGCCGATCGAGAGCCTGCTGCAGGACGGCCTGATCAGCGAGGACGAGATCGCCGGCCACCCGATGCGCCACTATGTCGAGTACTGCCTCGGCGGCGCGGCCGAGCGCCCCTTGATCACGGTTTCTGAGCCGGTGCCGCTCGAGCCCGGCGATCTGCTGCTGGTCTGCTCTGACGGCCTGTGGTCCGGTGTCTCAGACGCTGATATCGCGGCTGGTCCGGAGGAAGGCGTGACGCTGGCGGATTGGCTCGCGCGGATCGCGGGCCGTGCGGTCCGGGTGGGCACGCCCTACAGTGACAACACGACCGCGGTCGCTCTGCGCGTGCTCGCGGACAAATGATTTCTTGCGGAGTGCGCTTGTGAGACCCAGCGATCGTCGTGCGGATGAACTGCGTCCGGTGTCCTTCACCCGCGGCTTCCAGCGCCATGCGGAAGGCTCCGTGCTGGTGGCTTTCGGCCAGACGCGCGTGCTTTGTTCCGCGAGCGTCGAAGACCGCGTGCCGCCTTTCCTGAAGGGCCAGGGCCAGGGCTGGGTGACTGCCGAGTACGGCATGCTGCCGCGCGCGACCCACACGCGGAACGCCCGCGAGGCGGCACGCGGCCGCCAGGGCGGGCGCACCCTGGAAATCCAGCGCCTGATCGGGCGGAGCCTCAGGGCCGTGCTCGACTTGAAGGCGCTCGGCGAGCGCACTGTGACGCTCGACTGCGACGTCCTGCAGGCGGACGGCGGCACGCGCACGGCGGCGATCACCGGCGCGTATGTCGCTCTCGTGGACGCGATGCGCCGGCTGCGGGCCGACGGCGCGCTCAGGAACGACCCGCTGCATGGCCAGATCGCCGCGGTGTCGGTGGGCATTTACCGCGGCAGCGCCGTGCTCGACCTCGACTATGCGGAGGACGTCGAGGCCGAGACCGACATGAACGTGGTCATGAACGATGCGGGCGCCTTCGTCGAGCTGCAGGGCACGGCCGAGGGCCATGCTTTCAGGCGTTCGGAGCTCGAGCAGCTGCTGGATCTCGCGGCGGGCGGCGTCGTCGAACTGCTCGAGCTGCAGCGGCAGGCGCTGCAGGAGTGACTCGCCCGCGCCGCCGCCTCGTGCTTGCCACCGGCAACCGCGGCAAGGCGCGCGAGATCGGCGCCTTGCTCGCGCCGGCCGGGATCGAGATCGTCGCGCAGGCGGACTACGGCATCGAGCCCGTGGACGAGACCGGCCTCACCTTCATCGAGAACGCGATCCTCAAGGCCCGGCACGCGGCGCTCGGCAGTGGCTTGCCGGCGCTTGCCGATGATTCCGGGCTGGTCGTGGATGCGCTTGGCGGGGCGCCGGGGATCCGCTCTGCGCGCTATGCCGGCGCGGGCGGCGACGCGGCGAACATCCGCAAGCTGCTGGCCGGGCTGGAGGGCGTGGCGGCGCCGCGGCGCGCCGCGCGCTTCGTCTGCGTCGCGGTGCTGCTGCGCGACGCGGAAGATCCGCTGCCGGTGGTCTGCGAAGGCCGCTGGGAAGGCGCCATTGCGCCTGCGCCACGTGGCGGCGGCGGCTTCGGCTACGACCCGGTGTTCATCCCGGCGGGCGACACGCGCAGCGCCGCCGAGCTCGAGCCCGTCGAGAAGAACCAGCGCAGCCACCGCGGGCAGGCGTTCGCCGAGCTGCTGGCGCGGCTGCGCGCGGACGCCGCCCTCGCGGGCGCGCCCGGCGGAGCGGCGCCGTAGCGGTGCAGGCACCTCGGGAGCTCGACCCGCTGGGCGTCTATGTGCACCTGCCGTGGTGCGTGTGCAAGTGTCCTTACTGCGACTTCAACAGCCATGAGCTGCGCGGTACAGCGCCGTATGCCGCCTACGTCGACGCGCTGCTGGCGGACCTGGACGACGAGCTGCCGATGGTGCGTGGCCGCCAGGTGGCGACCGTGTTCTTCGGCGGCGGCACCCCGAGCCTGTGTCCGCCGCCGCTGATCGGCCGCTTCCTGGAAGGGCTCGCAGCACGGCTGCCGCTCGCGCGCGATGTCGAGGTCAGCCTCGAGGCCAATCCGGGCACGATCGAGCGCGGGCGCTTCAGTGATTTCGCGGCCGCCGGCATAAACCGCGTGTCGCTCGGCATCCAGAGCTTCCAGCCGCGCCTGCTGACGGCAATCGGCCGGATTCATGACGAGCGGCAGGCGCATGCCGCGATCGACGAGCTCGCCGGCGCCGGCATCGAGAATTTCAACCTCGACCTGATGTACGGCCTGCCCACGCAGACGGCCGGGGAGGCCGCGCAGGACCTGGCGGCGGCGCTCGCCGCCGCCCCTGCGCACCTGTCCCTGTACCAGCTCACGCTGGAGCCGGGCACGCCGTTTCACCGCCGGCCGCCGGTGCTGCCCGAGGACGAACTCACCGGCGAGATGGAGCTGGCGGCGCTCGAGGCGCTCCGGTGCGCCGGATTTGCGCGCTACGAGGTTTCGGCATGGGCGCGCCCGGGCCGCGAATGCCGCCACAACCTGAACTACTGGACCTTTGGCGACTACCTGGGCCTGGGCGCCGGGGCGCATGGCAAGCTCATGCTCCCGGACGGTCGGATCATCCGGCGCTGGAAGCGGCGCCGGCCGCCCGGCTGGCTCGAGGGGCCGCGGCTCAAGGATCAGAAGACGCTGGCGCCCGCGGAACGGCTGTTCGAGTTCATGCTCAATGCGCTGCGACTGGATGCGGGATTTACGCTTGAGTTGTTCGCCGCACGCACGGGGCTCCCGCCGGAGGCCGCCCTGCCGGGCCTCGAGCAGGCCGCCCGGCAGGGCTTCTTGGCGCCTGATGGCAGCACCGGATGGCGGACGACGGCCTTCGGCCGACGCTTTCTCAACGATGCGCAGGCCCTGTTTCTGCCGCCGGCCGGGGCGTGAATTGCGGCCCAGTTATTCACATGGAGGCCCGAATCGCCGGGACGGAGCGCGCGCGGCCCGATACGCGCGGCAAAGCTCGCGATACCCTGCAGGGGTTTTTGCGCAAGCATTTGTATTTATTGAAATCATCCTAGGGTGACCACTTTTTCGCCAAACTGAGGCGGGCTGCAGGAAACATGCTTCGCGGCGCAATGATCAAGGCGTGATCCACAGAGTTATCCACAGTGTTTGTGGATAATTTGGAAAGCTCTACCGGGCATTATGTCTTCTGCGGCGAACTTAAGGTTGTTCCTCAAGAACGCGCCGCACTGCAGCAGGCCGATGGTCGGCCACGGGACCGGCTCCCGCCGGCCGATCGCGCCGCGCGGTGCACGAAGTCCGGACGCCACGGCCGGAGGAGCGCTTGCCGGCCAAGCAGCGACTCGCTATGATGGCGAGCTGATCAACAGAATCTCGCCGGAAGGCCGATCATGAAGCCGAACATCCACCCCGAGTACACCGAAATCAACGTGGTCTGCAGCTGCGGGAATGCGTTCACGACCCGCTCGACGCTGGGCCGCGAGCTGCATGTCGAGGTCTGCTCCCAGTGCCACCCGTTCTACACGGGCAAGCAGAAGATCGTTGACACCGGCGGCCGCGTGGACAAGTTCCGTCGCAAGTACGGCGGCATGAGCGCCTGACGGGGAATCGGCACGCAGTTTGAATCCAGCGGCGCCTCGTGGCGCCCCTTTTCGATTGCCGGCCCCCGGGACATGCCGTTCCCCCTGAACTATAATCATTGGCCCTGCGCGGCGCCGACCCAGCCCCGCGTCGGGGCCGGGCCCCGCCCGTTCAACCGCAGACACCCGTTGCGGCCTCTCTTCGAGCCGCCGCGCAACGCTGCGGACGCGCGGAACCGAACATCACGGACCAGGAAGGCCACATGAGCAACAAGACCCTGACCCTCGTCAACGACGCCAACGGCAAGCGTCTCGAGATGCCCGTGCGATCGGGGACGGTCGGCCCGGACGTGGTGGACATCGGCGCCCTCTACAAGCAGTTCGGCGTGTTCACGCTCGACCCGGGCTTCATCTCCACGGCGAGCTGCGAAAGCAAGATCACCTATATCGACGGCGACGAGGGCGTGCTGCTGTATCGCGGCTACCCAGTCGACCAACTGGCCGAGCGCAGCAGTTTCCTCGAAGTTTCATACCTGCTGCTTTACGGGGAACTGCCCACCCGCAGCCAGCTCGAGAGCTTCACGCACATCATCACTACGCATACGTTGATCAACCAGACGCTGCTGCGTCACTTCAACGGCTTCCACCACAACGCCCACCCCATGGCGATGCTGGCCTCCGTCGTCGGCTCCATGTCGGCCTTCTACCATGACTCGACGGACATCGAGAATCCGCGGCACCGGGAGATCTTCTCCCATCGCATCATCGCGAAGATCCCGACGATCGCGGCTGCCGCCTACAAGCACTCGGTCGGCCAGCCGTTCATCTACCCGCGCAACGAGCTCGCCTACTCCGCCAACCTGCTGAACATGTTTTTCGCCGTGCCAACCATGGATTACCGCGTGGATCCGGTGGCCGCAGAGGCGCTGGACCTGCTGTTCATCCTGCATGCGGACCATGAGCAGAACGCCAGCACTTCAACGGTGCGCCTCGCGGGCAGCTCGGGCACCAATCCCTACGCGGCGATCGCGGCGGGCATTGCCACCCTGTGGGGACCTGCGCACGGCGGCGCCAACGAGGCCGTGCTGCAGATGCTCGAGAAGATCGGCTCGGTAGACAATATTCCGAAGTTCATCGCCAAGGCGAAGGACAAGGACGACCCGTTCCGCCTGATGGGTTTCGGTCATCGCGTCTACAAGAACTTCGATCCGCGCGCCAAGCTGATCCGCACGATGTGCCACAAGGTGCTGAATCGTCTCGGCCACACCGACTCGCCGTTGTTCGAGCTGGCCTTGCGGCTGGAAGAAATCGCGCTCGAGGACGCCTATTTCGTCGAGCGGAAGCTCTACCCGAACGTCGATTTCTATTCGGGCATCATCTACCGGGCGATCGGTATCCCGACGTCGATGTTCACCGTGATGTTCGCGATTGCGCGCACCGTGGGCTGGGTGGCGCACTGGCAGGAAATGATCACCGATCCTGAGCGCCGCATCGGTCGCCCACGGCAGCTGTATACCGGCGCCGGCACCCGCGACTACACGCCAATCGAGCGCCGCGGCGTCTAGC
>CAYWYS010000015.1:0-22439 GCA_964462675.1 uncultured Thioalkalivibrio sp.
AGCCGGCTGAGGGTCGGGCACGATCACCGAACCCTGCTGTTGCGAGCCCTGCTAGACATGCTTTCGATGCGATCCCAACAGCCGCATTGATGACCTCATGCCACGGGCTTATCCGCACAGCCTGCCCCTCAGCGACGTGGCCTGCAGGCCTCATAGCCAGAGTTGAGCCGTCAGTGTGCCTACCTGCCCTCTCGGTCGCCGCAACCTAAAAGCAGCATTGTCAGCCGTCTACCCCAACCCGGGCACAGGTCTCATACGTTCGTTGACAGACGTGCACAAAATCTCAGGATCGTCCTGTGCGCGCGGAATTCCTCAGAGGAATCTTCGGCTCCGACGCGATCTCGTTGCGACTATCCCAGCGGCGTGCGATCGCTTCAAGGGCGTCCAGCGCATCGCCCAGTCCCTTCCCGTGCTCCGTCAACCCATAAGTGACTTCGGGCGGGATCGTCGGGTTGTGTTGGCGATAAACAAGCCCTTCGCTTTCGAGCAAACGCAAACGCTCAGTCAGCACCTTCGACGAAACACCAGTCAGCTGCCTCTTCAAAACACCGAATCTGAGCGGCCCATCCCGCCTCAAGGTCCACAGGATATACATTGTCCAAGGCCCCATAAGGACGCGGAACATCGCTTCGACGGGACAAGATGGCTCATGGGCGAAACGGGTCATGGGCAGTTACTACGGGGTACCTACTTTTCAAAGGAGAGTTGCTTCCGTTAGGATATTAAGCGAGAGACGGGGTCTTGGCAATCGACTGGCGGCTCCGCAATCCCAAGGCAAGTGTTCAGGAGGCGTAGAGATGATTTTGGTGATCGGCGCGACCGGCAATATCGGGTCAGAAGTGACGCGGCAACTCGTGGCGAAAGGCGTGGGGGTCCGGGCGCTGGTCCGTGACAGGGCCAAGGCCGAGGCCGTGCTGGGAACGAAGGTGCAGTTGGTGGCGGGCGATCTTTCCCGCCCTGAAACGGTGGCCGCCGCCATGGACGGCGCGGACAAGCTGTTCCTGGTCACACCGCTTCATCTCGATCAGATCGCCATGAAATCCGCGGCGATTCAGGCGGCGAAGCCCGCCGGCGTGAAGCATATCGTCATGTCGACGGGCATTGGCGCGGGGCCCGACGCCGGTGTCGAAATCGGACGCTGGCATGGAAAGAACCAGGAAGAGGTGAAGGCGACGGGCATCGCTTACACTTTTCTCCAGCCGACCTTCTTCATGCAGAACATGCTCATGTTCGCGGGCACGATTCGTGAGCAGGGCGTTTTCTATATGCCACTAGGCGATAGCAAGGTTAGCTGGGTCGATGCCCGCGACATTGCCCAGGTCGGCGTCGTGGCCCTGACCGAGGCCGGACACGAGAACAAGGAGTATCCAATTACCGGTGGCGAGGCGGTCAGCTGCGCGGAGATGGCCGCGATTCTGTCCGACGTCCTCGACAGAGGCGTCAACTATGTCGACGTCCCGCTCGCCGCGGCAAAGGAAGGGATGATGTCGGCCGGGATGCCGGAGAAGCTGGCGGACCTGATGAACGAGCTTTACGCTCTGGGTCCGGCCGGTCATCTGGCCTATGTCGCCGATACGGTCGAAGCGGTGACAGGGCGCCGCCCGCGCACCTTCCGTCAGTTCGCCGAAGATCACGCGGCGGCCTTCAAGGGATGAAGTCTGCGGTTCGAATGTTCAGGAGAACCCGGCTGCAGCAGGTCGGGGCTTGGATCGTAGGTGCGCCTTGAGCAGGCTACCCACGCTCTTCGTGCCCCATGGCGGCGGCCCCTGTTTTTTCATGGAGTGGAATCCGCCAGGCACGTGGGATCGGATGGCGGCCTACTTGCGCCAAATTCCCGAAGACATCGGCGCGCGACCGAAGGCCATCGTCTTGATATCCGGTCATTGGGAGGAAGAGGTCGTTACAATCCAGAACAATACGTCGCCGCCGCTCCTTTATGACTACTACGGCTTCCCGCCGCACACATATGAGATCAAGTTTCCGGCCGCTGGCGCCCCGGAGCTTTCCGCTCGGATCGCCGCGTTTCTGGGCGAGGCGGGCATTGACTGGAAATACGATCATGGCCGGGGCTTTGATCACGGCGTGTTCATCCCCTTGAAGGTTGCGTTCCCCAATGCCGATGTCCCGATCGTGCAGGTCTCTCTGCTGGCAAGCCTTGGTGCCGAAGATCATATCCGGCTGGGGCAGGCGCTGGCCCCCTTGCGCGACGAAGGCGTGCTGATCATCGGCAGTGGCATGACTTACCACAACATGCAGACCATGATGGCCAGCATGCGCGGTGGCGGCGTTGACGTCGGTTCTCCAGACCCTGGGTCGCAGCGCTTCGATGCGTGGCTGGAGGAGGTTCTCACCAAGGCCACGCCCGAGAACCGCATCGATGCGCTTGCAGCCTGGCACAAGATGCCCGCCGCCCGTGACGCTCATCCACGTGAGGAACACCTTCTGCCGCTTCACGTCGCGGTCGGCGCGGCCGGTACTGATCCGGGACGCAAGACGCTGACGGATGTCGTCATGGGGGCAGTGGAATCGGCGTTCCGGTTCGGGTGATGTTCCGGGCCATCGCGGCCCATTCGGCCCCAACCAAGTCAAACGGCTATCACACTGACGCCGTCATGAGATGCTGAGGATCTCAAATCTCGACGGTCAGCAAGTGTCTGTCTCGGTCAAAACCTGCCCTCCTACGCGCCGACAAGTTCGAGGAGTTCATGGAAGATCGGCAAAGACGTCTGCTTGGTCTGATCGAACAGGCGATGGGTAAGGCCGCCTATAGCGGCAATGTCCCCGAAGAAGGCGAGGACACCGAAACAATCGAAGATGGCTCCGAAGCGGCCTTGCTCCTTCCGACAGACTGATGCGGCAATATCGTTATCTATGGTAGGGCTATGGCGTAAACGTAGTGATCATCACTATCGGTCGCGGCCCGCCAGATTCATGCGATATCGTTTCAGGGATTCGAGCCCTCGAAGCAGCGCAGCCGGGTTCGAAGCGGCAGGAAGCGGTCCGCAGGACCGCTTCATCGCTCCCTCTCCGCCGGTTGAAGCCGAACGGCGCCAGGATCAACAGAACGTAAGTGTTGGTGGCATCCTGGTACGGTGACTTGAGCCGGTAGAATCCCGCGTCCGGCGCCGCACTGCGGCGCCGGACGCGCCAGCGTTCACGGAGTGGTTACGTCGGTGATCCGGCCGGAGCCGCCCTCGGGGTAGTCCGCGGCCAGGATAGCGCCCTCGAGCCCGCCGTTGGCAGCCGCTGTGACCACATAGTTCAGCACCGCCTGCTGATAGCTCACGCCGACGTTGGTGAAGTCGGCACCGCGGTAGGGATACTGGTCTCCGCCACGGGCGAGGAAGTCGATCGTCGCGATGGCGATGTCGGCGCCGGGCTGCACGGCGCCGCCGTTGACCACTACCGTGCCATCGTCCAGCGTCAGGCTCACTATCCGGCTTCCGGGCGTCGTGACGTTGCCCTCGGCATCCAGGAGCTGGGCGGTGCCGCTACGGTCGAAAGTGAAAGAGAAGCCCGCCACCTGGGCGAACCGGCCATCGCCGTTCTCGATGCGCGACACCGCGTTCTCCATCACTTCCTTGAATTGCTCACGCGGAATCTGAATGATCGACACGAAGTTGGCGAAGGGCACCATGTCGAACGTGTCGAGTTCGGTCAGGCCTGCCGTCGCGCAAGGAATGATGTCGTCGTTCCTGATCCCGCCGCCGTTCTGCAGGCCGACGCTCGGCAGCGGGGCCCCGAAGCTGGCCGCGAGCTGCCGGCCCTGCCAGAGCAAGGCATCGGCGATGAGACTGCCCTCGTTGGTCTCTGAGTTGCGCACCCCCGGAGTTACGATGGCAAAAGGGCTGCTCGTCACTGCGCCGCGCCGGCCATCCAGATCCACTTCACAGCTGGCCGCGGGAACGATGAGATTCGCGGCCAAGTCGGCCTGGAAGGCCGCCACTGGCTCGACGACCTGCTGCTGGACGAACGGGTCAGGCAGCACGGCGTCAGGCTCCGCGCCGCCCGCCACCCGGACCGGGCCGCTGACCTCGTCGATGGCCACGATTTCGCCGTTGTAGTCGAAATGCACGACCAGCCGGCCGACATACTCGTAGTTGCCGGCAGTGGTTACAACCGGCACTTCACGGCCGTCGGCATCGGTCGCGATCAGCGGGTAAGTGCCCGATGGCGTGTCTCCCGGCACCAACAGGTCGTCATCATTGGCGAGCAGCTCGTCACCGCCGCCGGCAATGGCGACGTCGAGACCACTCAGCCCGGCGATCAGCGCCAGCTCTTCGTCGATGCTCTGCAAGTGGGAAACGAGTACGATCTTGTCCACGCCTGCTGCGACCAGCGCATCGATCTCTGCCTGGACGGCCGTGGCCACATCGCCAATGACGATGTTGCGCGGCGAACTGATAAACGGCAGCCGCTCGGTGGTCGCGCCGATGATGCCAACCTGCTCGCCGGCGGTTTCCACCACGACGCTGGCGGCGATCCGGCCGGCCGCGACGAGGGATTGCAGCTCGGTGGTCTCGTTGCTGAAGTCCAGGTTGGCGCTCAGGAACGGCACCTGGCTGCCGACGTGGTCGCCGATGAAATCGGCCATGCGGTCTGGGCCGAAGTCCAGGTCGTGGTTGCCGATGGCCATGGCGTCGAAGCCGATGTAGTCCAGCGCGATGGCGTCGAAGATCCTGCCGCCGGCATCGTGGTTGTCGAACCCCGCAGTGATGGCCGGGCTGGCCAGGAAGTTGTCGCCCGACGTCACCGTAATCGCACCGCGCGGCGTACTGTTGGCCGGATCGAAAGCAGTGGCCGCCTGCCGAAGCTGCAGCACCCGGGTGGCAAAGCGGTCGAGGCCGCCGAAGTCGCCGTCGCTGATGACCTTCGACTCGCCGTCATTGGCATGCAGGATGGAAAGCGTGAAGGCAATGCTGCTGGTCTCGCACCTTATCGCAGTCGTGGACTGCACTTCAGCCGGATCGAGCGTGCCGTTGCGATTCGTATCCAGGCCGGTCTGCAGCGCGAGCCCGCCGCCCGGGCACTGCGCATCGCCGACCGGGATCTCGACCGTGTTGCTTAGCGAGTTGAGGCCGTCTGCTCCATCGGTGCCATCGGCGCCATCGTCGCCGTCGCAAGCGGTGAGCAGTAGTGCGGCCGCCAGCACAAGCGCAGCGCTGCGGATACGGCCCTGGGTATCGGAAAACACGGTCGAAGCCATCGGTTTGCTCTCCATTTCTGGCGGGTTTCAAGCTCAAGCCTCGGCGCTACCAAGGCGTAGTGACAACGGGAATGCCCGCCACGGTAGCGACGGTGCATGACCTTGTGGTCGCACTTCCGTTGCACAGGCATGACGCGGACCAGTGGGAATAGACTCTCCTTTTGCCTGTGATACGCTGCCTCACCGGACACGGGGGTGTAACACTTGGGAGAGCTTGTCGATCACAGCGACCAGGCCGCGGGTGCCCCGGCGAGCAAGCGACGCAGGCTGTCGCGCCATCTTCGCGTCACCCTGGCCCTCGAGCGTGCCGCCGGCGCCCAGCTGATCCGTGCGAAGACGCTGCTGGTCGTCGTCGTGCTCGCGTTCGCGATCGTCGGGACGGTACGCAGCTTCACGCCGATGGGCTTGCTGGCGAACTCTCCGGTCAACTTCGACCTGGCGCTGCGGACCGTGTCGGCGGGCTGGTTTCAGCCGCGGGACGTCATTCCGGTGGCAGTCGTCGAGATCGACCAGGCGACTCACCAGGCCTGGGGCTCGCCGCCGGTGACCCCACGCGACCAGCTCGTCGCGCTGATCGACAAGGTCGTCCAGGCGGCGCCTGCCGCTGTCATCGTCGACATTGACCTCGCCTGGGGCGGGGACGACCCTGGCCTGCCGCTGCTCATGGCGTACCTCGCCGCCTACAGCGGTCCGCCGCTGCTGTTCCCCCGGCGTATCGAGCCGGCGGCCGGCGGCAACCGCAAGGCAGCGTACAGTCCGCTGGACCCCGTGTTCGCCGCCAACCCCCGCCTTGCCTGGGCGCATGCCAGCTTCGAGACGGACAGCGGCGGGAAGGTGCGCCAGTGGGCCGACTGGATCGAGGTCTGCGCCGAAGATCGCACTTACCAGCTGCCCTCGATGCCGGCGCGTCTTTCCTTGCTGCTCGACCCCCTGCCGGCCGGCCTGGCGCGTGCCACCCCGCCGCCGCTCAGTGGCGCCTGCCGGCGCGACGCGGATGCGCGCGCACAGCTGCTTCTGATCGGCCCGCGCTTCACCGGGCCCGAGAGCCGCGGCATGTCGAGCGATGCGGCCGCCGTGCCGGCGCTGGCCGTGCTGGACCCCGAGCTCGACCGCGATGACAGCTGGCTGTTCGGCAATCGCGTGGTCCTGATCGGCGCGACCTACCCGGCCTCCGGCGATTTCTGGCTGACGCCGAGCGGCGTGGTGCCAGGCGTCGAGATGCTGGCCCACACGGTGCGCTTCGCATCGCTGCGCACGAGCCCGGGCTGGCGCGCGGACCTCGCCTTCCGCGCGGTCACGCTGGCGGGATTCGTGCTGCTGGCGCTTGTCAGCGTGTACCTGGTCGGGCTGGCCGCCGCCATCGCCTTCGCGGCCGGCACGCTGCTGTTCGTGTCCGTGCCGATCTGGCTGTGGAACTACTACCGGGTGTTCGAGGCGCTCGAGCTTGCGGTGCTGTTGTTCGTGTTTTACAAGTTCCTGCAGGTCATGCTCGATACGCTGGAAGACTGGCGTGCGCGGCGTGAATGCTACCCGTCGGGCTGGCGCGGCTGGCTGCGAACCGCTTGGTCGGTCTGCCACAGGTCGGACGCCGAGGAGAAGCGCACATGAGCTCATCACGAAACCGGCTTGCAGGACGCCTGCTGCTGGCCGTGCCCGCGGCGATCTTGTTTCTCGCGAATGTCGCGCTCGCGGACGACGTAGGCATCGTCGCGGAGTACCGCCCCGCCGCGGCGCGTTTCAGTCTCGAGCGCGGCGCGGGCGAGGCGGTGCCGGTGCGCATTGGCACCGTGGTGGCGGCCGGCGACCGGCTGACATTGCCGGCCGGCGCCGCGGTGATCGTCCAGGAGGGCGGCGGCCAGCGCCGTGAATTCGCCGGCCCGGGCAGCTTCGAGGTGCCGGCGACCCGGCCGCTGGGCCGGCTGGCATCCATTTACCGGTCGATCTCGGCCGTCTTCGACGACGAGTATCGGCTTGCCGGCACGGCCGCCTCCCGGAGCGGCGAGGACTGCCGCGCCGGCGCGGCGACGCGGTCGATTCACGTGCCGATTCTCGGCGGCCAGCCGGCGATCGCCGCGGGCACGCGCGACCTGCCGCTCGCCTGGGTCGGCGGCTGCACACCGTTCACTGTCAGCGTCCAGGCGATGGACGGGACGGTCCTGCACCGCAGCTCGGTCGACGCGCGACGCGTGCGGCTGGACCAGGTGAAGCTACCCCCCGGGGACTACGAGATCGTTGTGACCGATGCCGACGGACTGACTTTCCGCGCCAGTCTCGAGGCGCTGCCGGCCGCGCCCGCGCTGCCGGCGGAGATCGAGGACGACGACACCCCGCTCGGGGTCATCGCAGGCGCCATCTGGCTCGCCGAGCAGGACGGCGGGCGCTGGCGCTTCGACAGCTTCGAGCGGCTGCGCCCCCTGATCCGTGCCGGGGACCCGCTGGCAGGCGCCATCGGGGACGGCGTGCTGTGGGGCGAGCCCTCCCTCTAGCTGGCCCGTCAGCGCGCCAGCGTGCGCCGGCCGTCACCGACGATGACAAAGGGTCCCCAGTAAGAGGGATGCGACTCGAGCTCGCTTGTCGCACCATCGCGGCGCGCGGCCTGCATGGCGTGCTGCAGGCTGGTCGCCAGGGACTTGCCCTGCGAGCTCGCGCCATCCACGGTCGCTACCGACAGGTGCACCGCCGCACCCGACATCACCGGCCAGTGGCTCGCCATCAGCGAGCGCGCGCCGGCGGTGAAGAAGGCCTGGGTCAGCCCGGTAAAGGTCTCGGCGCGCGGCCGGCCGTCGGCCGCGGCCGTGTTGCAGGCCGACAGGATCACCAGCTCGGCGTCCATCTCCAGCGCCGCAATATCGCGTGTCGTCAGCAGGCCTTCGTAGCGATCCTTGCGCTCGAGCGCCAGCGCCAGCATCAGCGAGGGCTCCGGCACGTTGAGCACCTCGTAGGCCAGGAAGCCGTGGGTGGCCAGCGCGATCACCCGGTAACCGCGCAGCGCGTCGCCCTTGAAGCGTTCCTCGTTGGCGTCCGGACCGAGCCACAGCGTGGAGCTCGACTCGCCGAGAATCGCCGCCAGCGCGCGCATCTCGTCCACTGATTCCACCAGCAAGGGCAGCTCGGCCAGCGTCTTGCCGTCCATGCCCCCGGCAAGGTCATAAGACTTGGAGCGGCCCCCGGCCGCGACCTGCGCGGCATCCAGCATCGGCGCGCCGACGCCGAGGAACGCCTTGGCGTGCCCCCCGCTGGCCGGCGCGTTGCGGTGCACGGGAAACAGCGACAGGTCGGCCAGCGCCGAGAACGCGAAACGATCGACCAGGAAGCGCGTGGCGCCGAAATCCTCCGGCCAGCGCAGCGTCGCCTGCGGCGGAGGCTCCGACACCAGCACGGCCGGCGGAACCGCGCCAAGCGCGCCGTGGCCGAACCAGATGACGTGTTCCACGCCGGCCAGCGACGCTGCCACGGGCGCAAACACCAGGCGGTAGAGCTCGTGCGCAGCGGCCGCATCAAAGTCGGGTACCGTGGTCCGCCCCCCGCTCGACGCCGGCGTCAGGCCGGCGCGCAGGCGTTGCACCAGGGCCTCGACTTCGCGTTCCCGGATCGGCGTTCGCGCCAGTGCGACGCCGCGGCGCGTAACGGACCAGACGTAGAGGTGGCGCGACGTGACCAGGGTGGCCACCAGCGCCTCGTCCGGCGCGAGCAGCTGCTGGTAGTTGGTCACCGGCAGCGGCCGCGGCGTCACCAGCTCCGCGACGGACGGCAGTTCCTCGCGCACGAAGGCGGTGATCTCGGCGAACTTGTGCGCGGTCTCCTCGAAGAAGACGTCGAGGATAAAAAACGTGTTCCAACGTGCCTTCGCCTGGTCGGGGTGGCCTGGGTCGGTCGCGAGCAGTTCTTGCAACAGGCCGCGAATCCAGGTGCTGGTCTGGGTCGACATCGTGAAAAACCGCTCGACCTGGAAGCGGTTCGCGGGGTTCACGTCGTAGCGCCCCACTTCCGCCGCCAGCGTCGCCAGCGTCAGGCGGCCGAAGGACCGCAGCTGCGCGAAGCGGAAGGTGAGGTCCTCGATTTGCCCGCGCGAGCCCGGCAGCGCGGGATACAACGCGGTCAGCACGTCCAGCGCGTTGTTGATCTTATGCTGGAAAAAGCGTTGCTCCGCCGCGTCGGCAACGAATTGCTGCTGGGCCTGCCGGAGCATCGTCTCGTACAACCCGTTGTAGCTCGCCGCAGTGCGGGTGCCGAAAGCCGGGTCGTGGCGTGCGAGCAGGGCCCAGTCCGTGTCGCGCTGTTCCTCCAGCCGCTCCCAGCCATGCCTGAGAAAGGCGTGCGAAAGCACCAGCGGCGTACTCCCGTCGGCCAAGTGTCGCAGCGCCGCCAGGCCGAGCGCCACACCGAGGTCGTTCTCGTCGAGACTCCAGGCGGCACGCGAGGCGCGCTCGAGCGCCTCGAACTCGGCGCCGCCGTCGTGCAGCGCCGGCGGCGGCTCCACCGGCGTGCCGAGCATGGGCTTCAGGCGCGCGGCCGCGGCGGCCCCTTCGCTCACTTCGAACACGTCATAGAGCACCGGGAAGGCGCGCCAGGAAGCCTCGGGTGCCGCCGGCTGGCCGGTGATCACCAGGGACTGCATGGCGAGGTTGCGCGCGTCATCGTGGCGGCCCATCGCAAATGAACCCCGCGCTGCCGCGGCGAACAGCCGGCTGGCCCGCAGCGGCTGGGACGCCATGGCGTCGGCCGCCGCCAGCGCGTGGGCCGTCCGGAACAAGATGGCAATCGCCTGCTGCGCACGCGGTTCGAGCACGGCTTCGCGCAGCGCCAGCAGCAATGGCCAGTCCTCGACCGACTGCCCGGCCGGCCCGCGCGAGTAGGCCGCCGCCAGGGTGCCGGCGAACTGGTCCGCCGCCGCCACGTCGCCGAGCTCCAGCATCACGCTGAACAGCTGGGACTGGGCGCAGCGGGAGATCTGCCGGAACAGGATGTCGCCGGGATCCGCATTGGCATAACCGAGTGCCAGCTGGAAGATCGCCGCATAGGCATCGCCGCGCAGGTGCTGGTCGTCGACCCGCTCCGCCCACCAGGCCGTGGCGGCCACCATCAGCAGGTGGCGAAAGCGCGCATGGCGCTCGTTGCGCGGCGGGCCCTGGAGGTAGTTCTGCACCGCGCGCCTGTTGCGCACGTCCTCGATGAACGGCACCTTGAGCTGGGCGCGTTCCTCCGCGCTGGCGGCGCCGGTGCAGGTGAGCGAAGACTCGACCTGCTCGATCCAGGTGATGGCGCGGGCGCTGGACGGCCAAGCCGCCACAAGCGCGAGCAGCGCGATCAACCACGCAGCTCGGGGCGCCATGGCGTCAGTCCTCCCAGCCCCACGGCGCGGCCGAGCAGTCCCTGACGTGCATGACCAGCGCCTTGTCCACGAAGCCCAGCTCGCCCTCCGGGTGCATCATGAGCTCGCCCGCAAAGGCTTTGCCGCACAGGGTCGTGAGATGTTCCCAGTATTCATCCAGCGGGCTCGCCTGTGCCGCGGCGCCCAGCGCCAGCGCCATGACCAGGGACAGGATTCGCATCACTCGTTCTCGCTGTTGTCGGGGGTCAGCGCAGAGATTACCAGCTTTTCTCCGGCGATCAGGCTGCGGCCCAGTCTTCCGTCTGCAGTCCGGGCACACGCGCAAACTCGCCCGAGTTCGCGGTCACGAGCAACGCCCCATGGCGGCGCGCCTGGCCCGCGATCAGCACGTCGTACGGGCCGATCGGCCTGCCGGAGCGCTCCAGCTCGGCACGAATCCTGCCGGCCTCCTCGGCATCCTGCGCCTCGAACGGCAGCACGGTGATCGGCAGTTGCAGGAACACCGTCAGCCGGTCGATGTTGTCCTGGCGCCTGGCACTCTTCGCCACGCCGTACTCGAGCTCATACAGCACCACTGTGGACAGGCCGAAATCTTTGCTTTGAATCTCTGCTTCGAAACGCTCGACGAGGCGCCGCCCCCGGCCGTTCAGATAGGCGATCACCACGTTCGTGTCGAGGCAGATCATGGCTCGAACGACACGTCGTCCGCGGGCGGCATCGCCGGCTGTCGACGCCCCTCCGCCATGAACGGAATGTCCCGATAGCCCGCAAGCGCGTCGAAAATCGCCTGCAGATCCTGGACCTCGCAGGTCATCGGTTCGAGCAGGACGCCGCGCCCGAGCCTGCGAACGCGGACCATCGTGCCGGGCATCCGGTAATCCTTCGGCAGGCGCACGGCCTGGCTGCGACCATGCTGAAACAGCTTCGCGATGCCGCTTTCACTCATCGGGTGCCTCCGCAGCAATGGTATACACCATCGATGTATACCATTCGTTCGAGCAACGTTCAACACCATGAATCCGGCGATAGCACCGGGATTCCGGATTCCCTGCGCGCACGGTCGACACAACCGTGCCGCTCGCTGCGACAGCGACCCCGCTGGCGGGTTTCGCGCCGTTTTCGCGTTGAACCTCCCATAGCGGCTGCCGTTGGCGGCCGGGTCATCCACTTGGAGGAGGCGCCCCATGGCACACCGGAAAATTCTCGCGACTGCCGCCGCGACCCTGCTGGCCGCAGCGGCTTCATGGCCGGCAGCGGCCTCCGACACACCGCGACTGGACATGGACGTCAGCTACTCGGCCACGCGGATCATTGTCGCGGGTGACCAGCGCAGCGAGCAGCGCATCGAGCAGCGCTACTTCCAGCAGAGCGCGATGATCAACCGGATGGAGACGGAGCTGAACGGCCAGCAATCGGTCATCATCATGCGAGGTGACCGCGAACTGATGTGGACCGTGATGCCGCAGGAGCGCATGGTCATGGAAATGCGGATGGACACCCGGCCGCAAGACCCGATGAATATCGAGGTGCCTGATCCGGAGACCTGGGTCATGGAGCGGCTGGGCCGCGAGCCCGTCAACGGCATCGCGGCGACGAAATACCGCGTGGCGACCGACGCGGGGGACAAGACCCGCATGCGGGGGCACATGTGGGTCTCCGATGACGGCATCCCGGTGCGCATGGACCTGGTGACTGGCCAGGACCGCATCCAGATGGAGCTGCGCAATCTCGTCGTCGGCGCGCAGCCGGCCGAGTTGTTCGAACCACCGAAGGACTACCAGCGCCTCGCGATTGGCGGCGGCATGGACAGCATGTTTGGGGGCATGGGCGGCATGCCGGGCTCGCAGACCGGCGGCCCGGGCTACGGCCAGGCAGGCGACGCCGGCTACGGGTCCGCGGACGGCGCGGGTGCCGCACCCGACACGGGTTTCGCCGGGGAACTCGCCACCGAAGCGACCGAGGCGGCCAAGGACGCGACCAAGCAGGAGGTGCGCAACACCGTGCACGATTCCGTCCGCAAGGGCGTGCGCGGCCTGTTCGGGCGCTGAACGGCGGAACTTCGTCCCGTGGGCGCAGTCATGTTAGGCTGCGCACCATTCTGTATTTCCAGACTTGGAGGACGATTGCCAATGCAACCCGCCCGTGCCACCTACGCCGGCGTAGCCCGCCCGGCCGTAGTCGAAACCAACAATGTCCTGAAGAACACCTACCTGCTGCTGGCCGCGACGCTGCTGTTCAGCGCCGGCACGGCAGGGGTCGCAATGGTCGCCGGCATGCCGCCGCTGAATCCCTTCATCGTGCTGGCCGGCTACTTCGCGCTGCTGTTCGCCACGGTGAAGACCCGCAACAGCGCGCTCGGCCTGGTGTTCGTGTTCGCGCTGACCGGCTTCATGGGCCTGACGCTCGGGCCGATCATCAGCCTGTACCTGACGATGCTGCCGAACGGCCACCAGGTCGTCATGACGGCGCTCGGCACGACTGGCGCGGTGTTCGTCGGCCTGTCGGCCTACGCCGTCAAGAGCCGTCGGGATTTCAGCTTCCTCGGCGGCTTCCTGTTCGTCGGCATCCTCGGCGCGTTCCTGCTCGGCATCTTCGCCTACCTGTTCAGCATGCCGACGCTGTCGCTGGCCGTGTCGGGCATGTTCGTGCTGGCGATGGCCGGCCTGATCCTGTGGCAGACCAGCGAGATCGTGCGCGGCGGCGAGACCAACTACATCATGGCCACCGTGACGCTTTATGTCAGCATCTACAACCTGTTCACGAGCCTGCTGCACCTGCTCGGGGTGTTCAGCGACGACTGAAGCAGGCGCGATTCGTTCATAATTCGGGGCGGCGGACGCGCGGTGTCCGCCGCCCTCTTGCTGTCAGGGATGGACCCGTATGTTCCGCTTCTCGCGCAAGGAACTGAAGCACGCCCCCGGCGCCCGGCCGGATGAGTCGCCGCTGGCCGACACGCCCTGGCGCCGCGACGCCCGCAAGGAGCGCTTCGCAAACCCGTATTTCACGATCTACGAGGACCAGGCCTGGAACCGCCGCGCCGCCCGGCATTTCCCGTACGGGATCGTCTCGTTCCGCAACCGGGCGGTCGGCATCCTGCCGCTGGCGCCGGACGGCCGCGTCTGGCTCGTCGGGCAACACCGTTACGCGACCGGCGAGTTCTCCTGGGAGCTGCCGATGGGCGGCGTGCCGCCGGAGATGAGCCTGCTGGACGGCGCGAAGAAGGAACTCAAGGAAGAGACCGGCCTGGCGGCCGCAGACTGGGAGCCGCTGTTGCAGACCGTGCACCTGTCGAACTCGGTGACCGACGAGTGGGGCGCCGTGTTCCTGGCCCGCGGCCTGACCGAAGGCGCGATGGCGCCGGAAGCGAGCGAAGAGCTGTGGGTCATCACGACGCCGCTGGAGGATGCCGTGGCAGCCGTGCTCGACGGCCGGATCACCGACTCATTGACTGTCGCGGGGCTGCTCGCGCTGGTCGCCCGCGCACGGGACTTCGACCTCGATGTTGAACTGGCGCCCGCCGCCGGAGTCAGGCCATGAACCGGATCCCGCTGCTGAAGACCGAGATGACGCCGTTCCCGTGGTGGGTCGAGATCGACGCGGCGCTGCTGGCCGCGCGGGACATGATGCGCGAGCACAAGGTGCGCCACCTGCCGGTCAAGGAGAACGGCCGGCTCGTCAGCGTCGTCACCGACCGCGACCTGAAGTTCGCGCTCGACCCGGACCTCGGCCTGCCGCCGCGTGAATCGCTGCGGGTGCGCGACGTCTGCGTCTACACCGCCTATATCGTCGATATAGAGAGCCGCCTCGAGGAGGTGCTCGAGACGATGGCCGAGCGCAAGATCGGCTCGGCGCTGGTCACGCGCGACGGCAAGCTCGTCGGCATTTTTACCACGCCCGACGCGTGCCGCACGCTCGCCAGGATCATTCGCGAGCTGCGCGGCGACCACCTCGGCCCGCAGATCGCCTGAGGAACTCCCGGCCGGCGGCTGCCGCGCCGGCCGCCTACCAGCAGTCGTTGCCGAGCGTGCCGGTTGCCGTGCGCACCCCGGCCTGGGTCAGCGTGAACGTCGTGCAGCGGGGATCGCCGGCCTGCGGCCCGGCCGCAACCGGCGTCGCGACCAGCGTGTACTGGTTCGCTGCCGGGAAATTCACCGCGATCGTGTAGTGCCCCTCCGGCGTCGTGGCCGGGATATTGCATGCGGCGTTGTTGTAGGCGTTGAACTGCGTGAAACAACGCTCCAGGCGCTGTGCTGCGTCCATCAGCCCGCCGGTCGCATCGGCACGCCGCGACTTGCGCACCTGCTCGGTGAACGACGGGTAGGCGATCGCCGCGAGGATCGAGATGATGACCACGACGATCATCAGCTCGATCAGGGTGAAGCCGCGCATTACTGCCGCAACTGCTGGTGTCTTCATTCGCATTTCATTACCCCGATACGCTCACGCGTCATCGCAACTGCTGCCACGACTGGCGCCCGCCAATACCTTCCTCGCCGAGTCCCTTGACGAATCCGCCTTCACCCGTATACAGGAACTCCGGCGGATCACCCGAGTTATCGGAGGGGGTCAACAGCGTCGGGGTTTCGCCCTGGCCCCACGCCACGCCGGAGATCGGCGTATCGTTGACCAGGTCGTCGTCGTCATAGTACCCGTCGCGATTGAGGTCAAAGACCGGGAAGGTCGTGCGACCACCCCCGACGATGTCCAGGTCCATCAGGAAACCGCGCCGGCCGGTGCCGCAAGGATCCTCATCCGGGATCAGCGTGCTGAACCGGACGCGCCGCTGCAACGGACCCGACGGATAAGTTCCGGACGTGATTACACGCTCCCCATCCTCCAAGCTGAGGTCTAGGTACCAACCCTTGTGGAATGAAGGATCAAAAGCATTGTTCGAGACGACACGTACACCCACGGTCTGGGTGCCGAAGGTCTCCAGCGTCTGGGAGGTGATTGTCTGTTGCAGCAAGTCACCGCGTGTCACGCCAGCTTCGCCCACGGGCTTCGTGTCGATGATCCCGTACAGGCTCTGAACGGGTGCGCCCGGCATATCCCGGTCAGTGGTCCGGAAAAACGCACCGGTGCCGACGGTAACCACGATTTGATTGTTGTTCGCCGGATTCAACGCGATCACCGGCGCCGCTGTAATCGGCTGCGTATTGCCCATCGGGCCGACTGCAGTAAACAGCGCATTGACGTTACCCGCGTCGTTCCAGGTGCCCGGTAAGCCGCCAATGTCGAAGCGCCACAGGTTACCCTGCAGATCGCCGGCGTAGACGCGATTGGCTCGCAGGTTGCTCACCGGCCAGTCAGTGACCATCGGTGCCGCCAGGCCATTGGACGTCGTCGCGCCGAACGATCCCACGCCGGTATCGACCGTCTGGATCAAGGCGCCGGTATCCAGGTTGACCACGAACAATTTCGCCCGGTGGCTATCGCTGTTGTAGCCATTGCCGAACACGGCGGCCATTTCGCCACTGCTCAAGCGGACGATCGCGGGCGGACCCACGTTGTAGCCCAGGTCCGGATGCTTGAACTCCCACATGACATCGCCGGCGCCAAAACTGGCTGGATTGGTGATGTCCAGCGCGAACACGGCGCGACCACCGGCGCCCAAGCTGCCTACCAGCACCTTCTTCGGCACGCCGGCGCTCGTAAGATCGGCGACCGACACCGTGCCGTCGACGAAATAGCGATGCAAATAGTTCGGGTCCATCAACTGGCTCAACGGCGACGCGCCGCTCGCCTCCGGTTCGAGCAGGGCGCTCGGCACATAGGCGAACAGCTCCTCGCCGTTCTCGGCGTCAAAGGCGTGCAGCATGCCGTCGTTAGCCCCTACGTAGAGCACGCCGGACTGGAACTTCGGGTTCGAGTTCACGATATCGCCAAGCAACCGCGGCTGGCCGGACTCGGACCGGCTGCGGAATCCGGCGATCCCCTCCGCGCCGCGCAGCCAGTCGATGCGCTCGGCACCCCGGCCGTCGACGGCGCCGGTCGGGTCGCGGTTGATCGCCGCCTGTTGCGTGGCGCTGAGACTTCCGTATGCAAACGGGACGCCGACGCCATCCGGGCGCCGGGTGAAGATGTTGCGCGCCACCGGGCCCTTGAGCGCCAGCTTCGACTCCGCGTCCCAGGTCGTTGCACCCAGGCTGCCGTCCGGGTTGACGCTGCGGGCATCCAGCCGCCCCGACCAGTCGCCGCTGCGGAAACCCGCCGTGTACAGCAGCGTGTCCGTCTGCAACACCGCGGAGCTGGTGGCAGCGGAAGTGGCCGAACTCTCGACCCGCGCGACGATGTCCTCCAGCACCTTGGCCAGCTCCGTTGCAAAGGTGTCCGGGTCTTGCGCGCTAAAGAAACCGCCGCGGGAATTGACGGCCGCATGGAGCACATCGTCCGAGCGGGCAAGGCACTCTGCGCCGGTGCAATTCAAGTTACCGTAATTCGGATTCGGCCAGGCGATCGGTGTGCTCGTCGAAATCGCAGCAAACGCCGCGGCCGGGTCGATCGAACCGGATACCCCGAGCCCGATGCCGAAGGTCACCATGTGCTGCCAGAACGCCGGGTTGCCCGGGGTCGTCGGCACGAGATTCGACAGATCCGGGCGCAGGTCGCGCTTCCAGTAATACATCGCAACATCTGCCAAGGTATTGTTGCGCGTATCCTGGAAGGGATCGGTCGGCGCGTAGTTGAAATCCGCCCCGGCCGGATCCGGATTGACGATCAGCATGGAATTGCTGTTGCTGCCGTCGTTGTTGTCGGCCCGGGCGCCGGTCGCCGCATTGGCGGCCTGGCCCGACGCAGAACCGTCCGTCATCAGGATCGAATAGCTCTGCCGACAGGCGATGTCCTGCCCGCCTGCGACTCCCGGGGTGCTGCTCCACGGTCCCTGTGAGTCGGTGCGCGAGAAATACTGGCCCGCGCCGTCCAGCGCGCGGCGCAGCGGCGTGCCCTGCGCCGGGATGGGGATCGTGTACAGCCGGTTGAAGAAGCCACTACGGGCTCCACCGGCGAAGGGCCGCACACCGTCAAGCACTGTGCCGGTAGCCTGGCCGTCGATCGTCGTGCTGCCCTTGTTGATCGCGCCGAAGCCGATCCGGACGCCCTCCGACTGCGCAGCAAATGCCCGGCCGATACCGGCGCGCGACGCGAAGATGCGGTTGCGGTGATAGGTGTACCAGTTGGCGAAGTTCTGGATCTCCTCGTCGTAGGTGCAGCTGCCGGCCGTGCAGTCGCTGCGATTCAGGCGGCCCTCGCCCGTGAATGGCGCATTGACCGGGCGAATCTCGGTCCGCTGGTAGTTGGCCAGGGTCCAGATCGGGCTGCCCGCATTGACGATCGCAGCCGTGATGTCGGCGATGGCGGGTCCCGTGTAGGTCGAATAGACAGCCGGGAAAAACGTACGCGACTCGCTCACGTGTGCATCGGTCCGGTTTTGGATCCACCACGCCGTCTGCGTGTTATTCGCGGTCAGGTTCCGGGTCCCAAGCGCAGGATACAGCGGCCGGTTCGGCGCAGCGGCGGGCGGCGCATCGGGCATGACGCTGCCGTCGGCATTGACCCACGGGCGGTAGGTGATCGCCGGGTTATAGTAGACCGTGTTGACGAACGATGAGCGATAAGCGTGCCCCATGATGCTGGTCGTCGCAAACGAGGGCACCCGCTGCGCATTGTAGTCATCCGCGCCATGGAGGCCGGCGGTGCGCGGATACACCCACATGATGTGTCCCGTGCAGCAGCCGGTGCCAAAAATGTTCGTGATGCCATCCGGCATGGTTTCCCATTGCATCGATCCCGAGTCGTCGATGATGAACATGATGTTCGGGTCGACACTCGAGGACACGAACAATGGCGAGTTCGCGATGTTCACGCTGGCGTTGGCAGAGCCAAGTGCCAGCAGCGACAGGCTGAACCCTGCCAGCCCCGCCATCAGGCGGCGCGACATTGACGAAACACGTCGAACAGCATCCATCTCAGCTCTCCTCGGCGCGCGCATTGGCGCCAGGTCGGGAACAGTTCTGGCCGCGCGCGTCATTGCGGCGGCTCGAAGGTTGACTGCAGCACGACGACGGCCGTGTCGGAGCCGCCCTCGCCGCGGGCGGTCACGGGATAAATACGCCGGAAATCGGGCGGCAACTGGATGCCGACGCGCCGCAGGCTCGGCGGGCCGACGAAAAAGTCAGGATCGGACGCCAGTTGCGGGTCGAGTGCCGGGATCGTGCCGGTCGGCGCAGTGCCGTCCCAGGCGGCCGGATTCGCGAGCTGCACGTTGGCATCGGCCGCGACCTGGTTCGCCAGCAGCATGAGCCAGGCCTCGCCGCCGCGCAGCGCCGCCTCGGCGGACTGGAACGCCATGTTGCGGTCGCGCAGATTGCCCGCCATGCGCTCCTGCATGTTGCTGCTGCGCATCGCCGATACGCCCAGCAGCGTCATCAACAGCAAAAAGATCAACGAAATGGCCAGCGCCGAGCCGCGCTGGCGGAGCATCGATGCGGGCTGTGGCAGCATTGACTTCATTTTCTTGAGCCTCATGGAAGCCGGTTGCGCAGGCCGATCGTGGTGTTCAGGACCTGCCGGTAACGGCTGTCGGCCGGCACAAAGGCGGCGCCGCGAAAATCGACCGGCTGCGGCCCGCCGGTAACGTTGTCTTCGTTGCTGACCAGCAGCAGGCTGATGCGCAGGCTGCGCACCCGGCCCCAGTCCGCGACGCCGGCGGCCTCGACGTAGACGTTCGGCGTGCCATCGTTGTTGGTATCGACGCCGTAGCGGATCCACATGTCCTCGACACCATCGACCAGCTCGGTGTCACCGTTCAGGTCGCGCCGCCAAAGTGCAAAGCCGCCGCCCGCGCCAGGCGCCACGAAATATGACACTTGCCGAAAGCGCGTCAGGATCGTGCCCTCGAGATAGGCCTTGGTCAGCAAGTCATTCGGCGTGATCGTCACCGGACCGCCCCCACCGACGGCGGTAGCAGAGAAGATGTCCATGTCGTTGCAGTCCGCGATGCCGAGCAGCTCGCCGGCGGCCAGGCCCGTGATGTTGGCCGCAATCGTCACGACATCGCCGGCACCGGCCATGTCCTGGCTCAGGCGCACGGTCTCCGGTGCAAGCATCCTCAGCGTCACGACATCGGTCCCCACGCGTGCGCCGAAGGGGTTGCCGCCAGCGGCGGTGACGCCGACCACATAGTTGTCGCGCGAATACTCGACCGGCGGCGGCACAAGAATGTTCGGCGTCACGCTGATCAGGTTCGTGCAGCCGGCGTATCCAGCCAGGCGCGAATCCCGGCTGATGGTTTCGAGCGCAAACCGGCCGTTCTCCTGCACTCTCGCCAGCGAGTCCTGGAAGCGATAGGTCTGCTTGGTGCCGACGAAGATCTGGATCACGCCGGCGATCAGGATCAGGCTGACGACCAGCGCCACCATGATCTCGATCAGGGTCAGGCCACCCTGTCGACCCACGTCCATTTGCTCCCGCTTGGTTCGCGTCATCACAGCTGTGTCTCGAAACTGAAGCCCATCAGGTTCTGCGCGGTGCACTGCGCCGGCGCCCCTGCGGCACCCTCGCCCCGCGTATCGTCCCAGCACACCAGGATCGTGATATTGCCGCCAGGCACGACGGCCACGCCGCCGGTGCCTGCAGGCAGGGTGTTCTGCAGCGCAGTCAGCCACTCGTTCAGGTCCGTCTGCGCCAGCGTGCCGGGCGCCGGGATCGCCGCGCCTACGGCAATGTTGTAAGGCGAACCCGCGATGATCGCCTGGCTGCGGTTCGCACGCATCCGATCGGCGATGTCGTAAGCGAGGTTGGTCGCCTGCGAACGCAGGTAGGCGCTGTTGTTGAACTGCAGTGACACGCCCTGCAGGCTGGCGAGCCCGATCAGGCCGATCGACAGCACGAGCACCGCGATCAGCACCTCGACCATCGTGAAGCCGCCCTCGCGCTGCGCGACGGGAACAATGCGTCTTGAAAAATTCGTGTTCTTCATGGTGTCAGCACGCCACGCGGACGACCAGCGCCCGGCCCGCCATATTTACAGTGATATCCCGTCCCTGGTCGCCGCTGCAGCCGGGGATGCGATGCTCGAAGGCGCCGGCCGCGACGACGTCGCCCATCGGACGGAAGCGGACGTCGGCCGGACCGGTCAGCGTCGAGCCACCGGCCAGCGCGGGCCAGACCCGGATCGGCGGCTGGCCCGCCGGCAGCTCGACGAGCGCGATCCAGCCGTTCGCCCAGTTGTTGCCGCCGGTGCAGCTCGCCTGGTTCGTCGACGGGCACAGCATCACATTGGCGCCGCGCTTGACGGCCTCGCTGCGCGCCAGTCCCAGCGCCGTGACCAGCTCGTTCGACTGCGTCGCCGCGCGGTTGTTCTGGATGACGTTGCGGAAGCTCGGGATCCCGAGCGACAGGATGATCGCCGCCAGCACCAGCGTGATCATCAGCTCGATCAGGGTAAAGCCACGGAATCGTTTCATGAGCAGGATCCTAGCGGCGGGTAAAGAGAATTGCCCGGTTGTCCCGACAAGCGGCGGGGATCCGGGGATAACCGGTAGTTTCCGGGGGTGAACCAGGCTCAGGCCTGCGCGCCGAGGCGCTCGATGCCGCCCATCCAGGGCCGCAGCACGGCAGGCACGACGACCGAGCCGTCGGCCTGCTGATAGTTCTCCAGGATCGCCACGAGCGCCCGGCCGGCGGCGACGCCCGAGCCGTTCAGCGTGTGCACCAGTTCCGGCTTGCCGGTCGCCGGGTTGCGCCAGCGCGCCAGCATGCGCCGCGCCTGGTAGTCGCCGCAGTTCGAGCACGAGGAGATCTCGCGGTAGCGCTGCTGTCCCGGCAGCCACACCTCGAGGTCGTAGGTCTTCGTCGCGGCCTGGCTGGTGTCGCCGCTGCACAACAACACGACGCGGTACGGCAGCTCGAGCAGCTGCAGCACCCGCTCGGCGTGCCCGGTCAGCTCCTCGAGCGCCGCCATCGAGTCCGCCGGGCGGGTCACCTGCACCAGCTCGACCTTCTCGAACTGGTGCTGGCGGATCATGCCGCGGGTGTCCTTGCCATAGCTGCCCGCCTCGGAGCGGAAGCACGGTGTATGACCGGTCAGGCGAAGCGGCAGCTGCTCGGCGGGCAGGATCTCGTCGCGCACCAGGTTCGTGACCGGCACTTCAGCGGTCGGGATCAGGTAGAAGTCCTGCTCGCCCTCGAGCGCGAACAGGTCGGCGCGGAACTTCGGCAGCTGGCCGGTGCCGACCAGGCTCTGGCCGTTGACGATGTACGGCGCGTAGATCTCGGTGTAGCCGTGCTCGCGCGTGTGCAGGTCGAGCATGAACTGGATCAGCGCACGATGCAGCCGGGCCAGCGCGCCGCGCATGACGACGAAGCGCGCGCCGGAGATCTTCGCGGCCGCCTCGAAGTCCAGCAGCCCGAGATCGACGTGGTCCTTCGGCTGGAAATCGAAGGCGCGCGGCGTGCCCCAGCGGCGCACTTCGACGTTGGCGTTCTCGTCGGCGCCGTCCGGCACGCTTGCATCGAGCAGGTTCGGCAGGTCGTAGAGCGCCGCGTCGAGCTCGACCTGCACCTCGGCCAGCGCGTTCTCCGCCGCCTTGAGGCGCTCGCCGAGATCTGCGACCTCGGCCAGCAGCGGCGCCGCATCGGCGCCGGACGCCTTGGCGCGGCCGATGGCCTTCGAGCGGGTGTTGCGCTCGTTGCGCAGCTCGTCGGTGCTGACCTGCAAGGCCTTGCGGCGCTCCTCGAGCGCCGCGAAGCGCGCCTGGTCGAGCCGGTAGCCCCGCCGCAGCAATGCGCTCGCGGTGCCGTCGAGGTCGTTCCTGAGCAGTTTGGGGTCGAGCATGTCAGTCCTTGTCCTTGTCCTTGTCCTTGTCCTTGTCCTTGTCCTTGTCCTTGTCCTTGTCCTTG
>CAYWYS010000015.1:22539-66078 GCA_964462675.1 uncultured Thioalkalivibrio sp.
TCCGGTCCAGCGCGCCGCCGCTGCCGCCCGCCCGTGGGGCCTTTGGCCCTGAGCTCGGCCAGCTTCTCGCCGATCCTCAGCTCGAGGCCGCGCGGCGGCGGCTCATAATAGCGGCGCGGCGTCATTTCTTCCGGGAAATAGTCCTCCCCGGCGGCAAAGCCGCCCTCCTCGTCATGGGCGTAGCGATAGTCGCGGCCGTAGCCGAGGCCCTTCATCAGCTTCGTCGGCGCGTTGCGCAGGTGCAGCGGCACCGGCAGCGAACCCAGCCGGGCCGCGTCGGCCTGCGCCGCGCCGAAGGCTTGATAGACCGCGTTGCTCTTCGGTGCGCAGGCCAGGTAGGCCACCGCCTGGGCGAGCGCCAGCTCGCCTTCCGGGCTGCCGAGCCGCTCGTAGGCATCCCACGCATCGAGCGCCAGCGCGAGGCCGCGCGGATCGGCATTGCCGATGTCCTCGCTGGCCATCCTGAGCATGCGCCGCGCAATGTAGGCCGGGTCGCAGCCGCCGTCGAGCATCCGCGCGAGCCAGTACAGCGCCGCGTCGGGATCCGTGCCGCGCACCGACTTGTGGAGCGCCGAGATCTGGTCATAGAAGGCCTCGCCGCGCTTGTCGAAGCGCCGGTGGCCGCCCGCCAGCAGGCTCGCCAGCGCCGTCTCGTCGAGCGTGCGCACGCCCTGCGCCGATTCCTCCGCCAGGTCGGCGGCCAGCTCCAGCAGGTTCAGCGCGCGGCGCGCATCGCCGTCGGCCGCGTCGGCGAGCGCCTCGAGCTGTTCGGGCGGCAAGGCCGGCGCGCGCCCGCCGAGACCGCGCTCGTGGTCGCCGAGCGCCTGCTGCATGATCGTCACGAGCGCCTCGCGCGACAGCGCCTTGAGCACATAGACCCGCGCCCGCGACAGCAGCGCGCTGTTCAGCTCGAAGCTGGGGTTCTCGGTGGTCGCACCGATGAAGGTCAGCGTGCCGTCCTCGACCCACGGCAGGAACGCGTCCTGCTGCGCCTTGTTGAAACGATGCACCTCGTCGAGGAACAGCACGGTGCGCCGCCCGCTGGCTTTCAACGCTTGCGCCCGCTCGACCGCGGCGCGCACATCCTTGACGCCGGCCAGCACGGCCGACAGGCCGATGAATTCGGCCTCATATTTGCCGGCGACCAGCCGCGCGAGCGTCGTCTTGCCGCTGCCGGGCGGCCCCCACAGGACCATGGAGTGCAGCCCCTGACCGGCCACGGCGCGCGCCAGCGGCGCGCCGGCGCCGAGCAGGTGGCCCTGGCCGGCGAACTCGTCGAGCGAGCGCGGCCGCATGCGATCGGCGAGCGGCCGCGCGGCGTCTTGCTCGTTCACCCGGCCTCCGCATGCAGGCCGAGCATGCGCTCGACCTGCCGGCACCAGCTGCCGGGGAACGGTGCAGCAACAAGGATGCCGGCCGCAATGCCCGTCGCATTGCTCGCCATGTCCAGCCATTCGCCGCTGCGCGTCGGGGTCAGGAAGGCTTGTGTCAGCTCGATGCCGCCGCCGAGCAGCAGCAGGCCGGCCGCCACCCGCGGCCAGCTGCGCCGCCCGAACACGCCCATGAACATGAACGCGAGCGCGGCATAGGCGGCGAAGTGCATGAACTTGTCCGATACCTCGGCTGCGGCCTTCGGTACGCTCGGCGCGAGGCTGCCGATGACGACCCCGAAGAGCAGCAGCCAGGCCAGCGCCAGCCAGGCGGCGCGATAGCGCGGCATGACCTCAGAAGCCATCGTCACGGATGACGTCGGCTCCCTCGGGCGGCGTGAAGCGGAACAGCTCGGCAGCCAGCGGGGTGTTGACCTTGACCTCGGTGAAGGTGATCACGGTCGTCTGGCCGAGCGCGTCCATCAGCTCCATCGTCGCCAGCCGGCCCTGCTGGAAGCCGACCCTGACGGCGGCGAAATCGGCCGCGTCCGAGCGCGGCGCCAGCTCGACCCAGTCGAAGCCGTCCTCGTGGTAGGCCGGGCCGAGCCGGAAGGAATCCTCGAGTTCGCCGTCGCCGGACAACAGCATCGCGGGGGTGCTCGACAGGCCGTCGTCGAGCCGCCGGACAGTGACCTGCTCGAGGTCGGGGTCGTAGAGCCACAGCTGCTCGCCGTCCGCGACCACCAGCTGCGGCGCCGGGCTCGTGTAGTCCCAGCGGAAGCGCTGCGGGCGCTGCAGGTAGAAGCGCCCCTCGCTGACCTGGGTGCGGTCGCTGTCCGCTTCCAGCAGCACCTGGCTGAAGCGCGCCTCGAAGGTCCGCGTCTCGCTCAGGAACGCGCGCAGCTGGCCGGGGGCCACGGGGGTCTCGGGCGCAGCCGTGCCGGGGCCCGCCGCAACGCCCAGGGCAACGGCCAGCACGACAACCGGGGAAAACGCATGGCGCATGTGATTCGACACTCCGGCTTCCCGACCTCAATCCTCGGGCGGCGGCGGCGCGAGCACTTCGCGACTGCCGTTCGACTGCAGCGGGCCCACCAGGCCGGCCTCCTCCATCGTCTCGACGAGGCGCGCGGCGCGGTTGTAGCCGATCTTCAGGCGCCGTTGCACGCCGGAAATCGACGCCTTGCGCGTCTCGGTGACGATCCGCACGGCCTCGTCGTACAGCGCGTCCTGCTCGCCGTCGTCGCCGAACTCGCCGCCGGCCTGCGGGGACAGGCCCGGGATCGGCAGCGACGGCCCCTCGAGCACTTCGTCGAGGTAGACCGGCGGGCCGGCGGCCTTGAGGTGCTTGACGACGCGGTGCACCTCGGCATCCGAGACGAATGCGCCGTGCACGCGCTGCGGCACGCCCGTGCCCGGCGGCAGGAACAGCATGTCGCCGTGGCCGAGCAGGCTCTCGGCGCCCATCTGGTCGAGAATGGTGCGCGAGTCCACTTTCGCGGACACCTGGAACGCGATGCGCGACGGGATATTGGCCTTGATCAGCCCCGTGATGACGTCGACCGACGGGCGCTGGGTGGCCAGGATCAGGTGGATGCCCGAGGCGCGTGCCTTCTGCGCGAGGCGCGCGATCAGCTCCTCGACCTTCTTGCCGACCACCATCATCATGTCGGCGAGCTCGTCGACGACCACGACGATGTACGGCAGCGGCACCAGCAACGGGGCCTCGACTCCCTCGACATGCTCCGCCGGCTTGAAGAACGGGTCGCGCAGCGGCTCGCCGCGCTGCTCGGCTTCCTTGAGCTTGCGATTGAAGCCGCCGATATTGCGCACGCCCAGCGTCGCCATCAGCCGGTAGCGGCGCTCCATCTCGGCGACGCACCAGCGCAGGGCATTCGCGGCCTCCTTCATGTCGGTGACGACCGGCGCCAGCAGGTGCGGGATGCCCTCGTAGACCGACAGCTCGAGCATCTTCGGATCGACCATGATCAGCCGCACCTGGTCCGGCGTCGCCTTGTAGAGCAGCGACAGCACCATGGCGTTGATCGCCACCGACTTGCCCGAGCCGGTCGTGCCGGCGATCAGCAGGTGCGGCATGCGCGCCAGGTCGGCGACGCTCGGCAGCCCGCCGATGTCCTTGCCGAGCGCGAGCGCCAGCGGCGACTTCATCTCGTCGTAGGCGCGCGAGGTCAGGATCTCGCCGAGCGTCACGAGCTCGCGCGACTCGTTCGGTATCTCCAGGCCGACAGTCGGCTTGCCGGGGATCACCTCGACAACCCGCACGGCGATCGCCGACAGCGCCCGCGCCAGGTCCTTGGCGAGGTTGCTGATCTGGCTGACCTTGACGCCGGGCGCCGGCGCCAGCTCGAAGCGCGTCACGACGGGTCCCGGGTGCACGGCGACGACCTCGACCTCGACGCCGAAATCCCGCAGTTTCAGCTCGACGAGGCGGGACATCGCCTCGAGCGCCTCCTCGGAGTAGCCGCCGACCTGCGGCGGCGGCTCGTCGAGCAGTCCGAGCGGCGGGATCTCGCCCGGCGAAGCCATCTCGAACAACGGCGCCTGGCGTTCCTTCTCGACCCGCTCGCTCTTCTCGACCGGCGCGATCACCGGCTCGATGCGCGGCGGCGCCTTGCGCACCACGCTTTGCTTCTTGCGCTCGACCGATTCCTGCCGGGCCTGCGCCGCCTTGCGGCCCTCGAGCCGGTCGCGCAGCGCCTCGACCCGCTGTTGTGTCCACGCGATCGACACCAGCGTCGCGCGCCCGACCCGGTCCATGACCGCGATCCACGACACGCCGGAGAACATCGACACGCCAGCCAGCCACAGCGCGAGCAGCAGCAAGGTCGCGCCGAGGAAGCTGAGCACCCCGGCCAGCCCAAGCCCGGTCAGCTGGCCAACGATGCCGCCCGCCGTCTCGGGCAGACCGTTGGCGGCGAAATGCAGTGTCAGCAGGCCGCAGCTCGCGCCGAGCATGACGAGAAAGCCCGCGACGCGCAGGCCGAGCACCCGGCCGGCAGGAAAGCCGGCGACGGCGCGGCTCTTCAGCCCCAGCCAGCCGGTCGCGGCCAGCAGCACCGGAAACAGGTAGGCCGCGTGGCCGAATAGCACGTACAGGAAGCTCGAGACCCAAGCGCCGGCGGGGCCCGCCGCGTTGGTGATTCCCCGCCCGGCGCCGGTCGAGTTGAAGCCGGGATCCGCCGGGTTGTAGCTGGCCAGCGCCCACAGCAGGATCAACGCCAGCGCCCAGCCGACCCATAGCACCCCTTCGCGGGCCGCCCGCCCGACGGACAGGCCCATCAGCTGGGGCTTGCTTTCACTCGCTTTCGCCAATCGTTGAATCCACGCGAAGTAGTTTCGCCAAGTTTATGTTTTAAAGGCGGCTAAGCTACTTGAAAAGCGCCGGATGGACAACTTCCCCGCGATCCACGTTGATGCCCTTCTGCAGCGCCGGCACGTCGCGCCAGTGGCCGGCCGCGAGCCGCATCGCGTAGGGCGCGATCGCGGCGGACAGCGCCTGGGACGAGGTGCGCGGCACCGCGCCGGGCATGTTCGTGACCGTGAAGTGCACCACGCCGTGCTCGACGTAGGTCGGGGCCGTCCAGGTGGTCGGCCGGGTCGTCTCGATGCAGCCGCCCTGGTCTACGGAGATATCGGCAATGACGCTGCCGGGCTGCATCGCCCGCACCATGTCCTCGCTGACGACGTGCGGCGCGCGCTCGCCGGTGACCAGCACCGCGCCGATGACGATGTCGGCATCGGCCACCGCGCGGGCGACGTCGGCCGAGTGCGGGTACAGGCCGGTGACATTCGCGCCGATGGCCCGCGCCGCGACCAGCTTGTCGCGGTCCATGTCGAACACCGTCACCTCGGCACCGAGCCCCGCCGCGACGATCGCCGAATTGCTGCCGGCAACGCCGCCGCCGAGCACGACGACCTTGCCGCGCTTCGCCGCCGGCACGCCGCCGAGCAGAATTCCCTTGCCGCCCTGCGGCTGGTGCAGCAGGTTCGTGGCGACCTGCATCGACAGGCGGCCGGCGATATCGCTCATCGGTGCGAGCAGCGGCAGCCGGCCCTGCGCGTCCTCGACGGTCTCGAAGGCCACCGCGGTCAGGCCGATGTCACAGAGCTGGCGCGTCAACACTGGCAGCGCCGCGAGGTGCAGGTAGCAGAACAACAGGTGATCCTTGCGCAGCTGCGCCAGGTCGCCGTCCACCGGCTCCTTGACCTTGACGATCATCTCGGCCCGGCCGTAGACCTCGGCGGCGCCCGGCAGGATCTCGGCGCCGACGGCGCGGAAGTCCTGGTCGGCATAGCCGCTCTTGATGCCGGCGGAGGCCTCGATGAACACCTCGTGGCCGGCCTTGACCAGCTCGGCGCAGGCCGACGGAATAAGCCCGACGCGACCTTCGAGGTCCTTGATTTCCCGCGGCACTCCGATACGCATGATCTCTCCTTCGATTGTGCACCGGCGGCCGCCGTCGATCGCTTTGCCGCAGGCGGGCGCTTCTCATACCATAGGGCAAACACGCAAGGGCGGAATTATACATGAGCGACCCGAAGCACTGCCGTGTGCTGATCCTTGGCTCCGGCCCCGCCGGCTACAGCGCCGCGGTGTACGCCGCGCGCGCCAACCTGAAGCCGGTGCTCGTCACCGGCGTCGAGCAGGGGGGCCAGCTGATGACCACCACGGACGTCGACAACTGGCCGGGCGATGACGCCGGCGTGCAGGGCCCCGAGCTCATGGAGCGGATGCGGCGGCATGCCGAGCGCTTCGAGACCGAGCTGGTTTTCGATCACATCCACGCGGTCGACCTCAGCCGCCGGCCGTTCGTGCTCGAGGGCGGCAGCGGTCGCTACAGCTGCGATGCCCTGATCATCGCCACCGGCGCGACGGCCCGTTACCTCGGGCTGCCCTCCGAGGAGCTGTACAAGGGCAAGGGCGTGTCGGCCTGCGCGACCTGCGACGGATTTTTCTACCGCGGCCAGAAAGTCGCCGTGATCGGCGGCGGCAACACGGCCGTAGAGGAAGCGCTGTACCTGTCGAACATCGCCGCGCACGTGACGCTGGTGCACCGGCGCGACAAGCTGCGCGCCGAGAAGATCATGCAGCAGAAGCTGTTCGAGAAGGCCGGCCCCGGCGGCAAGGTCACGCTGCTCTGGAACCACACGGTCGACGAGGTGCTCGGCGACGAGACCGGCCTGACGGGCGTGCGCGTGCGCAGCACGACAGCGCCGGACAAGACCCGGGACCTCGATGTGACCGGCATGTTCGTGGCCATCGGCCACACGCCGAACACCGGCATCTTCGAGGGCCAGCTGGAGATGCAGCATGGCTACATCCAGGTCATGGGCGGCAGCGGCGGCAATGCCACGGCGACCAGCGTGCCGGGCGTGTTCGCGGCCGGCGACGTATCTGACCCCATTTATCGGCAGGCGGTGACGTCGGCCGGCTCCGGCTGCATGGCCGCGCTCGATGCCGAGCGCTGGCTGGAAACGTCCGGGGCCACGGCGGCAGCGGAGGTGGCCGAGGCGGTGTGAGGCCGGCTATGATGCCGGTGCGCGTCGTGTCGTCCATGGCAGAGCTGCCGCGCGCCGCCTGGAATGCGCTCGAGCGCGGCGGCAATCCGTTCCTCGACTGGAGCTACCTCGAGGCCCTCGAGCGCTCCGGCGCAGTCAGCGAGGAGACTGGCTGGCAGCCGCGGCACCTGGTCGTCGAGCAGGACAGCCAGCTGCTCGCCGCGCTGCCGCTGTACCTCAAGGACCACTCCTGGGGCGAATTCGTGTTCGATTTCGCGTGGGCCGACGCCTACCACCGCGCCGGCGTGCCCTACTACCCCAAGCTCGTCGCCGCCGTGCCGTTCACGCCGGTGCCCGGGCCGCGCATCCTGGCGGCCCCCGGCATCGATGCCGACGCGGCCGGCCTCGCGCTGCTCGCGGCCGCGCGCGCGCTGGCGGAGCGCGAGGGCGCCTCCTCGCTGCACCTGTTGCTGCCCGAGGATGGCCAGCTGCCCTTGCTGCATGCCGCCGGACTGGCGCTGCGGCAGGACTGCCAGTTTCACTGGTTCGACGAGGGCTATGGCGACTTCGAGGGCTTTCTCGGCGCGCTGACGGCCGAGAAGCGCAAGAAATTCCGGCGCGAGCGGCGACGGGTCGTCGAGGCCGGGATTCGCTTCGACTGGCGGACCGGCGCGGAAATCGACGCCGTGCTGTTCCATGACCTCTACCGCTTCTATGCGTCGAGCTTCCTGCGCCGCGGCATGGAGCCCTATTTTCCGCCTGCTTTCTGGGCGCACGCCCTTGCGGCCATGCCGCAGCAGATTCGCGTCGTCATCGCGCGGCTCGGACCGCAGCCGGTCGCCGCCGCGATCTTCTTCGTCGGCGGCGGCGTGCTCTACGGGCGCTACTGGGGCTGCGACGAGGACTACCACAGCCTGCACTTCGAGACCTGCTTCTACCAGGGCATCGAGCTGGCGCTCGCCGAGGGCTGCCATCGCTTCGAGCCGGGCGCGCAGGGCGAGCACAAGCTGCGTCGCGGCTTCCGGCCGGTACCGACCTGGTCGGGACACTGGCTCGCGAACCCGGCGTTCGCGCGCGCCATCGGCGCGTGGCTGGCGCGCGAGCGCGCGCACGTCGCGGACTACCTCGAGGCGGCGAAGACGCAGCTGCCGTTCCGCCGCAGCGAGGCGCAGTGATGGCGCAGGGAATGCGCTGGCTGGGTCCGCCGGGCAGCGAGATCCGCTTCCCGGATCCCGCGACGGCGCTGCCGTGGCCGAACGGCCTGCTGGCCGCCGGCGGCGACTTGTCACCCGAGCGCCTGCTTGCGGCCTACCGGCTCGGGATATTTCCGTGGTTCGAGGCAGGCCAGCCGATCCTGTGGTGGTGCCCCGACCCGCGCGCGGTCATCTTTCCGCGCGAGCTGCACATCTCCCGGCGACTGCGGCGACAGCTGGCCGGCCACCCCTTCGAGGCCTCGTTCGACCGCGAATTCGCCGCCGTCGTCGAAGGCTGCGCGCGCCGCAGCCAACCGGGCGTCGGCACCTGGATCACGCCCGAGATGGTTGCCGCCTATGCGCGGCTGCATGCCCTCGGCCACGCGCATTCGGTCGAGATCTGGTCGGGACAGACCCTGGTAGGCGGACTCTACGGGGTCGCGGTCGGGCGCGTGTTCTTCGCCGAGTCGATGTTCAGCCGCGTGCCGAGCGCTTCGAAAGCCGCGCTGGTATTCATCACCCGGGAGCTCATCGAGCGCGATTTCCTCGTCATGGACTGCCAGCTGCCGTCCAGGCACCTGGCGACGATGGGTGCCCGCGAGATCCCCCGCCGGGAGTTTCTCGCGTTGCTGGCGGCAGGCATCGACAGCCGGCACGAAGCAGCCGGCCACTGGCCCGCCGTGCGGCGCCCGGTCGGCGCGCCGCCCCCACCCGGCTGATCGCCGGCGGCGCCGCCGGCGACCGCGATTGAAAAGGCGCGGGCTTTTCCGCACAATGCGCGCGGTCTACGCACCGGAGTATCCGCCCCCAGATGGCGAAGGAAGACGCAATTCAGATGGAAGGCAAGGTCGTCGAGACCCTGCCCAACACCACGTTCAGGGTGGAACTGGACAACGGGCACGTCGTGACGGCCCATATCTCCGGCAAGATGCGCAAGCATTACATCCGGATCCTGACGGGTGACAAGGTCACCGTCGAACTGACACCCTACGACCTCAGCAAGGGCCGCATCATCTACCGCGGCCGCTGACGGGCACTACGCCGGCTCAGGCGTTTCCAGGGGTTCGCTCTCGAGCACCAGCTTGTCCGCGGAGGCATCCAGCCGCACGCGGATGTGCCCTCCTGCGGTCAGCGAGCCGAACAGCAACTCCTCGGCGAGCGGCCGCTTGATGTGCTCCTGGATGATCCGCGCCATCGGCCGCGCGCCCATCTTGGGATCGTAGCCCTTCGCCGCGATCCACTCGCGCGCGGCGTCGTCGAGCTCGAGCGTCACGAGCTTGTCCTGCAGCTGGGCCTCGAGCTCCACGACCAGCTTGTCGACGACCCGGCTGATGGTCTTCGGGTCGAGCGACTTGAACTCGATGATGCCGTCGAGCCGGTTGCGGAACTCCGGCGAGAACAGCCTGCGGATGGCGTCCATGCCATCGGTGGCATGGTCCTGCTCGGTGAAACCGATGCTGCTGCGGCTCATCTCCTGGGCGCCGGCATTCGTCGTCAGGACGATGATGACGTTGCGAAAATCCGCCTTGCGGCCGTTGTTGTCAGTCAAGGTGCCGTGGTCCATGACCTGCAGCAGCAGGTTGAACACCTCCGGATGGGCCTTCTCGATCTCGTCCAGCAGCAGCACACAGTGCGGCGTCTTGGTGATCGCCTCGGTCAGCAGGCCGCCCTGGTCGAAGCCGACATAGCCCGGGGGGGCGCCGATCAGCCGCGACACGGTGTGCCGCTCCATGTATTCCGACATGTCGAAGCGCACCAGCTCGATGCCTAGCGCCATCGCGAGCTGCCGGGTCACCTCGGTCTTGCCGACCCCGGTCGGCCCTGCGAACAGGAAGCTGCCGACCGGCTTGTGGTCGTCACGCAGGCCCGAGCGCGCCATCTTGATGGCCGAGGCGAGCGTCTCGACCGCGGCGTCCTGGCCGTAAATGACGAGCTTCAGGTTGCGCTCGAGATTGCGCAGCAGATCCTTGTCGGACGCCGACACGCTCTTCGGCGGAATGCGCGCCATCTTGGCGACGATCTTCTCGATCAGCTCGACGCCGACCACGGCCTTGGCCGGGTCCGGTGACTGCAGCCGCAGGCTGGCGCCGGCCTCGTCGATGACGTCGATGGCCTTGTCCGGCAGGTGACGATCGTTGATGTGGCGCGCCGACAGGTCAGCCGCTGCCTGGATCGCATCCTCGGCGTAGCGGATGCCGTGGTGCTCTTCGAATCGCGACTGCAGGCCTTTCAGGATCTGCACGGTCTCGGCGACGCTCGGCTCGAGCACGTCGATCTTCTGGAAACGACGCGCCAGCGCGTGGTCCTTCTCGAAGATGCCGCGATACTCGTGATAAGTGGTCGAGCCGATACAGCGCAGCTGCCCGTTGGCGAGCACCGGCTTGATCAGGTTCGACGCGTCCATGACCCCGCCCGAGGCTGCGCCGGCGCCGATGACGGTATGGATCTCGTCGATGAACAGGATTGCGCCCGGGTTCTTGCGCAGCGCCGTGATGACCGCCTTGAGCCGCTTCTCGAAGTCGCCGCGGTACTTGGTCCCGGCAACCAGCGTGCCCATGTCGAGCGCGTAGATCGTGCAATCGTTGAGCACGTCCGGCACGCGGCCCTCGACGATCATCAGCGCAAGGCCTTCCGCCAGCGCCGTCTTGCCGACGCCGGCCTCGCCGACGTACAGCGGATTGTTCTTGCGGCGCCGGCACAGAATCTCGATGGTCCGCTCGATCTCGAGCTCGCGGCCGATCAGCGGGTCGATCTTGCCGTCCGCCGCGAGGCGATTCAGGTTGGTCGCGTATTTCTCGAGCGGCTCGCCGTCCGCGTCTTTTTCCGGCTCGTGGCCCTCGCCCGCTTCCGGCTTCTCCTGCGGATCCTCGCCGGCGCGCGTCAGCCCGTGGGAGATGTAATTCACGACGTCGAGCCGCGAGACATCCTGCAGGCTCAGCAGGTACACCGCATGCGACTGCTTTTCGCCGAAGATCGCCACCAGCACGTTGGACGCGGTGACTTCCTTGCGACCACTCGACTGGACATGGAACACCGCCCGCTGCAGGACGCGCTGGAACCCGAGCGTCGGTTGCACATCCTGCTCGTCGTCGTCGCCGAGACGCGGCGTGGTCTCGTCGATGAACTCGGCGAGCTCGCGCCCGAGGGTGGTCAGGTTGGCCCCGCAGGCCTTCAGGATGTCAATCGCCGCAGGCACGTCGAGCAAGGCGAGCAACAGGTGCTCGACGGTCATGAATTCGTGGCGCTGGTCGCGCGCGCGGCGGAACGCCTCGTTGAGACAGAATTCCAGTTCACTGCTAAGCATGTTCAGGCCTCTTCCATCGTGCACATCAGCGGGTGCTGATGGTGGCGCGCGTAGTCGGTCACCTGGACCACGCGGGTCTCGGCGATATCGTACGGGAAAACGCCGCAGATGCCGCGTCCCCGAGTGTGGACCTCGAGCATGACGCGGGTCGCGCGCGTCCGGTCGAGGCCAAAGAACTTCTCCAGCACCTCGACGACGAACTCCATCGGCGTGAAGTCGTCGTTGAGCATGACCACGCGGAACAGCGGCGGCCGCTTGACCTCCGGTCGTGCCTCCTGGAGGGCCATGCCATGGTCTTGTTTCTCCTGCGGGTCGGACATAATCGTTGGATCTGTTACGGGGCTCTCCAGGCAGTTCGCCGCATCGCTGCCGGCGGCTTCAGTTATAGGGACGCGCATGCGCCGTGACAACCCCTTGACTTCGCGGCCCCGACCGCGACACTCGGCCGGTGGGGACCGAAGCGCGCGGCTTGCTTGAGCCACCGTCCGCGCACCGCGTATCATCCCTTGATGCCCCGGCCAAGGTGCCTGCCGGAAGTCCTTGAAGAATAGCCTGTTGGAGACATGTGGCCGCCGTCCTGAGCCGGATCAACGACTGGACCCGCATGCCGCCTGCCCAGCTCTGGGCCGAGGCGTCGCGTGTCCTGCCTCCGTGGGTGACGCTGCTGCTCGTGATCCTGGTCGGCTGGCAGCTGGCAAAGGCCGTCTGGCTGCTGTTTCCGAGCGATGAACCGGCGTCGCTGCCACCGGTGCAGGCGGCGCAGCGCAGCCAGGCGGGCCCGGCCGGCGCGAGCGTCAGCATCGACAACATCGTCGCCGCCCGGCTGTTCGGCGAGCTCGCGGCCGACACGCCGGTGGCCGTCGTGGAGCAGGAAGACGCCCCGGACACCCAGCTGAGCCTCGAGCTGCGCGGCACGGTCACGGCCACCGAGGAAGGCCAGGCGCTGGCCATCATTGCCGAGCGGGGCGGCGCGGAACGCGTCTACTTCATCGGCGATGCCGTGCCCGGCGGCGCGTCGCTGCACGCGGTCTACCTCGACCGGGTACTGCTGCGACGTGGCGGGCGACTGGAGGCGCTCCGCCTGCCGCGCGCCGACGAATCCTCCGGGGCACGACGCGCGGCGGCGCCGCCGCCGCGCGCCAGCGCCTTCCCTGCCCAGGCCGCGAGCGTCCGCGAGGTCGTCCAGCAGAGCCCTGCGGCACTGACCGAGGTCATCCGGCCCCAGCCGGTGTTCAAGGACGGCCAGCAGCAAGGCTATCGGGTCTATCCCGGCCGGCAGCGACAGCAATTCGCGCAACTCGGGCTGCGGCCGGGTGACCTGATCACGCAGATCAACGGCATGGCGCTCGACGACCCGGCCCGCGGCATGGAAATCTTCCGCAGCCTGGCGGACGCGACCTCGGTCACCGTCACCGTCGATCGCAACGGCGAGATCGAGATGCTGACCCTGAATACCGCCATGCTCCAGCAGGCGTTACCGGATCCGGACAATCAAAACCCATCGGAATGAGCCCACGGCGGATTGCCATGATGAATCTCGTTAGATGCCCGACCGGGGCTGCACGTCGCCTGGCAGGACTCGTGGCCGCGCTGGCGCTGGCGCTGGCCGCGCCGGCCGCGTTCGCGCAATCGGCGACGATCACCCCCAACTACAAGGATGCCGACCTGCGGCAGATCATCGAGGCGGTCAGCGCGATCACCGGGCGCAACTTCATCGTCGATCCGCGGGTCCGGGCCCAGGTCACGATGCTGTCGGCCGAGCCGATGAGCCCGGATGCGTTCTACGCCGCCTTCCTGTCGATCCTCGAGGTGCACGGCTACATCGCCGTGCCGTCCGGCGACCTGATCAAGATTCTCCCGGACGCCAATGCGCGCCAGGTGCCGGGCATCGACATGCCGGTCGGCCAGGCCGGCAGCGCGGACGAGATCGTCACGCAGGTGGTCACGATCCGTAACGTCGGCGCCGCGCAGCTCGTCCCGATCCTGCGGCCGCTGATCCCGCAGTATGGCCACCTGGCGGCCCACCAGGCGTCCAACATGCTGATCATTTCCGACCGCGCCGCCAATGTGAGCCGCCTGCTGCGGATCATCCAGCGGATCGACACCGGCGCGGACGCCGACATCGAGGTCATCCCGCTGCAGCACGCCTCCTCGAGCGATGTCGTGCGCGTCGTCTCTGCGCTGCAGCAGGCAGCCAGCGGCGGCGAGGCCGGCAAGCCGCTGGGGCTGGTCGCCGACGATCGCACCAACAGCGTGCTGATCAGCGGCGACCAGGTTGCCCGCTTGCGCATGCGGGCCCTGATCTCGCATCTCGACACGCCGCTCGAGGACGGCGGCAACACCCAGGTCATCTACCTGCGCTATGCCGATGCCGAGGACCTGGCGACGCGGCTGCGCGAGCAGGTGACCTCCGGCGGCGTGGCGGGCACGGCAGGACAGGCCGGCGGTCAGGCTGCGGCCGGGCCGGGCGGCGACAGCGTGATCATCTGGGCCGACCCCGGCACCAATGCGCTGGTCATCACCGCCCCGACCGAGGCCATGCGCAGCCTCCGGATGGTCATCGACAAGCTCGACATCCGCCGCGCGCAGGTGCTGGTCGAGGCGATCATCGCCGAAGTCGCCTACGTGCGCGCCGCCGAGCTCGGCGTCACCTGGGCGATCGACGGCAGCAATGACAACAACGTCGTCGGCCTGACCCGGTTCCCCGGCACCGCCAATATCTCGGACCTCGCCGGCGCGGCCGTCGGCGGCGACGCCGCCATCGGCCAGGTATTGTCGACGCTGCCGCCCGGCATGCTGCTCGGCGTCGGTCGCCTCGGCAGCGACAGCGGCATCAACTGGGGCGTCGTCATTCGCGCCCTGCTCAGCGACTCGGACACCAACGTGCTCTCGACGCCGTCGATCGTGACGATGGACAACGAGGAGGCCGAGATCAAGGTCGGCCAGGAAGTGCCGTTCCTGACCGGCTCGTTCACCAATACCGGCGCCGCACAGGGGTCCGTCAACCCCTTCCAGACGATCGAACGCAAGGACGTCGGCCTGACATTGAGGGTCACGCCGCAGATCAACGAGGGCGACGCCGTCATTATGACGGTCTCGCTGGAGACCTCGAATCTCAGCCGCTCCGGTACCGGGGGGGCCGTGGACTTGATCACGAACCAGCGCAGCATCACCCAGAAGGTGCTGATCGAAAACGGCGAGATCCTGGTACTCGGCGGGCTGGTGTCGGACGACCTGATCCAGACCGAGCAGAAGGTACCGATCCTTGGCAGCCTGCCGCTGCTCGGCCACCTGTTCCGTTCGCAGAGCGCGACGACAGAGAAGCGCACGCTGATGGTATTCCTGCGGCCGGTGATCATGCGCGACGGCACGCAGGCCAGCCTCGAGACCAATGCCAAGTACCGCGTCATGCAGGACGCACAGGGCCGCGCGGGCGAGCGCGGCAACCAGTTCCTGAACAAGAACATCTCCAAGCCACAGATGCCGTCGCTCGAGGAACTCGTGCCGGCGTCGGCCGGCTATGTGCCGCCTGCACCCGGGGAAGACGAAGACAAGGATGGGAACGAGCGCGGCGAGCTGCCGCCCGGAGCCGCTTATGACGACGACCGACGCGACTGAACTGCAGACCGTCGCCGGCGCGGCCCCGGAGCCGCCGGCGCCGCGCACGCGCGGCGGGCGCGGCCGGCTGCTGCCCTTCGCGTTCGCAAAACGCCACGGCATCCTGATCACCGAGTTGACCGACGACGGCGGCCAGGCAGTCTGCCGCCCTGACATCCGGCCGCTGAGCCTGGCCGAGGCGCGCCGCTTTGCGCGTGTGCCGCTGGTCGTTCGGGAAGTCACCGAGGACGAGTTCGACGTGACTCTCCAGCGCGCGTACGAAAGCGGCTCGAATGCGGCGATGCAGATGGCGGAAGGCCTCGACAGCGACCAGGACCTGTCGCGGGTCGCGCAGGACCTGCCGGAGCCGTCCGACTTGCTGGAGAGCGAGGACGACGCCCCGATCATCCGGCTGATCAACGCGATCCTGACGCAGGCCGTGAAGGAAAACGCCTCCGATATCCATATCGAGCCCTTCGAAAACCGGCTCGTCGTGCGCTTTCGCATCGACGGCGTGCTGCGCGAAGTCGTGCAGTCGCGCCGTGCGGTCGCGCCGCTCGTGGTGTCGCGCATCAAGGTCATGTCGCGCCTCGACATCGCGGAGAAGCGCGTGCCGCAGGACGGCCGCATCTCGCTGAAGGTCGCCGGGCGCGCCGTCGACGTGCGCGTCTCGACGATCCCTTCGGGTCACGGCGAGCGCGTCGTCATGCGGCTGCTCGACAAGCAGGCCGGCCGGCTGGACCTGTCCAGCCTCGGCATGGATCCGGATACCGAGGCGATGATGGACCGCCTGATCCATCGCCCGCACGGCATCATCCTCGTCACCGGTCCGACCGGCTCCGGCAAGACGACCTCGCTGTACGCCGGACTGGAACGCATCAACCAGACCAGCCGCAACATCATGACGGTCGAGGATCCGATCGAGTACTACATCGACGGCATCGGCCAGACCCAGGTGAACACCAAGGTCGGCATGACCTTTGCGCGCGGCCTGCGCGCAATCCTGCGCCAGGACCCCGACGTCGTCATGGTCGGCGAGATCCGCGACCTGGAGACCGCCGAGATCGCAGTCCAGGCCAGCCTCACGGGGCACCTCGTGTTGTCCACGCTGCACACCAACACGGCGGTCGGCGCGGTCGCGCGGCTGCGCGACATGGGCGTGGAGCCGTTCCTGCTGGCGTCCAGCCTGCTCGGGGTCATGGCGCAGCGCCTGGTGCGCGTGCTGTGCAGGGATTGCCGCCAGCCCGCGCCGCCGAACGAGAGCGAAGCGCGGATTCTCGGCCTCGCCGCCGGCAGCACTGCGAAGATCTACCATGCGGTGGGTTGTCCCGCCTGCAACGGCAGCGGCTATCGCGGCCGCTCCGGCATCTACGAGATGATCCCGGTCGACGACCACCTGCAGGCGATGATCCACCAGGGCGAGAGCGAGCAGGCGCTGGAGCGCTATGCCCGCACGCTCAGCCCGGGGATTCGCGACGACGGCATCCGCAAGGTGCTCGACGGCATCACGACGCTCGAGGAAGTCGTGCGCGTCACCCGTGACGACTGATGCCCCGGCCTGCCGCGCGAGCTGACTGATGGGCGCCTTCGAGTACACGGCCGTGGACCGGGGCGGACGCCAGCACAAGGGCGTACTCGAGGGCGACACGGCGCGCCAGGTGCGCCAGTTGCTGCGCGAGCGCGGCATGCTGCCAACCTCCGTCAGCGAGGTCATGGAGCGGCAGCGCCGCAACAGCATCGGCTTCAGCCTGCGGCGCGGCATCAGCGCGGCCGATCTCGCGCTGATCACGCGCCAGTTCGCGACCCTGTTGCGCGCCGGGATGCCGCTCGAGGAGACACTGCTGGCGGTCGGCCAGCAGAGCGAGAAGCCGCGCCTGAAGAGCATCCTGCTCGGCGTCCGCTCGCGTGTCATGGAAGGCCACACCTTGGCGGCCGGGCTCGGTGATTTCCCGCACGCTTTCCCGGAGATCTACCGCGCCACCGTCGCGGCGGGCGAGCAATCCGGGCATCTCGACCCGGTGCTCGAACGCCTCGCGGATTACACCGAGGGGCGCCAGCAGCTGCGGCAGCGCGTCTCCCACGCGCTGATCTACCCCGTGCTGCTCTCCGTCATGGCGGTGATGATCGTCAGCGGCCTGCTGGTGTACGTCGTGCCGAAAGTCGTCGGCGTGTTCGAGAACACCGGCCAGGCTTTGCCGCCGTTCACGCGCGCGCTGATCGCCAGCAGCGATTTCCTGCGCGAATACGGCATCTGGGTGCTCATCTTGATCGGCATCGGCGCCTTCGTTTTCGCCCGCCTGCTGCGCCAGACGCCGTTCCGGCGCCGCTGGCACCGCTTCCTGTTGCGGGTGCCGCTGGTCGGGCGGCTCACGCGCGGCATCAACACCGCGCGCTTCACGCGCACGCTGAGCATCCTGGCCGGCAGCGGCGTGCCGGTGCTGGAGGCGTTGCGTATCTCGGGCGACGTGGTCAGCAACGTGCCGATGAGAGAAGCGATCCAGGAGACGGCGGTGCGCGTGCGGGAGGGTGCGCCGCTCGGCCGCTCGCTCGGCGCAAGCCGGCTGTTTCCGCCGATGACGATGCACCTGATCTCCAGCGGCGAGGCCAGTGGCGAACTCGAGGCGATGCTGGAGCGCGCCGCCGCCAACCAGGAGCGCGAGGTCGACGGCCTGGTCGGCGCCCTGCTCTCGATCCTCGAGCCGGCGCTGATCCTGCTGATGGGCGCGCTGGTGCTGGCGATCGTGATCGCGATCCTGCTGCCGATCTTCCAGCTGAACCAGCTGGTTTCCTGAACGGAAAAGCGGCCGCCGAGTTCGCCGGGACCGCGCCTTGGAGCACCGATATTTCGTGAATTTCGCCGCCGGCTATTGCCACTGCCCGCGGCTCGCGGTATATGTCGCGCCCCGGGACCCCCGGGGGACGTTGCATTTCGTTCCAGATCCACCGTTATGAGCGATCCGGATACCAAAGACACCAACGACGACGACATCGAAGAATCCTTCGATGGTGAGGGCGAGATGGAAGAAGAGGAGCTTGACGTTCTCCTTGACGATCTTCCCTCCGGTGCGGCGACGCGCAGGCCGAGCGACAGCGCACGGCGGCGGGTCGAGGAGTACATGGAGATGAAGCGCGCGGCAAAGGAACTCGCCGACCTCGACAGTTTCGACTTCGAGTGACGGCTCCGCGGGAATCCACACCGCGGATTTGACATTAAAACCGGGCCGTAACGCCCGGTTTTTTGTTGCATTTTTATAACACCGTGGCCGCGCCATGACACGCTCCCCCGCCCTCGGGAAGTCGGTCGGTGGAGCGTGTCATGTCCCGGCCACTGCGCTTCTGGCCGCAGAGACGCAGAGACGCAGAGACGCAGAGACGCGGAGACGCGGAGACGCGGAGTAACTGTAGCCATGACTGCCCCGGTGGCGCGGACGTCGTGGGGCGCTGCCAAGGCTGATGCGGCAGCGGGGCCGGGACATCACAGGCCCGCCGAGCGAGATAAGACTTCCCGAGCAAGGCGGGCCTGTGATGGCGCGGTCCCGCGGACCCACGGCGGTCCGGCCCCGCGCTCACGCAGTCCCGCACACCCCGCGGTCAATGGAAGTCCCGCGAGCGGACATCGAGCGCGCCGAGCAGCGCGCTGCGGTCGGCCATCCGCTCGGCGACGAGATGCACGACCGGCCCCTCGCGCTGGACCTGGCCGGCGACCTCGAGCAGGCGGGCGCCGAGCAGCGGGCGCCGCCAGGCCTCGGCGACCGTCTTCCAGACGATGACGTTGACCTGCCCCGTCTCGTCCTCCAGCGTCGCGAACACCACCCCCTTGGCGCTGCCGGGACGCTGCCGGTTGATGACGATACCGGCGAATGCAGCGCGAACCCCGTGCGGCGCGGCGTTCAACTCGCTGGCGCTGACCAGGCCGTCGTCCGCCAGCCGGCCCCTGAGCAGCGCCAGCGGATGGCGCCCGAGCGTCAGCCCCGTGCTCCGGTAATCCGCGGCGATCTCCCGTCCTTCCGTGGGCGCCCGCAACAGCGGCAGGCCCTCGCGGATGCACGTGCCCTCGAGCAGTGGCAGCGCCGGCTCCACGCCGGCCACGGCCCAGCCGGCCCGATGCCGGTGGCCGGCCAGCGCCGCCAGTGCGCCGGCCCGCGCCAGCGCGGCGAGGTCGCCCCGATCCAGCCGGGCGCGACGCGCCAGGTCATCGACGCTCTCGAAAGGGCTCGCCCGGCGCGCGGCGACGAGCCGTTCGCCGCCGCCCGCGGACAGGTCGGCCGCCAGCCGCAGTCCGAGGCGCACCGCCGGCGCATCGTCGTCGCGCCGTTCCAGCGTGCAGTCCCAGTCGCTGGCCAGCGCGTCCACCGGGCGCACTTCGACGCCGTGGCGGCGCGCGTCCTGCACCAGCTGCGACGGCGCATAGAAGCCCATCGGCTGGCTGTTGATCAGCGCGCTCAGGAAGGCGGCCGGCTCATGGCACTTCAGCCAGGCCGAGACATAGACCAGCAGCGCGAAGCTCGCGGAGTGCGACTCGGGGAAGCCGTACTCGCCGAAGCCCATGATCTGCTGGAAGATGCGCCGCGCGAACTCCGCCGCATAACCGCGCTGCTGCATCCCCTCGATGAGGCGCTGCTCGAACGGCCCGAGCCCGCCCTTGCGCCGCCAGGCTGCCATCGCGCGGCGCAGCTGGTCGGCCTCGCCCGCGCTGAAGCCGGCCGCAACGATCGCCAGCTGCATGACCTGTTCCTGGAAGATCGGCACGCCGAGGGTGCGCGCCAGCACCTGGCGCACTTCCTCGCTCGGGTAGCTGACCGGCTCCTGGCCGTTCCGGCGCCTGAGATACGGATGCACCATGTCGCCCTGGATCGGGCCGGGACGGATGATCGCCACCTCGATGACCAGGTCGTAGTAGCAGCGTGGGCGCATGCGCGGCAGCATCGCCATCTGCGCGCGCGACTCGATCTGGAACACGCCCATGGTGTCGGCCGCCGAGATCATCTCGTAGACCGCCGGGTCCTCGGCCGGCACCGTCGCCAGCGTCCAGCGCCGCCCGCGGAAGCGCTCGACCAGCTCGAAGGCGCGCCGGATCGCGCTCAGCATGCCGAGCCCGAGCACGTCGACCTTGATCATGCCCACCGCGTCGAGATCGTCCTTGTCCCACTGGATCACGGTGCGCTCCGGCATCGCGGCGCTCTCGATCGGCACCAGTTCCTCGAGCAGATGGTCGGCGATGACGAAACCGCCGACGTGCTGCGACAGGTGCCGGGGGAAACCGATCAGCTCGCCGGCCAGCTCGATCAGCAGCGTGATCAGCGGGTTGCCGGGATCGAAACCGACATCGCGGATCCGCTCCGGTGAAATCGCCGACTTGCCGTCCCACCACTGCATCGACTTCGCCAGCGTGTCGACCTGCAGCGGCGCGAGGCCGAGCGCCTTGGCGGCGTCGCGAATCGCGCTGCGCGGCCGGTAGCGAATCACGGTTGCGGCCAACGCCGCGCGCTGCCGGCCGTATTTCGCGTAGATGTACTGGATGACTTCCTCACGTCGCTCGTGCTCGAAATCCACGTCGATGTCCGGCGGCTCGTTGCGCTCCTTCGAGATGAAGCGCTCGAACAGCACCGACATGCGCGCCGGGTCCACTTCGGTGATGCCGAGGCAGAAGCACACCGCCGAGTTGGCCGCCGAGCCGCGGCCCTGGCAGAGAATCCCGAGGCTGCGCGCATGGCTGACGATGTCGTGCACGGTCAGGAAATACGCCTCGTAGCCGAGCTCGCCGATCAGCGCGAGCTCGCGGCGCACGGTGTGCTCGACTGCCGCGGGCGCGCCCGCCGGCCAGCGCCGCGCCATGCCCTCCGCCGTCAGCCTTGCCAGCCATGAGGACGGCGTCTCGCCCGCGGGCACGAGCTCGGCCGGGTAGCGCCAGTCGAGCTCGTCGAGCGTGAAGCTGCAGCGCCGCGCGATCTGCGCGCTGGCCTCGAGCAGGGCTGCGGGATAGAGCCCGGCAAGCCGCGCGCGGCTGCGCAGGTGGCGCTCGCCGTTCGGGAACAGCCGCCGCCCGAGGGCGTGCAGCGGCGTGGTCAGCCTGATGGCCGTCAACAGGTCCTGCAGCCGGCGCCGCTCGTGGGTGTGCATATGAACGTCGCCGGCGGCCACCCGCGGCAGCCCGAGCGCCTCGCCGAGCGCCTCGAGCGTCGCAAGGCGCGCGGCGTCGCGCCCGCCCGCAAACAGCTCGACCGCCAGCCAGGCGCGCCCCGGAAAGCGCGCCGCCAGCCAGCGGCCCTCGTTGTCGAGCGGCGTCTCGCCCGGCAGCCAGAGCGCCAGGCAGCCGGGCAGGCCGTCCTCGAGATCGGCACGGACCAGCCGGTACTCGCCCTTCGGCGCCGCGCGCCGGCCGCGGGTGATCAGCCGGCACAGCCGTCCATAGCCGTCCCGATCGGTCGCCAGCAGCACGAGCCGCAGGCCGTCCTCGAGGCGCAGCTCGCTGCCGATGATCAGCTTCAGGCCGCACTCGCGCGCCGCCTCCCAGGCGCGCACCACGCCGGCGACCGAGCACTCGTCGGTCAGCGCGAGCGCCTCGTAGGCGAGCCGTGCGGCGTGCTCGACGAGCTCCGCGGGGTGGGACGCCCCCCTCAGGAAACTGAAGTTGGAAAGGCAGTGCAGCTCCGCGTAGGCCGGGGCGCTCATCCGAAGACGCCGTGCAGGAACCAGCGCCGCTCGTCCGCGCCTCCGGCCCCGGCCGGTGACAGCTCGAAAATCCACAGGCGCACGCCGGCGGTGGTCCTGGCGATCCAGTAATCCCGCGCGATCTCGTGTCCGTCCCACCAGCCGCTCTCGAGCCGCTCCGGCCCGCTCTCGATCAGCAATACCCCGTCGAGCCAGGGCCGGCCGTCGCGACACGCCAGCGGGCGCGGCGATGCGAGCAACCAGGTCGGCCGCGCGCGCTCCGGCGGCGCGATGCACCCGCCATAACCCGAGCCCGGCTCCGCGACCCGCCAGGCGTGCTCCGGGCGATGCTCGTCCAGCAGGCACAGTCCGTGCACGGCCTCCCGGCCGAGCCGTGCCCGCAGCCGCTCGACGAGCCGCAAGCCGGCCGTCGTGCCGGATGTATCGCCGAACAGGCCGACGACCGCGGGATCGAAGGCCTCGCCAGGCTCCGCTTCGAGCGTGATGCTGATGACCGGTGCGGGCAGCGCGAGACGCTCGAGGCGCGCGGCGAACAGGGCGTCGAAATGGGCGGCCTCGAGGGCGGGACTGGCCAGCCCGAGCACCAGCCCGGTCGCGGGATGCCGCAGGTGCCCGAGCCTGACGACGAGTTGCCCGACCGCGCGCTGGTGGGCGCGCAGGAAACCCTCGAGCTCGGCACACAGGCAGCTCATTGCCCGCGCCAGGCGCGCCGTGTCGGTGGTCTCCGCGGACAGCTCGAGCTCGCCGCGGTAGCGTGGCGGCGGCCGGAACGCCTGGCGCGGATCGGGCAGCCGCCCGAGCGCCCGGTCGAGATCGGCGAGCGGCCCCCTGCCGAGCCGGCGCGCGAAGCCGTCGCGCGGCAATCGCAGGCAGTCGGCCAGCGACTCGATACCGAGGCTGCGCAGCATCGCCAGCGTGTTCCCGGGCCAGTCGGTCACCGTCGGCCGCAGCCGGCCGATCCGGCTGGCCAGCAGCGCGGGATCGGTCACGGCCTCGGCATCCGCCGCCCGGGCGAGCCACGCGGCCGCCAGCGGCGTCGGCGCCACCGCCTCGAGGCAGTGGTGGCCGGTGGCATGCAGCGCGTCGCGCACCCGCCGGCGCAGTGCCTCGAGGCCGCCGAACAGCCGCAGGCTGCCGCGAATTTCCAGCAGCAGGGCGTCCGGCGGCACGAGGCTGACGAACGACGTGAACGCGCCGGCCCAGGCGCCGAGACGGGCCAGCGCCGCGCGCTCGGCGAGCTCGTCACGCGCCAGCACGCCGAGACCCGGGCAGAGCGCGAGCGCAGCGTTCAGCGACAGGCCGGGGGCCACGCCGGCTTCCGCGGCCGGCTCGCTGGCCTGCACCACGCGGCCCTCCCGGTCGACGATGATCCGCGCGTCCTCGTCGGCGCCTGCGCCGCTGCGCACCTCGAGCGGCAGGCGCGGCAGCCACAGGCAGAGCCACAGTGGCGCCACCAGAGTTCGTCCCGCCGCGTGCCCGGCCGGTAAGGGCTGCCGCTGCCCGGGAGAATCCGGGCGCAACCGCGCGGCCGTGCCGTTCATCGGCTGCGCAGGGCAGCGATCGGCAACGCTCCCGATGCACCGCCGCGATGCTTGACCAGGCGCAGGCATGCGCCGTCGACGCCGGTCTCCAGGCTGAGCCGCAACGCGGCCGGGGATGGCGCGGCAAGCGCCGCCGGGGGACGGAACAGGACCAGCGGCAGGCGGCCGTTCTCTGCAGCGAGCTGCAGGCGCCGCAACTGGCGCCCGTCGGCGCGCTGCACCCAGGCCAGCACGGCCCGGCAACCACCCGACTGCAGGGCCTGCTCGGCCGCCCACAGCGCGTCCGCATCGTCGCGGGCACGCACCAGCAGCACCCGGCCGAGCTCGAGGCCGGCCGCCGCAAGCGCCGGCGCATACGGCAGGAACGGCGGCGAAATCCATGCGATCCAGCCTGCGGCACGCTCACGCTGGTCGCTGGAGAGCCGCGCCAGCAACGGCATGAACAGCCCGAGCTCGCCGCTGCCCCAGCGCTCGACCGCGATCTCGACGAGCATCGCGGCCGGCCAGCCGCCGCCGGGCAGCAGCGCATCGAGCGACGGATGGCCGCTCGGCAGCGTCGGCCAGTGGCGCTCCCGGCGCCCGGCCCGCCAGAGCCGCGGGTCATCCAGCAACTCGCGCAAGCCTTGCGTCATCAGGCGCGCTGCGCGAGATCCTTGCGCACGACGCCGACGACGACGCCCTCGATAATGACGACCTGCCGGTCGAGATCGACGCGGATCGGTTCGAAGTCGGCATTCTCCGGCAGCAGCCAGACGATCTTGCCCTCCTGCCGATAGCGCTTCACGGTGACCTCGTCGTCGAGCCGGGCGACGACGATCTGCCGGCTGCGCACTTCCGGCGTGCGATGCACCGCGACCAGGTCGCCGTCGAGAATGCCGGCATCCTTCATGCTCATGCCGTGGACCTGCAGCAGGTAATGCGGCCGCGGCCGGAACAATGCCGGGTCGATCTGGTAGCGGCCCTGGATGTTCTCCTCGGCAAGGATCGGGCGTCCCGCCGCGACTCGCCCGACCAGCGGCAGGCCGGCGGCTTCGCGCGGCGATTCCTTGAGCCGGATGCCGCGCGACGCGCCCGGCACCAGTTCGATGACGCCCTTGCGGGCCAGCGCCCGCAGGTGCTCCTCGGCGGCGTTCGCGGAACGGAAGCCGAGCGCCGTGGCAATCTCCGCCCGGGTCGGGGGCATGCCGGATTCCTCGATGATCTCGCGCAGCAGGTCGAGAACCTGGCGCTGTCGCGCGGTAAGCTTGTCTCGCATGTCCGGATACCCTGTGAGGATGAACAGTACATGCGATTATATACAGCCATGCAGCGCGGGCAACCCCCCCTCCCGGCGACGGCAGCGAATGTGAGTCGTTGCTTATAAGAATGCTAGCTGCTTGATTACAAAAGCTGCATTCTGTAAATTAGCGGGGCGATTATGCTGCGGCAGAACGATTCCGCCGCTTTCCCGCATGCGAAAAGAACCATCGTGATCACCAGGGGATTTAAATCCATGAAGAAGAACTTCCTGTATGTCGGCGTTGCCGTCGTTGCGCTCGGCGTGATGAGCGGTTGCGCCACCCAGAGGGACATCGACGCCGTACGCACCACGGCCGAGACCGCCCTGAACGAGGCGCGCGCCGCCGCCACCACCGCTGCCGCCGCGAATGCCGGCGCGGAAGAAGCCAAGCGCGTTGCGACCAACGCCCAGAACACCGCCAATCGTGCCGCCCAGGCTGCCAGCGAGGCCCAGGCCTGCTGCGCCGCGAACACGGATCGCATCGAGCGGATGTTCCAGCGCTCCATGTCCAAGTAAGGACCGGATCGCTCCAGTAAAAAGGCCGCAGCAAGCTGCGGCCTTTTTCTTTACGGGGGACACTGCTCTGCGAGCAGTGTCCCCCGTGTCTACTGGCTTGCCACCGTCACCCTGCGGACCGGCACCTCGGTCGGCACGCCGGTTGCGGCTGCGAAAATCGCGTCCGCCCGCGGCCAGTCGATCTCGATGTCGTGACCCTCCGCGGCTTCCCGGAGCAGGCTCGTGAAGCGCATCCGCAGCTGCGATTCGCTCTCTTCCTCGAGCGGCGGATGCACCTCGACATAGAGCGTGTCCGCGGCCCAGCCGACCTTGATCGGCTCGCTCATGATGCGCACCGCCGTGCCGACGTCGACCAGCGGAAACAGCTGCTCGATGTGCTCCGGGAACATGCGGATGCACCCGGAGGTCACGCGCATGCCGACGCCGTCCGGATTGTTGGTGCCGTGAATCAGGTACGAAGTGAGGTTCAGGCGCATCGCGTAGGCGCCGAGCGGATTGTCGGGCCCCGGCGGCACGACGCGCGGCAGGATGCTGCCACGCGCGGCGTGGTCGCGCCGGATCGACTCCGGCGGATACCAGGACGGGTTCTTGGCCTTGCTGATGACGCGGTGCTCACCGATCGGCGTGTTCCAGTCCATCTTGCCGATGCTGATCGGATAGGTGATGACCTGCGCGCGCTCACCCTTCTTCGGCTTCGGGAAATAATACAAGCGGTATTCGGGCAGGTTGATGACCACGCCGCTGCGCGGACCGGGCGGCAGCACGTAGCGCGTCGGCAGCAGCAGGCGGGTGCCGTCGCCGGGAATCCAGGTATCGACGCCGGGATTGGCGCGTTGCACCTCATGGTAGCCGACGCTGTAGTCGCGGGCCACGTCGAGCAGCGTGTCCTGGTAACGCGTATGCACCCAGACCGGCACGCCGACCAGGTCGGTGCCCTCCGGCGGCAGGATGAAGGTCGCCGCCCCGGCGCCGCTGCTCAGCAGGAGCGCGGCGAACGGCAGCAACCGGGATCGAAACTTGGACATCATGCAGTCATTCCAATGCGGACCATCGGCGAGTCCGCCGCCATTTTACCCGGCATTGGCCCGGCGGGCACCCGCGGGCGCCAAAATGAGCTGTTGACGCTCCCGCAACCGACCCTTAGGCTTCCCGCACCACCTGTCGGAGCCCGTGATGAGCCTCAAGATCACTTTCGACCTGAGCCCGAACGACGTGCGCCATTTTCGCGAGGCGATGCGCAAGGCTCGGCGCACGGTCCGCGACGCCGACGACGCGGACATCATCGAAGCGGCGCGGGCGATGTTCAAGGATGTCGGCGCCGCGCGCGTGCCGGTCTACGTCCGCGAGCGCATCGACCGGCTGCAGGCGATGGTCGACATGGTCGAGGACAAGGAATGGCGGATCACCCGCAGCGAGCAGGAACGCGTGCTCGCCGCGCTGGTCTATTTTTGCGACCCCGAGGACCTGATCCCTGACGACATCCCGGGCCTCGGTTTCCTCGACGACGCGATCATGGTCGAACTGGCGACCCGCGAGCTGAAGCACGAGATCGAGGCTTACCAGGACTTCTGCGCCTATCGCAGCAAGTACGACACCAGCTTCCACCTGCGGCGCGATCCGGCGGTGCGGGCGCGCAAGCTGAAGGACCGCCAAGAACAACTGCGCGAACGCGCGGCGCGCCGCCGCGAGCGTGACATTGCCGAGGACAGCCCCGCAAAGCGCACGCTCTAGGTCAGGATCCGATGCGGCGAGTCATCTTCAACCAGAAAGGCGGCGTCGGAAAATCGAGCATCACCGCGAACCTCGCGGCGATCAGCGCCGCGCGGGGCCGGGATACCCTGGTCGTCGACCTGGACCCGCAGGGCAACTCCAGCCATTACTTGCTCGGCCACGCGTGGGAACCGGTGGCCAGCGACGTCGCGGGCTTCTTCAACGACGTGCTGGCGATCCGGATCCTGCCGCGCGATCCGCTGCGCTACCTGACTCCGACCGAGTACGAGGGCCTGCACGTGCTGGCCTCCTCGCCCGAGCTCACCGAGCTGCAGGCCAAGCTCGAGTCGCGGCACAAGATCTACAAGTTCAGGGAACTGCTGCTGAAGCTGGCCGAGCAGTTCGACGCGATCTACATCGACACGCCGCCCGCCTTCAATTTCTACACGCTGTCCGCGCTGATCGCTGCCGACAGCTGCCTGATCCCGTTCGACTGCGACGATTTCTCGCGGCGCGCGCTCTACACGCTGCTCGAGAACGTCGAGGAAACACGCGCCGACCATAACCCCGAGCTGCACGTCGAGGGCATCGTCATCAACCAGTTCCTGGCGCGCGCCAACCTGCCGCAGCGGCTGGTCGACGAGTTGCGCGCGGAGGGCCTGCCGGTGCTCGACACGATGCTGTCTTCGAGCATCAAGATGCGTGAATCGCACGAGCAAAGCCGGCCGCTGATCCACCTCGCGCCGCGCCACAAGCTCACCGAAGAGTTCGTCGCCCTGTACGACGAGCTCGAGGGCTGACGCCGCCGCGTCAGCGGGCGCGCTTGCCCTGCTCGCCCTCGCCGAGCACCCGCTCTTCGAGCTTTTCCCACGCGCGATGGCTGGGGCCGAACACGTCGAGGTAGTCCTGGATGGCCGCGGACACGACCGCGACCGCGTGCTCGCGGCCGTAGATCGCCGTGATCTGCACACCGGAGGTCATGTTCGGACCCATTTTGTAGGTGCTGAAGTAATGCGTCAGGCGCTGGATCAGTACGTCGGGCAGATCGCTGATGTCGTTGGCATCGCTCCAGATGTTGTCGTTGCGCAGCACGGCGATGATCTTGTCGTCGGCCTCGCCGCCGTCGATCATCTGGATGCCGCCGATGACGCGGGTGTTCAGGAGGATGTCGCCGCGCTCGATCTGGCGCTCGCTGATGACGCAGATGTCGAGCGGATCGCCGTCGGCGCGCTTGGCCCCCGGGGTCAGCTTGCGCACGCCTTCATCGCAATAGGTCTGCGGAATGAAGCCGTACAGCGCAGGCGGTGCTGCCGACAGCCGCTGCGGCCGGTCCACGATCGTGTAGCCCGACTCCTTGTCGACCTCGTACTTGACGAGATCGTAAGGGGTGATCTCGATGTAGGCCCGCACTTCGAGCGGCGGATTCAGGCCGGGGCTGAGGCCGTGCCAAGGGTGGGGCCGCCAGCTGTGAAACAGTTCGGGCCGATCTTTGTCGTGACTCATCTGCGTGGAACCTCCATTTCGCCCATTTTTTGCCTGCCACCGAATCCGCGCCGGGCGGCGTGCCGAACTGGGCTACATGAATACCATGAATACCCTGGCGCGGCACCCGTCGCGGTGGCTGCCGACGGTGGCGAATGCCGGCGGCTTCAACATCGTCTGGTTCGTCACCGTGTTCGGCGCCGCCGGCGGGCTCGCCTGGGCCGGCCCGGCGGCGTTGCTGGTCTTCGCGATCGCCACGATCTCGACGTCTGCGCGGCCGCGCTACGACTACGCGGCGATGGCCGTGTTCGCCACGGCCGGGATCGTGCTCGACAGCGCCTGGTCGCTCACGGGCACCGTCAGTTATGCCGCCGGCTGGCCGTCGGCGCAGTTTGCCCCGATCTGGCTGATCACCTTGTGGGCGGCCTTCGCGCTGACGCTCGGCCACTCGCTGGCATGGCTGCGGCCGCGGCGCATGCTGGCCGGCCTGTTCGGGCTGCTGGGCGGCGGCTTCTCCTACTGGGTGGGCGCGCGCGTCGGCGCCGTCGAGACGGCGATCCCCGCATGGCAGTACGGCCTTGGCGTGGGCCTCGTCTGGGCGGTGTCGCTGCCGGTGCTGATTCGTCTCACGGCGATCGCCGCACATCGGCGGCTACCAGCGTACCAGCGCTGAGCCCCAGGTAAAGCCGCCGCCAAAGGCCTCGAGCAGCAGCAGGTCGCCTGCCTTGATGCGGCCGTCGCGCACCGCGACGTCGAGCGCCATCGGCACGGAGGCCGTGGACGTGTTGCCATGGTCCTGCACTGTCAGCACGACCCGCTCCATCGGCATTTCCAGCTTCCGCGCGGTCGCCTGGATGATGCGAATATTGGCCTGGTGCGGAATCAGCCAGTCGATATCTTCCTTCTGCAGCCCGTTCGCCGCGAGCGTCTCGTCGACGATCCGCCCGAGCGTGTTGACGGCGACCTTGAAGACCTCGTTGCCCTTCATCTGGATCGAGTTGTCGCCGCCGACGGGGAGCATCCCCTTCGAAACGCCGGTGGGAAAATACAGCAGGTCCTTGTACTGGCCGTCGGCGTGCAGGTGCGTGGAGACAACGCCCGGGGACGAGTCGGCTCGCAACACCACCGCGCCCGCGCCGTCGCCAAACAACACCGCGGTAGCGCGGTCGGTCCAGTCGAGCATCCGGGTCAGGGTCTCGGCGCCCACGACGAGCGCCGTCCTGATGGCGCCGGTCTGGATGAACTTGTCGGCCACCGCCAGCGCGTAGATGAACCCGGTGCAGGCGGCCTCGATGCTGAAGGCCGGGCAACCATGCACGCCGAGTCGATCCTGCAGCAGCACACCGGCATTGGGGAACACCTGGTCCGGCGTCGTCGTGCCGACGATGATCATGTCGAGCTCTGCAGCCGCGACGCCGGCGGCCTCCAGCGCAGCGCGCGCGGCATGCTCGCACAGGTCCGTCGTGCACTCGCCTTCGGCCGCGACATGGCGCCGCTCGATGCCACTGCGGGTGCGGATCCACTCGTCGGTGGTGTCGACCATCTTCTCGAGGTCCGCGTTCGTCAGGATTCGTTCCGGGAGGTAGCGTCCGGTGCCGATGATGCGCGAGTTGCTCACTCTGTGTGCTCCGGGAAAGACTGCTCCGCCATCACGCGGCCAATACGCGTCGGCACGCCCTTCTGCGCCTCCAGTACCGCCGTGCTCACGGCCGTTGCGAAGGCTGTCTCGTCGGCGCCGCCGTGACTCTTGATGACGATCCCCTGCAGGCCGACGAAGGTTGCGCCATTGTAGCGGCGCGGATCGACCCGTGCCGCAAGCGAGCGAAACAGTGGCGCGGCGCTCAGCGCCATCACGCGGCTGAGGATGCTGCGCCGGAGCTCCTCGCGCGTCACCTGCGCGAGCATCCGCGCGGTGCCTTCGATCGTCTTCAGCGCCACGTTGCCGGTGAAGCCATCGGTAACCACCAGGTCCACCTTGCCGGACATGATGTCGGTGCCTTCGACGAAGCCGAGATAGTTGAGCGCGCTGCCGCGCAGCCACTGGTGCGCCTGCTTGAGCGTGCCGCTGCCCTTGATGTCCTCGGTGCCGATGTTCAGCAGGCCGATGCGCGGCCGCTCGATGCCGTGCAGGTCGGAGGCGACGATGTCGCCCATGACCGCGAACTCGCAGAGCTGGCGCGCGGTGCAGACCGAGTTGGCGCCGAGGTCGAGCATGATCGTGTGGCCGCCGAGCGATGGGATCGCCGAGATGATCGCGGGCCGGTCCACGCCGGGCAGCGTCTTCAGCACGAACTTCGCGATCGCCATCAGCGCGCCGGTGTTGCCGGCGCTGACACAGGCCGCGGCCTCGCCGTCGCGCACCAGGTTGACGGCCACGCGCATCGAGGAATCGCGCTTGCGGCGCAACGCCTCGGCGGGCGGCTCGTCCATCGCAACGATCTCGCTGGCGGGCTGCACGCGGACACGATTGCGCAGGCGCGCGGACGCCCGCGCGACCAGTGGCTCGATGTCCGCCGGACGCCCGACGAGGATCGCTGCGAGGCCGGAATCCCGGCGCAGCAGGTCGAGGGTCGCGCCGACGGGGACGGACGGGGCGCTGTCCCCGCCCATCGCGTCGATCGCGATGGTCAGTGGCCCGGACATCGGGATGGCGCGACGGCGCGCAGCCGGGCCCTCGGCCCGGGGGCGCCGCGCAGGCCTATTCCTCGTCCGGCGGCGTCGGCGTGTCGATGACCTTCTTGCCGCGGTAGAAGCCGTCCGCGGTCACATGGTGCCGGCGGTGGGTCTCGCCGCTGGTCGGATCGACGGACAGGGTCGGCTTGCCGAGCGCGTCATGCGACCGCCGCATGCCGCGCTTGGAAGGGGACTTACGATTCTGTTGTACAGCCATGGTGGCATTGCTCCGTCATTCAGTCTTTGCGCTTCAGCCCGGCGAGCACCGCGAACGGACCCGACGACCCCTCTCCGCTTGCCGCGGGTTCCAGTTCGGCCAGCCTGCCGGCCAGCGCGCCGCAATCTTCCCTGCGTTCGTGCACGGGAAACGCCGGCATCACGAGCAGAATCTCATCCTCGAGCAACTGCCGCAGCGTCGCGCCCGCCTCCGGTTCGCAGGCTTCGAAGCCGGCTCCAGACGCCGCGGTATCGAGCTCTTCGGCAGCCCCGAACACCAGTCTCGGGCTGGCCTGCAGATCCAGCGCCATATTCTCGAGGCAGCGCTGGCACACGCAGCTCAGCGTCACGGCCAACTCGCCCTCGAGCATCGCCGCGCCGTCGTCATCCTCGTGGAACGCGACCTCGAATCGGACCTGCCGGCCCGGTCCGGCCACGCCGCCGCCCGCCTCATCCACCGCCAGCAGGCGCGGCCACTCCTGCAACACGGCCTCTCCCGCCAGCCGCCAGCCCCGCGCGGCAAGCGCCCGGGGCTCGAGCACGCGGTCCAACTCGGCGAACATAAGCCGGCAAGAATATCGGTCCCGGCGATTCATGTCAAAGTCCTGAAACTGGTACGGTTTTGCCAGCCGGGCGGCGGGCGCTGTAGTCTTGCGCCCATGGGACAGGAAAAGCACGCGGCAGCGGCGCACTCGAAACTCGTGCTGGCCTCCGGCTCACCCTACCGGCGGGCATTGCTCGAGCGGCTCGGGTTGCCCTTCGAGCAGGAATCACCGGCGATCGACGAGGTCGTCGGTGCGTCCGAGGCACCCGCCGAAGCCGTCATACGACTGGCGCGCGCCAAGGCCGCGGCGGTGCTCGATCGCCACCCGGGGGCCATCGCGATCGGCTCGGACCAGATGGCGGTGCGTGGCGACGAAGTACTAGGCAAGCCCGGCACCGTCGCCCGCGCGATCGAGCAGTTGACGCTCTCGGCCGGGCGCCATGTCGAGTTTCTGACCGGCGTTTGCGTGCTCAGCGCCGTCCGCCCGGGGGAACCCGAAGAGCACATGGATATCACGCGCGTGGTCTTCCGGCCGCTGTCGGCCGCCGAGATTCGCAGCTACGTCGAGCGCGAGCTGCCGCTCGACTGCGCGGGCAGCTTCCGCGCCGAAGGGCTCGGCATCGCGCTGTTCGATCGCATCGACAGCCAGGATCCCACCGGCCTGATCGGGCTGCCGTTGATCTGGCTGTCCCAGGCGCTGAGCCGCTGCGGCCTCCGCATCCTGTAGCGCAATCAGTCCAGCAAGGGCAGCAAGGCGTCGATTGCGTCGATGCAGGACAACGGCGCATAGGGCTGCAAGCGCGCCGCCGCGTGCGCGCCGTAGCTGACCGCGACCGCCGCCACGCCGGCGCGTCGCGCCATTTCCAGGTCCCACTCGGTGTCACCGACCATCAGCGTTGCGGCCGGCGCGACGTCGAGCTCGGCCATCAGCTCGAGCAGCATGTCCGGGTGCGGCTTCGAGCGAGTCTCGTCGGCCGTGCGCGAGCCGGCCATGAAGCGCTTGAGCCCGCTGGCCTCCAGGTCCCGGTCGAGGCCGCGCCGGCTCTTGCCGGTAGCGATGGCAAGCAGCAGGCCGCGCCCGGCCAGCTCCGCGACGACCTGCGCGGCCTGGTCGAACAGCCGCGACGTCTGCAACTCCGGCGCGAAAAAGTGATCGCGATAGGCCTCGACGAACGGCATGAACGACTCCGGGCCGAGCTCCGGGAACAGCCGCTGCCACGAGTCCCTTAGCCCCAGTCCGATGATGTCGCGAATCGCCTCGGGCGGGCGCTCCGGCAGCCCCAGCTGCGCGATCGCCCCGGTGGCGGCGGCCACGATCTGGCCGGTCGAATCCATCAGCGTGCCGTCCCAGTCGAACACCACCAGCCGGGTCTGCCTAGCCATGGTGCGACTCCAGCCGCGAAAGCACCTCGCGCAAGTCCTCCGGCAGCGGCGTGGAGAACACCCGCCATTCCCCGCTGACCGGATCCTCCCAGCCGACCGACGCGGCATGCAGGAACAAGCGCTCGAGCCCCAGGCCCTTCATCCGGCGGTTGTATTCTCGGTCCCCGTAGCGCTCGTCGCCGGCCAGCGGGTGGCCCGCCTCGGCCGCCTGCACCCGGATCTGGTGGGTCCGGCCGGTCATGATCCTGACCTCCAGCAGCGAGGCCGCGGAACCGATCTCGACCGGCCGGAAGATGCTCGCGGCCGTCTTGCCGGTCTCGTCGATGGTGACGACGCGCTCGCCGCCGCGCACCGTCTTGCGCAGCCGGTCCTCGAGGCGCACCTCGCCGAGCTCCCAGCGCCCCTTGACCAGCGCCAGGTAGCGCTTCTCGACGCGGCCCTCACGCAACAGCTCGTGCAGCGCGCGCAGCATGCTGCGGCGCTTGGCGATCAGCAGGCAACCGCTGGTCTCGCGATCCAGGCGATGCACGAGCTCGAGATACGGTGCCTCCGGGCGTGCCGCACGCAGCGCCTCGATGACACCGTGCGACAGCCCGCTGCCACCGTGCACTGCGATGCCGGTCGGCTTGTCGAGCACGATCAGGCGGTCGTCCTCATGCAGGATCAACGGCTCGAGTCGCAAGCCGGCGGACCGGCCGCGGGGGGTGGGCGCATCAGGCTCACTCCGGCGCACCGGCGGCAGGCGCACCTCGTCCCCTGCCGCCAGCCGGTAGTCGGGCTTGGCGCGGCCCTTGTTGACCCGCACCTCGCCCTTGCGGAGCAGGCGATAGACGTGTGATTTCGGCACGCCCTTGAGGCGCGCGAGCAGAAAATTGTCCAGCCGTTGCCCCGCCTCGTCCTCCCCGACCCGGACAAAGGCGACGGCCGGCCGGCCCGTGTCGGATGTGACGGACAAATTCTCCTCCCGGATTCAGTAGCTTAGCGATTGCTGAGCCGCTTGGCGGTTGCTATAGTACGACACGGGCCGCGTCCCACGCTCTATTCAAAGAATTCAAGAGCGTAGCGCGGCCGCTGGTTACGGGCCGGCCGCGGAGCATCCGCTGGCCGGCATGCTTTTGAAGTTTCTTTCCATCGCTCGGCCGACGCCCCCACCTGCCTCCGTTCGACGGTTGCCCAGGAACGCGGAGCGCACTACTGGCCGCGGGCGGTGCCCGGCACGGACGAGATGACCGGCATTTTGTACTTGGTCCTGATGGTCTTCCTGCCGACCCTGCACCTCGGGGGCGCGTTGCCGTGCCCCAGGCCTTCCCGCGTCCGCGAGCGCGCCCCCGGCATCGGGTGGCCCATGGCCGACCTGGATCAGCGAGTCCCAATTCATGAAAAGAATGCTGGTGAACGCGACTCAGCGAGAAGAGTTGCGTGTGGCCGTCGTCGACGGCCAGAAGCTCTACGACCTCGACATCGAGATCCCCTCACGGGAACAGCGTAAGGCAAACATCTACAAGGGGCGCATCACGCGCCTCGAGCCCAGCCTCGAAGCGGCTTTCGTCGAGTTCGGCGCCGACCGCCACGGTTTCCTGCCGCTGAAGGAAATCTCGCCCGAGTACTTCCTCGCGGGCGATCGCAACGGCGGCCGGGTCAACATTCGCGAAGTGCTGCGCGAAGGCCAGGAAATCGTCGTCCAGGTCGAGAAGGACGAGCGCGGCAACAAGGGCGCCGCGCTGACCACCTACCTCAGCCTGGCCGGCCGTTTCCTCGTGCTGATGCCGAACAATCCGAAGGCCGGCGGCGTGTCGCGCCGCATCCAGGGCGACGACCGCGAGGCCGTGCGCGAGGCCATGGACGACCTGCAGGTACCCGACGGCATGGGCGCCATCGTGCGCACCGCCGGCGTCGGCCGCAGCCTGGAGGAACTGCAGTGGGACCTGGACACGCTGCTGCAGGTCTGGGAGGCGATCAAGCGCACCGCCGTCGAGCGCCCCGCGCCGTTCCTGATCTACCAGGAGAGCAACGCGATCCTGCGCGCCTTGCGCGATCATTTCTCGGCCGAGATCGGCGAAATTCTCGTCGACGACACGACTGTATTCGAGGAAGCGCGCCTGTTCATGGAACGGGTGATGCCGCACAACCTGCGCAAGCTGAAACTCTACGACGACCTGGTGCCGCTGTTCACGCGCTTCCAGATCGAGAGCCAGATCGAAAGCGCCTACTCTCATGTGGTCGAACTGCCGTCCGGCGGCAGCATCGTCATCGACCATACCGAGGCACTGCTGTCCATCGATATCAACTCGGCTCGCGCCACCAAGGGCGAGGACATCGAGATGACGGCGCTGAATACCAACCTGGAGGCCGCAGACGAGATCGCCCGCCAGCTGCGCATCCGCGACCTCGGCGGCCTGATCGTCATCGACTTCATCGACATGAGCCCGCAGCGCAACCAGCGCGAGGTCGAGAATCGCCTGCGCGACGCAGTCAAGATGGATCGCGCTCGCATCCAGATCGGCAGGATTTCCCGCTTCGGGCTGCTGGAGATGTCGCGCCAGCGACTGCGCCCGTCGCTCGGCGAGTCGAGTCACATTACCTGCCCGCGCTGCCAGGGCTGGGGCGCGATCCGCAGCGTCGAATCGCTGTCGCTGTCCATTCTGCGGCTGATCGGCGAGGAGGCGCGCAAGGAACGCAGCTCGCGCATCATCGCTGAGGTGCCGGTGGACGTTGGCACCTATTTGTTAAACGAGAAGCGCGGCTGGCTCGGCGAGATCGAGCAGCGCGACGGCGTGCACATCATCGTCGTGCCGCGCGAGCATCTCGAGTCGCCGAACTACGCCATCCGCCGGGTCCGCGATGACGCCGTGAACCTGCCCGAGAACACCGGAGTCAGCTACCAGCTGCCACTGGCCGAGGGCGAAGTCGTCGCCGAGACGACGCCGGGGCTCAAGCCGACGCGTGCGCCGGAGCAGCCCGCCGTGTCGGGGATCGTGCCCGCCACGCCCGTGCCCACGCCGCAACCGCCGGCGGAGGTCGAGGCGCCGGCGAGGCCGGGGCTGTGGGCCCGCCTGATGGCGTGGTTGGCCGGCCGCAGGGTGCCGAAGGCGGCCACAGTCGCGCCAGCTGTGGCAGACGACAGCAAGAGGTCGGACGGCGGCCGCAAGCCGCGCCAGCGCGACGACGGCCGCAAGCGTGGCGACCGCCAGAAGCCGGATGCGAGCCGTCGCGGCCGTGATCGCGATCGCGGACCCGGGCGAGAGCGTGACCGGGAACGCGGCAAGGACCAGGATGGCGAGCGTCGCAAGGAAGAGGGACGTGATCGTCAGCGCGACCAGGATCGGCCCCGCGAGGCGGATCGCCAGCGCGACAAGCCCGCGGCCGGGCCGGACAAGCCGAAACCGGCGCCTGCCGTCGTGCCGGCGGAGGCTGAGGCTGCTGGCGAAGCAGCGGGAACCGATGGCGAGGGGCGCAGCAAGAGACGGCGTCGCCGCCGCGGCAGCCGCAACAAGACGCGGCCGGACGGCGAGCAACAGCTCGGCACACAGGAATCCTCGTCGGACGATTCCGGGGACAACGGTGAACAGCGTGAGGCGCGTCCGCAGGCTGTGCCTGCGCCCCAGCTGCCGATCATCGCTCCCGTGGCCGGCGGCGTGCCCGTCGCCGTGGCGACGCAGCAGCCTGAGCCGAGGCCCGAGCCGAGGCCCGAGCCGAAGCCTGAGCCGAAGCCTGAGCCGAGGCCCGAGCCCCCGGCGAGCGCCGGTGGCGACGGGCAGCGCAGCCTGGCGATGGAGCCGCCGCGGGAGGCAGTCCAGCCGCCGCCCGGGCCGAAGCCGGCCGAGCCGCCAGGCGGGAACTAATCAGGGCGCCCTGCGCCGGAGTTCTTCGACGAGCCCGGCGCAGGCCTCCGTGACGAGGTCGAGCACCTGCTCGAAGCCGTTGCGGCCGCCATAGTAAGGGTCCGGCACCGCTCTCCTCGTCGCGCTGGCCGAGTAATCCAGCAGCAGGGCGAGCCGCGCGCGTGCGCCCTCAGGGGCGGCACGCTGCAGATCGAGCAGGTTGTCCTCGTCCATCGCCAGGATCAGGTCGAAGGACTCGAAATCCTCCGCGACGACGCGGCGCGCGCGGATGCCGCTCAGGTCAAAGCCGCGCGCACTGGCGGCCGCCATGGCGCGCGCATCGGGCGGTGCGCCCTCGTGGTAGCCCGCCGTGCCGGCGGAATCGACATGCACCCGGTCGACGAGGCCCGCGTCCTCGATCAGCTTGCGGAACACCCCCTCGGCCGTCGGGGAACGACAGATATTTCCCAGGCAAACGAACAGCACGGAATAACAGTCACTTGCGCTTGATCTATCAGACACTTAGGTTCCCTACTGTTCGTGTTAATCCGTAGCAATTCGCCTGCAATCTTGCTACATTTGCTACGCGGCCTTGCTACGGGAGCGGCAAATGTCACTGACAGACACGACGGTTCGGCGGACCAGGCCAGGGAAGAACGACCGCTGGCTGGCCGACGGAAACGGCCTATATCTTCGCATCACGCCCGCCGGCGCGCGATCCTGGTGGTTCCGGCAGACCCGTGACGGGCACCGCATCCAGGACCGGATCGGCAGCCTGGACGAGCTCACCCTCGTCGAGGCCCGGAAGCGGGCCGCAAACCTCGCGGCGCGTTCCCTGAGCGCTCGCACGACCAAGCAGCTCGCCGAGCGCTGGTTCGAGGATTGCGTCGTCGGTGAGCATCGCCGGCCGCACTTCATCCGGGGCTATCTCGACCGGGCGGTGCTGCCGGAGCTCGGCGAGATGGCGCTGCGCAAGGTCGAGCGCGCCGACCTGGTGAACCTACTCACCAGCTACAAGGCGCGCGGCACGGTTGCAGCCAATCAACTGCGCGGCGTCCTGCGCCAGATGTTCGGCTATGGCGTCGAGCTCGGCTGGCTGGAATCCTCCCCGGCCGAGGGAATCACCAGGCGAGTCTGCGGCGCGATGGCCTCGAGCCGGGAGCGCGTGCTCACCGACGACGAATTACGCCGCGTCTGGAATGTCGGCGGATCACACCAGCGGATGTTCCGGCTGCTGCTGCTGACCGGCTTGCGGATCGGCGAGCTACAGACGGCACGCTGGGAGCACGTCCGCGAAACCCGGCTGTACATCCCTGCGGCGCACTCGAAGAACAAGAAGGCGCACTGGGTCCACCTGGCGCCGCTGGCCGTGGCGGAGCTTGGTAGGCGTGGCAAGCCCGACGATCACATCGTCTCAGTAGTAAGCCCGACCGCCGTGCAGGCGTGGCTCAGGCGCTACTGCGAACGCGAGAAGATCGACCCGCCATTCACGCCGCACGATCTGCGCCGGACCTTCGCCACGAGGCTCAACGGCATCGGCATCGCGCCGCACGTCGTCGAGCGTTGCCTGAATCACACCATGCAAGGCGTGATGGCCGTCTACAACCGGGCGGAGTACGAGCTCGAACGCATCGACGCGGCGGAGACCTGGGCCGCGGAGATCGAGCGACTGCTCGGCGTGAAGCGGCCGAAGGTGGTCCGGATGAGGGCCAAGCGGTGACGTTGCAAGACCCGCTTTACGCGCTCGACGATATCGAGGCAATCGCCACGGAGGAATTGGCCGCGCGCGGATGGAAACTGGAGCGCAAAGCCTGGGCCAGCGGCCAGTTCCCGGATGGCTGGGATTATTTCTCGATGGGGTACGGCGGCAGCGGTGGCGCGCCGTTCACCGTGGAGGGGCTTGCCCGATGGGTGGAAACCCGTGCTGATCCGGATACCGGGCCCGACGTTGCCAGGGACTGCAAGCGGCTGCGCGAAATCATCATCACCGTCTGGGCGGCCCGTGAAGCGATCGCGCGCGGCGATGCGGTGGCTGCCTTCAGCATCGGCAGTGCGCTAGCGTTCCACGAACGGCTATACGACTACCCGGCCACGTTGAAGGCCGGCGCAAACATGGCTCAGTCTGATCGCGCGAAGAAGAAACGCCGCCCGCGACTCGCAAAGCGCGCCGTCATGCTCGCAATGGGTTGCGGCTATCGCACGGCCGACGACGTGGAGAACTTCCTGTTCAACGAGCGGGAGCTTCGCGACCAGTGGGGCGAGTTCGACATCGAGCCTCGCACCGAGGGCTTCATCATTACGGACCTGACGCGTGACACAAGCGGCGCGACTCTCCAACGCGCGCGCATCACAAAACTGATCAGCGAAGTCCGCAAATCCCGTTAGCCGGCTAACGGGAAAACGTCGTTTAAGTTCACCCCAAGCCGCACACATTCGCGGCGCGCGAGGTGAACATGAATCGTAGCGACTCCCCTATCCCGCAGGTGCTGGCCAGCGTTGACCAGTCATGCCTGGCGCTAGGCATCGGGCGCACGGCGTTCTATGCGCTCGTGAAGCAAGGCGTCATACGCCCGGTGAAGATCGGGCCGAAAGGTACGCGCGTTCCTATCAGCGAGCTCGAAGCCGTCCCTGAGCGGCTGAGACAGCGCGCGGAGTCCTGACAAAAGAAAACGCCCGCTGCGACTTTGGCGAGTCGAGGCAGCAGGCGTTCAGGAGGCGAGATGAATCGTACACTGAAATTTCCCCAGGCGCACCCGCGCCACTGCGCTGCCTGCCGCGTTCCGCTGCGGCCAACAGAGCGCGAGCTTTGCCGCCCCTGCGCGGCCGGCGATGCCTTCTATCGGGCCGCGACAGCATACGCCGCGGCAAACCCACCGCAGCGCCGGACGCGGAGGGCGTGGCGATGAAGCCCCTCACCCGCCTGGTGATCATGCTCCCCTTTTCGAGTCTGGACGACGCACCCGCCCCGCCAGAGGTGCGCCGCATTGCCGTTCGCGAGTGCCGCAAGGCCGTCCTGCGGGCACAGGCGAGCGGCCGCATCGAAACCCCGATCGCCGAGGAGCTGTGGCGGGCGATCGGTTCCGAGGAGCCGCGCCGATGAACTTCTCGCACCTGGGCATCGGCGGTCACCGCACCGCCTGCCCGCAATGCCAGCGCACCAAGCGCGACACCGCGCTGAGCGTCACCGTGGAGCATGACGGCGGCGTGTTTCACTGCTTCCGCTGCGGCTGGGCAGGCTCATGGCGCGACGAACAGACCAGCACCACGCGATTGCATCGGGCGCCGGTAGCGAAGCCTGCCGCGGCGCGCTGGTCTGATCGGGCCGAGCGGATATGGCAGCAAACCGTACCCCTGCGCGGCACCATCGGCGAGGTCTACCTGCGCACTCGGCATTGTGTCCTGCCGCCCGACGATTCCGACTTGCGGTTCCTCCCAGCGCGCGACAACTTCGCGCCCTGCCTGGTCGGACGCATCAGCGACTTCGTGACCAATGAGCCGATGAGCTTGCACTTCACGCGCCTGAAGGATGACGGGAACGGCAAGGCCGGCACCGACCGCGACCGACTCATGCTCGGCGGCCACGCGAAGAAAGGCGGCGTAATCCGGCTGTGGCCCGATGAGGCCGTGACCCTATCGGTGGCCATCGGCGAGGGCATCGAAACGTGCCTCACGGCGGCGCGCTTCCATACCCCGGTATGGTGCGCGATCGACGCCGGCAACCTGGGTGGCCTGCCCGTGGTGGCGGGCATCGAGTCGCTGCTGGTAGTCGCTGACCATGACCCCGCCGGCGAGCAGGCCGCCCGCGAGATTCGCGCGCGCTGGCGGCGTGCTGGGCGTGTGGCCGTGGGCATCTACCCGGTGGCCCTCGGGGCCGACCTCAACGACGAGGTGAGCGCAGCATGATCAACCTTTCCGAGTGGCCCGATAACGTGATCGAGCTGCCTGAAGATGAAGATGCCCGCGTGATTCGCTTCCGCGAGCTCACTGTCACCGAATGCTCCCCCTACATCCTGAAAAATGTCATCCACGCCGGCGAGATCGTGGTCATCTACGGCGCGGCCAAGAGCGGGAAAACCTTCTACGCTTTTCACCTGGCCGCGGACATCGCCAACGGCCGCGAGCACCGAGGCCGGCGCACGCGGCGCGGGCTGGTGGTGCACGTCGCGCTAGAGAGCGTCGGCGCCATCAAGCAACGGATCATCGCCTACAAGCAGGCAACCGGCGAGACGGACCTGCCCTATGTGGTGCTCGACTGGCGCCTGGACCTGTTCGACGTGAACAGCCGCGATGCCCTGCGGGAGAAAATCCGCGAGCTCGAGTCGGAATACCGCCTGCCCCTGGCGCTGCTGATCATCGACACCCTGGCCAGGGCAATGCCTGGTACGGATGAAAACTCGCGCGAGCTGGGCGACGCGGTGGCCCACGCGCATGACCTGGTGCGGCATCACTTCCCCGAGGCGGCCGTGGCCGCGGTACACCACGCCGGCAAGGACTCGACCAAGGGCGCCCGCGGGCACTCCTCCCTCTACGGCAACGCCGACGGCATCCTGCTGGTGGAGAACCGCGACGGGCAACGCGTCGTTTCCGTGGATGTGCACCGCAACGCGACCGAGGGCGAGGTGATCGCGGCCTTCGAGTTGGAGACCGTCAAGATCGGCGCCGATGCCGACGGCGATCCGATCACGAGCTGCGTCCTGTACTGGATCGACACCCCGGCCGATCGGCCCGCAAAAAGGCTCACGCCAACCGAGCGCCAGGGCATCGAAACATTGCGCGAGGCGATCAACGCGCATGGCATCTATCCGCCGACCGAGATCCTCAACCGCAACAAGATGGGCGGCGTCCGCGTCGTGGAAGAGCAATTTTGGCGGGACATTTTCTATCGGCGGCGCACTTCAGCGGATGACACGCAGGAAGCCAAGAAAAAGGCGTTCCAGCGCGTGCGGGACAAACTGCAATTGTCCCGGCTGATGCAGGCGGATGCAGGCCATTACTGGCTTTTAGACGTACCGGGACAACCGGGACACAACGGGACAACGCAATGAGTGTCCCGCAACCCAAAGTGCCGACGGGACGGGACGGGACGGGACACCCCCCTATAGGGGTGTCCTGTCTGTCCCGGTCCCGGCAATGGGCCGTCAACTTCACCCCTGAGGAAAACTCCATGACCTACGACAACACCGACCGCGGCGTGCTGTTCCGCAACGACCGCAAAGAGACCGAGGCCCAGCCGGACTACACCGGGAAACTGAACATCGCCGGCCAGGAGCACTACCTGTCCGCCTGGCTGAAGCAGTCGAAGAAGGGCGAGAAGTTCATGTCGCTGAACATCGGCAAGCCGGTAGAGGCCGCGAAGCCCGCACCGCGTGAAGCGGCGCCGTTTCGAGATGACATCCCGTTCTGATGGGGCTGCCCGTGCTGGTGGGAATGGAGGACTGAACATGAGCGTTTTTTATGCTGGTTTCATGCTGTCGCTGTTGGCGGTGATCGGGTGGATGGAGGCCGCTGCCCTGGTCCGCGCCGTGCTCGACTGCCTGCGCGCGGCCGAGGGCTTGCGCCGTGAGTGACACGGAATCGCAAGCGGCAGCGCTGTTCGCGCACCTGGGCATCGGCCCGGACCAGCTCGGCACGCTCCTGCAGCTCGGGGCAAGCGGGGACCAGCGCATCCACGTCCTGTTGCCCGAGCGGGTGCAGCCCGAGATCGCGGCGGCCCTGCTCGCGCTGCTGGGCCACAGCATGATCGACGTGGCTAAGGCGGCACGGCAATCGAGCGTTGACGCACAAGCAATCATCAACCGACTGAAGGTGAACTGATGGACGAGCACACCGGGGGGGGGTGCAGCCCCATGCAATCCAGGCCCGCGGGTCCTTCCGGCGGGTCGATGGTTGCGGGTAGAGGGCAGCGCGGGATTCCGCTAGAGGGTGCAGGGCCTATAGGGGTTCCGCCGCATGAGAGGGAGCATACACATGACGAAGGATGAGATTCTGTCCGAGCTACGCGCCGCCCCCGTTGGCGTCCTGGCGGCGCTTCTGGGGCTGTCAGAGCGGCGCACGCGCGAGCTGGGGGCCGAGCATGGCTGGCGGGTGGATCGAGGCAGATTCGATGCGCTGCGGGCTGTTAACGACTATCTCGAGCTTCGGGCCAGCCGTGAGCCGGACCTCGACCTGGCGCGCGAGCGTGCGTTGCTGGCACAGAAACAGCGCGAGAAGCTCGACTTTGACATGGCGCAGAAGCGGCGCGAGCTGATCCCCGCCGCGTGGGTTTCCGGGCCGTGGGACAGGATGGTGGGCTCCATGCGGTCCCGGTTGCTGCAACTGCCGACGCGCGTCGTGCCGTTGCTGCAGGCAACCGATGGGTCATTCCCGCAGATGCGGCGCGTGCTCGAGGATGCCGTGCATGACGCGCTCGCGGACATGAGCGAGTTTGCCGAGCAAGTCACGGGACCAAAGGATTGACGCCGCGCATGTTGGTTTGTACAGTGACATAGCCCGTTGAGATTGCCCGGACATGCCTGGGTGGCGAAGTTCGGACGCGTGGCCGGAGTGCCAGCGCATTGCAGTTCAACGGGGACGCACCAACCCGGCCAGCGGTGTCTACCGGGCCTGGCGCTCCCATCGGTACATCCGGCACAAGCCGGCGTATTGTTGCGGGCGCCTGGTGCAGGCTCTCGCATTCAGCGGAGGGCCAACAATGACCCTTTCAGTTAGCGAGCTGCGC
>CAYWYS010000016.1:0-61270 GCA_964462675.1 uncultured Thioalkalivibrio sp.
CTCTGCGTCTCTGCGTCTCTGCGTCTCTGCGTCTCTGCGTCTCTGCGTCTCTGCGTCTCTGCGTCTCTGCGGGCCCATCTCTGCGGGACCATCTCTGCGAGAGCCAATCATTCTCTCTTCTCCGCGTCTCTGCGCCTCTGCGTCTCTGCGGGCCCATACTCTGCGCGACCCAACCCTAAAGCCGCCCATCCACCGCGTCCGCCGGCAGCACATGCTTGATGTCGTACACCACGGAGCCATCCGTCCCGAATGCCCGTACCCCGGCCGCCCCCAGCGCCCTGAACTGGTCATGCGCCACCGCCATCACGACCGCATCGTAAATACCGGCCTGCGGCTCGGCGACCAGCGTGACGGCATACTCCGCCTCGGCCTCGGCGGCATCGACCCAGGGATCGTGGATGTCCACCGCCGCGCCGACGTCCTGCAGCTCGTGCACCATGTCGATGACCTTGGTGTTGCGGATATCCGGGCAGTTCTCCTTGAATGTCAGGCCGAGCACCAGCACGCGGCTGCCGCTCACCGGAATGCCGGCTTTGATCATCAGCCGGATGATGCGGTTCGCGACATAGATCGCCATGTTGTCGTTGACCCTGCGCCCGGCCAGGATCATCGCCGGGTGGTAACCGACTTCCTGGCTCTTGTGCGTCAGGTAGTACGGGTCCACGCCGATGCAGTGGCCGCCGACCAGCCCGGGGCGGAACGGCAGGAAATTCCACTTCGTGCCGGCGGCCTCGAGCACTTCGAGGGTATCGATGCCGAGCCGGTTGAAGATCATCGCCAGCTCGTTGATCAGCGCGATGTTGACGTCGCGCTGGGTGTTCTCGATGACCTTGGCGGCCTCGGCCACGCGAATCGACGAGGCCTTGTAAGTGCCGGCGGTGATGATGCTCGCGTACAGCGCGTCGACGAAATCGGCGACCTCGGGCGTCGACCCGGAAGTCACCTTCAGGATCGTCTCGACGCGGTGGGTCTTGTCGCCCGGGTTGATGCGCTCAGGGCTGTAGCCGGCATAGAAGTCGCGGTTGTACTTCAGGCCCGAGAGCTGCTCGATGATCGGCACGCAGACTTCCTCGGTCGCGCCGGGATACACCGTCGACTCGAAGATCACGACGTCGCCGCGCTTGACGAGATTGCCGAGCGTCCGGCTGGCGTGCTTGAGCGGCGAGAGGTCGGGGATCTTCGCGGCATCGATCGGGGTCGGCACCGTGACGATGTAGACGTTGCAGGCGGCCAGGCCGGCCGGATCGCAGGTGAAGCTCAGCTGGGTCGCCTCGGCGAGCTCCTCGGGCGACGTCTCGAGGGTCGAATCATGGCCGGCCTCGAGCTCGGCGATCCGTTCCCGCTTCAGGTCGAGACCGGCCGTCGGCACGCGCCGCCCGAAGGCGACGGCCAGCGGCAGGCCGACGTAGCCGAGGCCGATGATCCCGATCCGGACCTGGTCCATGGTAGGCAATGGCATGTTCTGGCTGTCCTTGTGGCCATCTGGGGGGGCCGCCATGGCGGCTTTCAACCCGGCCATGTTACGGGCATGACGGCTGGCGCGGCAAAGACGGGCTTCACAGAACGCCTTTTCTTGGCGGCGGCTGCCGGGCCGTCTATCATGGCCGCTTTGCCACGGGACGCCCGGTGAACAGGCAATTCCTCAATTTTGCGCTGATGGGACTGGTGCTGGCGGCCGTCTGGCTGCTGCTGTCGGGCCTTTTCAAGCCCCTGCTGATGGGGCTCGGGGCGGTCTCGGTGCTGCTGTGCCTGTGGCTGGCCGGGCGCATGAAGATCGTGGATGCCGAGAACCACCCGGTCTGGGCGGCCATCCATTACGTCCCCTATTGGCCCTGGCTGTCGGTCGAGATCGTCAAGTCCAGCCTGGAGGTGGCCCGCCGGGTGCTGTCGCCGTCGATGCCGATCAGCCCGACGGTGTTCGAGGTGCGCTCCACCCAGCGGACCATGGTCGGCCGGGTCGTGCTGGCCAACTCGATCACGCTGACGCCGGGGACCGTGACGCTCGACATCGACGGCGATCGCCTCCAGGTCCATGCGCTGTCGCGCGACACCGTGGAGGCCATGCGGGACGGGGAAATGGACCGGCGGGTGACCCGGGCCGAAGGCCGTGGTCCGCAGCAGGACACGCAGGCCGGGACCGCGCCGCAATGATCGAGGCGGCGATCCTGTCGATCCTCGTGACGATGGCGCTGGCGGTGACCCGGGCGCTGCTCGGCAAGACCGTCTACGACCGCATCCTCGCGGTCAACGTGTTCGGCACCAAGACAGTGCTCCTGATCGCGGCGCTGGCCTTCCTGTCGGGCCGGCCGGACGTCCTCGACATCGCCGTCGCCTACGCGCTGATCAACTTCATCGGCGTGATCGCCGTGCTGCGCTACTTCGAGTACGGCGGCTCCGAGGGCGCACGGCGGGGGACCGAGTGATGGCGCTGCTGGTCGACCTGCTGAGCTGGGCGCTGATCCTGATCGGCGGGGCCTTCGGCATCATCGGCGGCATCGGCCTGCTGCGCCTGCCCGATTTCTTCAGCCGCATCCATGCCGCCAGCCTGACCGACTCGATGTGCGCGCCGTGCATCATCGCCGGGCTGATGCTGCAGTCCGGCTTCACGCTGGTGACCGTCAAGCTGGCCTTCCTCGTCGTGTTCCTGTTCCTGACGAGCCCGACGGCCTCGCACGCGCTCGCCAAGGCGGCGCTGCACGGCGGGCTGGCGCCGGGTCACGAGAAGGCGGCGGGCGCGGAGTCGCGCGACTGATGGACGTCCTCGTAGACATCGTCCTGCTGGCCTTCATGGCGATCTGCGCGATCGCGATCCTCAAGCTGCGCGACCTGTTCGCGGTGGCCATGATGTTCGGCCTGTTCAGCCTGATCTCGGCCGGCCTGTTCACCACCATGGGCGCGCCGGACGTGGCCTTCACTGAGGCCGCGGTGGGCGCCGGGATCTCGACGATCCTGGTGCTCGCGACGCTGGCGCAGACGGCGCGGCGCGAGCAGAGCCAGGTCGGCCGGCGCGTGCTGCTGCCGCTCGTAGTGGTCTGGATCACCGGCGCCGTGCTGGTCTACGGGACCGCCGACCTGCCGGATTTCGGCGACCCGGCGGCCCCCGCGCACACGCATGTCGCCGCCTATTACCTGGAAAAATCCGGCGAGGACATCGGCATCCCGAACGTGGTGGCCTCCGTGCTGGCCAGCTACCGCGGTTACGACACGCTCGGCGAGGTCGTGGTGGTGTTCTCCGCCGTCATCGGGGTCATCGCGCTGCTCGGACTACGGCGCCGCAAGCCCGGCCTGGAAGACTCGCCGGCCGCGCTCAGCGAGCACCACGTGCTGAAAGTCATCGCCAAGCTCGTCGTGCCGATCATCCTGCTGTTCGGGCTGTACGTGCAGTTCCATGGCGAGTACAGCCCCGGCGGCGGCTTCCAGGCCGGCGTGCTGTTCGCCGCCGGCATCATCCTGTATGCGCTGGTGTTCGGCCTCGACGCGGCGCGCGCCGTGATCCCGCCGCGGCTGCTCGGCGTCCTGCCCGCGACCGGCGTGCTGATTTTCGGCGGCGTCGGCCTGTTGACACTGTTGCTCGGCGGCGGCTACCTGGACTACAACGCGCTCGGCGCCGACCCGCAGTCGGCCCAGCAGCTCGGCATCCTGCTGGTCGAGATCGGCGTCGGCGTGACCGTCGCGTCGGTGATGCTGGTGATCTATTTCACGTTCGCCGAGCGGGGGCGCGGCAAGCGGCCCGACAACGGCGAGGCCGGCGCATGAGCCTCTTCGCGCACTACAACTACGACGTCGCGATCGTGCTCGCGATGGTCGGCATGTACACGATGATTTCCCGCACCAACCTGGTCAAGAAGGTCGTCGGGCTGAACATCTTCCAGGTGTCGGTGTTCATCCTGTTCATCAGCTTCGGCGTCGTGGATGGCGGCACGGTGCCGATCCTCGCCGAGGGCTACACGCGCTACTCCAACCCGCTGCCGCACGTGCTGATCCTGACGGCGATCGTCGTCGGGGTCGCGACGACAGCCGTGGCGCTGGCGCTCGTGGTGCGCATCCGCGAGACCTACGGCACCGTCGAGGAAGACCAGGTGCACGCCAAGGACGACGAGCCCTGAGCACCGCGCATCACATGCTCGCGCTGATCGTCGTCGTGCCGCTGCTCGGCGCGGCGGTGGCCGCGTTGCTGCCGGCCGGCCGGCTGCCGTGGCTGTGGGCCACGGCGGTCAGCTGGTTCATGCTGTTCGCCGCCATCGTGCTGGCCGCCCAGGTCATGGATCTCGGCGTGCTGAGCTACGCGATGGGCGGCTGGGCGCCGCCGATCGGCATCGAGTATCGCCTCGATCCCGCCAACGCGCTGCTTGCTTTGCTGGTCGCCGGCCTGGCGGCCGTGGTAATGCCGTTCGCTGGGCAGAGCCTCGCCGCGGAAGTGCCGGTCGAGAAGTCGCCGTATCTCTATGCCGCCATGCTGCTGTTCCTGGCCGGGCAGATGGGCATCGCGGTCACCGGCGATGCCTTCAACGTGTTCGTGTTCCTCGAAATTTCCTCGCTGGCGACCTACACGCTGATTGCGCTCGGCCGCAACCGCCGCGCGCTGACGGCGTCTTTCTCCTACCTGATCATGGGCACCGTCGGCGCGACCTTCTTCCTGATCGGGGTCGGCCTGCTGTACGCGATGACCGGCACGCTGAACATGGCCGACCTCGCGGTGCGCATCCCGGACGTGGCTGCGACGCGCACCGTGCACACGGCGTATGCGTTCATCGTCGTTGGCATCTGCCTGAAGCTGGCGCTGTTCCCGCTGCACCTGTGGCTGCCGAGCGCCTACACCTATGCGCCGAGTGCGGTCACGGCGCTGATGGCCGCCACGGCGACCAAGGTGGCGATCTACGTGCTGGTGCGCTTCATCTACACGGTGTTCGGGCCGGCCTTCTCGTTCGGCGACATGCCGACGGTGTACCTGCTGGTGCCGCTGGCGGTGGTCGGCCTGCTGAGCACCTCGGTGGTCGCGATCGGCCAGGACAAGATCAAGCGTATGCTGGCGTACTCGTCGGTCGCGCAGATCGGCTACATGGTGCTCGGCATCGGCATGGCGACGACCCTCGGCCTGACGGCCGCGCTGCTGCACGTGTTCAACCACGCCTTGATGAAGGGCGCGCTGTTCATGGCGCTCGGCTGCATCGCGATCCGCTTCGGCACCTCGGAGCTGCAGGTGTTTCGCGGCCTCGGCCGGCGCATGCCGTTCACGATGGCGGCCTTCGTTGCCGGCGGCCTGAGCCTGATCGGCGTGCCGCTGACGGTCGGTTTCATCAGCAAGTGGTACCTGGTGCTGGCGGCGATCGAGCTCGGCTGGTGGCCGATCGTCGCCGTCATCATCATCGGCTCGCTGCTCGCGGTCATCTACATCTGGCGGGTCTTCGAGGTCGCCTACTTCCAGCAGGGCGACAGCACTGAGCGCTGCGAGGCGCCGCTGGGGCTGCTGGTGCCGACCTGGATCCTGATCCTGGCGAACTTCTGGTTCGGCATAGACACCCGCGTCACGGTGGGGATCGCGGAACGGGCCGCTTCGATGCTGATGGGCGGCACGCCATGAGCGCCGCCATCGCGCTGGAGTTCGCGATCCTCGTGCCGCTGCTCGGCGCGCTGCTGATCGTGCTGGCCGGGCGCTGGCCGAACCTGCGCGAGGCCGTCACGCTGGTCACGGCGCTTACGCTGTTCGGCGTCGTGCTGCGCATCCTGTGGGGCCTGACCCACGAGGAAGTCATCGAGATCACGCTGATCGAGATGCTGCCCGGGCTGAGCATCTCGCTGCACACCGAGCCCTTGTCGATCCTGTTCGCGGCCGTTGCCAGCGGGCTGTGGATCGTGACCTCGGTGTACTCGATCGGTTACATGCGCGGCAACGACGAGCAGCACCAGACGCGCTTCTACGCCTGTTTTGCGATTGCGCTGGCCGGCGCGATGGGCGTCGCGTTCGCGTCGAACCTGCTGACGCTGTTCGTGTTCTACGAAGTGCTGACGCTGTCGACCTACCCGCTGGTGGCACACAAGGGCGACGAGAATGCCAAGCGCGGCGCCCGCACCTACCTGGGTATTTTGCTGGCGACCTCGATCGGGCTGCTGCTGCCGGCGATCATCTGGACCTGGCACGTCGCCGGCACGCTGGACTTCAAGCCGGGCGGCATCCTCGAGGGCAACATCTCCGACGGCCTGGCGGCGGTGCTGCTGCTGATGTTCGTGCTCGGCGTCGGCAAGGCGGCGGTCATGCCGGTGCACCGCTGGCTGCCGGCTGCGATGGTGGCGCCGACGCCGGTCTCCGCACTGCTGCACGCGGTGGCCGTCGTCAAGGCCGGCGTGTTCTCGATCACCAAGATCGTCATCTACATCTTCGGGCTGGACTTCCTGGCGGACGTGCCCGCCGAGCGCTACCTCGTCTACCTGGTGGGCTTCACGATCATCACCGCATCCGTGGTCGCGCTGCGGCAGACAAACATCAAGCGGATGCTGGCCTATTCCACGATCAGCCAGCTGTCGTACATCGTGCTGGCGGCGCTGGTGCTGGCACCGCTGTCCGAAATCGGCGCGGCGGTGCACATCGTCGCGCATGCTTTCGGCAAGATCACGCTGTTCTTTGCGGCCGGGGCGATCTACATCGCCTCGAAGAAGACCGAGGTCACGCAGCTGTCCGGCATCGGCCGGCGCATGCCCTGGACGATGACGGCCTTCGCGATCGGCGGCTTGTCGATGGTCGGCGTGCCGCCGACGGCCGGCTTCGTGTCGAAGTGGTACATGATCGCCGGCGCGTTCCAGAACGACAATTACTTCGTGCTCGCGGTGCTGGTCATCGCCACCGCCTTGAACGCGGGCTATTTCCTGCCGATCATTTTCCGGGCGTTCTTCGACAAGGAGGACCAGCCGCCGCAGAAGGATCACGGCGAGGCGCCGTGGCAGATGGTCGCGGCGCTGACGACGACTGCGGCGCTGGTGCTGTTGTTCTTCGTCTACAACGGCCCGGTCGTGGCGCTGGAGTACGGCATCTTGAGGGGGTCGGGATGAGCGAACACGACCGCAAGCCGGCGGAACTGCACTGGCTGGTGCGCCCGGCGACGATTCGCCGGCTGTGGGTGATTTTCGGCATCGTGCTCGCGCTGACCGTGGCCGCGGGGCTGATGCTTGGACCCCACGGCCATTTCGGCATCGACGGCACCTTCGGCTTCCATGCCTGGTACGGCTTCATCACCTGCGTCGCGATGGTCGTGGTCGCGAAATTGCTCGGCTTCCTGGTCAAGCGCCCCGAGAACTATTACCGGGACCGCGATGTTTGAGATCATCATTCCGCCGGCCTTGATCCTGCTGATCGGCGCCTTCCTGGTCGCGATCGTGCAGCCGGCGCTGCGCCCGATGATCGCGCTGGGCGCGCCGCTGGCGACGCTGTACGCCATCTGGCAGGTCCCGGACGGCATCCTGCTGAGCGCGACCTTCCTCGGCTACGAGGTGCAGCTCATCGAGGGCGGGCCGTTGCGGCGCCTGTTCGCGACCGTGTTCGCGATCATGGCCTTCGGCGGCGCATTGTTCTCCTTCAAGCAGGCCAAGTGGTACGAACTGGCGGCCGCGATGGCCTATGCCTCGGGCGCCATCGGCGTCAGTTTCGCCGGCGACCTGATCGTGATGTTCGTGTTCTGGGAGCTGATGGCGCTGTTCTCGGTGGTCGTGGTGTGGTCCGGCGGCACCTTCGGCTCGAAGCGCGCCGGCATCCGCTACATCATCATGCACCTGCTCGGTGGCATCCTCCTGAAGATCGGCATCGAGGGCATCATGGTGCACACCGGCTCGGTCGAGATCCGGCCGCTGGTGCTGGACAACTTCGACACCTGGCTGGTGTTCATCGGCATCCTCGTCAATGCCGCGGCGCCGCCGGTCAGCGCGTGGCTTGCCGACGCCTACCCGGAGTCCTCGCCGACCGGCTCGGTGTTCCTGTCGGCGTTCACGACCAAGACGGCGGTGCTGGCGCTGATCCTGCTGTTCCCCGGCCAGCCCTTGCTGATCTGGATCGGGCTGTGGATGGTGTTCTACGGCATCATCTACGCGCTGCTGGAGAACGACATCCGGCGGATCCTGTCGTATTCCATCATCAACCAGGTCGGCTTCATGGTCGTCGCCGTCGGCATCGGCACCGAGCTGGCGCTGAACGGCGCGGCGGCGCATGCCTTCGCGCACATCTTCTACAAGGCACTGCTGTTCATGAGCGCCGGCGCGGTCATCTACCAGACCGGCAAGAACAAGTGCACCGAGCTCGGCGGGCTGTACCAGAGCATGCCGGTGACGACCATCTGCGGCATCATCGGCGCGCTGTCGATCTCGTCGTTCCCGCTGACCTCGGGCTTCGTGACCAAGGGACTGACGACCGTGTCGGCCGCGGAGGCGCATCTGGGCGTCGTCTGGTTCCTGCTGGCCGCGGCCTCGGCAGGCGTGTTCCTGCATGCCGGCATCAAGTTCCCGTGGTTCGTGTTCTTCCAGAAGGACTCGGGGCTGCGACCGAAGGACCCGCCGTGGAACATGCAGGCGGCGATGGTGCTGATGGCGGTGCTGTGCATCGTCATCGGGGTCTTCCCGCAACTCCTGTACTGGATGCTGCCCTACCCGGTCGAAGTCGAGCCCTATACCGCGGAGCACGTCATCAACATGCTGCAGCTGCTGCTGTTCGCCGGCCTGGCATTCTTCGTCATGCTGCCGATGATGAAGCGCACGCTGACCATCAGCCTCGATCTCGACTGGTTCTGGCGCGTCGCGTGGGTCAGCGTGTTCCGTGTTCTCGAGCGCGTGATGAACGGCCTGCGCCGGCTGCTCGGCGGCGGCGCCCAGGCCTTGCTGAAGCGCTGCTCGGACGAGTTGATGCGCTACCACGGCGCGCAAGGCGTGCTCGCGCGTGCCTGGCCGACCGGCAGCATGTTGCTGTGGGTCGCGGTCCTGCTCGCGGTCTTCATGATCGCGCGCTACGCTTAGGCCTTATGCGCGACGTCCACGTGATGCCGCCGCTCGGCAGCCTGGAGATCGACGCGGCCGGTGCCGCGCTGGTCGCGGACTGGATTGCCGGGCTGGGGGGCTGCCCCTAGCTTCCGCCCGTGTTGTCCGCGGCGCCGCGGCGCCACAGGCACGGGGCGCCCGCGGCCTGGTCGAGGCGATCGAGCGCGGCTTCATGTGCCGCGAGCTCCGCGGCCGTCGCGCGCTGCACGACCAGCGCCAGGCCCTTGCGGTTGATCTTCTTGCGGCGCTTGCGGCCGATCTCGCTGCTGCCGGTCTCGGCATTCAGGCCCAGCTCGGCCTGGCCGCCGGTCATCGCGAGGAACACTTCCGCGAGCAGCTGCGCGTCGAGCAGCGCGCCGTGCAGGTCGCGGCCGGAGTTGTCGACGCCGTAGCGCTTGCAGAGCGCATCGAGGCTCTGCCGCTGGCCGGGGTGCAGCTGGCGCGCCAGCATCAGCGTGTCGAGGATGCCGCAGATCTCGATGACCGGCGGCCGCGGCGGATCGAGTCGCGCCAGCTCGGCGTCGAGGAAGCCGACGTCGAAGGCGGCATTATGGATCACCAGCTCGGCGCCCTCGACGAACTCGAGAAACTCGGCCGCGATCTCGCCGAAGCGCGGCTTGTCGGCGAGGAACTTGCTCGACAGGCCATGCACGTCTTCGGCCGCGCGGTCGATCTCGCGTTCCGGGTTCAGGTACTGGTGGAAAGTCCGGCCGGTCGGACGCCGGTTGACGATCTCGACGCAGCCGATCTCGATGACGCGGTGACCCTCGGCGGGTTCCAGGCCGGTCGTCTCGGTGTCGAGGACGATCTGTCGCATCGCTTGAGGTCGCTCAGGCCGACTCTACGCCCAGCGTGTCGATGGCCTCGGTGGCCAGCGCGTCCGCGCGGTCGTTCTCGGGGTGGCCGCTGTGGCCCTTGACCCAGTGCCAGCGGACCTCGTGGCGCGCCGCGGCCGCTTCGAGCGCCTGCCACAGGTCCTGGTTCTTGACGGGCTGGCGCGACGCGGTGCGCCAGCCATTCTTCTTCCAGCCGGCCAGCCACTCGGTGATGCCGCCGCGGACATACTGCGAGTCGGTATACAGGTCCACGCTGCAGGGATGTTTCAGCGCCTCGAGCGCCCGGATGGCGGCCGTCAACTCCATGCGGTTGTTGGTGGTCTGCGGCTCGGCGCCGCTCAGCGCCCGCTCGTGCCCGGCGGAACGCAGCAACACGCCCCAGCCGCCGGGGCCGGGATTGCCGCGGCACGCCCCGTCCGTCCACGCCTCGACTCGCTTCAAAGCCGGCTCCGCGTCGTCGGCTCCGCCAGTCCTGCAGGAACCCGTTCCGGCCGCTTCCAGAGGCGCCGCAGCGGCGTCATCGCATGTACGCGCTTGACGGCCACGAGCAGGTAGCCGCCGTAGTAACCGGGCAGGCCGCGCGCGCGATGCCGCAGCCGCCCCTCGGCCTCGGCGAAGGCCGGGAAATAGCGCTGCGAGGCGGTGACGTCGAAATTCAGCAAGGACAGCCAGTCGCGCAGCCGGCGCTCGGAATAGAGCTGCTCGATCTGCGGCGGCCAGGCGCCCCGGGACAACAGCCGGCGCGCGCCGACGATGCTCCACGGGTTGAAGCCGAGCACGATCAGCCGGCCGCCGCCGGTCAGCACCCGCTCACACTCGCGCAGCAGCTGGTGCGGCTCGCCCGAGCGCTCGTGCGTGTGCGGCAGCAACACGGCATCGACCGAGTGACTAGCGACCGGCAGCTGCCAGTCCTCGGCGACGAAGCCGACGCCCGGCGCCTCGGCGGGAGCACAGACCGCGCGCCGCACCGTGCCGGCCAGCGAGATCAACTCCTCCGCCCTGCCCCAGGCGCCGATCTGCAGCAACTGGCTGCCGAAAACGCGCCTGAGCGGCTCGGCGGCCACGGCCTGCTCGGCCGCACGCAGCCGCAGCCCGGTCGGGGACTCGAGCCATTCGGCAAGATCTGGCGGATAAACCGGCATGCGCCCAAGAATACCAGAGGGGGACACTGCTGAAATGGCCTTTTTAGCAGTGTCCCCTCGTTTGCCTTAGAATCGCGCGATGCTCGAGGTCACGGCGACAAAAGCCTTCCGGGACAACTACATCTGGCTGGTGCACGGCGCCGCAGATCCGCGGCGCGTGGCGATCGTGGACCCGGGCGACGCGGGCCCGGTCCTGCGGACGCTCGAGGAACGCGGCCTGGCGCCGGTCGCCATTTTGCTCACCCACCATCACCCGGATCATTCCGGCGGCATCCCGGCGCTGCGCCGGGCCTTCGACATCCCGGCCTGGGGACCGGCCCGGGAACCGGTCGCCGGCATGACGGATGCGGTCTCGGGCGGCGATCGGATCGAGCTGGCCGGGCTGGGCCTGGCGTTCGAGGTCATCGACATTCCCGGCCACACCGCCGGCCACATCGCGTTCCACGGTCATGGCGCGCTGTTCTGCGGCGACACGCTGTTCAGCGCCGGCTGCGGCCGCCTGTTCGAGGGCACGCCGGCGCAGATGCTGGCCTCCCTCGACGCGCTCGCGGCGCTGCCGGACGACACCCGCGTCTACTGCGGCCACGAGTACACCCTCGCCAACCTGCGCTTCGCGCGCGCGGTCGAACCCTACAATCCGGAGATTGCCCAGCACACCGAACAGGTCGCGGCGCTGCGGGAGGCCGACGCGCCCAGCCTGCCGTCGACGCTGGCCGTGGAGAAGCGCATCAATCCCTTCCTGCGTTGCGACGAGCCCGCGGTCGAGGCGGCCGCCGCGCGCCGCGCCGGCTTGGCCCTCGTCTCGCGGGTCGAGGTGTTCGCGGCCCTGCGTCGCTGGAAAGACGAGTTCGCCTGACCGGAGAGGCCGCCTTGATGAGCCGAATCCATCGCCTGGCCTGTATCTTCGCTGCCCTTTCGCTGGCTGCCTGTGCGACGCCGCGGACCGAAACCGCCGCACCGTCCGCCGACTCCCTGCCGCCTGCTGCCGTCGCGCCGAGCACCATGCCGGTCGCTCCGACGCCACCTGCCAGCGGACAGGCGCGCGCCATTGGCGCGAAAGTCCGGTCGCCAGCACCGCCGGAGCCAGCGGCCGAACCGGCAATCGACGACCTGATCGCGCGCCTGCGCGACGGTTTCTCGCTGCCGCCGGTCGACAACGCCGAGGTCCGGCAGCACACGGCCTGGTTCGCCAACAATCCCGCCTACATGGAGCGAGTGTTCGAGCGCGCGCGCCCGTTCCTGCCGCACGTCGCGGCCGAGATCGAGGCCCGAGGGCTGCCTGCCGAGCTGGCGTTCCTGCCGGTCGTCGAGAGCGCCTTCGATCCGTTCGCATACTCGCACGGCCGCGCCGCCGGGCTGTGGCAGATCATCCCCGGCACCGGCCGGCGCTTCGGCCTGAAGCAGAACTGGTGGTACGACGGCCGGCGCGACGTCGTCGAGTCGACGCGCGCGGCGCTCGACTACCTCGAGTACCTGCACAACATGTTCGGCGGCGACTGGCTGCTGGCGATCGCTGCCTACAACTGCGGCGAAGGCTCTGTCGGGCGAGCCATCCGCCGGAACCGCGAGGCCGGCCAGCCGACCGATTTCTGGCACCTGCGCCTGCCGGCGGAAACGCGCGGCTACGTGCCGCGGCTGCTCGGCCTGACGGCCGTCATCGCCGATCCCGAGCCGCATCAGCTGGCGCTGCCGGAGATCTCCGGCCAGCCGGTGTTCGCGGCCGTCGAGCTCGACGGCCAGATCGATCTCGCCATCGCGGCCGAGCTCGCCGGCATCGAGCTGCTGGAATTGCAGGCCCTGAACCCGGGCTTCAACCGCTGGGCCACCGACCCGGACGGCCCGCATCGCCTGCAGCTGCCGGTAGCCACAATCGAGCAGTTCAATGCCGCGCTGGCCGCGTTGCCGGCGTCCGAACGCATGGTCTGGCACCGGCACGTCGTTCGTCCCGGCGACACGCTCGGCGGCATCGCCCGCCGCTACCGCACGACGGTGGCCGTGTTGCAGCATGTCAACGACCTCCCCGGCACCCAGATCCGCGCGGGCAGCCACCTGATGGTGCCGACCTCGACGCGCAGCGCCGAGGACTATCCGCTGAGCGCGGCCAACCGTCTCGCCGGGACGCAGGCCGCCGCGGCGACTCCCGGCCGCGCGCCGGGCGCCGACCCGCTCGTGCGGCGCGTGAACTACACTGTGCGGCGCGGCGATTCGCTGTACCGGATCGCGAGCAATTTTCGTGTCTCGGTCGAGGACATCAAGCGCTGGAACAGCCTCGACGGCAAGCGCCACCTCCAGCCGGGCCAGCGGCTGATCCTGCATGTTGACGTCACCGCCCAGTCCGGTGGCTGAGGAGAATCGAGATGGGATTTCTTAGCGGCAAGCGCGCGCTGATCGTCGGTCTCGCGAGCGAGCGCTCGATCGCGTGGGGCATCGCGCAGGCGATGCATCGCGAGGGCGCAGAACTCGCGTTCACCTACCAGGGCGACAAGCTCAAGCCGCGCGTCGAGGCCATGGCCGCGGAGCTCGGCGGCGGCTTCACCTGCGCAATGGACGTCGCCGAGGACGAGCAGATCGAGACCGCTTTTGCCGGGCTCGGTAAACGCTGGGACGGCCTCGACATCGTCGTGCACTCGGTCGGCTTCGCGCCGCGCGACCAGCTGTCCGGGCGTTTCGTCGACTCGGTCAGCCGCGAGGGCTTCCGCATCGCGCATGACATCAGCGCCTACAGCTTTGCCGCGCTGGCGCGCGCCGGCCTGCCGCTGATGCGCGGCCGCGCCGGCGCCCTGCTGACGCTCAGCTATCTCGGCGCGGTGCGCGCCGTGCCGAACTACAACGTCATGGGCCCGGCGAAAGCCAGCCTCGAGGCGACCGTGCGTTTCCTCGCCGCCGATCTCGGCGCCGAGGGGCTGCGAGTCAACGGCATTTCAGCCGGCCCGATCAAGACGCTCGCCGCCGCCGGCATCGGCGGCTTCCGCAAGATGCTGGCGCAGGTCGCGCGCATCGCGCCGTTGCAGCGCAACGTGACGATCGAGGACGTCGGCAACGCGGCCGCGTTCCTGTGCTCCGACCTCGCCGCCGGCATCACCGGCGAGATTCTCTATGTCGACGGCGGCTACAGCCATGTCGGCATGTCGCTGCCGGATGACTGACGGGCAGTCCGCAGGGCCCCTCGCGCCGTATGTCGAATCCGCTTCGCTCAGCTGCGTTGATGGTCCAGCGCTTCGTGCTCGGGCGCAGCACCGTGCTGGCGCGAGTGCCCGAGTTCGGGCTCGAGCTGCGCGTGCCGGCGGGCGATGCCGTCGGCCGGCACCTGTACACCGAGCGCATGCATGCGCCAAAGATCACGTATTTCCTGGCGACCGGCCTCGACCTCCGGGCCGATGAGCTCGTGTTCGACATCGGCGCGAGCGTCGGCTGGCACGCGCTGCTGCTGTCGCGCATCGCCCCGCGCGGCGCGATGATTCACGCCTTCGAGCCCGACCCGTGGATGCGCGGCTTGCTGCAGGAAAACGCCAGCAGGAACCGCGCCGCGTCGCTGCTGGTCGTCGGCGCCGCGGTCGGCGAGCAGCCGGGCCGCGCGCGGCTGTATCGGTATGGCGCCCGCCGGCGCGGCAACGGCGAATCGATCGATGTCGAGATGGTCAGCCTCGACGACTACTGCGAGCGAAACGGCCTGGCGCAACGGCCGGTCGGTTTCATCAAGATCGGCGTCGAGGGCTTTGAGCTGTCCGTGCTGCGCGGCGCGCGCGCCACGCTGGGGCGTTGCCGCGCCGTGCTGACGGAGTTCTCGCCGGCGTTCCTCGAGCAGGCGCACGTCCACCCCGCGGGCATGCTCGACTTGCTGGTGGAACTCGGCTTCACGCCGGCCCTGCTGGAAGCGGCCGGGCCGCGGCCGGTGGAGCGCGCCGAGCTACTCGCCGACCGGACGCCGCGCGACATCTTCTGGCGCCGGCCCGGAGCGGCGCTGCCGCGGCCACGGCCGGATCCGGACGCGCTCGCCATCTGAGCGGCGGCATGTCCCGCCCGGCTATGCCGGCGCCGCAGCGTTCCCGACCAGGACACCTTCCTCGCCCTCGAGCCTGGCGATGATCACGGCGCAGGCGCAGTCGCCGAGGATGTTGATCGCGGTGCGCGCCATGTCGAGGATGCGATCGAACACGAACAGCACGCCGATCGCCTCGACCGGCAGGCCGACGGCCGCGAGGATGATCGCGATCGCCACCAGCGAGGCCGACGGGATGCCCGCGACGCCGACCGAGGTGACCAGCGCCGTCACGACGATGATGAACTGGATACCGAAGGAGAGCTCCAGCCCGTAGGCCTGCGCGATGAACATCGCCGCGACGCACTCGTACAAGGCCGTGCCGTTCATGTTGACCGTCGCGCCGAGCGGCAGCACGAAGCTCGAGGTGCGATTCGAGACCCCGGCCCGGCGTTCCATCGAGTCCATCGTGATCGGCAGCGTCGCCGATGACGAGGCGGTCGAGAAAGCCGTCAGCAACGCGGGCGCGGCGGCGCGGTACAGCGCCACCGGGCTCGCACGCGCCACCAGCTTGACCAGCAGCGGGATCGTCAGCGCTGCGTGCACCGCCAGCGCGCCGAGCACGGTCAGGCTGAACACGATCAAGGGCTGGGCCGCATCGAAACCGGTACGCGCGACGGTGCGGGCGACCAGGCCGAACACGCCGATCGGCGCGAAGGCCATGACCCAGGTCGTGATCTTCATCATGACCGCGAACAGCCCGTCCCAGAAACGGTACATCGCGTCGGCATGCTCGTGGCCGACGCGCGTCATGAAGTAACCGAACACGATGCTGAAAAAGATCAGCCCGAGCATCTGGCCGTCGGCGGCCGCCTGCACGATGTTCGGCGGTACCATGCTGAGGAACATCTGCGCCAGCTGGCCGCCGCTGCCGGCGCCGGCGCCCGCGCCGACGCTCTCGGCCACCGCGCGGGTGCTCTCCTCGAGCGCCAGCAGTTCACGCGCCGGCTCGCCGTTGACGATGCCAGGTTGCACGAGGTTTACCAGCACGAGGCCGACGAGGATCGCGAGCAGCGTCGTGACGCCATAGAACAGCAAGGTCTTGCCGCCGAGCCGCCCGAGGTTGCCGCCGCTGCCGATGCCCGCCACGCCGACGATGATCGAGGAGACTATCAGCGGGACGATCAGCATCCGCAGGGCATTGATGAACAGCGAGCCGACGAAGTCGAACACCGCATAGAAGGTCACGCCGAACACGGCGCCATGCTCGCCGGCGAGCCAGCCCGCCGCGATGCCCGCGACGATCGCGATCAGGATCTGCCAGTGGAGCTGCAGCTTACGCACCGCGGCATGTTATCAGCCGTTCGCTTCGACTGCGACATGACAGGGCGCCCGCAGAGACGCAGAGGGGGCGCAGCACGAGCAGGTGTCAACGCAGGCGAGGCAGTAGCGGGACCGGGACGTCACTGGCTCACTGAGCGACGTTATTTGGAGCGAAGGGAGCCTGTGACGGCGCGGTCCCGCGGTCAAGTGACGGCGCGGTCCCGCGGTCGAGTGCCGGCGCGCTCCCGCGGTCGACTGCCAGTCCGCTCCCGCGGTCGAGCTATTGCAGCGCGGTCTCGAACAGCGTGACCTGGGCACCCTGGCGCAGGTGCTCGAGATAAGCCTGCAGCTCCTGCGAGGCGCGCGCGCCGCGGGCCTGATCGTTCAGCTCGCGCCGCTCGTCGACGCGCAGCAGGTCGAGCCCGCCGGGCGTGGCGGACAATACCCGCAGCACGTAGTAATTGTTCGCGCCCATGCTGCTGACCACGACCGGCACGCCGGCGGCCGGCCGCGGCATCGAGAACGCCCCCGCGGCCACGTCCGGTGGCACGGTGACATCGTCACGCACGACCGTGATACCGGCCACGAAGTCCGCCGAGAATGCCTCTGCGACCTCCGCGATGCCCTCGCCGAGCTCGAGCCGCGCCTTGGCTTGCTGTCCCAGCTCGCGGGCACGCTCCGTGGCCTGCTCGAGGCGGAGTTCTGCCGTGATCTGCTCGGCCACGGCCTGCAGCGGGCGCAACTCGGGGACACGATGCTCCAGGACGCGGATCACGGCCGCGTGGCCGTCGCCGAGCTCGAGCAGGCTGCTGTTCTCGCGGCGCGTGAACACCGCCTCGCTCCACGCGGCATCGATGACCACCGGGTTGGCGGCAATGCCGGTGCCGCCGGCACGGGTCACGCCCGTGACGCTGCGAATCTCGTAGCCGAGCTCGGTTGCCGCCGGCTGCAGGCTGTCGGCGTTCTCGAACGCAAGTCGCGCCAGCAGCTCTGCGTCATCATAGAAGCGATCCTCGGCGCGGCGGCGACCGTAGTCGCGCTGCAGCTCCTCGCGGGCTTCCTCGAAGCTCGCGCCGCCGAGCTGCTCGACGGCCTCGAGCTGGATCAGGTGCCAGCCGAACTCGGTGCGCACCGGCTCGCTGAGCGTGCCCTCTTCCATCGCGAACAAGGCCTGCTCGAAGGCCGGCACCATGATGCCCCGCTCGACCCAGCCGAGACTGCCGCCGGCGCGTGCTGAGCCGGGATCCTCAGAGGCCTCGGCCGCGACGGCAGCGAAATCCTCGCCCGCGACGATGCGTGCGCGCAGGGCCTGGATACGCTCCTGCGCGGCGCCCGCGTCGTCGCCGGCGCGCACGAGAATATGCGCGGCCCTGCGCCGCTCGCGGCCGGCATAGCGCTCCGGCTCGCGGACTTTCTCGGTCTCGTAGAAAGCCCTGAGCTCGTCCTCGGACACCGCGAGCTGGTCGGCAAGCTGGTCGACCGTCAGCTCGATGTAGGCGAGATCGACGCTCTCGGCCGTCATCCAGCGCTCGGGCGTGGCCCGGTAGCGCTCCTCGATGGCGGCGTCGGATACCTCGACTTCCGCAAGAAGACGCTCGAGCGGCAGGGCCAGCCACTCGACCTCGCGGAGCTCGCGCTCGAGCGCGACGCGGCGCGCCAGCTCGTCGGTGGTCGTGAACGAGGACAGCGCGATCGCGTCCTGCAACTGCTGGATTTCCAGCATCGCGCGCTGCTCGGCCTCGAACATCGCGGGCGTGAAACCGGCGCCGGCCAGCGCGGCCCGATAGGCGTCCATGCTGAAGCTGCCGCCGACCTTGAAGGCATCGAAGGACTGGATGTGGCTCAACAGCTGCGCATCACTGACGCGGTAGCCGCTCTTTGCGACGCGCTGCAACAGCAGTTCGCGCAGCACAAACTGCTCGATGACGCCGCGGCGAATCTCGCCGGCGATCTCTTCCGGCACGTCGCTGCGGAAGGCCTGCTGGAAGCGGGCCAGCTGTTCCTGGTAGACGCGCCGGGCAGGCTCGAGCGGAACCTCCTGGCCGTTGACCTTCGCCACCACCGCGCGCGGCGCGAAGCTCAGGTCGATGCCCCACACGGCGAATACCAGGCCGATCGTGGCAATGATCGTCCAGGCGACCCAACCGGTGATCTTCTCGCGAATTTTTTGCAGCATGAACTGACTCGGCTAGCGTGGCTTCCGCGGCCCTGCAGCGGTCCGGAAAGTGAAAGGGCGCCCCTGAGGCGCCCTTTCGATCAATGGCGGAGCGGACGGGACTCGAACCCGCGACCCCCGGCGTGACAGGCCGGTATTCTAACCAACTGAACTACCGCTCCTGAACTCAACCTGGTGGGTGCTGAAGGGATCGAACCTTCGACCTTCGCCTTGTAAGGGCGACGCTCTCCCAGCTGAGCTAAGCACCCGCGCTCCCGGGAGGGCGCGCTAGTTTACTGCGTCCTTCAGGGCTTTGCCAGCCTTGAACCCGGGTACGCGGCTCGCCGGAATATCGATCGCGGCGCCAGTCTTCGGGTTACGGCCCTGGCGCGCGGCGCGCGACTTCACCGAGAAACTTCCGAATCCGACGATCGCAACCTGGTCACCCTTCCTGAGCGCCCTGGTGATGGTATCCAGGACCGCATCCACCGCCTTGGTGGCATCGGCCTTCGTGAGGTCGGCAGCCGCAGCCACGGCCTCGATCAATTCGCCCTTGTTCATCAAGTTACCTTCGCAAGCTGAGTGTATGTGAACGAACCGCATTCGCGGTTCACGAATCCGCTCCTGTCGCCCGGAGCGGCAGCGCATCTCGGCGCCTTGTCCTGTTGCCTCGCGCCGCGGGCATCTGCCCTAAACTCGTCGGCCCGCCGGGCGGCGGGCCGAACGGATCAGCGCCGTGGAAGGGCGAGATTTATACCAAGCGCACCTGCGCAGGTCAATCAGGTCAATGCGCGTGCACGCCTTTTTCACCGGGCTTTGCGTCGCCTTTCGGCGGCTCTTCCGGCGCGACCTCAGCGCTGCCGACAGGCATGTGCTGAAGCGCGACCTCGAGCACCTGGTCGATCCACTTCACCGGGCGAATGTCGAGCTTGCCCTTGATGTTCTTCGGGATCTCCACGAGATCCTTCTCATTCTCCTCCGGTATCAGCACGATCTGGATGCCGCCGCGATGCGCCGCGAGCAGCTTCTCTTTCAGGCCGCCGATCGGCAACACTTCGCCGCGCAGCGTGATCTCGCCGGTCATCGCGACATCGGAGCGCACCGGGATGCCGGTCAGCGCGGACACCAGCGCGGTGCACATGCCGATGCCGGCGCTCGGACCGTCCTTCGGCGTCGCGCCCTCGGGCACGTGGATATGGACGTCGTGCTTGGCGTAGAACTCCGGGTCGATGCCCAGCACGCGCGAGCGGCTGCGCACCACCGTCATCGCGGCCTGGATCGATTCCTTCATGACGTCGCCGAGCGTGCCCGTGTGGATCAGCTTGCCCTTGCCCGGCAGCGTGGCGGCCTCGATCGTCAGCAACTCGCCGCCGACCTCGGTCCACGCCAGCCCGGTGGCCAGCCCGACACGATCGGTCTCCTCGGCGCGGCCGTAGCGGAAGCGCCGCACGCCGAGATATTTCTCGACGCCGGGCGGCTTGACGGTGACCTTCTTCTGGCTGCTGTCGAGCACCATTTCCTTGACGACCTTGCGACAGACCCGCGCCAGCTCGCGCTCGAGATTGCGGACGCCCGCCTCGCGCGTGTAGTAGCGGATGATGTCGCGGATCGCGCCGTCGGTGATCGCGAGCTCGTCCTCCTTGAGGCCGTTGTTCTTGATCTGCTTGGGCACGAGATAGCGCTTCGCGATGTTCAGCTTCTCGTCCTCGGTGTAGCCGGGGATGCGGATGACTTCCATCCGGTCCAGCAGCGGCGCCGGGATGTTGAGGCTGTTGGCGGTGCAGATGAACATCGTCTCGGACAGGTCGAAATCGACCTCGAGATAATGGTCGTTGAAGCTCGAGTTCTGCTCCGGATCGAGCACCTCGAGCAGGGCCGACGACGGGTCGCCACGGAAGTCCATCGACATCTTGTCGACTTCGTCGAGCAGGAACAGCGGATTGCGCACGCCGGTGCGCGACATGTTCTGGATGATCTTGCCGGGCATCGAGCCGATATAGGTGCGCCGGTGGCCGCGGATCTCGGCCTCGTCGCGCACGCCGCCGAGACTCATGCGGACGAACTTGCGGTTGGTGGCGCGCGCGATGCTCTTGCCCAGCGAGGTCTTGCCGACGCCCGGCGGGCCGACCAGGCACAGGATCGGCCCTTTCTGCTTCTTGACGCGCTGCTGCACCGCCAGGTACTCGACGATGCGCTCCTTGACCTTCTCCAGCCCGTAGTGATCCTCCTCCAGCACCTGCTCGGCGCGCGCGAGGTCCTTCAGGACGCGCGAGCGCTTCTTCCAGGGCGCCTTGACGAGCCAGTCGATGTAATTGCGCACCACGGTCGCCTCGGCGGACATCGGCGACATCATCTTGAGCTTGTTCAGCTCTGACACCGCCTTGTCCTTGGCCTCGGCGGGCATGCCGGCCGCCTCGATCTTCTTCTCGAGTTCGGCGACCTCGTTGCCCTCGTCGCCCATGTCCCCGAGCTCTTTCTGGATCGCCTTCATCTGCTCGTTGAGGTAGTACTCCCGCTGGCTCTTCTCCATCTGCTGCTTGACGCGGCCGCGGACGCGCTTCTCGATCTGCAGGACGTCGATCTCGCCCTCGACCAGGGTCATGACCAGCTCGAGCCGCTCGCGCAGGCTGGCGGCCTCCAGCACGCGCTGCTTGTCGGAGAGGCGCAGCGACATGTGCGCCGCGACCGTGTCGGCCAGGCGGCCGGGGTGATCGATGCCGGCCAGCGAGGTCAGGATCTCGGGCGGCACCTTCTTCGACAATTTCACATAATTCTCGAACTGGCCGATGATCGAACGGGTCAGGACCTCGACCTCGCGATCATCGCGCCCGCCGGATTCATCGAGCACTTCGATATCGGCATTGAAATACGCGCCCTCGCGGACCTCCTTCAGCGCGACGCGCTGGCCGCCCTCGACCAGCACCTTGACGGTGCCGTCCGGCAGCTTCAGCAGCTGCAGGATCGTCGCGAGCGTGCCGACGCCGTACAGGTCGCCGATGCCGGGTTCATCGACGTCCGCCTGCTTCTGGGCGACGAGCACGATCTGCTTGCCGCTCTGCATCGCGTGGTTCAACGCATGCACCGAGCGGTCCCGGCCGACGAACAGCGGGATGACCATATGCGGGTAGACCACCACGTCCCGCAGCGGCAGCACCGGGGCGCCTGGCTCGGGGGGCGGAGAGGTCTGCGAGGTTGTCAGGCTTTCATCTGCCACGGCGGGGGAATCCTTTTCAAAACGTTCGATCTGGGCGGTCCGGCTGGCGCCGGGCCCGGGTTCAGGGGGATATGGGGGCGGGTCGCAGCCATATCAAGTTCGGGGTCAGATACGCATTTCTGAAGAAATGCGTATCTGACCCCGAACTCTGACCGTTCCGGGCGGGAAATAGTGCCCGGGAGGGGCCCCTAGAACGCCGAGCCGGCGGGGCGGCGCTCCTCGCGCCGGGGCTCGCCCGACTCGTACATGATGTAGGGCTTGTTCTCGCCATTGACGACCGCTTCATCGACCACCACCTTGGAGACGTTCTCCATGGAGGGCAACTCATACATCGTATCGAGCAGCACGGTCTCGAGGATGGTGCGCAGGCCGCGCGCGCCGGTCTTGCGCATCATGGCCTTGCGGGCCAGCGCGCGCAGCGCATCGTCGCGGAATTCGAGCTCGGCGCCCTCCATCTCGAACAGCCGCCGGTACTGCTTGGTCAGCGCGTTCTTCGGCTCGATGAGGATCTGCACCAGCGCATCCTCGTCCAGCTCGTCGAGTGTCGCGACCACCGGCAGCCGGCCGACGAACTCGGGGATCAGGCCGTACTTGATCAGGTCCTCGGGCTCCACTTCGTGGAACAGCTGCCCGGCGGACTTCTGCTCTTTTTCGCCCTTGACGTCGGCCACGAAGCCGATGCCGCTCTTGGCCGAGCGGTTCGAGATGATTTTCTCGAGGCCGGCGAAGGCGCCGCCGACGATGAACAGGATGTTGCGCGTGTCCACCTGCAGGAACTCCTGCTGCGGATGCTTGCGCCCGCCCTGCGGCGGCACCGAGGCGATCGTGCCCTCGATCAGTTTCAGCAAGGCCTGCTGCACGCCCTCGCCGGACACGTCGCGGGTGATCGACGGGTTGTCGGACTTGCGCGAGATCTTGTCGATCTCGTCGATGTAGACGATGCCGGTCTGCGCCTTCTCGACGTCGTAGTCGCACTTCTGCAGCAGCTTCTGGATGATGTTCTCGACGTCCTCGCCGACGTAGCCGGCCTCGGTCAGCGTCGTCGCATCCGCGATCGTGAACGGCACGTTCAGCAGCCGCGCCAGCGTCTCGGCCAGCAGCGTCTTGCCGCAGCCCGTCGGGCCGATCAGCAGGATGTTGCTCTTCGCGAGCTCGACCTCGTCGCCGCGCCCGGCGCGCTCGCCGCTGCGGCTCTCGAGGCGCTTGTAGTGGTTGTAGACGGCGACCGCGAGGACCTTCTTGGCCGACGCCTGGCCGATGACGTACTGGTCGAGGACGGCATTGATCTCGTGCGGCTTGGGCAGCTTGCTCTTGCCCGGCTCGCCCTTGTCCTCGAGCTCCTCGCGGATGATGTCATTGCACAGCTCGACGCATTCGTCGCAGATGAACACGGACGGGCCCGCGATCAGCTTGCGCACCTCATGCTGGCTCTTACCGCAGAAGGAGCAGTAAAGCAGCTTGCCGTCTTCGTGCTTGCCGCGGGAGTCGTCAGCCATGCCGTGACCTCGAAGTTATGAAAAACTGTCGGCGCCTCAGCGCGTTACCGGCGCGCCTTATATAGCACGCGGCCACCGCCCGCTGCAAAGCGAGGCCTGGGCGCATCAGGCCTGCAGCGGCAGGGCTTCGCCACGCCGGCTCAGCATGCGGTCAACCAGGCCGTAGGCCACCGACTCGTCGCCGCCCATGAAGAAATCCCGGTCCGTGTCCTGCGCGACCTTCTCCTTCGGCTGGCCGGTGTGCGCCGAGAGAATCTCGTTCAGGCGATCGCGAATCTTCAGCACCTCGCGCGCATGAATGTCGATATCCGAGGCCTGGCCCTGGAAGCCGCCGAGCGGCTGGTGGATCATGATGCGGGAATGCGGCAGGCAGAAGCGCTTGCCCTTCGCGCCGCCCGCCAGCAGGATCGCGCCCATGCTCGCCGCCTGGCCGACGCAGATCGTCGAGACGTCGGGCTTGATGAACTGCATGGTGTCGTAGATCGACATGCCTGCCGTGACGACGCCGCCCGGCGAATTGATGTAAAGGTGAATGTCCTTGTCCGGGTTCTCGGACTCGAGGTACAGCAGCTGCGCCACGACGAGGTTCGCCATGTGGTCCTCGACCGGCCCCACGACGAAAATCACGCGCTCCTTGAGGAGCCGCGAGTAGATGTCGTAGGCCCGTTCGCCCCGCGCGGTCTGCTCCACCACCATCGGGACGAGATTCAAAGCCTTGGTCGTCATGCCTGTTCTCCGCTGCCGCGTCGCGGCCTCTGCCTACAAGTATCCGAACCGGCCAGCGCGTGCAAGCACGCCCGGCCTCAGGTATTTTCGCGATCCATCAGCGCGCTGAAACTTATGGGTTTTTCGCTGATATTCGCGCGCTCCAGCAACCAGTCCACGACCTGCTCCTCGAGCACCGAGGTCTCCACCTGGGACATCAGCTCGGGATTCTTCCGATAGACCCGGACGACCTCCTCGACGTTGCCGTAGCCCTCGCCGATCTCGTGCAGGCGCTGTTGCACCTTCGATGCATCGACGCGGAGCTCGTTGCGGCGCACGATCTCGCCGATCAACAGGCCGAGCGCAACGCGAAAGCGCGCCGCCGATTCGAACAGCTCGCGCGGCGGCAGCTCGGCGGCCTGTCCCTCGACCGCATTGGGGTTCATGCGGCGGGCCATGTCCTGTCGCAGGCTCTGGATCTCCTGCTCCAGCAGTCCGGCGGGCAGGTCGACGGTGTTGGCGGCGACCAGCTTGTCGAGCAGCTGCCGCTTGACGAGCTCGCGAACGCGCTGCGCCATCTCGGCGTGCATGTTGTCCTCGACCTCGGCGCGCAGGCGCTCCACCCCGCCTTCCTCGATGCCGAAGGAGCGACAGAAGTCCTCGTCCACGTCCGGCAGGTGCGGTTCCTCGACCTTGCGGGCGGTGACCTTGAAATGCGCGGTCTTGCCGGCGACATCCTCTGACCCGTAGTCGGCCGGGAACACGACCTCGATGCTGCGCTCCTCGCCGGCCGAGATGCCGCCGAGCCCGGCCTCGAAGTCCTTCAGCATGCGGCCCGCGCCGAGCACCACGGCAACATCGTTGCCGGCGCCGCCGCGGAACGGCTCGCCGTCGATCTTGCCGTCGAAGTCGATGGTCACGCGATCGCCCTCGCGGGCCGCGCGCTCGGTCACGTGCCAGTGGCCGCGCTGGGCGCGCAGCTTCTCGATCATGGCGTCCACGTCCGCGGCGCCGATCTCGGCCGTCGGCTGCTCGACCTCGATGCCCTCGTGGCCCTTGAGCTCAATCTCCGGAAATACCTCGAACACGGCCGTGAAGCTCAGATCCTCACCCTGCGCGGCGTTATGGCTCTCGATGCGCGGATTGCCGACGGGCCGCAGCTGGCGCTCCATGATCGCCTCGATCCAGCTGCTGCGCAGCAGCTCGGTGACCACGTCCTCGCGCACCTGCGCGCCGTACTGCTGGCGGATGACCTTCAACGGCGCCTTGCCGGGCCGGAAGCCCTTGATCCGGGCCTTGCGGCTCATGTCCTTGAGGCGCTTGTCAATCTCGCTCTCGACGCGCTCGGCCGGCACTTCGACCTTCATGCGCCGCTCGAGCCCCTGGGTGGACTCCACGGAAACCATCACTGTGTCGTTCCTCTTAGCTAGATCCTGCGCCGCGACTGCTCGCGGCGCGCCAGGCATACCCGTTCGGGCGGAGTCCGGAAGCTGGTGCGAAAGGAGAGACTCGAACTCTCACGGGGGATCAACCCCACCGGGACCTAAACCCGGCGCGTCTACCAGTTCCGCCACTTTCGCGCTTGGGACCGGGACTGCCGGATCCGGCCGCGCTCGCGCCAGACCAGCCCAATAGTATACAGGGGGACACTGCTAAATAGGCCCTTTTAGCAGTGTCCCCCTGCCGCAAAAGGCGAGACCGCCTTGCGGCGGTCTCGCTGGGGCCGAAATGGTGGGCCGCGAAGGAATCGAACCTTCAACCTGCGGATTAAGAGTCCGTTGCTCTGCCAATTGAGCTAGCGGCCCGGTGCCTGCATCGCCTGAAACCAGGCAGGCGAGAAATTTTGGCGATGCGGCCGCCCTTTGTAAAGGATTGCGTCCGCAGGCCTGAATTTGGGGTGGACGATGGGACTCGAACCCACGACGACCGGAATCACAATCCGGGGCTCTACCAACTGAGCTACGCCCACCATTTGAAAGCGTCGAATTGTAACCCGGAACGTTGGAAATGGCGCGCCCGGCAGGACTCGAACCTGCAACCGTCGGCTTAGCGTACCAGCTACCGCTTTCGCGGCCCCGCTACCAAACGGGTTTGTGGTCTGGACTATCCCTTCGCCATCTCAGGCGCCGCACGTCTAGTCTCTACGGAGCCCTGCGGAAGTCAGCCGCAAAGTTGACCTTGCGCGACTGGCCGTTCCCGGGCGCTCTTACCCTCAGCGATACATTCGAACCGAACTCACGAGGATCGACGTAGCTGAGCCTTCAGAACGCCCAGATCACCCTTGTCCTTGGTGTGATGAGCCGACCCCATCATCCAAGCCTACACCGTCGGTCGAGTAATCTGCAGGTTTCCACGGGATTGCCATCAGCACTACCTGTTAAGGTTTCCCCGTTATGGTGCGATCCACTGCGACAGTTCTGTTTCCCGCCGCAGGCTCCTCACTCAAAGGCCGATGCTCTATCCGGTTGAGCTACGGGCGCATCTATTCAACTCGTTTAACCAACCCCTCTTGCGGAAAATGTGGTCGGGGCAGAGGGATTCGAACCCCCGACCTTCTGCTCCCAAAGCAGACGCGCTACCAGACTGCGCTATGCCCCGGCAAGGGCAGCGAATAATACGCTCGACCCACAGGTGCGTCAACGCGGGAAAACCCGGTTTTTCTTGTTCGCTCCGATGCTTGCGTGCGACAATCCGGGCCCTTCCAACGCGGGGGCGGCACTCGTGGCGGCGCAACTGATCGATGGGCGGCAGGTCGCCGCCGACATCCAGCGAGAGCTCCGGGCGCGGATCGAGAACCGCGTCGCCGCCGGGCGCAGGCGTCCCGGCCTGGCCGTGGTCATGGTCGGCGAGGACCCCGCCTCCGCGATCTATGTGCGCAACAAGCGCAAGGCCTGCGAGGACGCCGGCATCCGCTCGGTGGCCTACGACCTGCCGACCGACACCGGCCAGGAGGCGCTCGACGCATTGATCGCCGGGCTCAACGAGGACCCGACGATCGACGGCATCCTCGTCCAGCTGCCGCTGCCGGCGCAGCTCGATGCCCGCCGGGTCATCGAGGCGGTCGACCCGGCCAAGGACGTCGACGGCTTCCATCCCTACAACATCGGCCGCCTGGCGCAGCGCATCCCGCTGTTGCGACCCTGCACGCCGGCCGGCGTCATGCGGCTGTTGCAGGCCTACGACATTCCGGTGCGCGGCCACAATGCCGTGGTCATCGGCGCCTCAAACATCGTCGGCCGGCCGATGGCGCTCGAGCTGTTGCTCGCCGGCGCGACCACGACCATCTGCCATCGCTTCACCCGCGACCTCGCCGCCGAGCTGGCGCGGGCCGAGATCGTCGTGGTCGCCGTCGGCAAGCCTGGCCTGGTGCGCGGCGAATGGATCCTTCCCGGCGCCACGGTCATCGACGTCGGCATGAATCGCCTGCCGGACGGCCGGCTGTGCGGCGACGTGGAGTTCGACGCAGCGGTCGAGCGCGCCGCGTGGATCACGCCGGTGCCGGGCGGCGTCGGCCCGATGACGGTCGCGATGCTGATGAAGAACACGCTGGACGCGGCGGTGCGGCGGGATCCTTGACGCGGAGACGCGGAGACGCAGAGGCGCAGAGGCGCGGAGGCGCGGAGTGATCTATTGGCGACGCGGCAGCGGGGCCGGGATGTCATAGGCCCGCTGAGCGAGATAAAGATTTCCCGAGCGCAGCGGGCCTATGACGGCACGGCTTCGCGGTCGATTAGTGACCCACGGCAGCACAGACTTCCGCCGTTGGTCAGGTGCTCCGCCAGGTCGTGCCTCCCGGGCCGTCCTCCAGCACGATGCCCGCCGCGGCCAACTCGTCGCGGATGCGATCGGCCTCGGCGAAGTCCTTGCGCTTGCGCGCCTGCGTACGGGCTTCAATTCTTGCGTCGATCTCATGCTCACAGAGCGGGATCGCAGCTGGCTGACCCGCCTCTGCGCGAGCCTCCACGCCGGCCGGCGTGGCGACCACATCTTTCTTCAGCCAAGCGTCAGGGTCGGCCTGCGCGATGCCGAGCACGCCGGCGATGCTGCGCAGCGTGGCCGCCAGGCTCATCGCGGCCGCCTCGTCGCCACCTGTCTTTGCCCTGTTCAGCGCGCCTGCCAGTTGCTGCAGCAACGCCAGCGCCTCGGCCGTGTTGAAATCGTCATCCATGACCGCACGAAAGCGCGCGACCCAGGCTTCGTCGACGCGGCCGCCCGGCGGGATGTTGCGCAATGCAGTGTAGATCCGCGCCAGCGAAGCGCGCGCCTGGTCGAGATTCTGCTCGGTGTAGTTCAGCGGGCTGCGGTAGTGACTCGACAGCACGAAGTAGCGAATCGCCTCCGCCGGGTACCGCTGCAGCACCTCGCGGATCGTGAAGAAGTTGCCGAGCGACTTCGACATCTTCTCCTCGTCCACGCGCACGAAGCCGTTGTGCATCCAGTAGTTGACGAACTTCGCGCCGGTCGCGCCGCAGCTCTGCGCGATCTCGTTTTCATGGTGCGGGAACTTCAGGTCGAGGCCGCCGCCGTGGATGTCGAAATGCTCGCCGAGAATCTCCGTGGACATCACCGAGCACTCGATGTGCCAGCCGGGCCGGCCGGGGCCCCATGGCGAGTCCCACGCGGGCTCGCCCGGCTTGGCCGCCTTCCACAGGACGAAATCCAGCGGGTCGCCCTTGGCCTCGTCGATCTCGACGCGCGCGCCGGCGCGCAGGTCGGCGAGGCGTTTGCCTGACAGCTTGCCGTAGTCCGGGAAACTTGCGACGCGGTAATAGACGTCGCCGTTGGCGGCGGCGTAGGCGTGCCCGCGCTCGATCAGCGCCTGGATCATGTGCTGGATCTTCGCGTTGTCCGTGTACTCCGTCGCCCGCGGCTCATGATCGGCCGGCAGGATACCGATGGCCGCGAAATCCTCGTTCATCGCGTCGATGTAGCGCTGCGTCAGTGTCTGCAGGGTCTCGCCGTTCTCGGCCGCGCGCTTGATGATCTTGTCGTCGATGTCGGTGATGTTGCGCACGAACGTCACCTGGTAGCCCGACCAGCGCAGGTAGCGCGCCACGACGTCGAACACCACGTGTGCGCGCGCGTGGCCGATGTGGCAGAAGTCGTACACCGTCATGCCGCAGGCATACATCCGCACTTTGCCCGGCTCGATGGGCTTGAACTCTTCCTTGGCGCCGGTCAGCGAATTGTGGATGACGAGCATGGCGTCCCTTGTCAGCGTGCGGCGTGCTGCGCGAGGCGGGCACGGATGATGGCGCGAGGCATTGCGGCGAACAGCGCGCCGAGGTCGGGGCCCTCCGCACGCCCGGTCAAGGCGAGGCGCAGAGGCTTGAAAAACGCCTTGCCGGAGGCGCCGACCGCCTCCTTCACGGCGCCCGCGAGTCCCTTGTGGTCGCTGGCGCCGGCGTCCCAGGCAGCCAGCGCGGCGGCAAACAACTCGGGGCTAGCGCCCGTCTCGGGCTGCGGCTCGAGCGTGGCTGGCCCGAACAGTATCCCGGCCCATGCGGCGATCTCGTCGGGCCGGGTGACATTGTGGCGCACGGCGGCGAGAAATGCCGCGCGGGAGGCTGCCGGCACGGCATCAAGCGCCGCATCCCCGGCCCAGCGGGCCAGCGAGTCCTCGGGCAGCGCATCGAGTGCGACCCGCTGCCAGTGGCTGATCTGTGCCGGGTCGAAGCGCTGCGCGGCCGTCGTCAGGCGCGCCGGGTCGAAACCCTCCGCCAGCGCCCGCATCGACAGCAGGCGATGCTCGTCCCACGGGTGGCCGAGGCGGGCCAGCGTGTTGGCCAGCGCGAGCGGCAGCACGCCCGCGTCGCGGAACGCGCCGACGCTGATCGCGCCGCTGCGCTTCGACAGCTTGACGCCGCTCGGATCGGCCAGCAGCGGCATGTGGCCGTAGCGCGGCGCCGCGAGCCCGAGCGCCGCGAGGATCACGAGCTGGCGCGCCGTGTTGACGAGGTGGTCCTCGCCGCGCAGCACGTGCGTCACGCCCATCAACGCGTCGTCGATCGTGTTGGCGAACAGGAAGCCGGGCGCGCCGTCGCTGCGCGTCAGCACGAAGTCCGCGACCTCGCTCGCCGGCAGCGCGCGCGGCCCCTTGACCAGGTCATCCCAGGCGATCTCGCCGGTCTCCGGCGCCGCGAAGCGGATCGCGGGGAGCTGCCCGGCCTGGCGGCGGCGCACGACCTCGTCGTGCGGCAGCTGCGCCCACGCGCGGTCGTAGCGCGGCGGCAGGCCGCGCCGCCGCAGTTCGGCGCGCCGCTGCCTGAGCTCCTGTTCGGTCCGGTAGCAGGCATAGGCGCGCCCGGCTTCCGCCAGCCGACCAAGGTATTCACGATAGAGTTCGCCGCGCTCGGACTGGCGGAACGGGCCCTCGGGCGCCGGCCGGTCCGGGCCGCCGTCCCAATCGAGGCCGAACCAGGCCAGGTCGTCGAGCTGTTGCTCGAGATCGCCGCGTCCCTCGCGGCTTGCGTCAGTGTCCTCGGAGCGAAGCAGGAATCGCCCGCCGGCGCCGCGCGCCAGGCACCAGTTGAACAGCGCGGTGCGCAGGTTGCCGGCATGCAGGCGGCCGGTCGGGCTCGGGGCGAAGCGGGTGACGATCGACATAAGCGCCTAATGGTACCGGGGATGAACCTCGATGGGGACACTGCTGAAACGGCCCTTTTAGCAGTGTCCCCGTTTGCGCCGGCCCGCCGCCTCGACTATCGTTCCGGCCTTCGATCTCCAAGGAGCCTGAAATGCGTCCGATTCTTTCCGCGCTCGCACTCGCGCTGGTGGCCTCGCCGGCCGGCGCCGACGACCCCGGCTCAAAGGCCCCCCGGGTCGAGCTGGTCACCAACCATGGCTCGATGGTGCTCGAGCTCGACCCGGTCAAGGCGCCGATCTCCACGGAGAATTTCCTGCGCTACGTCCGCGACGGCCACTACGACGGGCTGATTTTTCACCGCGTCATTGCCGGCTTCATGGCGCAGGCCGGCGGCTACGACGCCGAATTCGCCGAGCGCGAAACCCGCGAGCCGATCCAGAACGAGTCGCGCAACGGCCTGTCGAACGAGCGCGGCACGATCGCGATGGCGCGCACCAACGACCCGCACTCGGCCACCGCACAGTTCTTCATCAACCTGGTCGACAACTATCGCCTCGATGGCGCGGCCGGCCGCTGGGGCTACACGGTGTTCGGGCGCCTGACTGACGGCCTCGACGTACTCGACAAGATCGGCGCGCAGCGTACCGGTCGCGGCGGACCGTTCCCGACCGACGTGCCGCTGCAGACGATCGTGATCGAGCAGGCGCGCGTCCTCGAGGCTGAGTGAGCGAATCGACCGATGGCCACGCTGTTCATCTCGGACCTGCACCTCGACCCGGCGCGCCCGGACATCACGAGCCAGGCGCTCGCGTTTCTCGAGACGGAAACGCGCGGCGCCGATGCGCTCTACATTCTCGGCGACCTGTTCGAGGCCTGGGTCGGGGATGACGATCCCGAGCCGGAGAAGCGTCGCGTCATCGCGGCGCTGAAGCAGCTGACCAGCGCGGGCTTGCCGTGCTACTTCATGCACGGCAACCGCGACTTTCTCGTCGGTGAGGGCTTTGCCGCCGAGAGCGGCTGCACGCTGCTGGCGGACCCGACGATCGTCGACATGTACGGCACCCCCGTCATGCTGATGCATGGCGACACGCTGTGCACCGACGACCACGAGTACCAGAACTTCCGCCTGATGGTGCGCAATCCGGACTGGCAGCGCATGATGCTGGCGCGGCCGCTGGCGGAACGGCTGGCGCTCGCCCGTCACCTGCGCGAGACCAGCGCCGCGAGCATGGCGGGCAAGTCCATGGAAATCATGGACGTCAACCAGGACGCAGTGGCTGAGGCGATGCGCGAGCACGGCGTCTACACGCTGCTGCACGGTCACACGCATCGGCCCGGCGTGCACAGCTTCGTCACCGACGACCGCGGCGCGATGCGCATCGTGCTCGGCGACTGGTACACCCAGGGCAGCGCGCTGTACTGGGACGAGGACGGCTTCGCACTGCGGACGCTGCCGCGGTAGGGCTGATACGCCGGTCGACCGCGGTCCGACCGCGGGGCCGGACCGTCACAGGCCCGCTGCGCTCGGGAAATCTTTATCTCGCTCAGCGGGCCTGTGACGTCCCGGCTCCGCTGCCGCCTCGCCCGGTTCGACGCCTCGCGCCACCGCTCCAGTGCCTGGCCGCTGGCTCACCTCCGCTTCTCTGCGTCTCTGCGCCTCCGCGTCTCCGCGGCCAGAAGTGCAGTGGCCGAAACATGACAGGGTTCACCGCGCGAGATAAGACTTCCCGAGCGCGGGGGACCCTGTCATGGCCCGGCCACGGTCACACAGGCGCGAGATGGCCCGGCGGCCCGCTGTGGAAACGCAACTCGGTGTCGGGCTCGGTCGCAAGCCGGTTCTCGACTGAGCGGATGAAGGCGATTCGCGCTTCGATGCCATCGCGGTCGAAGCTGCGCGCGAGTTCCAGGTAGTGCCGGAAATGGCGTGACTCGGATGCCAGCAAGCCCGCGTAGAAGCGCCCGAGCTCGGCATCGAGCCGCGGAGCAAGCAGCGCGAAGCGCTCGCAGGAGCGTGCCTCGATGAACGCGCCGACGATCAGCCGGTCCACGAGTCGGCCCGGCTCATCCTTGCGCACGGCCTCCGCCAGCCCCGCCGCGTAACGGGATGCCGACACGCGTTGCCACCCGATGCCGCGTTGGCGCATCAGCTTGCGTACCTGCTCGAAATGGCGCAACTCCTCGCGCGCGAGGCGCGACAGCTGCTCGGTCAGCGCCTCGTGTTCCTCGTAGCGGAACAACATCGCCAGCGCCGTCGAGGCGGCCTTCTTCTCGCAGTTGGCATGATCCACCAGCAGCACGGGCAGCATGGCCGGATCCGCAGCCGCCTCCACCCAGGCCGGCGGCGTCGCAGCGCCGAGAAAGGGGGACACTGCTGTTTCGGCCGAAACAGCAGTGTCCCCAATCGGCCGTTTTAGCAGTGTCCCCATCAGTCAACCGGCCGGGTCGAGCATGTAGCCCGAGTTCGGTACGGTGCGCAGCAGCCGCGGTTCGGCGGCGTCGAGCTCGATCTTTTGCCGCAGGCGATGCACGAGCTGCTTCAGCAGCTGGCGGTCGCCGCCGGCGCGGTTGCCCCAGACGTGCACGAGAATGCGCTCGGTCGGCACCGTGCGGCCGCCATGCGCGAACAACAGCTGCAGGAACCTCAGCTCGAGCGGCGTCAGCCGGACGGCGCCTCCCGGCAGGCCCTCGATGAGCAACTCCTCGGGTTTCAGCGTCAGCGTCCCCATTGTGAAAGTGCCGGCGGCCTCGATGCCGACCCGCCGCAGCAGCGCCTTGACCCGCGACACGAGCACGCGCGGGCTGAACGGCTTGGTGAGGTAGTCGTCGGCGCCGCTTTCCAGCATGCGGACGATGTCCTCCTCCTCGCTCCGCACCGTCAGCACCAGCACCGGCGTCGTGTTGCGCTCACGCAGCTTCTTCAGGAACTCGAAACCGTTCATGCGCGGCATGTTGATGTCGAGCACGATCAGGTCGGGCTGCTCCGCCTCCACGGCCTCTAGCGCACGTACGCCGTCGCCGGCCTTGACCACGAGGAAGCCGGCCTGCTGGAAGGCGAAGGCGGTCACCGCGACCAGGTCCGGATCGTCATCGGCCAGCAGGATTTTCATACAGCGGCGTCCCTCGGCAATTCGACCTCTGCGCGGGTGCCCGTGGCGGCAAGCCGGCGCAGCTGCACCCGTCCCCCGTGACGTTCCACGATCGAGCGGACGATGTACAGCCCGAGTCCCAGGCCGCTCTCCTCCGGGTCTTCGCCACCGGCGCGATGGAACTGCTCGAACAAGGCGTCATTGTCCCCGTCCGGCGGGCCCGGTCCCTCGTCGTCCACCCAGAAGGCGATGCCGCCGCCCGGCATGGCGCGGCCGCCGATCCGGATCGTGCTGTCCGCGGGCGCAAACTTGCTGGCGTTCGCCAACAGGTTGACCGTCACCTGGGTCAGGCGCTGCTCATCGCCCCGAATCGCGGGCAGCTGCGCGAGCGCCTCGACCTCGATCCGCTGGCCGCGCTGCTCGATCAGCGGCTCGATCAGCTCGCGCGCCGCACGCACCACCTCCTCGAGGCGCAACTCGTGACGCCGGATCGCGAGCTGACCCGACTCGATGCGCACGCTCTCGAGCAGGTTATCGATCAACCGGGTCAGTCGTTGCACACCGCGCTCCAGCGAGAAGACGAGCTCCTGCTGCGCCTCCGGCGCCAGCGTGCCGAGCCCGTCGCGCAGCAGCTCGATCGAGGCGAGCTGGGCTGCGAGCGGGGTGCGGAATTCGTGGGAAATGTTCGCCAGCACGGTGTCGCGCGTCCGCCGCACCGCCTCGAGATCCGTTTCGTCGCGCAGCACCTGGACCTGCATGCCGTCGCTGGGCGCGGCACTGGATATCACCACCCGGCGCTGGCGACGCGCGCTCGGCTCGACCCGCTCCAGCGCCTGCGCGGAGCCGGATTGGCGCGCCTGCAGTATCGGGCATGCCGCGTCACAGGGTCGCCGTCCCTGCTCATCCGGGATCGGCTTCAGCACGTCGCCGCAGAAACGCCCGTGGGCCTCGGCCGAGCTCACGCCAAGCAACCGTTCCGCCTGCGGATTCAGGAAGCGTATGCGGCGGCCCTGGTCTACCGCGAACACGCCTTCGACGATGCCGCCGAGCACGGCCTGGGCCTGGGCCTCGCGTCGTCGCAACTCGTCGGTCATCGCCACGAGATTGCTGCGCATCTCTTCCAGCGTGTTGGCGAGCACGCTGATCTCCTTGCCTCCGGAAGTCGGGATCGAGGTCGCCAGGTCGCCGGCGCCGAGCCGACGCGCCGCGCTGGTCAACCGCCGGATGTCGGCGATCCAGTAGCGCCCGATGACGATCGCCGCGCCGGTCGCGAGCAAGGCCACCAGCACCGCCGCCAGCAGCATGCGGTTGGTCATGCGCTCGACGCGCCGCATGACCTGCTCGGCCGGCAGCAGCGCCTGCAATACCGCCACGGTCTCGCCCGTGGCCGCGGCGACCGGCTGGCTCGCCGCATAGAGCTCATGTTGCGGCAGGTAGGCGGACACCGATTCCCGCCGCGCCAGGGAGGCCGTGTCGAGTTCGCGCAGCGGCGTCCCGCCGGCGCGATACCGGGCGAAGTCCACGACTCGTACCTCCAGGCCCACGCGCTCGCTGAGCCGCGCCGCGAAGGCCTCGTCCATGTTCCTGAGCGCCACGACGATGACGCCGTCGTGGCCTGCAGCGGCGGCGCGCGCGCCGATGTGCGCACTGCCGGCAAAAGCCCCGGAAACCAGGAAGGTGTCGCCTTGCTCTTCGGCCGCCGCCAGCGCCAGCGGCCAGTCGATGCCATCGCCGACACTGACCAGCTCGGCGCCGGACCGGACGACCGCGCAGCCATCGAAGGCCGCCCCCTCGCAATAGCGCCGCAGATAGGGCGGCATGGCTTTCAGGTTATCGGTCTGCAGCAGGCGGTGCAGCGTGGGGCGCTCGCCGAGCACCCGCGCTGCGATCAGCAGGTCTTCGCCACTCTGCCTGATGGCCTCGCGGGCAGCCGAAAGCCCGAGTTCCACGCGCGTCAGCGCTTCCGCCTTGGCAAGCTGCCGCACCGTCCGAATGCCGAACAGGGATACCGCCGTGACCGCCAGCGTCATCAGCAAGGTCGTGGCGATCGCGAGTCGTCCGGCGAGGCCCGGCTTGTGAAACCGCATAGCGGCCAATCATCCCACACTCTGCTGTCGGCCGGCGACGTGCCGGAGACTCGCCGGGTTCTCCATCAGGCCGCCCCTGGTGAGCAGCACGGCAGCCGGCCCGCTGCCACGCGGCAGCTGCGACGCGCTTTGCTCGAGCAGTCGCCGGCCAGTGGCAGGCGAGGTCAGGCCGACCAGCAGCAGCGTGGGCGAGCCGGACGTCCGCAGCCGCTCGCTGATCTCGGTTGCGATGTCGTCGAACACCAGCTCGGTGCGCAGGTCGATCCCATGGCGATCCAGCGCCTCGCTGCGCAGGTCGAGCAGCCGGCGATAGCGGTCGCCCCGGCGCGACCACTTCGCCGCCGTGACCAGCAGCGTGGCCTCCAGCGGCAGGTGGCGCAGCACGCTGCCCGCCACGCTCAGCGCGCTCTCGCGCGCAGCGCGCGATTTCTGCGCATACACCAGCAGCTGCCCGATGGGCGCAGTGCCGTCGCGCAACAGCAGCACCTGCCCTGCGCCGCGCTCCAGCAGGCGCACGGCCTCGAGCAGGCTTTGCGGACCTTCCAGCCGCATGACGAGCAGACCCGTTCCCGGCGACGCCTGCCCGGGTTGCGCCGTCGTGACCCGCGCCGGCACCAGCTGCATGTTGTCGGCCAGCGTTTGCAGCAACGGCGCACGGGCCAGCCGCTCGAGCTCCATGGCGGAACTCGCCACCAGGCAGAGGCTGTTGATCGGCGTCGGCAGCATCTGGGCACGACGGAATCCGATCTCGACATCCTGGCCGAGGACCAGCGGTGTCCACTGCGCCTCCCAGGCGCTCCTCGAGGCCAGCAACAGGCCGGCGCGCGCGACCGGCCCCGAGCTGAGCCGGACTTGCTGGCCGGGAGCCAGCGCAACCTCGACCCGCTCCTTGCCGTCCCGCCGCTGCAGGCTCGCGACGACTCCGTCCGCCACCTTGTCGAGCGGCAGCCGGCCGCCGTGCGGCGCGAGCGCCACGTCCTCCGGGCGCACCAGCAGGGTCGCCTCGGCATCCGGCCGCCATGCGCGCCGCGCCCACGGCACGGCGATCACGGCGGCGCCGACCCGCACGCCATGGTCCTCGCGCCGGCCGAGCAACAGGTTCGCCTCGCCGAGGAAGGTGGCCACGAAGCGCGTGCGCGGGCGCGCGTAGAGCGCCTGTGGATCGCCGCTTTCCAGCAATCGGCCGCGGAACATGATGCCGACGCGATCGGCGATCCTGCAGGCATCCTCCCCTTCGTCGGCTGCCAGCATCGTGGTCAGGCCGAGTGTGCGGTGCAGCTGCTGGACCAGGCGGACCAGCTCGCCGCGCGCCGACGGGTACAGCGCCGCCCACGGATCGTCGAGCAGCAGCACGCGCGGGCGATGTGCCAGGGCTCTCGCGAGGGCGACGCGCTGTCGCTGGAGATCCGACAACTCCGCAGGCGGGAAGTCCTCGAGCCCCTCCAGCGACAGCAACTCGAACAGCTCGGCGCGGCGCCGCCGGCGCTCTGCCCCCGGCACGCTGCGCGCCCGCAGCGGAAACTCGACGTTGTCCGCCGCGGACATGTGCGCAAACAGCGCATGGTCGGGGAACACGACACCAACACCCCGGCCCTGGTGATCGAGGCGCGTCACATCCCGCCCGGACATCACGATCCTGCCGTGATCCGGCGTGCTCAGCCCGGCGATCAGGCGCAGCAGCGCGGTCTTGCCGCTGCCCGCCGGTCCAAGCAGCGCGAACAGCTCGCCGTCGGCGACTCTCAGCGAGACATCATTGACGATGGCCTGCCGACCGCGGTGGTGGGAAACTTGTTCGAGGTTGATCGACACCGGCCTGCCTAGCGGGGACGGCGCTCCTTCGCTTGCAACTCGCGATCGCCCGCCGCGGACCCCCGCGGGTCCGGCACGACGCCTGGCGCTGCGCCAGGGCGCGGGTAAACGCTGAAGCGCAACGCCCGCAAGTTCAAGCGGGCGCCCCGCACGAACCGCCGTGCGTCGGGATCGAGATGCGGAATCTCGACCTGCATCGACTCGCCGCCAGTGGCCATGCGGACATCGACGCGCACCAGCGGCCCGGTGCGATGCACCCGTTCGACGACGACCTCGAAGCCGGCCTCGTCCGGGCCGGCCAGGCGCAGGTCGCCGGGGCGCACGTACATCGTGCCGGGGCCGCTCGGGTGCAGGCGGTCGGAAATCAACGGCCGGGCGCTGCCGGGCAGATGCACCTCGCGACCCTTGGTCGTGACCGCGAGCGTGTTCGCGTTGCCGAGAAACTGGAACACGAAGGGCGAGGCCGGCTCCTCGTAAAGCGCATCCACCGAGCCCACCTGCGCGATGCGGCCCCGGTCCATGACCACAATGCGGTCGGCGACCTCCATCGCCTCCTCCTGGTCATGCGTGACGAACACCGTTGTGATCTGAAGCTCGTCGTGCAGGCGGCGCAACCAGCGTCGCAGCTCGAAGCGCACGCGCGCATCCAGCGCGCCGAAGGGCTCGTCCAGCAGCAGCACCTTGGGCTGCACCGCGAGCGCTCGCGCCAGCGCGACCCGCTGGCGCTGCCCGCCGGACAACTGGGCGGGGTAGCGTGCGCCGAGGCCGCCGAGCTGGACCAGCTCCAGCAGTTCGTTGACGCGCGCATCGATCGCGGATTTCGGCGGCCGGTGGTTGCGGTCCCGTACCGACAGCCCGAAGGCGATGTTGTCGGCTACCCGCATGTGGCGGAACAGGGCATAGTGCTGGAACACGAACCCGACCTCGCGATGACGCACATGCACGTCGGTCACGTCCCGGTCGTGGAACTCGATATGCCCGCGGTCGGCCCGCTCGAGTCCGGCGATGATCCGCAACAAGGTGGTCTTGCCGCAGCCCGACGGGCCGAGCAGCGCAACCAGCTCGCCGGTATCGATGTGCAACGACACGTCGTCCAGCGCGCGGAAGCGGTTGAACGATTTCTCGATACTGTGAATGCCGATGCTCATGCCAGTCGCTCCTCGAGTTGCACCAGGGCGGCCCGCTCCGCGCGCGCCTGTTCGCGTCCGGCGCGCCACTCGAGCAGGCTCTTGACCACCAGTGTCACGACGGCGAGCCCGGCCAGCAGCGAAGCGACGGCGAAGGCCGCGGCCAGCTGGTACTCGTTGTAAAGGATCTCGATATGTAGCGGCATCGTGTTGGTCTCGCCGCGAATCTTGCCCGACACGACGCTGACCGCGCCGAACTCGCCCATGGCGCGCGCGTTGCACAGGATCACCCCGTACAGCAGCGACCACTTGACCGCCGGCAGGGTCACGCGGAAGAAGGTCTGCCAGCCGGAAGCGCCGAGCGTCAGGGCCGCTTCCTCGTTGTCGGTGCCCTGCTCCTGCATGTGCGGAATCAGCTCCCGGGCGACGAACGGAAAAGTCACGAACGCCGTGGCAATGACGATGCCCGGCACCGCGAAGACCACCCGCAGGTCATGCTCGACCAGCCAGGGGCCGAGCCAGCCGTGCATGCCGTACAGCAGCACGACGATCAGCCCCGCGATCACCGGCGACACGGCGAACGGCAGGTCGATCAGCGTGGTCAGCACCTGCTTGCCGCGAAACTGGAACTTGGCGATCGTCCAGGCCGCACAGATGCCGAACAACACGTTCAAGGGCACCGACAGCGCGACCACGAGCAGCGTGAGGCGGATCGCGGCCTGCGCGTCCGGGTCGGTGATGCTGGCCCAGTACACGCCGAGGCCCTGGCGCAGCGCCTCGTGGAACACCGCGTACAGCGGCATGATAAGGAACAGCCCGAGAAACAGGGACACGAACCCGAGCAGCGTGTAGCGCAGCCAGGCGGGTTCGCTCAGCGCCGCATTGGCCTGGCGTCGTTGCATCAGTGCAGCCTCCCGCGCGAGCCGCTCCAGAACTGCAGGCCGTTGATCAGCAACAGCAGCACGAAGGCGAACAGCAACATGACGCCCCCAAGGGCCGCGGCACCCGCAAAGTCGTACTGCTCGAGCCTGATGATGATCAGCAGCGGCGTGATCTCGGTGCGAAACGGAATGTTGCCCGCAATGAAGACCACGGACCCGTATTCCCCGACCGCGCGCGCGAAGGCCATCGCGAAACCGGTCAGGATCGCCGGCAGCAGCGAGGGCAACAGCACCCGGTGGAAAGTCTGCCAGCGCGTCGCGCCGAGCGTCGCCGCGACCTCCTCGGCCTCGGCCTCGAGGTCCTGCAACACCGGCTGGACCGTGCGCACGACGAACGGCAGGCCGACGAAGGTCAACGCGATGATCACGCCGATCTCGGTATAAGCGATGCGGATGCCGAACGGCGCGAAATGCTGGCCGACCCAGCCAGTGCTCGCGTAGATTCCCGTCAAGGCAATGCCGGCCACTGCGGTCGGCAAGGCGAACGGCAAGTCCACCAACGCATCGATGACCCGCTTGCCCGGAAACGAATAGCGCACCAGCACCCACGCGGTCATGACGCCGAAGAAGAGATTCAGCACCGCGGCAATCAGCGAGGCGCCGAAACTCAGCTTGTAGGTGGCGACGGCGCGCTCGTCTGACACCAGCGCCCACAGCTCGCTCCACGGCAGCTCCAGTGCCTTGACGAACATCGCCACGAACGGAATCAGCACGAGTACGCTGAGATAAGTCAGCGTGAAACCCATCGTCAGGCCGAAGCCGGGGATCACCGAGCGCGGCTTGCGGCGCACCACCTCGGTGCCGGGCAAGGCCAGCGATGTCATGGGGACGTCCCGTGGCGCGTCGTCATGGCTCAGCGCCGCTGCGGCCGGTAGATCTGGTCGAAGCTGCCGCCGTCAGCGAAGTGGGCTGCATTCGCGCCCGCCCAGCCGCCGAACACGTCGTTGATCGTGAACAGCTCGAGGGCCGGGAACTGGTCGGCGTACTTCTCGAGGAAGCGGGGATCGGCGGGGCGATAATAGTTCTTGCCGATCAGGTCCTGGCCGACGTCCGAGTAAAGGTACTCCAGGTAGGCACGCGCCACTTCCTCGCTGCCCTTGCGCCGGGCATTCCCTTCGACCACCGCCACGACCGGCTCGGCCAGGATCGAAACCGGCGGCACCACCAGCTCGAGGCCCGCCTCGTCGATCTCGCGCGCACCCAGCAGGATCTCGTTTTCCCAGTTGATCAGCACGTCGCCGATGCGCCGCTGGATGAAGGTATTGGTGGCGGCGCGGGCCGCCGGATCGAGCACCGGGACGTTCCGGTAGATGGCGGCCACGAACTCCTGGGCCTTCGCTTGCGCCGCGGCCACCTCATCGACCCTGGCCGGATCGCGCAACTTGGCGACGAAGTCCTCGCCCAGCTCGGCGCGCAGGCCGTAGCCCCACATGGCCAGGTAGTTCCAGCGCGCCACCCCCGAGGTCTTCGGGTTCGGCGTGATGACCTCGACGTCCGGACGAATCAGGTCCGACCAGTCGCGGATGTTCTTGGGATTGCCCTTGCGCACCAGGAAGGCAAGCGTCGACTGGTAAGGCGCGCTGTTGTGCGGCAGCTTGCCCTGCCAGTCCGGCGGAATCCGATCGGTACGCTCGACGATGGCGTCGATATCCGCCGCGAGGGCCAGCGTCACGACGTCCGCGTCGAGACCGTCGATGACTGCCCGCGCCTGGCTGCCGGAGCCGCCGTGGGACTGCCGGATCGCGACCCGCTTGCCGGTCTTTTCCAGGTAGTAGCTGGCGAAAGCCGCATTGAATTCCTGGTAGAGCTCGCGCGTCGGATCGTAGGACACGTTCAACAGCGTGAGCTCTTGCGACATGGCGGGCGCGGCCCAGGCCATTGCGACGGCGGCCAGGCCTGACAACATCCGGCGTCTCGACTGAATCATGTTTGCTCCCAGGATTACACGGCCGATGCTGGCCACGGGACCGACTCTGCGCCGACCACGGTGACAGGGTCAGTCGCGAGGGGGTTCCAGCGAGGTAACAACGGTCAGTAACCCGATTGATACCGGGCGATGACTGACTCCGTTACCCGTGGGCGACGGCCACGGCCTCGTCCAGGCAGGCTAAGTGGCCGCCGGCACAGGTCCCTGGGCGGGAAACTGCTCCCGGATCGCATCGAGCACCGCGCCCGCCGACACGAAGCGTCTCCCCGGCTCCTTCGCCATCATCTGCGACAGCAGCGGCTGACAGGACTCGTACGGTGGCGGCAGCAGCGGCAGCGGCGCATGGCGATGCTTCCAGATGATTGCCATCGGCGAACCGGCGACATAGGGCTTGCGCCCGGTCAGCATCTCGTGGAACACGACGCCCAGGCTGTAGACGTCGGCACGCTCGTCGACCGGCGCACCCTCGCCCTGCTCCGGGCTCATGTAATACGGCGTGCCGAAGATCTCGCCGAGGCCGGTCAGCTCCGAGGCCGCATCGCGCAACTTGGCGACGCCGAAATCGATCAGCGCGAGGCTGCCATCGTCGCGCACCATGATGTTCGCCGGCTTGAGATCGCGGTGCAGGACGCCGACAGCATGGATCGCATCGAGCGCGCGGGCGATCTGCGCGAGGTACTCCAGGGCCTGCGCGACCGGCATGCCCTTGGAGAGTCGCTCGCCGAGATGCCCGCCGGCGAAATACTCCATGACGATGAAGGCCATGTCGTCGGCAATGCCCAGGTCGAAAATCCGCACGACATTGGGGTGCTGGATCCCGGAGATGACCTCGTATTCCCTGAGGAAGCGTTGCAGGGGCCCCGCCTGGTCGATACGGTCCGGCACGTGGCGGAACACCTTGGCGACGACCAGCCGCTCCTTGCGTTCCTGCTCCATCAGGTACACCGAGGCCGTCGAGCCGCTGCCGAGCTCCTTCAGGAAGCGATGGCCCTTGAGCCGGAACGGCGGACGGCCCCCTTCGGTGGCGGTCGCCGGCGTCGGCGCGCTGAAGCGACGCCCGCGCCGCACCGCCTCGCGCACCACGCGGCCGATGTGCTCATGGGAACTGCGTCCCTTCGGCAGGAAATCGTCCGCGCCCTCCTGCAGCGCCCGCACGGCGGTCTTCTGGTCGCCCTGCGGCGTCAGGAACACGATCGGCGGACAGCCGAGCTGCGCCTTCAGCTTGCGCAGCAGCTCGAGGCCGTCGTGCTCCCCGAGCTGGTGGTCGATGAACAGCAGGTCCCAATGCGCCGCGTCGAAGTCCGGCGGCAGCACGCCGCCATCGGCCGGGTCATGCGCGACGATCAGCGCATGCGGGCGGGCCGCGGACAGGTGATGGCTCAGCCAGGTCCGGTAGTCGCGATGGTCATCGATGATCAGGATTCGCAGCGGCACGACGGCTCCATCCACGTGGGCGCATGCAAGCATAAACATCGTGGTCGTCCCCGCGCCAGCGCGGGGTTTGCCTGCTGTTCCGGCGGCTTGCTCATTTTCGCAGCGCGAGCACGAGGTCCATGACATTGGTGCCGGTCGGCCCGGTCACGAGCGCATCGCCGGTGGCTGCAAGATACGCGCCTGAATCCGCGCGCGCGAGCGCATCCGCCGCGTCCCGCCCGAGCGCCGTGCCGCGGGCGAGCACTTCGCCGTCGGCCCAGCCGCCCGCCGTGCCCCCCGATCCGTCCCGGCCGTCGGTCGCCGCGCACAACACCGTGATGTCGTCCCGGCCCGACAACGCGCACGCAAGTTCCAGCGCCAGGTGGCTGTTCCGGCCGCCGGCGCCCGGGCTCTCGGGCAGCCGGACGGTCGTTTCACCGTACCAGCCGTAGAACCCCGGCGGGCCGGCCGAAAGCGTCCGCAGCAGCTCTTCGGCAACGCGGCCGACCTCGCCCTGCAGCGGCGCCGCGTGCAGCACCGCCGCCGTGCCGGTGGCGCGCGCAACCGCACCGGCGGCATGCAGGGCCTCGCGCCCGCCGGCCAGCACGCGGAAATCGATGTCTGCCAGCGGCGCCTCGCCCGGCGCCGGCGCCGGCGGCGCGCGCGCCGCCAACTCGAGCAGCCACCCGGGCAATCCCTCCGGCAATGGGCGCCGTGGCGCGGCTGTCCACGGGCCGGACCCGATCGCCGCCGGTTCGTCGCCGGGCACGTCCGAAATCGCCAGCACGATGACGCGCCGCCCCGCGAGGCGCTGCGCGAGCCGCCCCGCCTTGATGCAGGACAGGCCCGAGCGCACACGGTTCACCGCGGCGATCGGCAGGCCGCTGGCCAGCAGCCAGCGATTTGCGCACGCGAGCTCGGCGATGCCCACGCCTTCCGGCAGGACCTCCACGAGTGCGGAGCTGCCGCCGGACAGCAGGCACAGCAGCGGCGCTGCGGGCGGCAGCGCATCGAGAAAAGCGAGCAAGGCCTGCCCCGCGGCCAGGCTCTGCGGCCCGGGCACAGGGTGATCGCCGAACATGAACTTCGCCTGCGGGACGCCCGGCTCGCCCGGTCGGGTGCTCGCGGCATGCGCTAAGCACAGTGCCGGACCGATGTCACCGCCGCGCGCGTCCGCGACACCGGCCAGCATCGCCGGCGCCGCCTTGCCCAGCGCCAGCACCGGGCAAGCACGCGGCAGCTCGAGCACGGCGACTGCCGCGGCGACCACGCGCCGGCCATCGACGGCGGCCAAAGCGTCGGCAAGGCAACGGGCGAGCAACGCCCGGGGTGGCGGCCTAGATGACTTCGCAGGCGACGGGCGAGCCGGCATGGCGGCGATCGCGCACGACCTTGACCGCGTCGGAGCGCGCGGCCTCGACCTTGCTCAGGTATTCTGGTGTGACGTCGCCGGTCAGGTATTCGCCGGAGAAACACGAAGTGTCGAACTCGTGGATGTCGGCGTTGTCGTGCTGCACGGCCCGCACCAGGTCCGGCAGTGTCTGGTAGATCAGCCAGTCGGCGCCGATGTACTCCTGCACCTGCTGCTCGCTGCGCCCGTGCGCAATGAGCTCGGCCGCAGCCGGCATGTCGATGCCATAGACGTTCGGATAGCGCACCGGCGGCGCGGCGGAGGCGAAATACACCTTGCGCGCGCCGGCCTCGCGCGCCATGTCGATGATCTGCCGCGACGTCGTGCCGCGGACGATCGAGTCGTCGACGATCAGCACGTTCTTCTTGCGGAACTCCAGGTCGATGGCATTCAGCTTGCGGCGCACGGATTTCTCGCGCAGGGTCTGGCCGGGCATGATGAAGGTGCGGCCGATATAGCGGTTCTTGATGAAGCCTTCGCGGAACTTCACGCCGAGGCGGTTGGCAAGCTGCAGCGCGCTGGTGCGGCTCGTGTCCGGCACCGGGATGACCACGTCGATGTCGTGATCCGGGCGCAGCTTGATGATTCGATCGGCCAGCGCCTCGCCCATCCGCAGGCGCGCCTTGTAGACGGAGATGTTGTCGATGATCGAGTCGGGGCGCGCGAAGTAGACGTACTCGAACATGCAGGGGCTGCGACGCTCGGCCGGCACGCATTGCCGCGTGTGCAGCGTGCCGTCGACTGCGATGAACACCGCCTCGCCGGGCAGCACGTCGCGCAGCAGTTCGAAGCCGGCAATGTCGAGCGCGACGCTTTCCGAGGCGAGCATGTGCTCGCGCCGGCCGCCCAGGTCGCGCCAGCCGATGACCAGCGGCCGGATGCCGCAGGGATCGCGCAGGCCGAGGATGCCGGAATTCATGATCAGCGCGACGACCGCATAGCCGCCGCGACAGCGCCGGTAGATGCCCTCCGCGGCGCGGAACACCGCGTCCGGCCCGGGGAACGAGCCGTCGACCTGCTCGAGTTCGTGGGCGAACACGTTCAGCAATACCTCGGAGTCGGAGGTCGTGTTCAGGTAGCGATGGTCCTGGCGGATCACCAGGTCGGCGAGCTCGTCGGCGTTGGTCAGGTTGCCGTTGTGCGCCAGGCAGATACCGTAGGGAGAGTTCGTGTAGAAGGGCTGCGCCTCGTCGCGGCTCGAGGTGCCGGCGGTCGGGTAGCGGCAGTGGCCGATGCCCATGTTGCCCCTCAGCTTGAGCATGTGGTGGCGCTGGAACACGTCGCGTACCAGCCCGTTGTTCTTGCGGATATGGATGCGGTGATCCGCGGTGACGATGCCGGCCGCATCCTGGCCGCGATGCTGCAGCACGGTCAGCGCGTCGTACAGGGTCTGGTTGACCGCGCCGGCGCCCACGATTCCGACGATTCCGCACATTGCTCGCTTACTCCGCCATGACGTCGCCGAGCTTGTCCAGCCCGACATCGAGATACTCACGAATGGACGCCGTCAGGTCGGCCGTCCGCGGCACGATCAGGGAATCCTGCCACCAGGGCTCCTGGTCCATCTCCAGCATCTGGAAACCGATCACCAGGATGCCGATGACGAGCACGCCGCGCCCCGCGCCGAACACCATGCCCAGCGCCCGGTCGGTGCCGGTCAGCCCGGTCTTGCGAATCAGCAGCGCCACGAGGTGCGAGAGCAGCGCCCCGACGAGCAGCGCGCCGACGAACACGATGATGCGCCCCAGCCACAGCTTCAGCGCCGGCGAGCTGATGCCGACGAGCACCGGATCCAGCAGGCCGGAGAAACGCCACGCAAGCCACAGGGCCAGCATCCAGTTGACCAGCGACAGCGCCTCGCGGAAAAAGCCGCGGAAAAAGCCGATCACCAGCGAAACCGCGAACGCACCGATCAGGATGTAGTCGACGATGACCATCAGCGAGGCGCGCCGGCGGCGCTCAGTCCTCGGCGCGCACGACACGTGCGCCCTGCTGGCCCGCGGCGCCGAGCCTCGTCAGCAGCTGGTCCGCCGCGGCGCGATTCGGCACCGGCCCCACCCGGACGCGGTGCATCGTGCCGGCGTCGGTGACGGTGCGGGAAACGAAGGCGTCGAAGCCGGCGGCCGCGAGGCGGCTGCGCAGCGCTTCGGCATTGTCGGCGCTGGAGAAACTGCCGACCTGTACCGCCCAGGGGCCCTCGGTGGCCGGCTGGGCCGGCGAGGTGGCTTGCTGCGGGGCAGGCTGGGCCGCCGGCGGCGCGGCTTGCGGCGCGGGTTGGGCCGGCCGTGGCGCAGGTTGGGCCGGCTGCGGTGCCGGCCGCGGTTCGGGCCGCACGACCGGCTCGGCTGACGGCTCGGCCGGCGGCCGCTGCACGGCGCCGGCGCCGGGGCGCGAGGGCAAGGGCTGGAGGTCGCTGCCGCTCTCGAGCTGCACCGGCGGGCCCGCCGCCGGATCGAGCGGAATGGTGTAAGTGCGGCCCGGCTGCTCCGCCGGCGGCAGCTCAATGGCCTGCTCTACCGGACGCGGCGACTGCGCCGGGCCGTCCAGAAGCCAGGGAATGACAATGATGCCGAGGGCCACGATGACCGTGGCGCCGACGATGCGCTCCTTCAGCTGCCGCTCCATGCTCTTGCGGGTGACGGGACGCCGCCCGGGGCTGTTACGTAACGGGCTCGCAGTATAACCCAAGCCACTCGAGCGCCGGACCCACCGCGTGAAAAGAACCGCACACGACGATCCGGTCGCCGGGGCGCGCCGCGTGGCGTGCCTGAGCGCAGCCGGCGGCGACCGTGGGCGCCGTGGCGATCGCGCCGCCGACCTGCGGGGCGAGCCGCGCGGCCAGCGCGGCGCCGTCGAGGCCGCGGGGCGGCGGCAGCGTGACGGCGATCCAGCTGTCAGCGCACGGCGCGAGTGCCGCGGCGACGCGCTCGACGTCCTTGTCGGCCATCATGCCGATGACGACCAGCGTGCGCCCCGTGCAGGGCGCCGCCGCGAGCGCCCCGGCGAGCATGGCCGCGCCGTCAGGATTGTGCGCCACATCGAGCCACCACTCGACTTCGCCGGGCACCCGCTGCAGCCGCCCGACGAGTTCCATCCTGGCCAGCGCTCGCGCCGGCAAGCCGGCATCGGCACCGAGCGGTGCGCAGGCATGGAAGGCCGCGAGCGCGCAGGCCGCATTGTCGAGCAGGGCCGGCGCCGCCAGCGGCCCGCGCGGCAGCCGCCCGAAGGCCAGTGTGCCGGACTGCCAGCGCCAGCCCTCACCGTCGTCGCGCCAGTCGAAGTCGCGCCCGATGCGCAGGGCATCGTCGCCGGCCGCGGCCAGCAGGCTCGCCGGCGGATCGCGGTCCCCGATGACGGCGGGCCGGCCGCGCCGGAAAATGCCGGCCTTTTCGCGCCCGATGCTCTCCCGGTCCGGCCCCAGCCATTCGACATGATCGAGTCCCACCGAGGTGACGACCGCAACCTCCGGTTCGAGCGCATTGACGGCGTCGAGCCGCCCGCCGAGGCCGACCTCGAGGATCGCGAGCTCGACCCCGCGGCGACGAAAGATCTCGACCGCGGCCGCCGTGCCGAATTCGAAGTAGCTGAGGCTGGTCGCGCCGCGCGCGGCCTCGATGGTTTCGAAGGCGTCGACCAGCGCCGCGTCGCTGGCGGCCGCGCCGTCGACCCGGACCCGCTCGTTGTAGCGAACCAGGTGCGGCGAGGTGTAGGCGCCGGTGACGAGTCCGGCCTCGCGCGCAAGCGCCTCGAGCGTCGCGACGCAACTGCCCTTGCCGTTGGTGCCGCCGACCGTGATGACGCGAAACGGCGGCCGCTCCAGCCCGAGCGCCCGGAGCACGGCGCGGATGCGCTCCAGCCCGAGCTCGATCTCGACCGGGTGCAAGCGCTCCTGCCACGCGAGCCAGGCAGCGAGATCGCGGCGCGGCAACGGCGGATCAGCTCTGCTGGATCGGGCGGCCGGTCAGCATCGACAGCAGGCGCGCGATGCGTTCACGCATCTCCCGCCGGTCGACGATCATGTCGAGCGCGCCGTGCTTCAACAGGAATTCGCTGCGCTGGAAGCCGTCCGGCAGTGTCTCGCCGACGGTCTGCTGGATGACGCGCGGGCCGGCAAAGCCGATCAGCGCCTTGGGCTCGCCGATATTGATGTCGCCGAGCATCGCGAGGCTCGCGGACACGCCGCCGGTGGTCGGATCGGTCAGCACCGAGACATAGGGCATGCCCGCATCGCCGAGCCGCCGCAGCGCCGCCGCGGTCTTGCTCATCTGCAGCAGCGAATAGAGGCCTTCCTGCATGCGCGCACCGCCGCTGGCGGAGAAACAGACCAGCGGCATGCGCTCGTCGCAGGCCGCATCCGTCGCGCGCACGAATCGCTCGCCGACCACCGAACCCATCGAGCCGCCCATGAACTTGAACTCGAACGCGCAGGCCGCGACCCTGAGACCCAGCAAGGCCCCGGTCATCGCGACCAGCGCATCCTGCTCGGCGGTCGCCCGCTGCGCCTGCGTCAGTCGGTCGCGGTAGCGCTTGCTGTCGCGAAACTTCAGCGGATCTTCGGGCTGCAGCTCCGGGCCGATCTCCCGCCCGGACCCCGGGTCGAGGAACAGCTTCAGCCGCATGCGCGCGCCGATCCGCATGTGGTGGCTGCACTTCGGGCAGACATGCAGGCTGCGCTCGACCTCGGCGCGATACAGCACGGCGTCGCACGCCGGGCACTTGGTCCACAGGCCCTCGGGCATCGAGCGGCTGCGGCCCTGGGTGCCGCCCTGGGTCTTGATTCGCGAGGGCATCAGTTTGTCGAACCAGCTCATCCCTTCCCCTCTTGCCACGCGATCGCGCCGCCCGCCCGGCGGGCGGCCGCGCGAGTCCCGGGCGGCGCCTTGCGATCATAAACGATAGCGCTCACGGCAGCGGCCCCACCGGCTCGGCGGCAGGCGTGGGCAGTAATCTGCCATAGTCGACGTGCACCAGGTACAGGCCCTCGGCCGGCGCGGTGGCGCCGCCGAGGCTGCGCTCGCGCTGCTCGAGGACTTCGGCGACCCACGCCGGCGGCCGGTCACCGCGGCCGACGGCGGCCAGCGTGCCGGCGATGTTGCGCACCATGTGATGCAGGAATGCGTTGGCGGTGACATCCAGGCGCAGGAAATCGCCATGCCGCCTGACCGTCAGCGTCTCGATGCACCGCATGGGACTCTTCGACTGGCACTCTGCGGCCCGGAAGGCCGAGAAATCGTGTTCGCCGACCAGGCCTTGGCCGGCCGCGTGCATGCGCTCGGCGTCGAGCGGCCGATGCACCCACCAGGCGCGCTGGCGCCACAACGCGGAGCGGGCGTCGCGGTTCAACAGCAGGTAACTGTAGCTGCGCGCCCGGGCCGAGAAGCGCGCGTGAAAATCGTCGCCCGCCTCGCGCGCCCAGCGCAGGCAGATGCCTGCCGGCAGCTGGGTGTTCGCGCCCAGCACCCAGGCACGCATCGTGCGCCGCGCCGCCGTGTCGAAGTGCGCGACCTGGCCGGTCGCGTGCACGCCCGCATCGGTGCGGCCCGCGCCGGTGACGCTGACGGGCTCGTCGGCGACCGCGCCCAGTGCCTGCTCGAGCGCCTGTTGCACGCTGGGCCCGTCCTTCTGCGCCTGCCAGCCGAGCAGCCCCGAGCCGTCGTATTCCACGCCGACGGCGATCCTCATCGGCCCGCGATCCCCGGCATCGTCAGAGTCGTCCCGCGAGCAGGCACACGGCAATGCCAAGGAACAGCCACAGTGCGTCACGCGCGTCCGGACGACGCAGCCGCGGCAGCTCGGCCGCGGCCGGCGCGCCGGCAGCACCGCTCTCGATGTCCCGCACCAGCACGGCGGCAGCCTCGCCCCAGCTGGCGAGGCCGCGGCGGATGGGCGCGCCCGCGGCAGCGTGCGCCACGCGCTCGGCGGTCAGCGGCACCGCCTCGAGCGTCAACGCCAGCCGGCGCGCAAACACGCTGGTGTCGAGGCCAAGCCGCGCCAGCGGCGTCAGCAGCATCACGAGGCCCGCCGCCATCTGCGGCGCCGGCGTGCGCCGCCGCAGCAACTCGACGGCCGTGACCAGCACGACCAGCACACCGGCGCGGCGCAGCGCGGTCTCGAGCTCGTTCCAGGAGGGCAGATACCAGGGACGGCCCGCCATGCCCGGCTCTGGCGCCACCCACAAGTAGATGACCGCGATCGAGATCAGCAGCCAGCGGATGCGGCGCAAGGAGCGCAGGATGCCGCGCAGGGTGTCGCCGCCACCCGCGGCGGCGCCGGCGAGCAGCAGCGCCAGCACCAGGGCCATCGCCGCGAGCGAGTAGCGGAACAGCATGCCGGCGAGCACCAGCAACAGCAGCAGGCGGAACGCCGGGTGCAGCCCGGACGGCAGGGCCTCCGGAGCCGCACCGGCAGGAGCGGCGGCCACGGCGTCAGTCGAGACTGTCGAGGAGCTCGCGGGCCTCTGCCCGCTGGGCCTCGTCGCCCTCGTCGACCACTTCCTCGAGGATGCTCCGCGCGCCTTCCGGATCGCCCATGTCCATGTAGGCCCGCGCGAGATCGAGCTTGGTGCCCACTTCGTTCATCTCGGCGGCCGGCATCTCGCGAGTGTCGCCTTCCGCGGTGCCGCGGAGCCGGTCGAGGTCCAGCTGCGGGGCCATCTGCGTGGCGTCATCGTCGCCGCCGCTCGCGCGGTACAAGCCGGTCGCCATCTGCGTCGCGTCGTTGTCCTTCGACTCGCGGGCCTTGAGGTCGGACTCGAGCACCTGCGTCAGCTCATCGAGATCGAGGTCGAGATCGCCCTCGATGGCGCCGAGTTCGGTCGTCGGCGAATCATCCGCCGCCTCGAACTTCGTCATTAAGGTGCGGTCCTCGTCCTCGCCCGCCTCCTCGGTGTCGTCCACCACGGTGCCGTCGAAACCGGCGGCGCCAGCCAGCGTCTGGTCGTCGTCGACGATGGTGCGCGATTGCCGGACCAGCTGCGTGTCGTCACCGGACTCGTCGTCGTCGAGACGCGTCAGGCCGGACAGCGTCGGCTCATCTTCCCCCAGGTCCAGGTCCAGGCCCTCGCCCTGCTGCGTCGAGTCGTCGCCAAGCGACAGTCCCGGCGCCTGCATCATCAGCGTGCCGCCGTCGTCGTCATCCGCCTCCGTACCTTCTCCGGACAGCTCAGGCGGCTCGCTGAGGCGCACCGTGCCGATGTGCTGGCCGTCGTCGCCCTCGCCACCCGCCGCCGGGCCGTCGAACATCTCGTCGGGGAAATCGGGCGCCCGGTCCGCGAGATCGCGCAGCGCGTGTTCCCCGGTCTCACCGAGATCGAGGTCGATGCCCAGTTCCTCCAGGTCGAGCTCCGCGGTCTGCTCGATCGGGCGACCGGCGGCGCGCGGGCCGGGGTGCTCACGAGTGTCGCCGAGCGTCACCGAGGGCTCGGCGCCCGCGCCGGACTCGCCGACGTCGAAGTCGAGCCACTCGCCGGACGAACCGATGTCCGCAGCGAGCGCCGTCTCGGGTTGCGCTTCGCCGAGCTCGACATCGACCGCGGCGGCCGCGCCGGCGGCAAACATCGGCTCGCCGGGGCAGATCTGCCGGCCCATGATGGCGACCTTGGCCCAGTCGCCGGCCTGTGCATCGCCGCCGATTTCGCGGACCGCCTTCGCCTGCGCCAGGAATTCGTCCGCGTTGCCCCAGACGAAGCAGATGTCCAGCAGCTTGCGGCGCAGGTCGTAGCGGTCGGGCTCACGCTCGACGGCCTTCTTGATGATCTCCGCGGCCTGGTCGTACAGGCCGTAAGCCATGTGGAAGTCGGCTTCCGCCATGGGATCGGTCTGGTCGAGGTTGATGCCGGTTTCCCCGGCGATCGTGTCCTCGAACGGGTACTGGTAATCCTCGTCGGCGCGCAGCTCGGGCCCGGGGACCGGCGCGGCCGGCGGCGGCACCATCGGCGCCGGGCGAACCTCGGGGCGCGCGCTCTCCTCGACCAGGATCGACTCGAGATCGTTCGGGCGCGCCGTGCGGGCCAGGACCGGGGCGGCGCGGGCCGTCGTCGCGGCCGCCGCCTTGCCCGTTTGATCGAGAGCGCCCCAGGTGCCGGTGACGGCGAGGTCTTCCTCGATCGAACGCTCGTCGCCGCCACGCTTGCGCATGAACACGAACACCGCGCCGGCGATCAGGGCAAGCGCCAGCACCAGCCACAGCCACAGGCTGCCCAGCAGGCCGAGCGCACGATCCAGCATCGACGGCGGTGGCGGCGGCGGCGCGACCGGGGGGACCCGCGCGGGTTCCACGGCCTCGGGGGTCGGCGCCGGCGCAACCGCTTCGGGCTCGGCCGCCTCAGGCTCGGCCACCTCGGGCGGCATGACCGGCTCGGTCGGCAGCGGCCGCACCGGGATGCCGCTGTCGGCCTCGAGCTCCGCGAGCCGCGACTGTAGCGCCGCGATCTCGGCATCCTTGATTTCCATGAGCCGGCGGGTGTCCGCAAGCTCACTCTGCAACTGCTGCACGGCATCCGCCAGCGCCGGCGCGCCGGCCGTCTCGCTGACCGGCGCCGACACGGGCGCGGCCGGACGGACCGTCTCGGCCGGCGGCGCGAGTTCGAGACGCCGCTCGGCCGGCGGCGCCACGGTCGCACGCCAATCTTCGTTGTGGCGGCGCACCTCGGCGGTCGCCTGGCCCGACGAGGTCGCGACGATCTCGTCGCGGCTCGGCACGCGCAGGATGGCCCCGGCACGCAGGCGGTTGATGTTGCCGTCGAAGGCATGGGGGTTCGCGCGGAACAGCGCGACCATGACCTGGTTGGTGCTCAGCGATGCATCAGGGCGCACGCGCTGGGCGATGGCCCACAGCGTGTCATTGCGTTGCACCGGACCGAAATCGGCGCCGTACTCGCCGCGCGTCGCAGTCGGTGCGGCGACCGGCGACGGCGTGGCTGCCGGACGCGCCACGGGCGCCGGCCGGGGCGCGTCGACCGCCGCAGGCTCGGGGGCTGCAGCCTCGGGCGCAGGCAGGAACACCGGCGGATCGAGCAGCACCGTGTATTCCCTGAGCATTCGGCCGCCGCTCCAGCTGGCCTCGACGAGGAAGGTGACGAAGGGCTCGGCGATCGGGCGCGAGGAGCGGACGTCGATCACGGCGCCGGCCGGACCCGTCCGGCGAATGGCGAACTGCAGGTCGCCGAGATACGGGGGGCGGTCCAGCCCGTAACGATCGAAAGCCTCGGCCGGAGCCAGGCCGACCTTGAGCGTCGCGAGTTCGTCAGCCGAGGCGATGCTCAACGCGATCTCCGCGTTCATCGGCTGGTTCAGATAGGAATTCAGGCGGATATCACCCAGTCCAAGGGACAGGGCTGCGCCCGGCGCGAGGATGACGAGGGACAGCATCCCGAGAAGAATCAGCTTGCGCGACATTGTGTCTCCCTGAATCCGACCCCGCGCACGAGCTCGCGAGGAACCACCCGACCCCAGCGCCCCCATCATGAGAAAGCACTTCATGACAGCGGCCTAACTATAAGCTCACAGATATTTTTTTACAAAAGTTTCAGCGATCTGCACGCTGTTGAGCGCGGCGCCCTTGCGGATGTTGTCTGCGACGATCCACAAGCTGAGCCCCCGCGGATGGGAAATGTCCTCGCGGATCCGGCCGACCCAGACGGGCTCCGCCCCGCTCGCCTCGGTCGCGGCGGTCGGGTAACCGCCGGGCACACGCCGGTCGAGCACCTCGACGCCCGGGGCTTTTCTCAACAGGCGCCGCGCCTGCTGGGCGGTGATTTTTTCCACGGTCTCCAGGTGCACGGCCTCGGAATGGCCGAAGAATACCGGAATTCTGACCGCTGTCGCATTCACGCCGATGTCGGGGTCGCCGAAGATCTTGCGGGTCTCCCAGCACATCTTCATTTCCTCGCGGGTGTAGCCGTTGTCCTCGAACACGTCGATCTGCGGCAGCGCGTTGAAGGCGATCTGGCGCGCCGAAAGGGTCTTGCCGATCGGCCGGCCGTTCATCAGCGCGGCGGTCTGGCGCGCAAGCTCCTCGACCATGCTCCGCCCGGCGCCGGACACCGACTGGTAGGTCGCCACGTTGATCCGGGTGATGCCGACCGCGTCGTAGATCGGCTTCAGCGCCACGACCATCTGGATGGTGGAGCAGTTCGGATTGGCGATGATGTTGCGGGCCCGCGCGCCGGCCAGCGCCTCCGGGTTGACCTCCGGCACGACCAGCGGCACGTCGTCGTCGTAGCGAAAGCACGATGTGTTGTCGATGACCATGGCGCCGGCCGCCGCGGCGCGGGGCGCATGGACCTTCGACACCGAGCCGCCGGCGGAAAACAGCGCGATGTCGACGCCCGAGAAATCGCACTCGGCCAGCCGCGTGACCACGTGTGCCTTGCCGCCGAACTGGATCTTCGTGCCGGCGGAGCGTTCGCTGGCCAGCAGGCGCAACTCCCGGACCGGGAACTTGCGCTCCGCGAGACAGGCGAGCATCGCCTCGCCCACCAGGCCGGTCGCGCCGACGACCGCCACCGAATAACCTTTTGCCTTGCTCATTGCTTTCACCGCGGCATCTGCCGCCAAGCCCGGTCCGCGCTTTCGTTCCCCGACCCGTCGCCGCCATCCTCGCGGCGCCCCGGCGCCAGGCCCCACCATGCCACGATCATCGCCACCGCGGCGACCGCCGCGGCCATCGTCCAGGCGCCCTGCGCCCCGGCGCCGGACCATGCATAGCCGCTGCCGAGGCTGCCGAGCGCGCCGCCGATGCCGAAGCCGACCGCACTGTACAACGCCTGGCCCCTGCCCTGCAGGCGGCCGCCGAAAGTCCGGTGCACCAGCAGCACCGCCACCGCGTGAAACAAGCCGAACGCCGCCATGTGCATGGTCTGGGCGATCAGCAGCAGCGGCAGGACGCTGGCCGTCCAGGCGGTCAGCAGCCAGCGCAGCACCGACACCCCGAGCGCGAACACCAGCAAAGCGCGTGAGCCGAAGCGTTCGATCAGCCGGGGAGTATAGAGAAACATCACCACCTCGGCAGCCACGCCCCAGCCCCACAGCAAACCGGCAGCGCCGGTGCCGTAGCCCAGCTGGTCCAGGTGGATCGTGAAGAACACGTAATAGGGCCCGAACGAGGCCTGTTGCAGGATGCAGACGACCAGCAGCGCCAGCACCCACGGGCGTCGCAGCGCCGCGCCAAGGCCGCTTTCGCCGGCGCGCGCCGCCCCCGTCGGCGCCGCCGGCACGCGCCAGGTCGCTACCGCGGTGCAGCCGACCAGCAGCAGCAGCACGAGCGGCACGGCCGCGACGCGGGCGCCCTCGAACACCCAGCCGCCGATGACGACCGCCAGGATGAAGCCGACCGAGCCCCACAGCCGCACCAGGCCGTAGCGCTCGGGCCGCGCACCCAGGTGACTGAGCGTCGTGGCCTCGAACTGCGGCAGCAAGCCGGTCCACGGCAGCGCGAAGGCGGCCAGCGCGAGCGCTACCGCCGCAAAGCCGGACGCGCCGAGCAGCATGGAGACGCCGCCGGTGGCCAGCAGCGCGCCGGCGCGCAGTGTCAGGTCGCGCCGGCCGCTGCGATCGGCGGCCCAGCCCCACAGCCCGGGCGCGAGCACGCGCATCGCCATCGGGATGGCCATCAACTGGCCGATGGCCACCGCGCCGAAGCCGGCCTGCTGCAGATAAAAGGAAAAATACGGCACGAACACGCCAATCGCACCGAAATAGCACAGGTAGAAGGCCGACAGGCGCGGGTAGAGGCCGCGCCGCCAGTGCGGCCGGGAACCGCCGGTCGGCGGATCCGTCGCCTCGTCAGCCGGGGGCATCCGGGATCAACGGCGCTCCCGGCACGACGCCCGCGTTCTGGCCCCGGTCCCTGAGCGCATGGTCCATCAGCACGAGCGCCAGCATCGCCTCGGCGATGGGCGTCGCCCGGATGCCGACACAGGGATCGTGACGCCCGGTCGTGACGACCGTCGCGGGCTCGCCGCGCACGTTGACCGTGCGACCCGGCAATCGCAGGCTGGAGGTCGGCTTCAGCGCCATGCTGACGCGGATGGCCTGGCCCGAGGAAATGCCGCCGAGGGTCCCGCCGGCATGGTTCGACAGGAAGCCCTCGGGGGACATCTCGTCGCGATGCACGGTGCCCTTCTGCTCGACGACCGCGAAACCGTCGCCGATCTCGACCGCCTTGACCGCGTTGATGCCCATCATCGCGTACGCGATGTCGGCGTCCAGCTTGTCGAACACCGGCTCGCCGAGGCCGGGCGGCACGCCGGTCGCGATCACGTTGATGCGCGCGCCGATCGAGTCGCCCTCCTTGCGCAGCCGGTCCATGTAGGCCTCGAGCTCCGCGACCCGCGCGGGGTCCGGGCAGAAGAACGGATTGTCGTCGACGCTGTCGAGATCGACCGGCGCGAGCACGATCGGCCCGAGCTGCGCCAGCCAGCCGCGGATCTCGATCCCGAGCCTCGTCGCGAGGTACTTGCGCGCGATCGCGCCGGCCGCGACGCGCATGACGGTCTCGCGCGCGCTCGAGCGCCCGCCGCCGCGATGATCCCGGAAGCCGTACTTGCGCGCCCAGGTGTAGTCCGCATGGCCCGGCCGGAACAACTCCGCGAGCTTTGCGTAGTCCTTCGGCTTGGCGTCGAGATTCTCGACCACGAGGCCGATCGGCGCGCCGGTGGTGCGGCCCTCGTAGACGCCCGACATGATGCGGACCCGGTCGGGCTCGCGCCGCTGGCTGACATGCCGCGACTTGCCGCTGCGCCGCCGCTCGACATCCCGCTGGATGTCTTCCTCGTCGAGCTCGAGGCCGGGTGGACAACCGTCCACGATGCAGCCGAGGCCGGGACCGTGGCTCTCGCCGTAGGTCGTCACGGTGAACAGGCGGCCGAAGGTGTTGCCGGACATCAGGGCAGCTCCTCTGCGGACAACAGGAACACGCTGCCTTCGCCGCGCGCGACCTCGAGCCAGGTGAACGGCAGCTCCGGCCAGCGCTCGGCGACCGCGGCCGCGGAGTTGCCGACCTCGACGACCAGCAGGCCGCCGGGACGCAGCTGCGCGCGAGCGCCGGCGAGGATGCGCGCGACGACATCGAGGCCTGCGGGCCCCGAGCGCAGTCCGAGCTCGGGTTCGTGGCCGTACTCGGGCGGCAAGGCCGTCATCTCGCTGTCGCTGACGTAGGGCGGATTGCTGACGATCAGGTCGTAGACACGCCCGGCGACCGGCGCCCACAGGTCGCCCTCCAGCAACTCCAGCTGCGCGGCGACGCCGTGGCGCTCGACATTCGTCCGCGCCACCTCGAGCGCCTCGGGCGACAGCTCGACGGCATCGACCTCCGCCGCCGGGAACGCCAGCGCGCAGGCGATCGCGATGCAACCGCTGCCGGTGCACAGGTCGAGCACCCGCTCGACGCGCTCGGCCTCGAGCCACGGCGCGAACCCGCCCTCGATCAGCTCGGCGAACGGCGAGCGCGGAATCAGCACGCGCCGGTCGACGAAAAACGGCAGCCCGGCGAACCAGGCCTCGCCGGTCAGGTAGGGCGCCGGGAGGCGCTCGACGATGCGCCGCTCGAGCAATGCCAGCACCTCCTGTTTCTCCGGCGCGGTCAGGCGCGCCGCATAGAACTCCTGCGGCAGGTCGTGGCCGAGATGCAGGGCGTGGCGGACCAGCACCAGCGCCTCGTCGATCGCGTTGTCCGTGCCGTGCCCGAAGTGCAGCCCGGCGGCCGCGAAACGGCTCGCGGCCCAGCGCACGAAATCCGCGATCGTCTCTAGGCTTTGCGATGCATGTTCGTTCGGGGTCACGCGCGGCCTCTCCGTCGCCTTGCCGGGTGCGGCGCCGGCCATGATAACCGAGCGGCCGTGCCGTGGCCGGCAGGACGCGTGCCTGTGAGATAATGCCCGGCATGTCTCGTGCCAAATATTTCTCCGTCGCCGTCGTGCTGGCGGTAGCGGCGGCCTTCGCAGGTGCCTGGTTCGCGGCGCGCCAGGCCGCACCCGTGCTGCCGGAGCACGCCCGGCTGCTGTCCACGCCGCGGCCGCTGCCCGATGTGGCGACCATGGACCACGAGGGACGGCCCTTCGGCCTCGCCGGCTTCCAAGGCCACTGGACCCTCGCGTTCTTCGGTTTCACGTACTGTCCCGACATCTGCCCGGCGACCTTGCAGGTGCTGGCCGGCGCGCGGCGGCTGCTGGACGATCTGCCGCCGCAGGATCGACCGGGCGTCGTGATGATCTCGCTGGATCCGGGGCGCGACACGCTGGCGCGCCTCGCCGAGTACGTGCCGTTCTTCGATCCGGAGTTCCGCGGCCTCAGCGTCGCGGCCGCCGACCTGCCCGAACTGACCCGCGCCTTCGGCGCCGCCTACGCCTATTCACCGCTCGGCGAGGACAGCTATACCGTGGACCACACGAGTTCGGTGTTCCTAGTGGACCGTGACGGCCGCGTCGCCGCGGTCTTCCCGACCCCGCACACCGCCGAGAACATTGCCGCCGACATGCGCCGCATCATTACGCTGGAGGACAACCGATGAGAATGCTGCTGCTGGCCTTCGTAGCCCTGCTCTGGGCCTGCGCGCCCGATCCCGCGCCGCCCGCCGCCCGACCCGCCGCCGCGCCCGACGCCACTGCTGCCGCCCCGGCGCCAGCCAGCCCGGCCGCGGCCGAACCGATCATCAGCGACGCCTGGGTGCGCAGCGTGCCGCCGGCAGCGCGCATGACGGCCGGCTATCTGTCGGTCTACAACCCGGGACCCGGGGCGATCGTGATCATCGGCGTCGAGAGCCCGCTGTTCGGCTCGATCGAGCTGCATGGCACCGTGACCGTGGACGGCGTCGCGAGAATGCGCCACCAGGAAACCGTCGAGGTACCGGCCGGCGAGGTCGTGCGCTTCGAGCCGGGCGGCCTGCACCTGATGCTGATGCAACCGGTCGATGCCATCCCGGCGAGCGGCACGATCGACCTGAGCCTCGTGCTGGAGGACGGAAGGCGCCTGGAGTTCGCCGCGCCGATCGGCCAGCCGGCCGGCTGATGGCAGGACAGCTGTTCGCCTGGCTGCAGCGGCTGCTGCCGCAGCATGGCTTGTCGCGCCTGGTCGGCTGGCTCGCGATGATCGAGCACCCCGGCGTCAAGAACTTCCTGATCCGCGGCTTCACGCGGCTGTTCAAGGTGGACATGCGGGACGCCGTCGAGCCTGACCCGACCGCGTACCCGAGCTTCAATGCCTTCTTCACGCGGGCGCTGGCGCCCGGCGCGCGCGCGATGCCGCAGGAAGCCGCGGCGCTGGCGTGCCCGGTGGACGGCACCGTCAGCGAGAGTGCGCCGCTCGAACAAGGCACCCTGCTGCAGGCCAAGGGCTTTCGCTACGAGCTGACGCGCCTGCTGGGCGGCGAGACGCCTGACGCGCTGCTGCGCGGCAGCTTCGCGACGATCTATCTTGCGCCCTACAACTACCACCGCATCCATGCGCCAGCCGACGGGCGCCTGGTCGAGATGCGCTACCTGCCGGGAGCGCTGTTCAGCGTCAACGGCGCGACCGTCGGCGCGGTGCCGCGGCTGTTCGCGCGCAACGAGCGGGTCGCCTGCCTGTTCGAGACGGACTTCGGGCCGATGGCCTTCGTGCTGGTCGGCGCCCTGAACGTCGGCTCGATCGCGACGACCTGGGCGGGCCAGGTCGCACCGGGGCCGGACCGGCAGGCCTCGGTCTGGCGCTACCCGTTGCGGGGCCCCGGATCGGTGCAACTCGCCCGCGGCGAAGAGCTGGGCCGCTTCAACATGGGTTCGACGGTGATCGTCGTGCTGCCCGAGGGCGGCCCGCGCTTTACGCCCGAAATCACGGCGGGGCGGCAGGTGCGGTTCGGGCAGCTGCTGGCGCGCTGACTGGCCCGAGGCCATGTTGCCGTTGGACCTTGGCCGCTTGCCGGTCGATCGTGGCCGCGCATGAGTGGACCGTGGCCGCTTGCCGGTCGACCGTGGCCGCGCCATGACAGGCCCCGCTGGGCTCGGCGAAATCTTTAGCTCCCCCAGCGGGGCCTGTCATGTCCCGGCCACTGCCGCCTTGCAGTCCTGGCACCGTGCTGCACTGCCCTGCCCTACGACCTTGCCGCGTTGCCGCGGGCGACCGGATTGCGCGCGGTCACCAGCGCTGTCGGCAGGCGTCCCCTCGAGCGCCAAAACCGCCGATGCCACAGCGGGAGCGCGACGTCACAGGCCCGCTGAGTGAGATAAAGATTTCCCGAACGAAGCGGGCCTGTGACGGCGCGCTGCCGCGGCCGGGCCGCGGCCGGAGGGCTGGCCTATAGGACCCGCGCGATCCGCTCCAGCCCCGCCAGGTCGAACGCGTCGAAGCGGCCCGGCTCGGGACTGTCGATGTCGAGCACGCCAAAGATGCGCCCGTCGGCATCCCTGAGCGGCACGACGATCTCGGCCCGCGAGGCCGCGTCGCAGGGGATATGCCCGGAGAATGCGTGCACGTCCGGGACCAGCTGGCTGCGCGCCTCGGCCACGGCCGTGCCGCAGACGCCGCGCCCGACCGGGATGCGCACGCAGGCCGGCTTGCCCTGGAACGGGCCCAGCACGAGCACGTCGCCTTGCAGGAAATAAAAACCCGCCCAGTTGATGCGCGGCAAGGCATGAAAAACCAGCGCGGCGATGTTGGCCGCATTCGCGATGCGATCCGGCTCGCCGGCCACGAGCGCCCGGGCCTGCGCCTCGAGCTCGGCGTAGAAGCGCGCCTTGTCGCTGTAATCAGGGCCTGTCAGTTCATGCATGCGGAATCCTCGGAGGGGGACACTGCTAAAACCGCGTTTTTAGCAGTGTCCCCCTCAAGCGCGTGACCACGGAAAGGCCAGTACTTCATCGATGTGCGAGGCGCCAGCCAGCGCCATGACGAGCCGGTCGAAACCGAGCGCGACGCCGGCACAGTCCGGCAAGCCGTGCGCCAGCGCGTCGAGCAGGCGGCGGTCCATCGGCGGCTCAGCGAGGCCGCGCGCGCGGCGGGCGCCGAGGTCGGCCGAAAATCGCGCCGCCTGCTCCACCGGATCGAGCA
>CAYWYS010000017.1:0-60240 GCA_964462675.1 uncultured Thioalkalivibrio sp.
CGCTACGAAATGAAGTAGCCGGGTACAGTCAATGCGGCCTTGGCATGACGCTTACCGATGAACCGGTGATCGCTGGACAGCGCGAACTCCGCGGCATCTTGCGGCCACCAGGCCTCGATCTCGCGGTGCGGGCTGTCCATGCGATCTACCCGTCCGACGCGCTGCTCGGCGATCCGCACGACTGAGGGCATGTCGAGATGCACGAGTGCCCGGGCCTGCTGCAGGTTGACCCCCTCCGAGAGACTGTCCGAGCACAGCCCAATGACACCGCGCGCTGTTGAACCCGGCGCGAACGACTTCAATACGGTCTCGCGATCCGAGGCGGCATCCCCCCAGGCCAGCAGCGACTTCACGCCCGGTGGCGAGCCGATCATCTGGCGGATCAACGCAAGAGAGATCGGTCGGCTGTCGAAGGCGAGTACCAGGCCGTGACGGGCTACCAACTCAATGAGCAGGTCCACCTTGGCCTGCTCGCGCTGTGGACTGAGCCTGGGCACCAGGGCGGCGATCCGCTGGTAGATATCGAGATCATGCGCGCAGGCCTTGGAATGGGCCTCGGGCTCCCGCAGCCAGGACGGCAGTTCGATGCTGAGCCTGTTGGTGGGAATCTGCCCTTCCAGCCTGCGAATCGTATCGATAAGGTTGCCGGTCTCGGCCTTCTTGCTGAACCCGTCGATCCGGAAGACCTCGATCGCTGCCTCGGAGCCCCGGAGGTGCTCAAAGAGCGCGGCGCGCGAGGACCGCAGCGAAGACATGATCTGGTACCCGGCGAGTTTTCGTGCCGATCCGAGCCGGCCCTGCAGATAGCGCTCCTCCGACACCCCCTGGCGTCGCAGTATCTCTGGCATCTCGATGGGTCGAACAAAATGTGTGGCGCCGTAGAGCTCGTCAGCCAGGGTGCGGATCTCCCGGGCGATCGTCCTGTCAACGTCCGGCTCCTCTAGCCTATAGACCTTCGGCTTGTGTCGCGGGAAGCGACAGGGCCGCCCCCGATGATCGCGGTAGGCCTCCGGCTCGCGATCGATCAGAGAGTTCAGCACCCGCTTGGTGCGGCGGACGGTGAACTGCCGGATTTCCTTGCGGAGCTGATCGACTTCCGGCTCGGTGAGGGTGCGAGTCAGGCTCCTGGCCCCCAGCATGCGCTGGAAGGCCTTGAGCGTGGAGTCCGCGAGGTTGTCAGCGCCGAGCATGTCCGCGATGCGCAACAGGTCGTTGACGCCGCGGTTGATCGGCGTTGCGGTCAGGAGCACCACATGGTCGGCCATGTTGCGCAACAGCTGCTGGGTGCGCTTGGCCTTGAAGTTGAGGAAGTTGTGCCCCTCGTCCACGCACAGCACCTGGGCGCGACGCAGGGACTCGACGCTCAGCTCGTGGCCCCGGCTTTTCCCGTGACTCAGCCCGCCGTGCGAAAACGTTTCGAGGTGGATGTGGGCCTGCATCGCCTCGCGCTTCCAGTCCGGCAAGACGGCCGGCGGGCAGATCATCAGGGCGCGGCCCTGGCGCAAGCGACCCGTCCGGACGATGTGGTCGACGACCGCGCCCACCAGGTAGGCGCCCATCCGGGTCTTGCCGGCGCCGGTAGCATCGGCGACCAGCACGCTGCCCCGCTCCGACAGGATCGCCAGTGCCTAGGCGATTCCCTGCTTCTGGCTGGGCCAGAGGCTGCCCGCCTCGCCCAGGTAGTTGTCCCGGAGATACACCTCCGCCCACTCCCCCTCGAGGAGTTCGGCGCAGGCCCGGGCGAGCGCTTCCTGCCAGGTCACGGGCCTGAGGAGCTTCTTGAGGAGCGCAATCAGCGCCGCCTGGAAATCCACGCCCATGGTCCAGTAGTTCTCGGCGATCCTGACCAGTTCGGCGTAACGCGGGTCGTCGGTGCTGCGCTCGAAGCGGGCGTTGGCCTCGAGTTGACGCGCGAGACCGGCCTCGGTGAAGTTGCTGGAACCGACCGTCGCCGCCTTGTGGCCGCAGTAGATCTTGGCGTGCAGGCCCTTGCGGTCTGCCATGAACCGCGCCTCGACCCGGCCCGATTCCAGTGCCTCGATCGCCCGGATCACGGCGGCGGAACGCAGCAGCGAGATCCCCTGGCGCAACCAGTAGGCCTCCACCTCGGTGGCGAACGCATCCCCCGTCAGGCGAAACTCGGTCCGCCGGGCCTCGAACGGCTCCTGGCCGAACAACAACCGGATGGCGTTCGCCTTGCCTGCCCTCGCGATGAAATCGATGATCCTGTCGAGGCTGCTGTAGCCGGCGACGATCAGCGACTCGGGCGACTCGAGAAGGTCCAGCCAGACACGTTCTTCAACGCGCCGGCTGCCAACATTCAGTGGGAAACGGCTTGCATCCGGCCACGGCAGGCTCCGCAGATCCTCGCCCGCCGGCGCACCGAAGAGATCCATCTCATGGGGCTTCAAGGCCATGGGACATTCCTTAACATGCCCCGCCAAGTCTTTCCGTGACCAAGGCCCACTCTCAGCGCCGTACGGTTCGCCGTTCGGTGCCGCAACGCATCAGGTGGCCTTCAATCGGACATAGATCTGGGAAATCGGGCTTTCGGCGTCGGCCCGGCGCTCATCGATCTCAAGGCAGGATTGCGCATGCACCAGGTCGCGGAGTTTCTTGTACCCGTAGTTCCGGGAATCGAAGGCCGGATCATTCTTGTTCAGGTAGGAACCCACGGCCCCGAGAAACGCCCACCCGTCCTCCTGGGCGGCGGCCATGACCGCGGTCTTCAGTTCGGCGGTGAGCTTGGGATCCGCCTTGGCCTTGGGCTTGGCCTTGCCATCGGATTTGTCGAGGATCTCCGTGTAAATGAACTTGTCGCAGGCGGCCACGAAGGGCTGCGGCGTCTTCTTTTCGCCGAAGCCGTAGACAGCCAGGCCTGCCTCTCGGATGCGGGTGGCCAGCCGGGTGAAATCGCTGTCGGACGAGACGATCGCGAAGCCATCCACCTTGCCGCCATGCAGGATGTCCATGGCATCGATAATGAGCACCGAGTCGGTGGCATTCTTTCCGGTGGTGTAGCGGAACTGCTGGACCGGCTGCACGGCATGCACGTGCAAGGCTTCCTTCCAGCGGCCGAGGTTCGGTGTGGTCCAGTCGCCGTATGCGCGCCTGATCGTGGCGGTGCCGTACTTGGCCACCTCGCTAAGGATCTGCGCGATGACCGCGGCCTGCGCGTTCTCGGCGTCGATCAGTACCGCGAGGTCTGCTGAGCTGGTGTTCGGCATGAGTCGTCCTTGTTAGTCAATGCTTTCGCAGATTCGTCAGGGACAAGCCCAACATGGGCGATCCCGCAGTTCCCTCGGTCAGGATCACGCGGCAGTCTCCCCTCTCAATCCTCGACGTCGTAGGGAATCGACGCCAGAAATGCCTTGAACTCGGGTTTGGTCGGTGGCGCCGGCAGTACGGTGACGTGGTCCCCGAAGCGGCCCACCACGTGGAAGATCGTCGGGTCGTCCGGGGTCGGCGTGGTGATGAGCTCCATCAACGGCAGGTCGGTGGGCGGCAGGTAGGGCCGCTGCCGGGCGGCGAGCTTCTCGCCACAATCGCGGTAGTCCCGAAACCCGGTCTGCTCCTGCTTGGGCAGGAGCACCCAGCAGCGCGCCTGGACCGTGCCGAGAGCCCGCAGACCGTCAAACGGGTTGCCCCAGGCCTGGATGGTGACGAGCTGGAAGGGGCCATCCGGGTAGATGGGGTGCGGACAGCGGAAGTCGACCTGCTTGAGTTCGCCCCGCACATTGCGAACCTGGGCTCTGCGGTAGCCTAGTTCAGGGGTCCAGAAATTCACATGGCAGCGGCCGTCACGGTTGTGGACCGCCTGGAAGACCTTGTAGGCCTGGTCCCAGGCATGGTCGACATCCTCCGGCGTGGCCGTGCCCTCGCGCGTGTCGAACAGGTAATAGTGCGTGTTGGCATCCCCGGTGAGCTCGAGGCCGCGGTTGCGCATGGAGTGGCGATAGTCCCCTTTCACGTCGGAGCGGCCGAAGGACAGGCCGAGCGTGGTGAGCGCGGTGCCGCCGCCGTACATGAAATAGTCCGACACCGCGAACAATGGCTCGAGCGTGTTCTGGGTGTCGATGAGGGGCCGGTCGGGGAACTCCGCGGTCTCGAGCTGTTGCCAGGCAGCGTTGGCGTAGACCAGGTTTACGTGGTAGGGGATCTCACCTTCGACGAGGGGTCGATGCGCCAAGGGATTGTTGAGGCGTTCTTCGAGCGTTGCGACGGGGGGAGGGGTGGCACAGCCGGCGATCGCCAGGGCCGTCAGCAGCAGCGCGCAGGGTTTCCAGTTCATCTCATGCTCCTCCGATCGGTCTCCTCATCTAGAAGCTTACCGCGTAAAAAGAACAATCAGCCAATCCAGTTGCATCTGGCGCGGACTGGTTCTACCCGACAGGATGCTAACTTTGCTGTCAGGGCATTCCAGAGCGGCGACGGATGCGAGTGGTGTGCTCAATGATGGTGCGCGTCTTGCCTGACTCGCGTATGGCGGCAACGCCTCGTTGACCGTGGCGCCCTAAGTTGACCCGTTTTGGCTCGTTACCGATCACGTTTCAAAATAATCATCGAAACTCAGGTCGACATCAGGCATAGGGGGGGCGTACAAGAAATGGCGCTGGGCCTCCTTGTAAGACTGGAGGGCCTCCCGGAGCGGGCGAAGCTTTTTCTCAGTATAAAGAACCAGACGCTGCTCCCAATTTGGAGCAGACCTCCAAAGTGGCACTTGCTCAAAATCGCTTCGGCTGTAATGAATCTGGGTGCGAGACGACTTCGGAACACGATAGGTGATGGGGTGTTGGCGGCCACGGCTTCTGGACTTGTTGATAGCGAACCTTCCGTAGCGCCACCGGATGAATCCTGTTTCAAGATTGGTATGGGTTTCGATATGAATCTCGTAACACACATAGAGGCCGATGGGGTACTTGGCGTCCGTCGCGGCACCGAGCGATGCATTGCGGGCATGAAGGTAATTCTCGTTGATGGTTTGAACTGCCTCACGGATTCGGGTGTGGAAGGCCGAATTGAGCTCCCTGATGCCAGGTCCGAGAACCTCGAGAATGTCCATGCGGAGTCGAATCCGGCTTGTATCTCTTGGCATGAGTCGCACCCTATGGTGTTTTCATCCAGTATACGGAGCGACCTGAATTTTCGACGGTCAGAGGGACGAAAAACTCGCATTCAGGTGGACTGTGTTTCCCCCTCTTGTACACCGGGAATCTCATGACAAAAGACACATTAACAGGGGAATACGTTTCACGTGGCACCGAGCTGAGTCCATGAGAACGTGTTTTCTTGGTGGTTGTTGATTCATGTTTTTTCTCCCGTTTTTCGCTCCGATTGTCATGAGAATTGAAGTCTGTGCATCGAGCGGATCTCGGTGTTTACAACGGTTTCTGGTGGGCTCCGATTAGGCGTAATCGAGGGTCGCTGGGCGGCCCGTACAGAGAGGTATTTGCACCCATACAACACTAAGAAAAGGCCAATGCAGCAAAACCACCAAACCTCTACATGTGCGCTTCGGGACTGACGCCAACTGACGCCAACTGACGCCACCTGGCGCCACTTGGCGCCAGCCGACGCCGGAGGAAGTTACTCGGCTTGTGCCGCGGAATGCTCGGTATCACGCAGCCCTTGTGCTTCAGCCCGCTTCGAAAGTGCCCGAAGAAGCGTCCAGAAGTTGGCTACGAAGCAGGTCGGCACCGACAAGAGCGGCGGTGGACTGAGAACCATTTATTGCCTCCCCCGTTGCAGATCTGCCAAACATGCCTGGATCTCCGGGTGGTGCGCCTGGATGACTATCTCTGCGTTCTTTCTGTGGCTGACGTAGATGCGCAAATGCCGAAGCATTTCGAGCACACGACCGCGCCGTTGCTTGTGGCCGGTATATTGATCGACCGCCCGAAAGTCGAGTTTCGCCAGCTGACCATCGGATGTGAGAAACCGCTCGCCGGTTTGGGCGTATATGGCACGAACTGAAGCCAGGAGCGCAGCAAGCTCGGCATCCGGGCCTTGAGGCGCTGAATGGAGTGCTGCAGCTACCGCCGCTTTTGGTTTAGTCCGCGAAACTGGGTGCTGTAGAGGCCTCGGTGATTCGGGGGATTCCTGATCCTGAAATTCGGGTTTGGCCCAGGAACTTCCAACGAGTTCACTTGATGACTGGAGCGACAAATCAGGCGGGGTGGGCGGAAAGTCGATGCGGCCTCCGTTCCCAAGGGCGTCCTCAGTTTTTGAATCCCCAAGAAGTCGGCGAGTGTACTTGGCCGTGCATACAATTTTCCCGCCGATCATTGCCCACTTTTCGGGACAGTGAACGGCGGAATTTTCGGCAAAGTGTCGGAAGTGTCGCGCGGAGAGTCGTGCCGTTTGCGAGGCCGTGTTGAACAAAATTTGTGTGCGCCTGGAACTGAAGACAAGCGAATTGCCCTCCAGTGTCACATCCCGAGAGCAAAGCAAGTCCTCCGGTGTCATCGACTCCAGAAGCAAGGCAATCGCGCGAGGGAGCGCCGCGGGCGAGTCAGGGGAAGCCGGTAACTTCTCAAGAATGTCAGGTGACGGGGATTTGGGCGATGCCAGAGTGGAGACTCCTTTAGGTGGTTTGGCGGCCTTCGGCTCAACGGGGAGTTCAATTGGCGGCATTGTGTCGACGGGTGGGGTGGATGAAAGCGTGGCAGTAGTCGCCGCGTCGAGCGCAAACTGAGACTTTGCTGAAGGCCGCGGTGCCTCTGACACTGGCCGTAGGAGCTGTGCCCCATCGTGCATCGCTCCGTTGTGGGCGGATGGTGGCCCTACCGGCGGTAGTGCGCTCCTGCTCGAATCAGCAGCAGACTGAGAGCGTGCGTCGAACAGGTCGCCGAGCCGGGCGGAAACATTCTCAGCGCTAGCACGGAGAAAAGAAGCGCCAAGCATGGCGCTGGTGATGTCAGCATCGAGAAAGATGCCGGCGCGGCCGTTGTACTCCTCGAGCTGTCTCTTGTCCGTGGCGGAGCGACCGAAGCGAGTGCTGTAGCCTGCCCCCTTCAACTTGCGGAAGCATTGGTCAGGGTGTCGCGGGACGGTGGAAAAGAGGTCAGTGTGGGGCAGTTCGTTGAGGAACACCTGCATAACGGAAAAGGGCAGGAAGATGATCTGCCGGCCGTCTTGGGCCTGAACGAGTTCGGCGGACCTGAACTGAGGATGCATGACCAACTCCTCCAGCACATGGCGATAAAGAATCTGCTCTGGTGACGCCGCACGATCGGCACGGGTCTGGAAATTGACGACCGAGCGCCTGTCTATCTCTTCCAGCTTTGGGGCGAGATAGGTGCGAAAGGATTCGGAGTCCGTGAGGTGCATGGCATAGTGCTTGCCGGGGATGGGGTCGGACAGGTGGCGGAGCACCCTGGCGATACCTACCTCCCAATATCGCTCGTGTTGTTGCAAGGGGGCGCCGCGTTTGAAGGTGTAGCGGTAGCGCACCCAGCGCGCACCCTTGGCCTTCTCCTGCTCGGCTCGAGCGAAAAGAGAGTTCGCCCCAAATCCCCCATCCATCGGGTCATAGGGGATTTCGTCGTAGCTATTTTTCCCGCGGGCCACCAAGAGATAGATATTGAACAGCGTCTGGAGCTTGCCAATGTCATGGGTGAGTGCACGAAGGTGGAAGCAATAGTTCGTCCAGAAGGTGAAGTCCGGCGGGACGTTGTCGCGCACCAGGCGGGAATCAACCAACTGATGAATCTGGTATTGCGCGGTCATAGCCATAAGCATGCATTCGAGCTGGTGGCTAAGCAGACCCCCGCGCTCGAAATGGTGGTAATACTCGGATGCAGGCAGAAGCTGAACCATGGATGCGAACGCGCGTAGGGGTGTGTTCAGCATCTTGTACTGCTGGGTTGGGGTGCCGCGGAAATTGGCCGTGACTTTTTGCACCAGCGGCGCGACCTCCGAGCGTCTCAGCAGTTCACCGCCCGAGTAGATGCGAATCCAACCATCCACAACTTCGGGGGAATGGTCGGGGGACGGACGTTTGAGCCGGGACCAGCGCCACAGGGACCCAATGGACGCGACGGCGCGCGAGAAAATATTCATGATGACCTCCTTTGCAACTCAGTGTACTGAGCCGACGCCAAAAGGCGGCCCAAGAAATAAGTTCGAGAACGTTTCTCTGCAGGAACAGGCCGAACTTGCTTGCGAGCCTTAAAACAAGAGCCCCGTCCCAACAGCTGCGGCACCACGGCGAGACAATGATCCGGTTCGCGCAGAATTCGAGCCGTTGGCGAGAAAACGCCGGCGATTCAATCCCTTAAGAAAGTTGACTTGCCGAAATCGCGTTCTGTGTTTTCCTGTTCCGGACTCCACATCCTTACAGGAAGAAGCGATGGCAATACGATTTCGTCCATGCCCGAATTGCGGCTCAAACCAGGTTCAGTCGGTCGAATCCGCCCACGTTCAGAGCATTCGCCACGGAAGGGACTTCTCCACCATCTCCGAGTTCGGTGCACGACTCGCCCGGCCGGAGCCTTGTAGCGTCTTCGCCCTGCCCGCGGTTGCCGCGGCTGTCTTGTATGTTCTCGTCGTTTCCGGGGCATGCATGTTCTCCGGGACATCCATCGCGTTGCTGCCATGGGACTTGGCAGCGCGAGGCCAAGCCGCGCAGCTCGGTCTGGCGTTGCTGGTCTCCCTCGGAGTTTCAACTGCCCTCTGCCGGTCGGCCCACCAATTCAACCAGCAGGAACTGCCTGGGTTGATTCATGCTTGGGAGACCGATCGGATTTGTCGGGCCTGCCTGCACAGGTTCCCGGGGCCTCAAGCTGGAGGGCACTGGTAATGCCACGAAAATCCAGTTCCGTTGATACGCGCACGGCGCAAATGCTGCGCTGCGCTCGCCATCCGTTGATTTCGGTGAACAAACAGGAATTCCGCTGGCAAGGGATTGAGTGTCGTCCCGCGGCGGTCTACATCGCGGATCGGACGCTGCTGGTGATAAGTGCCGCGGAGGGGGCTGATCCTAGGGAACCCTCCAATTTCGATCGCCAGAATGCGCAGCTGACAGCATTCCTCGTCGCACGCTCAATACGTTGGCCGCGCAGTCGCGAAGTGCGGGCCCTACTGCGGTACGGGGATGGCATGAACGTCGAGGTATCCGCTTCGGCCCAGGGCCTGTCCCAGCGGATCACCGAGTGTCTCGCACGCCTTCAGTTACCGGGACCACCAGACGCACTACCCAATGCGGTGATGACGTACCTCTTGGGTTTCATACGGCGTGTGCGCTAGATAACGACGCCGAAATCATGTTGCCTGATCCACGGTACACAGAAGTACGCAGTGCGCCCGGTCACGATTCTTGCCCTCGCCCCGCCCTTGTTCAGTGGCATGCCACGTTGGCTTGAAGCCGCGGTTCGGTACGGACTGCCAATTCCTGCACAAGGCCGCGCTGCGCCTGGCACGAGCGCAAATATTGTCGGGATGATCGGTCCGCGCCTTTTCCGCGTCTCTCAGTACACTGTTCACAGAGGACGTCAGACGTGGCGACAGCATGAGCACGGGATGCGAGTACCGGGGCATGCAACCACAGGAAAGTGCAAGAAACCGGTCGAAAAAGTGGCTCGCGTGTCTCGAGAGTGCTGCTCAGTACACTGATTTTGCGACAGTCATTTGTCTGTATTCAAACCTACGGGAGGACCCATGAACTTCGATGTTGATGACCGGCGGCTCTACAAGCTGCAGCTTGCCAAGAGGTTTTCATGTACGCCAAGAACAATTTTCAACTGGTGGTCGAGGGGAGTGCTTCCCGCACCGCATATCGATGAGTACCACCGCCGGTTCAATTATGCCTCGGAAATTGCAGCGCATGAGGCGCGACTCGCTCGAGCATGGCCGCAATCTAGCCTTCCGCGGCGGAGCCCAGAGGCGTGACCCGGAACAGGTGTACGACCAAGCTGCGCGCGCCTGCACAGACGAATCCGCCGAAGACGCCTTAAGTGCGAGGGCTTCGGGGGCTTCTGGACTGTCCACGCCCGGCGGCACCGGGATAGTGCCAGTACGCGGCGTGGGTATTGCCGACGGTAGTCCAGTGCAAGTGCTAGACCGACGTTCCTTTATGTCGGTATTTGTTGACCTTTGCAGAATGGAACACGCTGCCCTCATGGAATCCAACGCTCAAGCCGTAATCAGCCTGGTCCGGAAGCATGGCCTCGCCCGACCCAGGGATCCAGAACCACTCGGTATTCCACGGGTAATCCTGACCCGACTGGTGCGGTCGGGAGCCCTCACGCGCGTTGGCCGCGCCCTCTACGCGCTCTCCGACCGCAAGATCACCGAAAATACTGCGCCTGCTGAGGTTGCGCGCAGATATCCGCAAGGAATCGTGTGCCTCCTTTCGGCCCTTCGGTTCCACGATCTCACCACGCAATCTCCGTTTGAGGTCTGGCTGGGCATTCCGAGCAAGGCACGTATCCCACGCATCGACTATCCGCCGCGCCGCATTATGCGGCTGTCAGGACACGGGCTCGTCGTGGGCATAGAGGAACAGACGGTCTATGGCGTGCGCGTGGAAGCGCTCCGCGAGGCGTAGACCGAGAAGCGAGTCGGCATCGACGAGCTGTGGCGCCTCGCAAAGACATTCCCGGTGGCCAACGTGATGAGGCCGTACCTTGAGTCGCTGACGTGAAGTCCCCGAATATCGCGACCTCTGCTCGCGACCGACGCCCATCCTTGTCATCGAGGGCAGGCGCCTGGTAATTAAGCCGCCCCGATATGGCCTGCGATGCCGCCCAGCGGTCGCCACGCATCGGGTGTTCTAGCTGGGTAGCCTTGTTTTGTCCCCGTTTTTTCCCCATACTTGCCTCATATATGCGTCATTGACCGTCACGGAGGCCCCAATGACCCACGCCACCTCTCTGGAACGGCACAGCGCCAGCCAGTTTCTTGAATCCCTGCGTGAACCCGAGGGCCGCGCGGTGTCGCCTGGCTTGTTTGTGGAACTGATTGGGACAACCCGCGAGGGGCTGGCCCTGATGGCCGGGGTCGACCGCTCCACCCTCACCCGCTCGCCCCACTCCGAGCGGCTGCAGCGCTACCTACGCGATGCGGCCGGCGTACTGGCAGTCGCTGTGGAGGTGTCCGGCGACGTCGATCGGGCGGTCTACTGGTACCGGACCGTGCCGCTGATCGAGCTTGGCGGCAAGACCGCCGAGCAGCTCGTTGCCGCGGGCCATGCGGAGGGAGTGAAAGACTACATCATCAGCCTGTCCTCAGGATCGGTCGGTTGAAGCACGGCAGCATCGGTCGCGACCACGTCTGCTACCGCGTTCTCACTCCCTCGTACTCGCACCTGCCCACCAGTGGCGCGGGGGCGGCCAGGAAGGGTGGCCGCTTCAACGAGCCGGGCACCGCGGCGCTTTATCTCGCGTTGGAGAAGGAAACCGCGCTCGACGAGTACAGCCAGGCGCAGGAACTGTTCGGCCCGGGCACCATGGTCTGCTACCACGTCACCCTCGCCAACGTGGTGGATTTCTCCATGGGCTACGACCCAAACGACTGGTCGCCTTTGTGGCGCGGCTGGGACTGTGACTGGCAACAGATTGTTCGACTGCATCAGGGCCGGCCGCCTACCTGGGAGATGGCCGCGAAGGTCCTCGCTCATCAGAAGCCGCGGTTCTCCGGGTTGCTGTTCCCAGCCACACGGCGCCCGGGCGGAACCAACCTGGTGATCTACCTCGACCGACTTGCCGCCGGTGATAAGGTCTCACCCTACGATCCCGACGGTCAGCTGCCACGCGACGATTCGTCGTGGTCCAAGCCTGTTGATTTGCATCCAGAACTGACCCACTTGGGCTAAGGATTTGCATTCAATCTTGACCCGCGCGCACCCCGCGTCTGCTCTGGGCGAGCAGGATCACGAAAGGTGATCGGCGTGGCGTTCTTTGGAGTGACTCGACACTCGCAGCAACGGGATGTCCCGAGCCCGGGTCAAATCCCTATGCAAGTCCCGGGTCAGTTTTCGGCGCAAATCAACAGACGTGCCACTCTGGAGGCCAAGGGGTGAGAACTGTACCCCAAACTGTACCCGGACCCCCTGCAAGGCGAAACGCACCACCCACAAGAAACGGCAGTTTCCAGTTGAATTTCAGTCTTTTAAATGGTCGGGGCGAGAGGATTTGAACCTCCGACCCCCTGCACCCCATGCAGGTGCGCTACCAGGCTGCGCCACGCCCCGACCGAGAGAATTCGGAACGGGCGGGAACCCGTTCGAAGGAGCGGCATGATACCCGATGCCGCCGCCCCGAGAAAGCGAACCGCAGCTACTTGCTGCGCAGGATCTTGAGGACTTCTTCGAGCTCGACGCGGATCTGCCGGACGATCTGCACGCTCTGCGTCAGGTCTTCCTTTGCGTCGTCGCCGGTCAGGCGCTGTCGCGCGCCGCCGATCGTGAAGCCCTCGTCGTAGAGCAGGCCGCGGATCTGCCGGATCAGCAGCACGTCGCGGCGCTGGTAGTAGCGCCGATTGCCGCGGCGCTTGACGGGCTTGAGCTGCGGGAACTCCTGTTCCCAGTAGCGCAGCACATGCGGCTTGACGCCGCAGAGCTCGCTGACTTCACCAATCGTGAAGTAGCGCTTTCCGGGGATCGCCGGAAGCTCGTCGTTATTCCCCGGTTCCAGCATAGGCTTCCACTCGCGTCTTCAGCTTCTGGCCCGGGCGGAAGGTCACGACCCGGCGTGCAGTGATGGGGATTTCCTCGCCGGTCTTCGGATTGCGGCCGGGGCGACGGTTCTTGTCGCGCAAATCGAAATTGCCGAAGCCCGACAGCTTGACCTGCTCGCCGTTCGACAGCGCGGTCCTCAGCTCCTCGAAGAACATTTCGACGAGCTCACGCGCTTCGCGCTTGTTCAGGCCCATGTCCTGGAACAGCGCCTCTGCCATCTCAGCCTTGGTGAGTGCCATGTCAGTCTCTCATCCTGGCCCCGAACTCCGATGCCAGCCTCGCGACCACTGCCGCGACGACGCCATCGGCCTCTTCGTCGGTAAGAGTGCGCGAAGATTCCTGTAATATCAAGCCGAAAGCCACACTTTTTCGACCCGAATCTATACGATCGCCGCTATACACATCGAAAACCTTGGATTCTGTTAAAAGGGCGCCGCCCACATCCCGGATCGATTCGAGCAAATCCCGGACCGGAATACCCTCGTCAACGACCACCGCGATGTCCCGCCGAATAGCTGGAAAGCGGGAAATTTCCGCGAATACAGGCAGTTCCGCGGCAAAGCTGACCTCCTCGTCGAGCTCCCACAACAGCGGCGCCCGCTCCAGGTCAAGCGCGCGCACGAGGCGCGGGTGCAGCGCGCCGATCCAGCCGGCCTCGCGGCCGTCTCGCAGGATCCTGGCCGCCTGCCCCGGGTGCAGTGCGGCGTGCTCGGCCGCCTCGAACCGGAAGGCCGCCGCGGTCAGCCCGAGCAGCGCCTCGACATCGCCCTTCGCGTCATGGAAGTCGAGCTGCGCGGCAGCGGTGCCCCATTGTTCCGGGAAGCGCGTCCCGGCAAGCAGCCCACTTACAGTATTAAGTTGTTTTAATTCATTGCCTTCAAAGACAAATCTCAAGCCTTGCTCGAAGATCAGCACGCGCGCCTGCCTGCGGCTCAGGTTGCGCTTCAAGGCGTGCACGAGGCCTGGCCAGAGCGACACGCGCATCGTGCTCAGCTCCGAGGAAATCGGGTTGGACAGCGGCAAGGAGCGCACGCCGGGAAACAGCGTCGCCTGCAGCGCCGGATCGACGAAACTGTAGGTCACGACTTCCTGGTAGCCGCGCGCGGCAAGCACGTCCGCGATTCGCGAGGCCGGCACGCGCCGCTCGCTGGCATTGCCGAGTCCGGCGGCGCCCGGCCCGCGCAGCTCGGCGAAGCGATCGTAACCGTGGATCCGGGCAACCTCTTCGATCAGGTCGACCTCGATCGCAATGTCGAAGCGATGCGACGGCGGCGTCGCCTGCCAGCCCTCGGCGGTGTGCGCCAGCGCCATGCCGAGGCCGGCAAGAATCCGCTCGACCTCGGCATCCGGCACCGGATGACCCAGCAACGCCGCGAGACGCGCGCGCCGCAGCGTGACCGGGTTGCGCGCCGGCAGATGGGCCGCCGAGGCGCGCTCGATGACCGGTCCCGGAGCGCCGCCTGCGATCTCGACCAGCAGCGCGGTGGCCCGCTCCATCGCCCTGCGCTGCTGCGCCGGGTCGACGCCGCGCTCGAAGCGCAGCGAGGCATCGGTGTGCAGGCCGAGGCGTCGCGCGCGCCCTGCAATCGCGAGCGGTGCGAAGAACGCCACCTCGAAGAACACGTCGCGCGTTGCGGCGGAGACGCCGGAGTCCGCGCCGCCCATGATGCCGGCGACGGCGCGCGGACCGCCGTGGTCGGCGATCACCAGCGTGTCCGGCTCGAGCGCGGCCTCGCGTCCGTCGAGCAGCGTGATGCGCTCGCCCGGTGCCGCCTGGCGCACGATGATGCCGTCGCGCAGCGTCGCGAGGTCGAAGCCGTGCATCGGCTGGCCGAGCTCGAGCATGACGATGTTGGTGACATCGACGACCGGATGTATCGGCCGCAATCCCGCGCGCCGCAATTTCTCGGTGATCCACAGCGGCGACACAGCGTCCGCGCGGATGCCGCCGATCACGCGCCCCACGAAGCGCGGACACGCCGCGGGCGCCATGACTTCGACCGGAAACTCGTCGGCGATGGCGGGCGGCACCGGCTCGATCCGGGGGCCGCCCAGCGGCAGGCCATTGAGCAGCGCCAGTTCGCGCGCAATGCCGAGCACGCTGAAGCAATCGCCCCGGTTCGGCGTCAGGTCGACGTCGATGACGACGTCATCGAGGCCCAGCCATTCGCGCAGGTCGACGCCCACCGGGGCATCGGCCGGCAGGTCCCAGAGACCCGCGTGGCTGTCGCCGAGCCCGAGTTCGCGCTCGGAGCAGAGCATCCCCGCGCTGTCCACGCCGCGCAGCCTGGCGCGCTTGACCTTGATGCCGCCGGGCAGCTCGGCGCCAACGAGCGCGACCGGCGCCTTCATGCCGGCGCGCACATTGGGCGCGCCGCAGACGATTGCCAGCGTGTCGGCCGCCCCGACATCGACACGGCAGACGGTCAGCTTGTCGGCGTCCGGGTGGCGCTCGACGACCTCCACCAGCCCGACGACGACCGCCGAGAACGCGGGCGCCGCCGGGGTCGTGCGGTCGACCTCGAGTCCCGCCATCGTCAGCTGACTGACGATCCCGGCCGTGTCGACCGGCGGATCGACCCACTCGCGCAGCCAGCGTTCGCTGAACTTCATCGCACCGCTCCCTGGTTGAACTGCCGCAGGAAGCGCAGGTCGTTGTCGAAGAACAGCCTGAGGTCGTTGACGCCATAGCGCAGCATCGCCAGCCGCTCGACGCCCATGCCGAAGGCATAGCCGGTGAATTCCTCGGGGTCGATGCCGCCGAACTCGAGCACGCGCGGATGCACCATGCCGCAGCCGAGGATCTCGAGCCAGCCCTCGCCCCATTCGACGTCGACCTCGGCCGAGGGCTCGGTGAACGGAAAATAGGAGGGCCGGAAGCGCAACCGCACCTTGCGCTCGAAGAAGCTCTCGAGGAAGTCGTGCAGCACCGCCTTCAGCTGCGCGAAGCTGACGCCGCGATCGACGACCAGGCCCTCGACCTGGTGGAACATCGGCGAGTGGGTCTGGTCCGAGTCGCAGCGATACACGCGACCCGGTGCGATCAGCCGGATCGGCGCGCCCTGGCGCTGCATCGAGCGGATCTGCACCGGCGAGGTATGGGTGCGCAGCAGTCGCCCGTCGCCGAAATAGAACGTGTCGTGCATCGCCCGCGCGGGGTGATGCTCCGGGATGTTCAATGCTTCGAAGTTATGGAACTCGTCCTCGACCTCGGGGCCGGTATGCACCTCGAAGCCCGCCTGGCGGAAGATCGTCTCCATGCGGCGCATCGTCCGGGTGACCGGGTGCAGCCCGCCGGTCGCCGCGCCGCGGCCCGGCAGCGTCACGTCGACGCGCTGGGCCTCGATCGCGAACTGCTCGCGCTGGCTCTCGAGCGCCTCCTTGCGGGCCGCCAGCGCCGCCTGGAGCGCCTGCTTGGCCTCGTTGATGATCTGCCCGGCCGCGGGCCGCGCGTCGGCGGACAGGCGTCCCAGGCCCTTCAGGAGCTCGGTCAGCAGGCCCTTCTTGCCGAGGTAGCGGACCCGCACCTCGTCGAGGCCGGCCAGGTCCGCGCAGGCCGCGATTTCTTCACGCCCCTTGTCGAGCAGCCTTGCTGCATCTTCCACGCTGATCTCCCTGCAACAGAAAAGGGGAAAGGCCCCGCAAGGCCTTTCCCCTTCGCGCCGTCGCCGCATCGCCCGGGGCGTTGCGGCGTGTCCGGAACAATCCGATCCGGCTTAAGCGGCGAGCGCGGCCTTGGCCTGTTCGGCGACCACGCCGAATGCCTCGGGCTCGAACACCGCCATGTCGGCCAGCACCTTGCGATCCAGCTCCACGCCGGCCTTCTTCAGGCCGTCGATCAGGCGGCTGTAGGACAGGCCATGGATGCGGGCGCCCGCATTGATGCGCACGATCCACAGCGCGCGGAAATCGCGCTTGCGGGCCTTCCGGTCGCGATACTGGTACTGGCCGCCCTTGGTGACCGACTGCTTCGCTACCCGGAAACTCTTGCGCCGCTGGCCGTAATGGCCCTTGGCCTTCTTGAGAATTTTCTTGTGCCGCGCTCGGGCGGTCACGCCACGCTTAACTCGTGCCATGGGTCACCTCCTACGCGTACGGGAGCATCTTGCGGACGGCCTTCACATCGCTCTCGGCCACCATTTCGGTGGACCGGAGGTGGCGCTTCCGCTTGGTGCTCTTCTTCGTGAGGATGTGGTTCAGGTGGGACTGGCCGCGCTTGAAGCCGCCGCCCCCCGTGGCACGGAACCGCTTCGCGGCCCCGCGATTGGTCTTCATCTTGATCTTCGCCATATCGTTTCTCCGATTTTATGGCCTGGTCGGGCACGCTGGCCCTGCAGGCGGAGCAACGGCGTCGGGGATTGGGCCCCTCGGTCCGCGACTCACTTTTTCTTGGGCGTCAGCACCATCGTCATCTGCCGCCCTTCCATTTGCGGGAATTGCTCGACCGTCGCCAGTTCGAGCAGGTCATCCCGCACTCTTTCGAGGAGCTTGGCGCCCAGGTCCTTGTGCGCCATCTCCCGGCCACGGAACCGCAGGGTCACCTTGGCCTTGTCTCCTGCCGTCAGGAACCGCACGAGGTTCCTGAGCTTGACCTGGTAGTCGCCTTCCTCGGTGCCCGGCCGGAATTTCACTTCCTTGACCTGGATCTGCCGCTGCTTCTTCTTGGCGACCTGGCTCTTCTTGTTCGTCTCGAAGACGAACTTGCCGTAGTCCATGACCTTGCAGACCGGCGGCTCCGCGGTGGGTGCCACCTCGACGAGATCAAGGCCTGCATCCAGCGCGAGCCTCAGGGCTTCCTCGCGACTCATGATGCCGAGCTGCTCGCCGTCTGCGCCGATGATTCTCAGCTGTGGCGCGCCGATATCTTCGTTGCGCCGAACACGTTTGGACGCTGTGATGCGTCAATCCTCCATAACAGACCGGCCGCGCATCGCGACTTGGCGTGCGAGGAAACTCCCGAGGTCGTCGATACTCATCGACCCGAGGTCCTCGCCGCTGCGCGAACGCACGGCCAGCGTACCAGCCTCCTTCTCCCGGTCGCCTGCGACCAGGAGGAAGGGCACCTTTTGCATAGTATGCTCGCGGATTTTAAAGCCGATCTTCTCGTTTCTCAAGTCCGCGTCCACCCGAAATCCCTGATTCTTTAAGGATTTCACTGCCAAATCTACATAATCCGCCTGTTTGTCCGTGATATTCAGGCCCACGGCCTGTACCGGGGCGAGCCACGCCGGGAACCGGCCCTCGTAATGCTCGATCAAAATCCCGAAAAATCGCTCCAGCGAACCGAGCAATGCGCGGTGGATCATGATCGGCCGATGGCGCGCGCTGTCCTGCCCGACGTACTCCATGTCGAAGCGCTCGGGCAGGTTGAAATCGAGCTGGACGGTGGAGCACTGCCACTTGCGGCCGATCGCATCCTCGATCTTCAGGTCGATCTTCGGCCCGTAGAACGCCCCGCCACCCTCGTCGAGGATGTACTCGAGGCCCTTGCGCTCCAGCGCGCCCTTCAGCGCCGCCGTCGCCTTGTCCCAGATCTCCTGCGAACCGACGGCCTTCTCCGGCCGGGTCGACAGGTTGACCTCATAGCGGTCGAAGCCGAAGTCGCCGAGCATCTCCAGCGTCAGGTCCAGCACCCGCAGGACCTCTTCCTCGATCTGCTCCTCGCGGCAGAACACGTGCGCGTCGTCCTGGGTGAAGCCGCGCACGCGCATCAGGCCGTGCAGCGCGCCCGACATCTCGTGCCGGTAAACCGTGCCGAGCTCGGCCCAGCGCATCGGCAGATCGCGATAGGAGCGCAGCCGGTCCTTGTAGACGAGCACATGGAACGGGCAGTTCATCGGCTTCAGCTGGTAGGGCTGGCCGTCCTCCTCCATCGGCTTGTACATCGACTCCCGGTAGAAATCGGTGTGCCCGGAGGTGTGCCACAGGTCCTCCAGCGCGATGTGCGGCGTGAACAGCAGCTCGTAGCCGGCCGCGACATGGCGCTCGCGCCAGTAGTCCTCGACGACGCGCCGGATGCGCGCCCCCCTGGGATGCCAGAACACCAGGCCGCCGCCGGCGCCTTCCTGGATGCTGAACAAGTCGAGGTCGCGGCCGATGCGGCGATGATCACGCTTCTCGGCCTCCTCCAGCCGGGTCAGGTACGCCTTCAGGCTCTTGGCGTCCGCCCACGCCGTGCCGTAGATCCGCTGCAGCTGCTCGTTCTTCGCGTCGCCGCGCCAGTACGCGCCCGCGACCTTGGTCAGCTTGAAGGCCTTCAGCAGTCCGGTGCGCGGCACGTGCGGCCCGCGGCACAGGTCCTTGAAGTCGCCCTGGCCGTAGAGGCTGATGTCCTCGTCGGCGGGGATTTCCTCGATGATGCGGGCCTTGTATTCCTCGCCGATGCCGCGGAAGAAGCGCACCGCGTCGTCGCGCGGCATGAGTTCGCGGTGTACGGGCTGGTCGGCCTCGGCGAGCTCCGCCATGCGCGCCTCGATCGCCGCGAGGTCCTCCGGCGTGAAGGCGCGCTGGAACGCGAAATCGTAGTAGAAGCCGTCCTCGATGACCGGGCCGATCGTGACCTGGGCGCTCGGGAACAGCTGCTTGACGGCCTGCGCGAGCAGGTGCGCGGTCGAGTGCCGGATGATCTCGAGCCCGTCCTCGTCACGGCCGGTGACGATCGCAACCTCGGCGTCGCGCTCGAGGCGGTACGAAGTGTCCACGAGCCGGCCGTCCACGCGGCCGGCGACCGCGGCCTTGGCAAGCCCGGGGCCGATGTCCGCAGCGAGTTCGGCGACCGTCACGGGCGCATCGAAGCTGCGCTGACTGCCGTCAGGGAGCGTGATGACAGGCATGGATTTTCTTGGTGCTCAGAATCGGACGCCACGCTCCGGCAGGGTACCCGTCACCGGGCCACACCGGGGCGTGGTTGTCTCGGATTTGGTAGGCGCGGGCGGGTTTGAACCGCCGACCCCTACGATGTCAACGTAGTGCTCTACCACTGAGCTACGCGCCTAATACAGGGGCGGGAAGGATACCGGTGAAGCCCGTGCCGGGCAAGCCTGCGTCGAGGTGGCAGCGGGATCGGGACGTCACAGGCGTACTGAGCGAGCTCAGAATTCGCCGAGCGAAGGACGCCTGTGACGGTCCGATCCCGCGGTCCAGCGCGGCTCAAGCCATTCAGCCGGTGAGGTCCGACGGCAAGCCGAGGCCCTCGTGGTGCAGCCGCTCGATCTCGTCGCGCAGCTCGGCGGCGCGCTCGAACTCCAGTTCGCGCGCGTGCCGGTACATCTCGCCCTCCAGCTTGCGGATGCGCTTCATGGCCTCCACCGGGCTGAGGCGCTCGTAGGCCAGGCGCGGCTCCGCGACCTTGCGGCGCGCCGCCTCAGCCCGCCCCTTGGCGCCCTCGTCCCGCGCCCCTTCCATGACGTCGGCGACGCGCTTGATGATGGTCTTCGGCGTGATGCCGTGCGCCGCGTTGAACTCGATCTGCTTCGCCCGGCGTCGGCTGGTCTCGTCGATGGCCCGCCGCATCGAGCGCGTCTCGACATCGGCGTACAGGATCGCCTTGCCGTGCACATTGCGGGCGGCGCGGCCGATGGTCTGGATCAGCGAGCCCTCGGAACGCAGGAAGCCTTCCTTGTCCGCATCCAGGATGGCCACCAGCGACACCTCGGGCATGTCGAGGCCCTCGCGCAACAGGTTGATGCCGACGAGGACATCGAACTCGCCGCGCCGCAGGTCGCGAATGATCTCGGTGCGCTCGACCGTCTCGATGTCGGAATGCAGGTAGCGCACGCGGACACCGTGCTCGGCGAGGTAGTCGGTCAGGTCCTCGGCCATGCGTTTCGTCAGGGTCGTGATCAGCACCCGCTCGTTGCTGGCGACGCGCAGCCTGATCTCGGACAGCACGTCGTCCACCTGGTGGCGCACCGGGCGCACCTCGACCTCCGGGTCCACCAGCCCGGTCGGGCGGACGAGCTGTTCGACCACCTGTCCCGAGCGGCTCAGCTCGTACTCGCGCGGCGTCGCCGAGACATAGATCGTCTGCGGTGACAGCGCCTCGAACTCATCGAAGCGCAGCGGCCGGTTATCGAGCGCCGAAGGCAGGCGGAAGCCGAACTCGACCAGCGTTTCCTTGCGACTGCGGTCGCCCTTGTACATGCCGCCGAGCTGCGGGATCGTCACATGGGATTCGTCCACCACCAGCAGCGCGTCCTTCGGCAGGTAGTCGAACAGGCATGGCGGCGGCTCGCCGGTCTCGCGGCCGGAGAGGTAGCGGGAATAGTTTTCGATCCCCTGGCAGTAGCCCAGCTCCTGGATCATCTCGAGGTCGAACATGGTGCGCTGCTCGAGGCGCTGCGCCTCGACCAGCCTGTCGGCGGCGCGCAGCAGCTGCAGGCGCTCGCGCAGCTCGGCCTTGATTTCGTCGATCGCCGCCAGCAGGCGCTCGCGCGGCGTCACGTAGTGCGTCTTCGGGAAAATCGTGGCGCGCGGCACTTTGCGCAGCACTTCGCCGGTCAGCGGGTCGAACCACGACAGCGACTCGATCTCGTCGTCGAACAGCTGCACGCGGACCGCCTCGCGTTCGGACTCGGCCGGAAACACGTCGATGACGTCGCCACGCACCCGGTAAGTGCCCTGCCGCAGGTCCACCTCGTTGCGCACGTATTGCATGTCGGCGAGCCGCCGGAGCAGGGTCCGCTGGCCGATTCGGTCGCCGCGGTCGAGGTGCAGCACCATGCGCAGGTAGGCCGCGGGATCGCCGAGGCCATAGATCGCCGAGACCGTGGCGACGATGATGCTGTCGGGCCGCGACAGCAGCGCCTTGGTCGCGGACAGCCGCATCTGCTCGATGTGCTCGTTGATCGAGGCGTCCTTCTCGATGTAGGTGTCGGAGGACGGAACGTAGGCCTCGGGCTGGTAGTAGTCGTAATAGGAAACGAAATACTCGACGGAATTGCAGGGAAAATACTCGCGGAACTCACCGTACAGCTGCGCGGCCAGCGTCTTGTTGTGGGCGAGCACCAGCGTCGGGCGCTGCAGGGCCTGGATCACGTTGGCGATCGTGTAGGTCTTGCCCGAGCCGGTGACGCCCAGCAGCGTCTGGCTGGCGAGGCCCGCATGGAGCCCGGACACCAGCCGCTCGATCGCCTCTGGCTGGTCGCCGGCCGGCGAATAGTCCGAGGCCAGCTCGAACGGCCGGGCCACGGCGGCATCAAGAAGTCGCTCGTCGGTCATCTCGCGGCATTTCCTACTGGACGGCGGCGGTCATTCATTTCACCATGTCGGGCTGGTGCGCCGTGTCCTTGCCGTTGCCCGGCGCGCGCGCACCGCGAACCACACATTATGCACCCAGGGGGAACTTCGTGGACCTTCGCCTCTCCGAGCGGGTCGCCCGCGTCAAGCCATCGCCGACCCTCGCCGTCAGCGCCAAGGCCGAAGAACTCAAGCGCGCCGGCCGTGACATCATCGGCCTGGGCGCCGGGGAACCCGATTTCGATACCCCGGACCACATCAAGGCTGCCGCCGTCGAGGCGATCCGCGCCGGCCGGACCAAGTACACCGCCGTCGAGGGAATCCCGGAGCTGCGCCAGGCGATCTGCGAAAAATTCCGTCGCGACAACCAGATCGAGTACCAGGCCGACCAGGTGCTGGTGTCCTGCGGCGCCAAGCAGAGCATCTTCAACCTGGCGTTGGCGCTGCTCGGGCCCGGCGACGAGGCGATCATCCCGGCGCCTTACTGGGTGTCCTACCCCGACATCGTGCTGCTGGCGGATGCGACCCCGGTCATCGTGGCCGCGGGCGCCGCCCAGAACTTCAAGATCACGCCAGAGCAGCTTGCCGCTGCAATCACGCCGCGCACGCGGCTGCTGGTCATCAACACGCCGAGCAACCCGACCGGGGTGGCCTACCAGCGGGCCGAGCTCGAGGCGCTTGCCGAGGTGTTGCGCGCCCATCCGCAGGTCATCACGGCCACCGACGACATGTACGAGCACATCTACTGGGGCCGGGAGCCCTTCTGCAGCCTGCTGACGGTCGCGCCTGACCTGCACGACCAGGTCGTGACGATCAACGGCGTCTCGAAGGTCTACGCGATGACCGGCTGGCGCATCGGCTACGCCGCCGGGCCTCGCAAGCTGATCGGCGCGATGAAAAAGGTCCAGGGACAGAGCACCTCGAACCCCTGCTCGATCTCCCAGTACGCCTCGCTGGCGGCGCTGACCGGCGACCAGTCCTGCGTCGCGGAAATGAGCGCCGCGTTCCGGCAGCGGCACGACTGGCTCGTGGCCGCCCTGAACAGGCTGCCGGGCTTCAGCTGCCTGCCGGCCGACGGCGCCTTCTATGCCTTTCCGGACGTTAGCGGCGCGATTGCCGCGCTCGACAATGTGGACGACGACACCGCCTTCGCCGAGTACCTGCTCGAGAAGACCGGCGTGGCGGTCGTGCCAGGCACGGCCTTTGGCGCGCCGGGGCATGTGCGCCTGTCCTACGCTTGCTCGCTCGAGACGCTGCAGGAGGCGGTGGCGCGGATCGGCGGGGTCTTGTAGCTCTTTCTTGACACCATCCGCCGGGTTGCCTGAAAATTGCGGGCTTGGCGGGCCAGGTTCGCCAGCAATTTTTCCCCGGTAGCTCAGTTGGTAGAGCGACGGACTGTTAATCCGTTGGTCGTTGGTTCGAGTCCGACCCGGGGAGCCAGATGAGCAAAGGGGCTGTGGTCAGACCACAGCCCCTTTTTCGTCTGCGCCTCCGCAGCGGCCCGAGCTGATCCCGCCACCACCGCGAATTCAGGCGGACTCGCTCTCCGCCTTGCGCGCCGGGCCGTGGCCGTGGTCGTGCGCATGGTCGTGCTTGCCGTGCCCCGCCGCGCGGCAGCGCTCGCAGTCGACCCAGGCCGACTCGCCCTCGATGTAATGCTCTTTCTTCCAGATTGGCAGGCGCTGTTTCAGCTCGTCGATGACGTAGCGGCAGGCCTTGAACGCCTCGTCACGATGCGGCGCAGCCGCGCCGACCCAGACAGCGAGCTCGCCGACGGCCAGGTCGCCGACGCGATGCACGCAGGCGAGACGCACCGGGCCGAAGCGCTCCCCGGCCTCGGCAAGGATCTTCGCGCCCTCGGCGCGCGCCAGGTCTTGATAGGCCTCGTAGTGCAGGCCGGACACCGCGCGCCCCTGGTGGTGATCGCGCACCCAGCCCTCGAAGGCGGTGTAGCCCCCGCAGTGCGCATCCATGAGACCGCGGCGCAACGCATCGACGTCGACCGATTCACTGGTGATCTCGAACATGCGCCATCAGCCTCCCGAAACCGGCGGAATGAACACGACCCGATCGCCATCGGCCAGAGCCACATCCCAGGTCGAGAATGCGTCGTTGACGGCGACCCGGAGATGCCGGCGCTCGGTCGCGAAATCGTGCCGCGCATCGAGCTCCGTCCACAACTGCGCGGGCGTCGCCGCGCCGGTTGCGATCGTCTCGCCATCGCAGCCCGCACGCTCCCGCAGCCATGCGAAATAACTGACCTGCAATTGCATTGTCATGCCGCCCGCCAGTCGCCGCTCTTGCCGCCGGTCTTCTCGATGAGCCTGGTCTCGCGGATGACGATGCCCTTGGACAAGGACTTGCACATGTCATAGACGGTCAGCGCGGCAATGCTGGCCCCCGTCAAGGCCTCCATCTCGACCCCCGTGCGGCCGTGCAGGCTCACGCGGCAATCGATGATCGCCTCCTCCCCGTCCATGACGATCTCGATCCCGCAGTCTTCCAGGCCCAGCGGATGGCAGAACGGGATCAGCTCGTGCGTGCGCTTTGCGGCGAACACGCCGGCGACGATCGCGGTATGGAACACCGGCCCCTTCGCCGTGGCGAAGTCATTCGCGGCAAGCGCGCGCGCCGCATCCGGCGGAAACACCACCGCGACCCTGGCATGGGCCGTCCGGTGCGTGACCTGCTTGGCGCCGACATCCACCATCCGCGGGCGACCGCGCTCGTCGAGGTGACTGAGCTTGTTCTGCGGCACGCCTGTCATCCGCCGATGTAGTACATCTCGATTTTCTCGAGGCGCGCCTCGTGCCCGCCCTCGGCGCGTTGCTCGCTGTAGCGATCGCCGCGATTGCTCCACACGGCATCGATCAAGCCGCCGAGCTCCGCGTCCCCGATGCCGGCCCGCAGTGGTCCTTTCAGGTCGGTGCCGCGCGCAGCGAACAGGCAGGTATACAGGCCCCCATCGGACGACAGCCGCGCGCGCGTGCAGTCGCCGCAGAACGGCTGGGTCACGGAGCTGATGAAGCCGATCTCGCCCGCACCGTCCTCGAACTCCCAGCGCGCCGCGACTTCGCCGCGGTAACCGGCCTCGACGGGCCGGATCGGCCAGCGTTGCTTGATGCGCTCGACCAGCTCGGCAGACGGCACGAGCTCTTTCTCGTTCCACTTGTTCAGCGTGCCGACGTCCATGTACTCGATCAGGCGCACGACTACGCCGGTGTGGCGAAAACGCTCGAGCAGCGCGTAGATGCCGCGCTCGTTGAGACCGCGCTGCACGACAGTGTTCACTTTCAGCGGCGTGAGCCCGGCTTCGATCGCCGCATCGATGCCCTCGAGCACGCGCTCCGGCGTGCCCCGGCCGCCGCTCATGCGCCGGAAGGTTGGCTCGTCGAGCGCGTCGAGGCTCACCGTGACCCGGTCCAGCCCGGCGCCCTTGAGGGCCGCGGCATGCTGCGCCAGCAGGATGCCGTTGGTGGTCAGCGCGAGGTCCTCGACGCCGTCGATCAGGCTCAGCTCGCCGATCAGGTCGACCAGGCCGGGCCGCAGCAAGGGTTCACCGCCGGTCAGGCGCAGCTTGGTGACGCCTCGCTCCACAAATAGCCGGGCAATACGTGAGATCTCCTCGAAGGACAGCCGCTCGTCGGCATGCAGAAACTGGAAGTCGCGGTGGTACTGGTTTTCGGGCATGCAGTAGGGACAACGGAAGTTGCACCGGTCCATGACGGAAATCCGCAAGTCCCTGAGCGGCCTAGCGCGCCGGTCCTCGAGCAGCGAAGAGCGCGTTGAGACCTTTCCCCGACTGCTGAGCTTGGAATCCACTCGCCGCCCCCCGTAATTCTTGTGGCGAAATTATGACATGGCCCGCGGCAGCGATGCCAATCAGCCCGGATGCGGCGAATGCTGCGTTGCGGCGACCGGGTGCAGGGCCCTTCTCCGGCCCAAATCGGGAAAGGGCACCCTCGCGGGCGCCCTTCTCGGCGTCTGCGATGCAACGGCCGGCGCTATTCCGCTGGCTGCTCCCGGACAAAGTTGTACCTGAAGCCGAGCAGGAAGACGTTGACATTGTAATCGAGCGTCTGCGCGCCAAAGGTCAGCACGTTGGCGATGGTCGCCGGTCCGACGCCGTCCTTGGACCAGTCGTCGGCCGAGTAGTCCTCGTAGCGCCAGCCGGCATTCAGCGTCCAGCGCGGGTTCAGGTGCCAGTCCGCCATCAGCTGCACGCCGTTGAGGTCCGAGTTCAGCGTCGGGAACGCGGTCCGCGCCGCCCCGAGCGGACTCTCGGTCCGGGTATCGCCCGTCGTGTCCGCGCGCATCCAGTCGGCCCGCAGGTCGAGCTTGCCCTCGACGAGCCCCGGCCAGTTCAGCCCGAAGCCGTAGACGTCGTGGCGGTCCTGCGTCGTGCCCTGCCAATTGGGCTGCGCCGTGTTGGGAGACACAAAACTGCCTGCCCCGGTCATCCACGAATCGTAGTTTTCGCGGCTGAAGTACGCCGTCGCAGCGAGCGCCTTCCAGACCTGCAGGCTGGCGTCTGCACTGAACTGTTCATAGTCGGCGCGCGTCAGGCCAACGGCACTTTCGTCATAGCGGTCGCGCGCGCGCTCGTACCGCACGGAAACCGTACCGCGTGCCCCGGGAATGATGTCGGCCTGGACCTGCGCGGAATTGCGATCACGATCGGCAAGATAGTATTTCCGCAGCAGCGGGTTCTGTTCCGTCCCGGGACCGGTAGACGGAATCGCCTGGTAACGGGAGGCGTCACGCGACGAAGTCTCGCCCTTCATGCTCAAGGCCAGTTCCGGTACGGGGCGGAAGCGGATGCGGCCCCAGTAGCTGTCTTCCTCGGTGCGATTGACGTTCTGGTAGTCGCGCTCGCGGACTTTCTGCTGCCAGCCGGCCGAGCCCTGCAGCTTGCGGCTGAAGCTGTAGTCAGCCAGTAGCGACAGGTCGCGGTTCTCGAAGCCGTAGGCCGGATTCTCGAACGGGGTCGCCGGGAAGGAATCGGCTTGCACCGGCTCCCAGAGGAACTGGTCGGACTTGTTGTCGCGCTCGTTATAGCGGTACTCGGCCGACACTCGCAGCTTGTCCATCGGCCGCGTGGTCAGGCGCACATTGGCATGCGTCGTGTCGGCACGGCCGTTGAAATCCGAGCGCGGCAGCGGCTGGGAAATGATCGTCGGATTGATGGTGTAGGCCGTCAGCGCATCGGTCTGGTCCATGCGCCCAAGCGCGAAGCTCGCGTTGAGCGTCGTGTCCCAGGTCGGGAACAGGTAGCCGCCCGAGATCTGTGCCTGGTGGAAGCGGTTGTCCGGCGCCATCGCCATGCGGCCGCGGTCCGCGCCGTTGAAGGCATTCTCCCAGGTCAGCGTGTTGTCCTGGTTGCTGAAGAACGAGCCGTAGTAGCCGAGCCGGACATTCCAGCCCTCGCCGGTGTAGATGATGCCGGCATCGACCTCGTCGGTCTGGTAATCGAGCGGCTTGGCCAGGTCGGCCGCCGTGCCGAGGAAGTTCCCCCAGGTCAGGCCGCGCCCTTCCTTGGTCTGGCGGGTCCAGTCGGCCTCGTAGCGCAGCCGCGCGGACTGCACGAACTCGACACCGAGGCCGGCGGTCTGGCGATCCCAGCCGAGCTTGAAGTCGCGCAGGTTGGCATCGAGCCCTGTCAAATCCGAAGTGAAATTTCCCCGCACCCAGCCCGCGGGCAGCGTCAGCGTGTCGCTGCCGAGCCCGCTGTAGACGGTGCGCCCGGAATCATCGAGGCGACGGGGAATCTCGTCCCATTTCAGGTCGACGACCCAGCTGCCCTGGCGACCGGCGCTCAAATCGATGGAGCGCGAATCCAGGCCAAGGTCGCGGGCGTCGAGCGTCACGGCGTAGCCGCCGTCGGCTCGATAGACGATGTCGGCATCGGCGTTGACGTAGGCGCCGCTCTCGTCGAGCCCGGTGTAGTCGCCGAAGCGTGCCGAGTCCTCGTCCACGTAAAGCGTTGCAGCGCCGGCGCTGCCACTGACCCCCTTCTCGGGGAACGGGCAGAAGCGGCACTGCCACTGTTCGAAGTCGGGTGCTTCCTGGGCCAGTGCAACGGGGCCAGCCGCGGTGCCGGCACCCAGCAGCGCCGCGATCGTCACCTTGAGAATTCGGTTGCCGTTCATGTCATGCGCCTCCTGCGACGCTCAGCGCATCAACGCCTTGCCGGACGGGTGGTTCGAACCGTGCACCTGCGCATGACAGCTCAGGCAGCTGCCGGCGAGCAGGAACGGCGATGCCGAGCCCCCCGCGAGGTTGCTGCTGTCATAGGGCACGGAAGGATGACCGCTCGGGGCGTGACAGGACTGGCAGAGCAGCGGTGCGCGACGGACCAGCATTGCAGGATGCACCGCGCCATGCGGGTTGTGGCAGATCGTGCAGTCCTCCGTGACCGGCGCATGCTCCCAGATCAGGGGTCCGCGCTTCTCGGTGTGGCAGCTGTAACAGGTCTCGTTCAGCGTCGTCCGGACCAGCAGGCCTTGCGCGCCGCTGCCATGCGGATTGTGGCAGTCGGTGCAGGCGAGCTGTCCCTGCCGCACCGGGTGGGCCGAGGGCATCATGAAGTTGCTCTTGACGTTGGCGTGACAGGCGTAGCAGGCGTCGGCCTGGGTGCGCTTGCTGAGGATCGCGTCCTTCGGCGTATGCAGGCTGTGGCAATCGGCGCAGGCCACGGCATTGATGTCGTGCGTGCTGCCCGCCCATTGCTCGCCGACATGGCCCTCGTGGCAGTTCAGGCACATCGCGTTCTGCTGCGGCACGGGGGTCCACGCATCGGAGCCGAAATTGATGATCGGCGGCCGGGGCTGGCCGCGCGGCACGCGCCCGCCGTGCACCGAGCCCGGGCCATGACAGGCCTCGCACTGCAGCTGGCGCTCGCCGAAGGGCGCGCGCGCGTCGTGCGGATTGCCATGCGCGGTCTGGAACAGTCCCATCAGGGGCGGATCCCAGTCGCCGTGACACCCGATACAGCCGTCGGCGCCGCGCCGGCTGTAAGTGGGCGCCTCGTCCTGGGCCCTCGCAAGGTCGGCGACGACCAGCAATGCCAGGGCGAGTAAAACAACGCTTGCTCTTAAAAGCATCTCGCTTCCCTTTCGATGAGATCCGGTCGCGGATCAAAGTGTCGATCCTGACCTCCATCCAGAGCCGGGGCCGGGTTTTCACCCGGCCCCCCTCTGAAATGACAGCGTCCGGACCAGCAGGCTACAAGATACCGTGTGCAGCCTTGACGTCGGCGACGCCGCCGGGGCCATGGCAGATCACGCATGCCTCGATGTAGGCCGAATTGGTCCGGGCCTCAATCATTTCCTTGGTGATGCTGTTATCGGTCGGCGCCGGGATATAGCCGCCATTCTGCTCGATGTGCGCGCGAGTCGAGATGGCGATGAAACTCGGCGCAGCCTGGTGACAGGACCAGCACGCGGCCGCATTCGGCGTCATGGCCACGTCGTCCCGCCAGTCGGACCGATCCGCACCCGTGTTGATGGTCACCGAGCGTGCCGTCGACGGCAGCGGGTAATACGTGTCCGGCGCATGGCAGGCCGTGCAGTTGTTGAGCGCCTGCGGGTACGTCACATCGCGATAGTCGTGCGTACTGGCGCCAAACCCGTACAGCACGTTCTGCCCCGCATGCAAGGCATGGGCCATGTAGCGCATGTCAATGCTGTCCTCGCCCTTGCCGTCCAGCAAGGAAGGATTCGCCCAGCTGAGGCCAGCGGCCTGGCGCTGCCGGACATCCGTCGCATCCGGGTTGTGGCAAGTTGCGCACAGCTGGATGTTGTCCGCGCGATTATTGCCGTGCAGGGCCAGCGACTCATGACAGCTGTTGCAGCTGTCGATGGAGACGATTTCACGCCTCGGCGTCCCAAAGAACGCGGTGGCGCCCTGCACCGGGATGTTGGCCGGCAGCCCGGTGGACGGGACCGTCACCGACGGACGTCCCTCGAGCGCGACGCCCACGCCACCCGTCACCGTGGCCGGCAGCGGATCAGGCGCGGTGACCGTGTAGCTGCCATCAGCGTTACGCGTCGCGTTGGCCTTCAGGAAGGCGAGGTTCAGAACGACCGGCTGAGCGGGGACGCCCGTGGCGGGTCCGGCACTGCCGCTGCCCTCGTTCGAGTAGTCGCTGGTGTTCCAGGCGATGTCGAGCGACAGGCTCGCCGCACCCTGGTTGAACGGCAGGTCCGTATTGATGTCGTAACGAGTGCCGGTCGCGGGATTGTTGACCGCGAACGTGATCTGGGGCTGTGCGCCCGCCACGGCATTCGTCACGCCGATGATCTCGTAGGCGAACTGCTCGCGCCCGATCAGCACCTGCTCCTTGAAACCGCGGAGGTGCGCCTGCTCCATGCCGATGGGCGTGCCGCCCAGGACCTGGCCGGGAGCGTGGCAGCTTGTGCACAGTCCGTCACTCACCGGACCGAAGCTGTGCTGGTAGGCCAACACCGCCAGGCCGGTCACCGCGTTGGGGCTGTCGGCCAGCAAGCCGTCAATGTGGCAACCGGTGCAGATCGAGGCCGCGGCCACGGTCTTCCAGGCATCGCCCTGCGGCGTCTCATCGGAGGCGGCATGGCAGTTCTCGCAGAACAGCACGGACTGCGGGTAAGTGACCTCCGAATAGTCGTGCAAGGTGCCCCCGAAGCCAAACACTTCGTAGCCGATCGACCGGTCCCGCCCCATGTGGATCGAGTGCGCCATGTGCGCCATGTCGAGGATCGAACCCGAGTCCGGGTCAATCGTGCTCGGGTTGTGGCAAGTGACGCAGTATTCGACGGTCACCCGCGGGCCGCCGTGAAGTTCGAGCCGCTCGTGGCAGGCACTGCAGTTCTCGTTGGCCGCCACCATCTTCTGCAGCGGCAGCACCTCGCCCGTCGCGGGAATGAAATCAATGACCGGATTGTCAGGGAAGATCAGGTTGGCCGGCGCGGCCAGGCGCAGCTCGAAACCGATGCGGTGCGTGACCGTCGGCTCGTAGCTCACTGGCACCGGCGTGGTGACATTGGCAGGATCGGTGGCAAAGGTGTAGCGGTAGCTACCCGCGCCGAGTTCCACGAGCGTCCCGGCCGCGCCATTTTCCGTGTTGGCCTGCAGACCCTGCGGTAATGCCTGCGGTCCGGCCGAGCTGGTCTGGATCCGGTTGATGTAGCTGACCCATTGGGCGGGCGCACTGCTGCTTGCGGGCACCAGCTTGGCGAGCGTCAGGTTCAGCACGCTTGGTGCCAGACCCAGCACGGCGCCGCCTTGCGAGGTGGTGAGCGTGAACTCGATGACCGGCGGTGAAGCGGCCGTCACGGCAGTGATTTCCGCGACGATCCGGCCCGCGCCCTGGGCCGCTGCGGGCGTCAGCAGGCTGCCATTGCCGATCACGATATCGCCGAGGCCGGGGATGCCGACTCCCGGGGGTCCAACGGGTCCGGGGGGACCGTCTCCACCATCCTGCCCGGGAGGCCCCGGATCACCTTGGCGGCCATCGCTGCCATCGCAGCCGCTGAGCGCGAGAGAGAAACATGCCAGTGCCAGCAGCGCAGGCATGCCGGTAATTCTTGCAGTCAGGCGGGTCATTGCCATCGCTCCATTCCTGTGATTCACGCGAGCCCCAAGGCTGCAATGTAACGCAAAGCGTCGGCATCGCAGAAGCCCAAACCGCATTTCAGGGTAGAAAGCCTCGCGCACATATTAGGATTTATACCTAAGCGGCGGAAAAACAAGAACGAAATGAGCTTGAACGCGGCGATACGAAGCCGCGATCGCCGCGCAAATGACGTGCGCCGAGGCTGGCTAGAACGTCAGTTTCGCCAGGTGGTCACGAAATTCCCGGCCCAGTTCCGGATGCTTTAGCCCGAAGTGCACGGTGGCCTCCAGGTAGCCGAGCTTGCTGCCGCAGTCGAAACGCAGACCGGTAAATTCGAAGCCGTAGACCGGCTCCTCCAGCAACAGGCGGGCGATCGCGTCGGTAAGCTGGATCTCCCCGCCCGCGCCGGCGCGTGTTTCCTCAAGCAAGCTGAAGATGCGCGGCGTCAGGATGTAGCGTCCTACGACGGCGAGGTTGGAGGGGGCGTCCGCCGGCCGCGGCTTTTCGACGATGCCGCGCAGGCGCCGCAGTCCCGCCTGGCTTGGCTCGGCGTCGATGATGCCGTACTGGCGGGTCTGGTCGTGTGGCACTTCCTCGACGCCGAGCACACTGCCGCCGTGGGCCGCGTACACCCGCGCCATCTGCCCGAGGCAGGCTTCCTCCGCGTCGATGAGGTCGTCCGCCAGGTGGACGAAAAATGGTTGCTCGCCGACCACCGGGCGGGCGCATAGCACCGCATGGCCGAGGCCGAGGGGCTCGCCCTGGCGCACGTAGATGCAGTTGACGTGCGCCGGCACGATGTTGCGCACCATGTCGCGCAGCGCTTCCTTGTCTTTGCTGGCCAGCAGCAGCTCGAGCTCAGGGTCGACGTCGAAATGGTCCTCGATGGCCCGTTTCTGGCGTCCCGTGATGAATACGAGATTGGTCGCGCCGGCCGCGATTGCCTCCTCGACCGCATACTGGATCAACGGCTTGTCAACGACCGGCAACATCTCCTTGGGGCTGGCCTTGGTCGCCGGCAGGAAGCGGGTGCCCTTGCCGGCCACCGGGAATACGGCATATCGGATCCTGTTGCTCAAGTCGCGCCTCCTGCATCTGCGGTTTGCGATGAGCCGCGAATGCTGGCATACCGGTGCGCCGGGGTGCAATGCGCCGGGCGGCGGCCGGACCCCGACCGCCGCCCGACCGGCCGCTCACTCAGCGTCGTCGGGCTTGGAGACGACCAGCAGCGCCCGGTTGTCCTCGACGACGCGCTCGCCGATGCCCTGGACCATGGCGAGGTCCTCCGGCGAGCGGAACGGCCCGTTCGCCTCGCGCCATGCCACGATGGCCTCGGCGCGCGCCGGCCCGATCCCCTTCAGTTCCCGCGCCAGCGTCGCGGCGTCGGCCTTGTTGATGTCCACGGGACCGGCCCAGGCGATGACCGGCAACAGGGCGAGCAGCCCCAGCATTTGTTTCGCGATTCGGATCATGTCGAACTCCCTATTTCCAGACTGACGGGTGCGGCCGGACTGGCCGCGACGCCAATCGTCCGCCACTCGGCGGCGTCCGGGGAGACTGAGAATTCAGCGCTTGCGTGTCGATTCTTGGGGAATGGCGCGCGGGTCGAGCATGGCCTCGAAGCGGAATTTCGTGACCGGCCGGGTCGTGTCCCACGAGCGGCAGCTCGGGCACTGCCAGTAGAGCGTGTTGCCGGAGAAGCCGCAGACGCCGCAGCGGTACCGCGGGCTTGCGGCGGCAATCTTGCGCAGCGCGCCGCTGATGCGCCGGATGGCGGCCTGTTGTCCGTCGCCTTCCAGCGTCGGCCGCAGCGTCTCCAGGATGTCCATCAGGATCGGATTGCTCTTGACGAAATCCGCGATGCATTGGCTGGTGATCGGGTCGTTGAAGCGGCCATCGGCGATCGCCGCAAACGCCACCCCGGGTCGCCAGTCCGGGTGTCGCGCGAGCGCGTCGCCGAGCCATCGCTCGAACGCGGGCGATTTCCCCAGTTCGGTATAGCTGCGCCGCAGGTCCGGCAGCACGTCGACGAGAAAGCCGCCGTCGCGCTCCAGCGCGTGTTCATACAAGCGCACTGCCAGGCGATGGTCGCCTTCGCGCTGCGCGATCGAGGCGCGCAACATCGCGCCGCGCACGCCGGCGCGGTCCGCGCCTTGCGCCCGCTTCAGCCAGAGTCGCGCGGCCTTCAGGTCGCCCCGGCCGACGGCGTCCTGCGCCAGCTCGCAGCAGTAATGCGCCACGATGCTGCCGCCTGCCTCGCGCGAGATCGACTCCAGCTGGTCCATCGTGTCGATCGCTTTTTCCCAGTCGCGCTGCAGCTCGTAGATTCGCACCAGCCCGCGCAAGCCCTGTTCGCGGTGCGCCGTGCCGCGCGCGACCTGCGTGTAGACCTGCTCGGCGCGGTCGAACAGGCCGGCCTTGAAATAGTCTTCGGCGAGCTCGGTCAGCGCGCGGGCACGCGCCTCGCGCGGCAGGTCGGGGCGCGCCACGAGGTTCTGGTGCACCTTGATGGCGCGCTCCGTCTCGCCGCGGCGGCGGAACAGGGCGCCGAGCGCGAAGTGCGTGTCCACGGTATCCGCGTCCATGTCCACCATGCGGATGAACACGTCGAGAGCCTTGTCCGGCTCCTCGTTCAGCAGGTAATTCAGGCCTTCGAAATACTCTGCGCTGACATGGCGCGGTGCGAGCGAGAATTTACGGGCGGCGCTGCGGCGCGCGAAATACCAGCCGGAACCGGCCGCGGCCGCAAACAACAGCAACAGCAGGAAGCTGTCAGCCGCGCTCATCCCGCACCGCCAGTCCGCTGGCGGACGCGTCTCTCAGCTGCGCGCGCAGGCGCCGCCGATCTGCCGTGACACGGGCGACCCACAGCGCGGCGGAGAGTATGCCGATCAGCCAGCCGATCGCGATGGCCGCGACAAAAGCGACGCCGAGCGGCGTCGTGAGCCCGGTGAAGCCGAGGTCGAGCTCGACTTCGCCGGGATTCAGCCAAGTGAACAGCGCCGACACGGCGAGTGCAACGAGCAACAAGATGCCAAGCAAGATCCGCTTCACCGTGACTTCCCTGATGGTTGCGCGGCGGACGCGCCTCAGGCCTTGATCGGATGATGGCGCCCGGAATTGACGCGTTCGCGGAGATCCTTGCCGGGCTTGAAGTGCGGCACGTACTTGCCGGACAGCGCCACGGCCTCGCCGGTCTTCGGATTCCGCCCGATCCGCGGCGGCCGGAAATGCAGCGAGAAACTGCCGAAGCCGCGAATCTCGATTCGCTCGCCGCTCGCCAGGCTGTTGCTCATGACCTCGATGAGGTACTTGACCGCCAGCTCGACGTCCTTGGCGTTCAGGTGGCTCTGACGTCTCGAGATCGCTTCGATCAGTTCAGACTTTGTCATGTTATTGATCCCCACGGCCGCCCCCAACGCTTCTCCCGACCGGGCCGGAAAAGACGGGCCGCCGGCTGGCGGCCCGTCCCCGCTTCCGTCAGGAGCTCTCCTGGCTCGAGATCTGCTCCTTGAGCAGGTCGCCGAGACTCGTGCCCGTCGTCGTGTCCGACTTCTTGTAGGACTGCATGGCCTCGCTCTCTTCCCAGACCTCCTTGGCCTTGATCGACAGCGAGATCTGCCGGCTCTTGCGATCCAGGCCGGTGAAGCGCGCCTCGATTTCCTCACCCGGCTTCAGCACGCTGCGCGCATCTTCGACACGCTCGCGCGACAGCTCGGAGGCGCGCAGGTAGCCTTCCAGCCCGCCGACGTCCACGGTGGCGCCCTTCGCGTCGACCTCGGTCACCACGCCCTTGACGATGGTGCCCTTCGGGTGCTCCGCGAGCCACGCTGACATCGGGTCACGATCCATCTGCTTGACGCCGAGAGAAATGCGTTCGCGCTCCGGGTCGATCGACAGCACGATGGCCTCGACTTCCTCACCCTTGCGGTAGTTGCGCACAGCTTCCTCGCCCGGCAGATCCCACGACAGGTCGGAGAGATGCACCAGGCCGTCGATGCCGCCGTCGAGGCCGATGAAGATGCCGAAGTCGGTGATCGACTTGATGACGCCCTTGACCCGATCGCCCTTGTTGAAGCTGGTGGCAAATTCGTTCCACGGATTCGGCACGCACTGCTTGATGCCGAGGGACACGCGCCGGCGCTCCTCGTCGATCTCCAGCACCATGACCTCGATCTCGTCACCGATCTGCACGACCTTGGACGGATTGACGTTCTTGTTGGTCCAATCCATCTCCGAGACGTGCACCAGCCCCTCGACGCCATCCTCGATCTCGACGAAGGCGCCATAGTCGGCCAGGTTCGTGACCTTGCCGAACAGCCGGGTGTTGGTCGGGTAACGCCGCGCGATATCCTGCCAGGGATCCTCGCCAAGCTGCTTCAGGCCAAGCGAAACGCGGTTGCGCTCGCGGTCGAACTTCAGCACCTTGACCTGGATCTCGTCGCCGACATTGACGACCTCGGACGGGTTCTTGACCCGCCGCCAGGCCATGTCGGTGATGTGCAACAGGCCGTCGATGCCGCCGAGATCGACAAAGGCGCCGTAATCGGTCAGGTTCTTGACGATGCCCGGGAGCACTGCGCCCTCGGTCAGGCTCTTCAGCAGTTCCTCGCGCTCGACGCTGCTCTCCGCCTCGACGACCGCGCGGCGCGACACGACGACGTTGTTACGCTTGCGATCGAGCTTGATGACCTTGAACTCGAGCATCTTGCCCTCGAGGTAGCTCGGGTCGCGGACCGGCCGGACATCCACCAGGGATCCGGGCAGGAAGGCGCGCACCAGCTCGAGCTCGACGGTAAAGCCGCCCTTGACCCGGCCGGTGATCATGCCCTCGACGATCGCGCCCTTCTCGAAGGCCTCTTCCAGGACGGTCCAGGTACGGGAACGCTTGGCCTTGTCGCGGGACAGGCGGGTTTCCCCGAAGCCGTCCTCGACGGCGTCCAGCGCGACTTCGACCTCGTCGCCGACCTTGACCTCCCATTCGCCCCGTTCGTTCTTGAACTGCTCGGCGGGAATGACCGACTCGGACTTCAGGCCGGCGGAGACGATGACGACGTCATCGTTGATCTCGACGACCAGGCCCTTGATGATCGCGCCGGGACGAATCTGCTGACTGGCAAAACTTTGCTCAAAGAGCTCTGCAAAACTTTCTGACATGGGTTGTTGATCCAACGGCCCGCGGGCCGACCAGTGGTAATCCGACGACGCATCCCTGCTGCGCCGGGCTTTCAATAAAAAAGGCCCCTGTCCATCGGGACCGCAAGCGAACTCAGTCTTCCGGCATCAGCCGCCGCTGCCGAAGCTCGTCGAGCACCACCTCCACCACCTGTCCGATGGTCAAGGTGCTGCTGTCGACGACCCGCGCGTCCGGCGCCGGGCGCAACGGCGCCACGGCCCGTTCCGCGTCCCGCCGATCCCGGGCTGCAACCTCTGCTGAAAGGTCGGCAAGGTTAACATCAAACCCCTTTTCCTTCAACTGCTTATAGCGACGCATCGCCCGCTCCTCGGCGGACGCCGTGAGAAAAACCTTCAACTCGGCGTCAGGGAATATCACCGTCCCCATGTCGCGGCCGTCGGCAACCAGCCCCGGCGGGCGTCGGAAGCCCCGCTGCAGGCCGACCAGCGCTGTCCGCACGGCCGGCAGCGCCGCCACGCGGGAGGCCCGGTCGCCGCAGGCCTCGGAGCGAATCTCCGCGCTGACATCCTTGTCACCGAGCAGCACGCGCTCTCCATGGAAGTGTGCCGGCAGCGCGCGGGCCAGCGCGGCCAGACCGGGCTCGTCGTCCAGCGCCGTCCCGGAATCCGCCGCGGCCACCGCGACCAGCCGATACAGAGCGCCGCTGTCGAGCAGGTGCCAGCCCAGGCGCTCGGCAACCCGGCGGCACAGCGTGCCCTTGCCGGCGCCGCCAGGCCCGTCGACTGCGAGCACCGGCGCCCGGCTCATGCCCCGGCCTCGACGGCCAGGGGCTCGATCGCGAGACCCAGGGACGCCGCGGCCGCGGCAAAACCCGGGAACGAAGTCGCGACGTTCGCGACATCCCGGATGGTCAGCGCCCCGCCGGCCCGCGCCGCGGCGATCGCGAACGACATCGCGACCCGGTGGTCGCCGCCGCTGTCGACGGTGCCGCCGTGCATCTTCCCGCCCTCGATCGACAGGCCGTCGGGCTGCTCGGTGACGTAGATCCCGACGGCGCGCAGGCCGCGCGCCATGACCGACAGGCGGTCCGACTCCTTGACGCGCAACTCCGCGGCGCCCCGGACACGGGTCGTGCCGGCGGCCAGCGCCGCGGCCACGAACAGCGCCGGGAACTCGTCGATCGCGAGCGGGACGAGCTCCGGCGGCACGTCGACGCCGCGCAACTCGCTGCGGTAGACCTGCAGGTCAGCGACCGGCTCGCCGCATTCCTCGCGCAAAGCGCTGATCTCGATACGCCCGCCCATGGCCCGCAGGATATCCAGCAGCCCGGTCCGGGTCGGGTTCAGGCCGACGCCCTGCAGTTCGAGCGGCGCGTCACCGCCGGCCAGCAGGCCGCCGACCATGAAGAATGCCGCCGAGGAAAAATCGCCCGGCACCGTGACGCGCCCGCCCCGCGGCCGCGCAGGCCCGACCACGGCCGCGCCCCACTCGCCGCTCTCGACCTCGCAACCGAGCGCTGCGAGCAGCCGCTCGGTATGGTCGCGCGACGGCGCGGGCTGCCGCACGACGGTGCGGCCGTCCGCCGACAGGCCCGCCAGCAGCACGGCCGATTTCACCTGCGCACTCGCCACGGGCATCAGGTAGTCGATCGCGCGCAGCGGGCTGCGTGCCGACAGCCCGATCGGCGGGCACCCGTCGCGGGTCTCGAGCGCGGCGCCCATCTGGCGCAGCGGCGCGGCCACCCGTTCCATCGGCCGCCGGCATAGCGACGCGTCGCCGGTCAGCACGGCATCGATGTTGCGGCCGGCCAGCAGCCCGGTCATCAGCCGGATGCCGGTGCCGGAGTTGCCGAAATCCAGCGGCCCGTCAGGCGCATGGAGCTGCCCGGGCGGCACGACGCGCACGCCGCCATCGGGCAAGTCCTCGACCCGTGCGCCAAGCGCCCGGATTGCGCGGCTGGTCGCCAGGCAGTCCTCGCTGCGCAGGAAGCCGTCGGCCTCCAGCGGTCCCGACGCGATCGCACCGAACAACATCACGCGATGCGAGATCGACTTGTCGCCAGGGATCGACAGGCGCCCGACGAGCGGGCCCGACGGGCGCACCCGCCACGCCGATGCGGTCATTCGCCCACGACCTTCGTCAGCGCGGCGATCAGCCGATCGTTCTCCGCTACCGTGCCGATGGTGATCCGCAGGTGATTCGGCAGATCGTAATTGGCAACCGGCCGGACGATGACGCCCTCGCGCAGCAGCGCGTTGTACAGGGGCTGCGCCGCGGCGCGCATGTCGACCAGCAGGAAGTTCCCGACCGACGGGACCACGCCCAGGCCGAGGCTGCGGCAGGCCCCGCCGACGCGGACCAGCTCGCGCGCATTGAGTTCGATGCTGCGCTCGAGGTGCGCCGTGTCGCCGAGCGCCGCGACCGCGGCGACCTGCGCCAGGCTGTTCGTGTTGAATGGTTGCCGCAAGCGGTTCAGCAGCTCGGCGAGCTCGGCGCTCGAGACGCCGTAGCCGATCCTGATCCCGGCCAGTCCGTAGGCCTTGGAAAATGTCCGCGTCACGACCAGGTTCGGATAGCGGCCGAGCCAGGTGCTCGCATCCGGATACCCCGGCTCGCGGACGTACTCGAAATAGGCCTCGTCGACGACCACGATGACCTCTGCCGGCAGCGCCGCGATGAAACCCTCCAGCGCGGGCGCGTCGAGCCAGGTGCCGGTGGGGTTGTTCGGGTTCGCGATGAACACCATGCGCGTGGCCGGGCCGACGAGCGCGGCCATGGCCTCGAGATCGTGGCCGTAGGGCTGGGCATCGCTGGCCGGCAAAGCCGCGGCGACCCGGTGCACTGCGCCGGCGGCCTGCACCGCGAGCGCATAGACCGCGAAGGCATGGCGCGAATACACGGCCTCGAGGCCCGGCCCGAGAAAGGTCTCCGCCAGCAAGACCAGCACGTCGTTGGACCCGTTGCCGAGCGTCACGCACTCCGGCGCGACGCCATGGCGCGCGGCGAGCACCCGCTTGAGCTCGAAACCGTTGGCGTCCGGATACCGGGCCAGCCCGGCGGCCGCGGCCGAAATCGCCGCCACCGCGCGCGGCGCCGGGCCGAGCGGATTCTCGTTCGACGCCAACTTGACGATGTTCGTCACGCCATACTCGCGCTCGAGTTCCGCGACCGGCTTGCCGGGCTGGTAGGGCTGCAGGCCGCGGATGCCCGGCGCGGCCAGATCAAGGAATCTGTTGCTCATTGAACCTCCGGAGCGGAGGCGCAAGTTTACAGGATCGCCGCCGGGTAGGAGCCGAGCACGCGGTACCAGGCGGCCGCGCCCTCGAGATCCTGCAGCGCCTGCGCGAGGTTCTGATCCTCGCGGTGGCCTTCGACATCGACGAAGAAGACATAGTCCCACTTGCCGCGCCGCGACGGGCGCGACTCGATGCGCGTCATGCTGACCTTGTGCTGCGCCAGCGGGTACAGCAGTTCCTGCAGCGCGCCGACCTTGTGGCGCGAGGACAGCAGCAAGGACGTCTTGTCGCGGCCGCTCGGTCGCGCCAGTTCGCGGCCGATGATGACGAAGCGGGTGGTATTGTCCGGCCGGTCCTCGATGTTGGCCATCAGCAGCTCTAGCCCGTAGACCTCGGCCGCGGTTTCCCCCGCGATCGCGGCAGCGCCGGACTCGGCGGCCGCGAGTCGCGCGGCCTCCGCATTCGAGGCGACCGCGATCTGCTCGACCCCCGGCAGGCGCTGATCGAGCCACGCCCGGCATTGCGCCAGGGACTGCTGGTGCGAGTAGACCTTGCGCACCTGATCCAGTGAGTTCATGCGGCCGAGCAGGTGCTGGCGGATGCGCAGCTCGATCTCTCCACTGATGACCAGTGGCGTCGTCATCAGCATGTCGAGCGTGTTGCTGACTGAGCCCTCCGTCGAGTTCTCCACCGGCACGACGCCGAAATCGGCGATCCCTGCCTCGACGTCGTGGAAAGCTTCCTCGATGGACGGTGCCGCCAGCGTCCGGACGGAATGGCCGAAATGCTTCAGCACGGCCGCCTGCGAAAAGGTGCCCTCGGGCCCGAGAAACGCCACTTTCAGTGGCTCCTGCTGGGCCAGGCAGGCGGACATGACCTCGCGGAACAGGCGGACGATTTCTTCGTCCTTCAATGGCCCCGTGTTGCGCGCCACGGCCTGGCGCAGGATCTGCGCCTCGCGTTCCGGGCGATAGTAGTCGCGCGGCGTATTGGCGAGCCCGACCGGGTTGGGAAACTTGGTTTCGCCCACTTCGCGCGCCAGTCGCGCGCGCTCGCTGATCAGCGCCTGCAGCTGCTCATCGATGGCATCGATCTTGGCCCTGATGCCGTCGAGGCGTTGCTCCCGGTCGCGCTGATCGCTCATCGGCGGCTCATGCCGGGTCCGGCACCATCCGCAACGACAGCACGCCATCAATCGTGCCGATCTGCTCGAGGACACCGGGCGGAATGTCCCCGTCCACGTCGGCCAGCGTATACGCGATATCGCCGCGCGACTTGTTCAACAGGTCCGAAATATTGAGCCCGGCCGAGGCCAGCGCCGTGGAGATCTGGCCCACCATGTTCGGCACGTTCGCATTGGCAATGGCGAGCCGCTTGCCGGCGATCCGCGGCAACAGCGCCTCAGGGAAGTTGACGGAGTGACGGATGTTGCCGTTCTCGAGGAAATCGCGCACGTTCTCGGCCACCATGATCGCGCAATTCTCCTCGGCCTCGTGGGTCGAGGCGCCAAGATGCGGCAATGCGATGACTTTCGGGTGCCCTTTCGTCGCGACGCCGGGGAAGTCGGTCACATAACGCGCCAGGTGGCCGGCCTCCAGCGAGGCCAGCGCGGCGGCATCGTCGACGATCTGGCCGCGCGCAAAATTCAGCAACACGCCGCCGGGCTTCATCAGCGCGAGGCGCTCGGCATTGACCAGCGCGCGCGTGCCCTCGCCGAGCGGCACGTGCACGGTGACGAACTGCGAGCGGGTGAACAGGTCATCGAGGCTCAGCGCCTGGCGCACGCCGGAATTGAGCTGCCACGCGCGCTCCACGGTCATCTTCGGGTCGAAACCCACGACCTGCATGCCGAGCGCCAGCGCAGTGTTGGCGACCTCGACGCCGATCGCGCCTAGCCCGATCACGCCGAGCGTCCGCCCCGGCAACTCCAGTCCGACGAAGCGCTTCTTGCCGCTCTCGACCGCGCGATGCAGGTCCTCCTCGCCGCCGTCCAGCGTGCGCACATAGTCCCACGCATCGCAGAGATTGCGCGCCGCCAGCAGCATCCCGCCGATGACCAGCTCCTTGACCGCATTGGCGTTGGCACCGGGGGCGTTGAACACCGGCACGCCACGGCGGCTCATCGCCTCGACCGGGATGTTGTTGACGCCCGCGCCGGCCCGGCCGATGGCCTTGACGCTCGCCGGGATGTCGATCTTGTGCATGTCCGCCGATCGCACCAGCACGGCATCCGGATGACCGATCTCGGAGGCGACCTCGTAGCGATCGCGCGGCAAGCGCTCGAGCCCGCTCAGGGCGATGTTGTTGAGGGTCAGAACCTTGAAACTCATCGTGGACTCCATCGGCGCCGTGTCATTCGGCCGATAGTGGCATATTTATGCCGCAATGCAACAGGCGGATCAGCCGCAGCTGCGCTCGAACTCCCGCATGAAGGCGACCAGCGCATCCACGCCTTCCTGCGGCATGGCGTTGTACAGGCTCGCGCGCATGCCCCCGACCGAGCGATGGCCCTTCAGCGTCAAGAGCCCGGCCGCCTTCGCCTGCTCCAGGAATTTCGCATCGAGCGCCGGATCAGGCAGCGTGAACGGGATGTTCATCCACGAACGGCAATGCTTCTCGACCGGATTCGCGTAGAAATCGGAGCCGTCGATGGCGCCGTACAGCGTCTCGGCCTTGCGCCGGTTGCGCCGCTCCATCTCCGCCAGACCGCCCTGCTCCAGCAGCCAATCGAACACCAGGCCGGCGACGTACCAGCCCCAGGTCGGCGGCGTGTTCAGCATCGAGCCGTTCTCGGCCTGCTCGCGGTAATTCATCATCGCCGGCGTGCCCTCGCGCGCGCGGCCGAGCAGCTCCTCGCGAATGATGACGATCGCCAGGCCGGCCGGGCCGATGTTCTTCTGCGCGCCGGCATAGATGAGCCCGAAGCGGCTGACATCGATCGGCCGCGACAGGATCGTCGAGGACATGTCGGCCACCAGCGGTGCGGTCGCTTCGGGCACGAAATGGAACTCCACGCCGCCGATCGTCTCGTTTGGCGTGTAATGCAGGTAGGTCGCATCGGGGCTGAGGGCCCAGCCGGCCGGATCGGGAATGCCGGTATGACGGTTGGCCGCCGAATCCGCCGCCACCTGCGCCTGCAGGAAGCGCCGGCCCTCCGCCAGCGCCTTCTTTGACCAGGAACCAGTCAGGACGTAATCGGCCTTGTCGCCCGGTCCGGCGAGATTGAACGGCACGGCGCTGAACTGGGCGGTTGCCCCGCCCTGCAGGAACAGCACGCGATAGCCGTCGGGCACCTCGAGCAGCTTGCGCAGGTCGGCCTCGGCGCGCTCCGCGATCGACATGAATTCCTTGCCCCGGTGCGACAGCTCCATGACCGACATGCCGCAGCCGCGCCAGTTGGTCAGCTCGTCGCGCGCGCGCTCCAGCACCGGCAGCGGAATCGCGGCCGGGCCGGCGCTGAAATTGTAGACACGTTCCATGTTCGTCCCCTCAGTCCTTAGCTTGATGCCTCAATCCGCCGGTTCGGCGTCGCCGTCGCCCGCCTCGTCATCGCCGAGCTCATCGGCCTGGTCTGCGGCCACCCGCCCCATGCCCACCAGGCGGCCGCCCTCGTCGAGCCGGATCAGGCGCACGCCCTGGGTGTTGCGCGACAGCACCGGGATGCCCTCGATCGGCGTGCGCACCAGCACGCCGGTGCTCGAGATCATCATGACCTGGTCGTCGGGCTGTACCAGCAGCGCGCCGACCATCTGGCCGTTGCGCTCGCTGGTCTGGATGCCGATGACGCCCTGGCCGCCGCGCCCGTGCATCGGGAAATCCTCGACCGGGGTCAGCTTGCCGTAGCCGTTCTCGGTCGCCAGCAACAGGTGGCCCGCGTCGGCGATGATCAGGGCGATGACCTGTTCGTCGCTGCCCAGGCGCAGGCCGCGCACCCCGCCTGCCGTCCGGCCCATCGGCCGCACATCGGCCTCGCGGAAGCGGATGGCCTTGCCGTTCGACGCGCACAACATGATCTGCTGGCGCCCATCGGTGATGCCGACGTCGATCAGGTAGTCGTCATCGCGCAGGTCGATCGCGATGATGCCGTCGCGGCGCGGCCGCGAGAACGCGATCAGCGGCGTCTTCTTGACCGTGCCGCGGCTGGTCGCCATGAACACGTACGGGCCCTCGATGAACTCGCGCACCGGCTGCACGGCGTTGATCCGTTCGCCCTCGTCGAGCGGCAGCAGGTTGACGATCGGCTTGCCGCGCGAGCCGCGCCCGGCGAGCGGCAAGTCGTAGACCTTCAGCCAGTAGACCTTGCCGCGGCTCGAGAAGCACAGCAGCCAGTCGTGGGTGTTCGCAATGAACAGCTTGTCGACGAAATCCTCTTCCTTGACGCGCGTCGCTGTCCGGCCGCGGCCGCCACGACGCTGCGCCTGGTAGTCCGTGACCGGCTGGGCCTTCGCATAGCCGCCGTGCGAGAGCGTGACGATCACGTCCTCCTCGCTGATCAAATCTTCCATCGACAGGTCGAGGTGATCGGGCAGGATCTCGGTGCGTCGGTCGTCGCCGAACTCGTCGCGCACCGCGAGCAGCTCCTCGCGGATCACGGCCGAGAGCCGGTCAGGGCTCTCCAGGATCAGAGAATAATCTTTAATTTTCTCGATTATCTCTTCGTATTCCTTGATTATTTTCTCTTGCTCGAGACCCGTGAGCCGATGCAGGCGCAGGTCGAGAATTGCCTGGGCCTGGGCATCGGACAGGCGATAGCCGCCTGCGCCGAGGCCCAGCTCCGCGGCCAGGCCGGCCGGCCGGGTGGCCTCGGCGCCGGCACGTTCCAGCAAGCCGGTCACGACACCGGGCGCCCAGCTGCGCGCGGTCAGCCCGGCGCGCGCTTCGGCCGACGATGGCGAGGCCTTGATCAGCGCAATGACCTCGTCGATGTTGGCCAGCGCCACGGCCAGGCCCTCGAGGACATGGGCGCGTTCGCGCGCCTTGTGCAGCTCGAAAATCGTCCTGCGCGTCACGACCTCGCGGCGGTGACGCAGGAAGGCCTCGAGGATTTCCTTGAGATTGAGCAGCTTGGGCTGGCCATCGACAAGCGCGACCATGTTGATGCCGAACACGGTCTGCAGCGGCGTGTGCTTGAACAGGTTGTTCAGCACGACATCGCCGTTCTCGCCGCGCTTCAGCTCGATGACGACCCGCAGGCCGTCCTTGTCGGATTCGTCGCGCAGCTCGCTGATGCCCTCGAGTTTTTTCTCGCGCACCAGCTCCGCGATCTTCTCCACCAGCCGCGCCTTGTTGACCTGGTACGGCAGCTCAGTCACGACGATCGCCTCACGGCTGCCGTCGCGGAACTCCTCGAAATGGGCCCTGGCGCGAATGTGGACGCGGCCGCGGCCGGTGCGGTAAGCCTCGAGAATGCCCGAGGCACCGTTGATCAGCGCCGCCGTCGGGAAGTCCGGACCGGGCACGTGCTTCATCAGTTCGTCGATGCTCAGGCCGGCATCGTCGAGCAGCGCGACGCAGGCACCGATGACCTCGCGCAGGTTGTGCGGCGGGATGTTCGTGGCCATGCCGACAGCGATGCCGGCCGATCCGTTGATCAACAGGTTCGGCACGCGCGTCGGCAGCACCGACGGCTCGTGCTCGGACTCGTCGTAGTTCGGGACAAGGTCGACGGTCTCCTTGTCGATGTCGGCGAGCAACTCGTGGGCGAGCTTCGCCATGCGCACTTCGGTGTACCGCATGGCGGCCGGCGAATCGCCGTCAACCGAGCCGAAATTACCCTGCCCGTCGACGAGCACGTAGCGCATCGAAAACGGCTGGGCCATCCGCACGATAGTGTCGTAGACCGCCGAATCGCCGTGCGGGTGGTACTTGCCGATGACGTCGCCGACGACGCGCGCCGACTTTTTGTAGGCCTTGTTCCAGTCGTTGCCCAGTTCCCGCATCGCGAACAGCACGCGGCGATGCACGGGCTTCAGTCCGTCACGGACATCCGGGAGGGCGCGCCCCACGATCACGCTCATCGCGTAATCGAGATAGGACTGCCTCATCTCGTCTTCCAGGTTGACCTGGAGGATCTCTTTGGCGACTTCTGACATGGGGTAACCGGCCGAATTGAATCAATGACTTGAAAGAGCCGCGGTCACGCATGTTGCAGCGCGGCGCAGACCCCGGATACAAGCCGGTTATGTTACCACAGGGGGACCGCCCCAGACCCCCGGCGGGAACGTCCGCTCAGCTGCTCAACAGCTTCGCGATCGCCGCCGTGGACGGCGGCGCGGCGACGCCGCGCTCGGTGACGAGCGCATCGATGAGCCCGGCCGGGGTGACGTCGAACGCCGGATTCAGCGCTTCCGCCCCCGGCGGAATTCCACCGGCCGCCGCCCAGAGCTCGGCCGGATCGCGCTGCTCGATCGTCACCTCGTCGCCATTGGGCGTGGCCAAGTCCAGCGTGGAGCTGGGGGCGACGACCATGAAACGCACGCCATGGTGCCGGGCAGTGACCGCCAGCGCGTAGGTGCCGATCTTGTTGACCACATCGCCATTGGCGGTGATCCGGTCAGCGCCGACGATCGCCCAGCTGGGCGGGTCGCGCCGCATCAGCTGCGCCGCGGCGGCGTCGGTGATGACCGTCGTGGGAATGCCTTCGCGGCCGAGCTCCCATGCGGTCAGGCGCGCCCCCTGCAGCCACGGGCGGGTTTCATCCACCCAGACCTGGGTCACGAGTCCGCGCCGCCAGGCCTCGCGGATCACGCCGAGCGCCGTGCCGAGCCCGCCGGTGGCCAGCGCGCCGGCGTTGCAATGCGTGATCACGCTGCCCGGCGCATCGATCAGGTCGGCGCCGATGCGCGCCATCGCGATGTTCATCGCGATGTCCTCGGCATGGATGCGGCGGGCTTCCGCCAGCAGCGCATCGACGGGCGAATCGCCGGCCGTCTCGGCTGCCGCCCGCATCCGCTCGACGGCCCACGCAAGGTTCACCGCTGTCGGTCGCGCCAGCTTCAGGCGCGCCAGGTCGCTGCGGTAGCCACCGCGCCAGTCCGCGCCATGCGCCGCCGTCCGCTGGCGCGCCGCGAGCACGGCGCCGTAAGCGGCGGCGATGCCGATCGCCGGCGCGCCGCGTACCACCATGTCACGGATGCAATGGATGACCGCGTCCACGTCTTCGCAAACCACGCGGCGAACATCGGCCGGCAGGCGCCGCTGGTCGAGCAGGTCGAGGCGTCCGTCCCGCCAGGTCACGGCATCGATTCCGGAGGGATCGACAGGGTCGAAATCAGTCATTGGCGGAGTACTCAGCAAGGCAAACTCGTTCGCCCGTGCGCGGGGCGATAGAATGTCGGGCTTCGGCAGGCCGCCGGCGAATGGGGCCGCCTTATGGCGAGTGGTCGAGCATGGAGAAAGTTGACACGCTGATCAAGGCCCGCTGGGTCGCGCCGGTCGCCCCAGGGTGCGGCGTGCATGCCGATCACGCAGTCGCGATCCGCCAGGGACGGATCGTGGACCTGCTGCCGGCCGCCGCGGCGCTGGCGCGCTACGACGCGGACGAGATCGTCGAGCGCCCTGCCCACCTGCTGATTCCCGGGCTCGTCAACGCGCACACCCACGCGTCGATGGCGCTGTTGCGCGGACTCGCCGACGACCTGCCGTTGATGGACTGGCTCAAGCACCATATCTGGCCGGCGGAGCAGCGCTGGATGAGCGCCGAGTTCGTGGAGCACGGCACGGAGCTGGCGATGGCCGAGATGCTGCTCGGCGGCACGACGACCTTCAACGACATGTACTTCTTTCCCGAGGTCGTGGCGCGCACTGCGGCGCGCATCGGGATGCGGGCCTGCGTCGGCATGATCCTGATCAAGTTCCCGACCGTCTGGGCCGGGGACATGGCGGAGTACCTGCGCAAGGGCCTGGCGCTGCGCGACGAATACAAGGGCCACCCGCTGATCTCGACGGCGTTCGCGCCGCATGCGCCCTACACAGTCGACGACGAGTACCTGCAGAAGATCCGGCGCCTCGCGGACGAGCTCGAGGTGCCGGTGCACACCCACGTCCACGAGACCGCCGACGAAGTGCTCGGCAGCGTCGTGGATTGCGGCGAGCGGCCGCTGGCGCGGCTGGACCGCCTGGGGCTGGTGTCGCCGGTTCTGATGGCGGTGCACATGACGCAGCTCGAGGATGCCGAGATCGACCGGCTGGCCGCGGCCGGCGCCCATGTCGTGCACTGCCCTGAATCCAATCTGAAGCTCGCCAGCGGATTCTGTCCCGTGGCGAAACTCCTGGCGGCCGGCGTCAACGTCTGCCTCGGCACCGACGGCGCCGCCAGCAACAACGACCTCGACATGCTCGGCGAGATGCGCACCGCGGCGCTGCTGGCGAAAGGCGTGGCCGGCAAGGCCGATGCGGTCACGGCGGAGCAGGCGCTGGCAATGGCGACGATCAACGGGGCCCGGGCGCTCGGGCTGGCCGAGGAAACCGGTTCGATCGAGACCGGTAAATGGGCCGACCTGTGCTGTGTGGACCTCGAGCGGCCGGCGACCTCCCCGGTCTATGACCCGGTAGCGCAGCTCGTCTACGCGGCCGGCCGCGACCAGGTCGAGGATGTCTGGGTGGCCGGCCGCAGGATGGTCGCCGACGGGCGCCTGGCGCGCATTGATGACGCCGCGATCATCGCGCGCGCAGACGCATGGCGAGACAGGATCGCGGGAGCGGACCGACATGACTGAGGCACGCGACGACAACGTGGATGCTGCCGAGATCGCGCGTTTCGAGGCGCTGGCCGATCGCTGGTGGGACACCGAGGGCGACTTCAAGCCGCTGCACGACATCAATCCGGCGCGGCTGGAGTTCATCGACCAGCGTGTCGGCCTGCGCGACAAGCGCGTGCTCGACATCGGCTGCGGCGGCGGCATCCTCGCCGAGTCGATGGCCGCGCGCGGCGCGCGAGTCACCGCCATCGACATGGCGGCGGCATCGCTGGCGGTGGCACAGATCCACGTGCGGGAATCCGGCCTGGAGGTGGAATACCTGAAATCCACCGCCGAGGACCATGCCGTGGCGCGCGCCGGCGCCTATGACGCCGTGACCTGCCTCGAGATGCTGGAGCACGTCCCCGATCCTTCGCTGGTGGTCGCGGCCTGCAGCCGCCTCGTGCGCCCCGGCGGCCACGTGTTCTTCTCGACCATCAACCGCAATCCGAAAGCCTGGGCGATGGCCATTTTCGGCGCCGAGTACGTGCTCAGGCTGCTGCCGCGCGGCACCCACGAGTACGCCAAGCTGATTCGCCCGTCGGAGCTCGCCGACTGGATCCGCGCGGCCGGGCTGGAGCTGGCCGGCTTCACCGGGATGCACTACAACCCGTTCACGCGCGACTGCACGCTCGGCGGCAACGTGCACGTCAACTACCTCGCCCACGCGCTCCGGCCGGCCGCCTGATGACCACACGGGCGGCAGTCCTGTTCGATCTCGACGGCACCCTGGCCGACACGGCGCAGGATCTCGCCGGCGCGCTGAACGCCATGCTGGTCGCCGACGGGTGCCAGCCGCTGCCCTATGAGCAGCTGCGGCCGTGGGCCTCGTACGGCGCATTGCGACTGATCCGGATCGGCTATGGCGACAATCTCGACGAACGGCGCACCGCCGAGCTGCGCGGGCGCTTCCTCGCGTGCTACGAGGCGGGCCTGTGCCGGCATTCACGCCTGTTTCCGGGCGTGCCCGAGGCGCTCGAAGCGCTCGAGGCGGCCGCCGTGCCCTGGGGGATCGTCACCAACAAGCCGGGCTGGCTGACCGAGCCCCTGCTGGCGGCCCTCGGCCTCGGCGAGCGGCCGGGCACGGTCATCAGCGGCGACACCTTGCCGTTCGCGAAGCCGCACCCGATGCCGTTGCTGCACGCGGCCCGCGAGCTGGGCGTGCCCGCGCGCCGCTGCGTCTATGTCGGCGACAACGTGCGCGACATCGAGGCCGGGCGCGCGGCCGAGATGTACACCGTCGCAGCGACCTGGGGCTACATCCCGGCAGACGAAGACCCGGCGGCCTGGCGGGCGGACCGGCTGCTGCACGCCCCCGAGGCGCTGGCGCCCTTCTTTGACGAACTCGGCGCGCTGCTGGGGGCGGCGTGACGCAGGTCGACTGGAGCGCCTGGACCCCGCTGCTGCTGCCGCTCGGCTCGCTGTTGCTCGGCGTCGTCGTCACGGCGCTGGTGCTGCAGCGAAAAGCGGCGCGACTGCGCGAACGGCTGGCCGTCGCCGAGAGCAAGCTCAATGCCCGCGCCACTGCCGATGAGGAGCGCGACGCGGCACTGCGCCTCGCTGAACAGCGGCTGGCCGTCGTGTTCGACGACCTGGCGCGTCGCTCATTGCACGACAACAGCCGCAACTTCCTCGAGCTGGCGCGCCAGAACCTCGGCGCGCACCAGGTCCGGGCGCAGGGCGAGCTGAAGCAGCGGGAACAGGCCGTCGAAGCGCTGGTCGCGCCGATCCGCGAGGCCTTGCAGCGCACCGAGCGGCAGGTCGCCGAGATCGAGAAGGAGCGGCAGCAGGCCTTCGGCAGCATTCGCGCGCTGCTCGAGGCCATCAGCATCAGCCAGCAGACGCTGAGCGCAGAGACCCGCAACCTGGTGACCGCGCTGCGGCGGCCGGAGGTGCGCGGGCAATGGGGCGAGATGACGCTGCGCCGGCTCGTCGAGCTCGCCGGCATGGTGGAGCACTGCGATTTCACCGAGCAACAGCACACCGCCTCGGCGGAGGGCGCGCTGCGCCCGGACATGATCGTGCACCTGGCGGAAGGCCGGCAGCTGGTCGTGGACGTCAAGACGCCGCTCGACGCCTACCTGGCGGCGGTCGAGGCGCCCGACGACGATGCCCGGGAAGCAGCGCTGCAGCGGCATGCGCGCAAGGTGCGCGAGCGCGTCCGGGAACTCGCGGCGAAATCCTACTGGTCGCAGTTCGAGCGCAGCCCGGAGTTCGTGATCCTGTTCATTCCCGGCGACCAGTTCCTCAGCGCTGCACTGTCGCGCGACCCGGCGTTGCTCGACGAAGCCCTGAACCAGCATGTCATCCTCGCGACGCCGACCAGCTTCGTGGCGCTGCTGAAAGCCGTCGCCTACGGCTGGCGACAGGTGGCGCTCGCGGAGAATGCCAAGCAGATTCGCGACCTGGCCGCGACCCTCTATGGCCGACTGGCGACATTCACCGGCCACCTGGCCCGCGTCGGGCGCTCGCTGTCGGGCAGCGTCGAGGCCTACAACAACGCGGTGGGCTCGCTCGAACGCCAGGTCCTGCCGGGGGCTCGCCGGTTCACGGAGCTGGGCGTGCAGGCGCGCAAGCCGATGGAGCCGCTCCCTGCGCTGGAGAGCGTCGCGCGCCGGCCGCAAGCGGTGGATGCGCCCGATGCGCCCGATGCGTCCAATAGCGACGCGCCGCAACAGCCGTGAACGCTGCGCCGGAGATCCCCGCCAAGGTCGCGCCACCCGGCTCGCCGCTGTGGTACGCGCTGCTGTTCACGCCGGCGTCGCAGCGCGACACGTTCACCGCGCTGCTCGAGATTCGCGCCGAGGTCATGGCGTCGGTGCGGCGGCCCGCGGAGCGTGCCGTCGCGCTGGCGCGGCTGCAGTGGTGGCGCAGCGAGCTGGCGGACTTCGGCCGCGGCCACGAGCAACATCCGGCGACGCGCACGCTCAAGGCCGCCGGCGCCGAGGGCGCGGTGCAGCCGGAGTATCTGCTCGAGCTGGTCGATGCCGCCGAGACCGAGCTTGCCGAGACACCGTGCCAGAACTACGCCGAGCTCGCGCTGTATTGCTATCGCAGCGGCGGCGTGCTGCAGGAGATGCTGGCCGGACTGGCCGGCCTTGCGGAAGCTGCCAACGAGCGCGCCGTGCGCCGCCATGCGCAACGGCTTGGCACCGGAATGCGACTGGTGGAGATCATCGCCGAACTGCGCGGCGATCTGGCCGCGGGGCGCCGTCTGCTGCCGCGCGACTGGATCGCCGAGACCGGCGCGCGCGAAGAACCCGGCCGCGAGCCCGCCGCCGATGCAGCGCTCGCGGCCTGCCTCGACCGGCTCGCCGGCGAAGCGCGCATCGCATTGGACGAGGCCGAGACGGCGTTGCCGCCGGCTGAGCGGCCGCACCAGCGCTTCGGGCTCGTGCTGGCCGCGCTGTATCGCCGTCGCCTCGCAAAACTCCACGAGGCCGCATTCAGTCCCGGCGCACAGCCGGGTAATCTCGATAATCTATGGACCGCCTGGCGTGCGGCACGGCGCGCCACTGACCGCTGAGGAACTCGGATGCAGATCCAGAAGATGACGCACTACGATGCCGCCCCCGAGCTGCTCGCGGACCGGGTGATCATGGTCACCGGTGCCGGCGCGGGCATCGGCCGCGCACTGGCGAAAGCAGCCGCCGCGCGTGGCGCGACCGTGATCCTGCTCGGGCGCACGCAGAGCCGCCTCGAGTCCGTCTATGACGAGATCTGCGCGGCCGGCGGACCCGTGCCGGCAATATTTCCGCTCAATCTCGAACGGGCCGGCGGCGAGGATTACGACCGGCTCAGCGGCGCAATCGAGTCCCAGTGGGGCCGGCTCGACGGGCTCGTCCAGAATGCCGGCATTCTCGGCGCGCGCACGCCGATCGAGCACCATGACGTCGGCGACTGGCAGCGCGTGCTGCACGTCAACCTGACCGCGCCGTTCATCCTGTGCCGTTGCCTGCTACCGCTGTTGCTGAGATCGCGCGACGCATCGGTGGTGTTCACCTCCAGTGGCGTCGGGCGACGCGGCAAGGCCTACTGGGGCGCTTACGCCGTGTCCAAGTTCGGCATCGAGGGCTTGAGCCAGGTGCTGGCCGACGAACTGGAGAACAAGCCGAACATTCGTGTCAACGCCGTCAATCCCGGCGCCACGCGGACGTCGATGCGCGCCGCGGCCTATCCCGGCGAGGATCCTGCCCAGCTGAAGACGCCGGAGGAGATTCTCGGCGTGTACCTGTACCTGCTCGGCCCCGAGAGCCGCGGCGTGACAGGCGAGAGTTTCGACGCCCAGTAGGCGCAGCCCGGCGGGGCTGCTATGGGGGACTCGAGAAGCGCTTGCGGCGCGGCTTCAGCGCGCGCGCATCGACCGGCGCGATGTTCGGCGCGGGCAGTCGCACCGCCTCGTACAAGGCGCGCACTTCGCTGGCCTCCAGGTCGCGGAAACGACCCCTGCTGAGCTGGCGATCCAGCTTGACCGGGCCATACGCCACCCGCGACAGCCGGCTGACCGTGAACCCGACGGACTCCCAGAGACGGCGCACTTCCCGGTTGCGGCCCTCGCGCAGGGTGACGTGATACCAGCGGTTGCGCCCTTCGCCGCCGCCCGGCTCGACCGTGTCGAAGGAGGCCATCCCGTCGTCCAGCTGCACGCCGGCGGTAAGCTTGCCGACAACCTCCTCGTCCGGCTCACCCATGACGCGCACCGCGTACTCGCGCAGCACCTCGCCGGACGGATGCATCAAGGCGTTGGCGAGCGCGCCGTCGGTGGTGAACAGCAGCAGCCCGGTGGTGCTGACATCGAGCCGCCCGACGGCAATCCAGCGCTGGCCGCGCAAGCGCGGCAGCGAATCGAACACCGTGCGGCGGCCTTCCGGGTCGCTGCGCGTGCAGACCTCGTCGGCCGGCTTGTGATACGCGAGGTAGCGATGCCGGGACGGCTCGTTGATGCGCACCGGCCGACCGTCGATCGACAGCTTCTCGGTGCCCGTCAGGCGCTCGCCCACTTCCGCGGGCCGCCCATTGACCGAGATGCGGCCTTCGCCGATCCAGCGCTCGATCTCGCGTCGTGAACCGATGCCGGCATCCGCCAGCAGCTTGTGGATCCGGACCGGCTCGGCCTCAGGCGCGTTCGGTGTCTTCCGTCGCGTCAATGTCGGTCGTTTCTTCATACTCGCCGGCCTCCTCCGGTATCGCAACGGGCGGCAACTCGGTGAGCCCCAGGTCAAGTTCGACGCTGATGCTGTCGAGATCGCGTATGTCGGCCAGCGGCGGCAGATCCTCGAGCTTCTTGAGACCGAAATAATCGAGGAACTCGCGCGTGGTCGCGTACATCCCCGGTCGCCCGGGCACGTCCCGATGGCCCACGATCCGCACCCAGCCGCGCTCGGTCAGCGTGCGCATGATGTTCGAGCTGACGCTGACGCCGCGGATATCCTCGATCTCGCCGCGGGTGATCGGTTGCCGGTAGGCAATCAGGGCCAGGGTTTCCAGCAGCGCCCGCGAGTAGCGTGCCGGCCGGTCCTGCCACAGCCTCGAAAGCCAGCCGGCCATTTCCTCCCGCACCTGGATACGCCAGCCGCTCGCGACCTCGATGACGCGCAGGCCGCGGTTGGCGTACTCCGCCTCGAGCAGCGCGATCGCGTCCCGCAGGTCGTTGCGTTCCGGGCGCTCGAGCTCCGAGAACAGCCCCTGGATCTGCTCCAGGGTCAGCGGGCGTCCCGCCGCCAGCAATGCAGCCTCGACGATATGCTTCAGCTTCTCTTTGTCCATGGCTCGGGTCCTTTCAGAGGCCGGCGAGCGGCTGCACCGCATCGGCGGCCGGGTCGCGCCCGCCGCTGCGCGCCTTGACGTGAATTGGCGCGAACGCCTCCGACTGGACGAGGTCCAGCAAGGATTCGCGAATCAGCTCGAGCAGCGCCAGGAAGGTCACGACGACGCCCATGCGGCCCTCCTCCGGCGTGAACAGCTTCGTGAATTCCACAAAGCCGCCCTGCTGGATTCGCGCCAGCACGTCCGACATGCGCTGCCGCACCGACAGCGGCTCGCGCTGGATGTGGTGATGGGCAAACATGTCGGCGCGTGACAGCACTTCCTGGAAGCTCAGCAGCAGCTCGCGCAGCGTGATCTCCGGAAGGATCTCGACCACCTTGCGCTCGCACATCTCCGCGTTCGCCTGGAACACGTCGCGCTCGAGCCGCGGCAGCTCGTCGATCTGCTCGGCGGCCTGCTTGAAGCGCTCGTATTCCTGCAAGCGGCGCACGAGCTCCGCGCGCGGGTCCTCTTCATCCGCCACCTGCTCCGAAGGACGCGGCAACAGCATGCGCGACTTGATCTCGGCGAGCATCGCCGCCATCACGAGGTACTCCGCGGCCAGCTCGAGCTGCAGCTCCTGCATGACCTCGATGTAGTTCATGTACTGCTGCGTGATCTTGGCGATCGGAATATTGAGGATGTCGATGTTCTGCCGCTTGATCAGGTAGAGCAGCAGATCGAGCGGACCCTCGAAGGCGTCAAGGATGACCTCCAGGGCATGCGGCGGAATATAGAGGTCCATCGGCAGCTGCGTGAACGGCTCGCCTTCGACGATCGCAAACGGCATCTCCGACTGGCCGGCGCCCATCGGCGCCGCCGCGGCGAATTCAGTGCCAGCCTCAGCTGCCGCTTGTTCGGTCTCTGCCTGCGACTGCTCGCTCATCGATACTCCAGCCCCATGGCCTCACGCACATCATCCATGGTCTCGCGCGCGGCGTCACGCGCCCGCTCCCTGCCCTCCGAGAGAATGATCTGCACGGTCGAGGGACTGGCGGCGTACTCCGCGATACGCTCGCGGATCGGCGCCAGCTCGGCCAGCACGGCATCGATGACCGGCTGCTTGCACTCGAGGCAGCCGATCCCGGCGCTGCGGCAGCCTTGCTGCACCCAGTCCTTGGTGGCTTCGTCCGAATACATGCGATGGAACTGCCACACCGGGCACTTCTCGGGTTCGCCGGGATCGGTGCGGCGCACGCGCGCCGGATCGGTCTGCATCGTGCGCAGCTTTTTCTCGACGGTCTCCGGCGCTTCCGCCAGCCCGATCGTGTTGCCATAGGACTTGGACATTTTCTGCCCGTCGAGACCGGGCACGCGCGGCGTCGGCGTCAACAAGGCATCGGGCTCCACCAGGATCGTGCGACCGATCCCCTCCAGGTACCCGAGCAGTCGCTCGCGATCGGCCAGCGTCAGGCGAGGATGATTCTCCACGAGCGCACGCCCGGACTCGAGCGCCGCCTCGTCGCCGCGCTCCTGGTAACTCTTGCGGAAATCGAGATACAGCCGGCTCTGCTTGCCGCCGAGATGGCGAACGGCGCGCTGTGCCCGCTGCTCGAAGTCCGGCTCGCGGCCGTACAGGTGATTGAAGCGGCGGGCGATCTCGCGCGTGATCTCGACATGCGCGACCTGGTCCTCGCCGACGGGCACATGTCCCGCCCGATACATCAGGATATCCGCGCTCTGCAGCAGCGGATAGCCAAGAAAGCCGTAAGTGCCGAGGTCACGTTCCTTGAGCTTCTCCTGCTGGTCCTTGTAGGTCGGCACGCGCTCGAGCCAGCCAAGCGGCGTGATCATCGACAGCAGCAGATGCAACTCGGCATGCTCCGGCACATCCGATTGCACGAAAATCGTGGCAGCCGCCGGGTTGATGCCTACCGCCAGCCATTCGATCAACATCTCGCGGACGCTCGGTCCGATTCCCGAAGGATCTTCGTAGTGAGTCGTCAGCGCATGCCAGTCGGCGACGAAAAAGAAGCAGTCATACTCGTACTGCAACCGCAACCAGTTCTTCAACGCGCCATGCAGGTGGCCGAGGTGCATGGCTCCGGTGGGCCGCATGCCGGACAAGACGCGCCGGTTAGCGCCAGTAATGCTGCTCAATGCTCGCTCCGTGCAGACAGTCGACGATCACAAGCCCGCGATCGACGTGATGAATTGAGTGACCGCGGTGATCACCGGACGCAGATATCCCCAGGCGAAAAAGATCAGGGCCAGCACGATGACGAGCCCATAAGGCTCGAGTGCGTCAAGCCTCGTCGAGGCCCGCGGCGGCAACAACCCACTGAGGACCCGGCCGCCATCGAGCGGTGGAATCGGCAGCATGTTGAACACCGCGAGAATCACGTTGATGAAGACGCCGATCTGGCCCATGGTCATGAAGAACACCGCCGTCATGCCCTCGAGACCACTGAGCGACACGGCCTTCAGGAAAAACGCCCAGAAGAAGGCCATCAGGATGTTGGCGCCGGGCCCGGCGGCCGCGACGATCATCATGTCGCGGCGCGGATTGCGCAGGTTGCGCGTCGCGACGGGCACTGGCTTGGCCCAGCCGAACAGGAATCCGGTCGTCATCAGCGCCAGCGCCGGCACCAACACGGTGCCGATCGGATCGATATGTTTCAGTGGGTTGATGCTCAAGCGACCGAGCATCTCAGCCGTGCGATCACCGAATTGGCGCGCCGCCCAGCCATGCGCGACCTCGTGCAGCGTAATCGCGAACAGCACCGGGATGGCCGCGACGGCCAGGACTTGGAGCATGGAGAGCTGCTGCATCGACGTATTATAAGGAAGCTCGCGGTCGCTGACTCAGGCTTGTTCAAGGTGGGCGACATCGCCCAGCCCGGCGCGCGCCACCACTGGCACCGGCCCCGTGAGATCGATGACCGAGGTCGATTCGAGCGCACACGGCCCACCGTCGATGACTGCCACGAGCTCGTGCTCGAAACGCTCGCGCATCTCCCACGGGTCATTCATCGGGTGTTCCTGGCCGGGCAGCTGCAGCGTGGTACTCATCAATGGCTCCGGGAGTTCCGCGAGCAGGGCCAGCGCGATGGCGTGGTCGGGAACCCGGATACCGATGCTTTTGCGCTTGGGATGCTGAAGCCGGTTTGGCACCAGGCGCGTCGCGGGCAGGATGAAAGTGTATGGCCCCGGGGTCAAGGCCTTGATCAGCCGGTAAGCCTGGTTGTCCACGCGCGCGTAAGTCGCAAGCTCCGAAAGGCCCTCGCAAACCAGCGTGAAGTGGTGGTGCTTGTCGAGGTTCTTGAGCCGACGGATCCGTTCCTGCGCCGACTTGTTGCCCATCGCCCACCCGAAGGCATAAGAAGAGTCAGTCGGGTAGGCAATGATACCGCCGGCCTCGATTGCAGCGACAACTTCCCTGATCAACCGCGGCTGCGGGTTCTGCGGGTGGATTTCGATCAGCTCGGCCATGGCGCGCCATTCTAGCCTGATAGGTGGCGCCTGATTCGGCTTTGAGGAAAGCCCGGATCGATACCCTGCCCCGCAAGAAATCTTCCTCTGCGTGCGGCTCTCATGAGAAGGTTCGAACCAACCACAGCACTGAGGTCTACGGGATGAATGAGCAGCGGATCGAGGCGATCAGGGAGCGCTTGCGAGACTCCCTTGAGCCCGAGCTCCTGGAAATCGAGGATGAAAGTCACTTGCACGCCGGTCACGCCGGGGCCCGGGACGGGCGCGGACACTTCCGAGTCACCATTGTCGCAAGTGCTTTTGAGAGCCAGTCGAGAATTCGCCGGCATCGTATTGTTTATGAAGCAGTTGGCGACCTGATGAGCACCGACATCCATGCATTGAGCATCCAGGCGCTCGCGCCAGGAGAAATTTAGGCGCACCGCGCAAAACGAAATGATGCGCCGCACCAATTTCTTGCCCGGAAAAAAATACGGCTCGGCCTGCCCGATCGTGCGAAGCAAAACTGTGATGCAATCCAGTCTGTTGGAATTGGAACTGTGAGCGGATTCACAGATCGCTACCAGGCGCGCCTCGTATAGCGCAACCGGGCACCCCGCTGTGATGGCCCGGGTCGAAGCTCAAAGGGCCGGATGGCGAGTTTTCAGGCGAAATCGTCGATTCGCATTCCGCCCGCCCGAAACGCCTATCCAGCCCGGCCAGATTCTGTCAAATCGTTGCTTCTGCTGGGCCGAGAACAGCTGATCGCCAGGGCTCGCGGGCAATGCGGACGCACCCCGTCGTCGCATCGGTTGCGTTGCTGCCCTTCCTGAACGGACAAATCCGGGCCTGCTTCCATTTAACATAATGTCGCCATGAGCATCCCGCCGATTCCCTGCCGCCATGTCTAGGAAGTAAACGTTACCTTCTGACTTTGAGCGATTTTTAGCCTCCCCACCCCTCGTCGACGCCAGGGCAATTGCAGAATCGCCGAAAGAACTCAAGCCACAATATGTTGAATCGTTGACCTGAAATTCGGGCTGGTTATAGTCAAAGGCGCAACCTAGGGCCCAGCCTCGAAAAAGAGCTAAGAGTCAACGGATGAAGCTGGCAAATTTCCCGATCGAACATTCTCGGGGCGACCGTGACCTGAACGATTTTGTTCGGGATGCATTGCTCGAAGCGATTAAAGAAGCGGCGCGTCCGTTGGTCAGGCTTTGCGTGAAACACGGAATTTCGTTTCAAGACTTGGCAAGCGCGCTGCGGTACGTCTTCGTAGACTCAGCAGACGAAGATTACCTCGAAATCTCGGAATCGAGCCCCGCTCGAATCGCAGTCCTTACTGGAATTCCTCGCCCCGAGGTTGAGAGCCTTCTTGGTGCTGAGCCTGAAAGTAAAGGCGTCGCAGCAAGAATGAACGCCTCGGTTGACACCTTGTCTGCGTGGCACTCTGACCCGGATTTCACCGGACCCTATGGCATTCCAATGGAGTTGCCCATCGAGGGCCCGAATGGGTTCAAAGCATTGGCGCGTCGCCATGCGAGAACACTCCCGCCGGATGAAGTCCTCGCTGAGTTAATTCGCGCGGGGTGTGTCGCAAAGACGAAGAAAGGGACAGTTAAAGTCCTTAGACGATCCTACATATCAGGAAAGGTCGATCCGATCAGTTTGGCCTATGTCGGAAAGAGCTTGAAAGCGTTGGCAGAGACTTTGGAATACAACCTCGAGAAATCTGAACCTGGCGAAAAGCGCTTCCAGCGGCAGTTCTTATCCACATCCGGGATTCGTCCGTCAGACCTGAATTCGTTCATCGAAATTGTTAAAGAGGCGGGACAAAAATTTCTTGAGGATCTCGATTCGTGGACGTCCGAACGAGAGAAGGCTCTCGCCAAACTCGAGAAAGTCCCAGACGAGATTCCGAGAATTTACCCTGGTGTCGGTATGTTCATGTTTTTCGACAAAGGCCCTATCAAGAGCGAAAGGGAGTAAATGACTATGGATAACAGCTACAAGAGCAAGAAAACGAAGCTTCCAATCGCCATGCTGTCATCTGTTTTGGCAATTTCCGCTTCGCAAAGCGCATTTGCCACCGACATATTCGGAACGACCAGTAACCAACGTGTCTCCGGCACTGACGCCCAGGGCATCTCTGGCACCGGCGTCCAGGGCATCTCTGGCACGGGCGTCCAAGGCATTTCCGGCACCGGCGTCCAGGGCATCTCTGGCACTGGCGTCCAAGGGATCTCCGGCACCGGCGTCCAGGGTATTTCTGGTACCGGCGTCCAGGGCATCTCTGGCACGGGTGTCCAAGGCATTTCCGGCACCGGCGTCCAGGGCATCTCCGGCACGGGTGTCCAAGGCATTTCCGGCACTGGCGTCCAAGGGATCTCCGGCACCGGCGTTCAGGG
>CAYWYS010000018.1:0-58510 GCA_964462675.1 uncultured Thioalkalivibrio sp.
TGCAGGCATCGGTCAACGAATTTTTGCGTCCCCGCGTCGTCAAGGTCCAGCCGGACAGCCGGACCCGGGCCCGTGTGACCATCGAGCCGCTCGAGCGCGGCTTCGGCCACACCCTCGGTAACGCGCTGCGGCGGATCCTGCTGTCCTCGATGCCCGGCTGCGCCGTGGTCGAGGCCGAGATCGACGGCGTGTTGCACGAGTACACCAGCATCGAAGGCGTGCAGGAGGATATCGTCGATATCCTGCTGAACCTCAAGCAGCTGGCCGTCAAGATGCACACCCGCGACGAGATCGAGCTGACGCTGTCGAAGAAGGGGCCGGGCATCGTCACGGCGGCCGATATCGAGACCGGGCATGACGTCGAAGTCATCAATCCCGACCTCGTGATCGCCACGCTGACCAAGGCCGGCTCGCTGTCGATGCGCCTGAAGGTGCGGCGCGGGCGCGGCTACCAGCCGGTGACCCAGCGGCCGGCCTTCGAGGAGCAGAGCGCGCCGATCGGCCGGCTGCAGCTCGACGCGTCGTTCAGTCCCGTGCGCCGGGTCGCCTACACGGTCGATGCCGCGCGCGTCGAGCAGCGCACTGACCTTGACAAGCTGATCATCGACATCGAGACCAACGGCACGATCGACTCCGAGGAGGCGATCCGCCGCGCCGGCGCGATTCTCAAGGACCAGCTGGCGGTGTTCGTCGATCTGCAGGGCGAGGGCCTGGGGCCGGAGCCGGGCGACAAGGCGATCGACCCGATCCTGCTCAAGCCGGTCGACGAGCTCGAGCTGACGGTGCGCTCGGCGAACTGCCTGAAGGCGGAGAACATCAACTACATCGGCGACCTGGTCCAGAAGACGGAAGTGGAGCTGCTCCGCACCCCGAACCTGGGCAAGAAGTCGCTGACCGAGATCAAGCAGGTGCTGGACAATCACGGCCTGCAGCTCGGCATGCGCCTCGATGGCTGGCCGCCGGCCAGCATCCGGCACGACGACGATCGGGTCGCCTGAGCGCCCCGGCCAACCAGGATAACGAGCAATGCGCCACCGTAATGCAGGGCGGCAACTGAGCCGCAACAGTTCCCATCGCAGGGCAATGTTCAGAAACATGGCCTCGTCGCTGCTGCTGCACGAGACCATCCGCACCACGCTGCCGAAGGCCAAGGAGCTGCGTCGCGTCGTGGAGCCGCTGATTACGCTGGCCAAGGAAGACGGCGTGGCGCAGCGCCGGCGCGCCTTCGACCGGCTGCGCGACAAGGAGGTCGTCGGCAAGCTGTTCAATGAGCTGGGGCCGCGCTACCGGGCGCGCCCGGGCGGCTACCTGCGGATCCTGAAGATCGGCTTCCGCCCCGGCGACGCCGCGCCGATGGCGCTGGTGCAGCTCGTCGACCAGCCGGAGAAGGCTGCCGAGTAGTACCTGACGGTGTCTCGCGGGATTGAGGAGGGCCGGGCGATCGTTCCGGCCTTTTTCATTTGGGCGCCGCAGAGGTGTATCCCGCAGGGACGCGGAGACGCAAAGACGCAGAGCAGGGAGAGCCGGCTTTCTCTGCGTCTCCGCGCCTCTGCGCCTCTGCGCCTCTGCGGGATGCGTCACTGCGGGAAACCCCTCCGCCGAATACGCCGCCGCGGCCCCCGGGCAATGCGATAATGCCCTCCGGAGGCACACCAATGGCCATCGACCTGTCCAGCTGTCTCGTCGTCGGCATCTCGTCCCGCGCCTTGTTCGACCTGCGCCGGGAGGACGCCCTGTTCGTCTCGGCCGGGCTGGACGCCTACCGCGCCGAGCAACTCGGGCGCGAGGAAGAAATCCTGCCGCCGGGCACCGGCTTCCCGCTGGCGCGCGCAGTGCTCGGCCTGAACAGCCCGGACGCGCCGCGCCGCGCCGAGGTCGTCGTCATGTCGCGCAACTCCACCGAAACGAGCCTGCGCATCTTCAACTCCGTCCGCCACTACGGGCTGGACATCAGTCGCGCTGCGCTGTCGGGCGGTGCGCCGCTGGCGCCGTATCTGCGCGCCTTCAAGGTCGACCTGTTCCTGTCTGGCTACGAGGACGACGTCCGGCGCGCGCTTGATGCCGGCGTCGCTGCGGCGCTGCTGTACGACCGGCCCGACAACCCGCTCGACGCGGCCGACGAGATCCGCATCGCCTTCGACGGCGACGCGATCCTGTTCTCCGACGAATCGGAGCGGATCTTCCAGGCCGACGGGCTCGAGGCCTTCTCGCGACACGAGCAGGCGCGCGCCCGCGAGCCGCTTGCCGCGGGGCCGTTCGCGCGGCTGTTGCACAAGCTCTCGGCGCTGCAGCAGGCGGCGCGGCGCGACGGGCTGACGCCGATCCGCACTGCGCTGGTGACGGCGCGCGGCGGACCCGCCCACGAGCGCGTGATCCGCACGCTGATGGCCTGGGGCGTGGTCGTCGACGAAGCCTTTTTCCTGGGCGGCGTGCCCAAGACGGAGATTCTCGAGGCCTTCCGGCCGCATATCTTTTTCGATGACCAGGCCGCGCACTGCGAGCGCGCGGCGCCGAGCGTGCCGACGGGGCGGGTGCCGGTCGGTTCGCCGGGCTCCGGAGAGGTGCAGCAATGAACATTCCAGACCACCGCGAATACCGCGCGCTCGGCTACCTGATCGACGGCACGCCGTTCTTCGTGCGCGCCGTGCGCCCATGGGACCGGCACAAGCTGCTGGACCTGTTCAAGCGCTCCAGCCAGCAGTCGCGCTATTTCCGCTATTTCGAGACCAAGCAGTCGCTCTCGGACAAGGAACTCGACTATTACACGCGCCTGGATTTCTACCGGCACGCGGCGCTGGCGGCCGAGGCGCCGGACGAGGACGGCATCATCGCCGTCGGGCGCTACATCGAGATCCAGCCGCCGGTGGAGCCGCGCCGCGCCGAGGTGGCGTTCCTGGTCCGCGACGATTTCCAGGGCCGCGGCGTTGCGACCCAGTTGCTGAAGCACCTGATCAGGATCGCGCGGGACAACGGCATCATCCAGTTCGAGGCCGAGATGCTGCCCTCCAACATCAAGATGATCGAAGTGTTTGAGCACTCGGGCTACGAACTCAAGCGCAGCCGCGAGCAGGACAGCGTGCGGGTCGTGTTCCCGATCCACGACGAGCGGATTCCGTTCTGATCATCCGCCTCGCCCCGTGGCTGTTTTTGCTGCTGTTTGCGGCCGGCTGCAGCCGGGTCGATACCTTGCGCCTGGCGCATGCGAACGACACCAGCGCAGCCGAGTGGCCACCGGATGCGCTGTCGGTCAGCCTGCCGCTCGAGGCCGGCGAGGATGGGCGCCTGTGGCTGCCGGTATCGGTAGACGGCAGCGCGCCGGTGCCGTTCCTGCTGCAGGCATCGGCCGGCGCGATCGCCCTGACGGGGGCGCGCGCCGCCGGCTTCGGACCGACCGGCGCCGGCCGGCTCAGGTTGCGCGAGGGCTTGCTGCCGGGGATCGGTGGCGGGCTGTTGATCAAGCAGCGCCGGCTCGCGCTGGACACGGTCGAGCTGCGCGACCAGAGCCTGCTGCTGGTCGACATGGCGGAGTGGCCGCACGGGAGGCCGGGCGGCGGGGCCGCCGGCGTCTTCGGCTACGACCTGCTGCGCCGCTTCATCGTCGAGCTGGACGCGACCGGCGGCCGCGTGACGCTGTATCGCGACGGCACGCCGGGCGGCTTGACGGCCGAACTGCAGCGGCTGGCCGTGCTCGGCCGAATTCCCTACTTCGAAGCCTGGTTCGAGGCCGACGACGGACCGGGCGGGTGGGTGCGGCTGCAGTTCGAGCCGGCCGCGCCGCTGGGCGCCTGCCTCGACGGCGACGTGCGCCAGGGGGCCGTCGTCATCGCCGGCCGCAGCATCCGGACCACCGGGCAGCCTTGCCCGACGCCCGCGCATGGCCACGGCGCCGAGGCGCGCGCCGGCGTGCTCGGCGGGGCAGCGCTGCAGGGTCTGGTCGTCACGGTGGACTACGAGGGCCGAAGGATCGGGTTCCGTCCGCGCGACTGAGCGGCGCGGGCGGCTTAACAGCTTTCAGCCGCTCGGGCATGATGGCGCGCAACAGCGGAGGGACAACATGGCGATCAAGGGCATGCCGATCCACGAAGGCGCGTTCACGGTGCTGCTGGTATTCGACTGCCGCCCCGGCGAGAGCGAGCGATTCGCACAGGAGCTGGCGGATTTCGTCGCGGCGCGCACCCGCTTCCACGCCGGCTTCCTGTCGGCGCTGGTCTACCTCAGCGAGGACGCCCGCAAGATCGTCGAGCTGTTCCAGTGGGCGCGGGCCGAGGACTGGGAGGCCTATCGCGCCAGCGATGACGGTCGCCAAGCCGTGCAGTGGCTGACCGAGCGCGGCCCGACGATCCAGTTCCTCGAGACGGTGCGCGCCATCGGCGCGCCGCCGCCGGACGAGAGCGGCCTGCGCAGCGTGACCGGCGCGGATCTCGACTAAGCGCCGGCCACTGCCGAGAGGGCCGACCTTCAGCAGGAGCTGTTCGTCACTCAGGTGGCGCACAAAGCACATGATCAGTTTACGGGCGTGAGTCTGCGGATCGCAGAACAGCAGTTCGGCCTTGGGCAGGACATCCGCGGCGTCGCAGGGCAAATCGCCGACCACGCATCTGCTCAGTGGATATCGCGGTATGCGTCGAAATCGAAGGCGTCGACCTGGATGACTTCCAGCCTGCAGTCGCGGGCCGCGTTCGGCCGGTCGTATTCGTCCTGGGTGATCAGCCCGGCCGCCAATGCCATGTCGTCCAGCACATGGCCCGGCGCGCGGTCGAGCTGGCCGGCGCAGACCAGGTCGCGCGGCTTGGTCTCGATCGGCAAGGCATCGACAGCCTGCTCCAGCGCGGCCTCCAGGCGGCCCAACCCGAGCTCGTCCGGTGGTGGCACGAAGATCTCCTTGGTAAGCGCGCGGCGGGCCTCGCGATCCTCGAGCAACTCACGTGCCACGCGCCCGCCGAGGAGATCACCAGGCGGGCGGAAGCGCGTACCGAAGGGGAACACGGCCACGCGCAGCAGGGCGCCGATCCAGCGGACGGGGAAGTTCTCGATCACCCCGAGCAGGGCCTCCTGGATCCGGTACAGTGCGGTGTACACGCTCCATTGCGCGAAGGCATAGGCCCAGCGCGTTTTCGGCTCATTGTGGTAGCGGCGGATCGCCGCTGAGGCGAGGTACATCCAGCCGAGCGCATCGGCAAGCCGGCCGGAGATTTTCTCGCGGCGCTTGAGTGAGCCTCCGAGCACCCCCATGGCGACATCCGATACCAGGGCGAAGGCAGCCGAGAAACGCGACAGGTGCTGTAGGCCGCGGGTCAGCGACTTGTCGGCCAGGTCTGGCACCCCGGCGATGCGCGAGCCGGTGAATGCCAGCAGCATGGCGCGGGCCGTGCAGGCGGCGAAGTGTTTGACGTGGCCCCAGATGGCCTGGTCGAAGGCCTCGATGTCGCCGGTGGCAATTGACTGGACCTCGCGCTGCACGAAGGGGTGACAGCGGATCGCGCCCTGCCCGTGGATGATCATCGAGCGGGTGAGGATGTTGGCACCCTCGACGGTGATGCCGATCGGCGCCGCCTCCCAGGCCCGCGCCAGGATATTGCGTGGGCCGCGCTGGATGGCGGCGCCGGCGCGGATGTCCATCGCGTCCTTGACCACATCGCGCATGGCCTCGGTGGGTAGCACTTGACGATGGCGGAGATCACCGACGGCTTCTCGCCTAGGTCCAGCGCGCCGCAGGTAAGTCGCTGCGCCGCGCTCATCAGGTAAGTCATGCCGCCGATGCGCGCCAGCGGCTCTTCGATACCTTCGAAGCGGCCGATCGGCGTGTCGAACTGCTCGCGCACCGTGCCGTAGGCACCGCTGACGCGGGTCGCGATCTGTGCTGCACCGACCGACAGCGCCGGCAGCGACGCCGAGCGTCCAGCCGCCAGCGACTCCATCAGCATGCGCCAGCCCTGGCCGGCACCTTCGAGACCGCCGATGATGGTATCCAGCGGTACGTTCGGCACCATCACGGTTACTGCGGCGGCCACCGAGCGCGAGGCAATCTTGGTCACCACCAGGGCGTGGCCGAGCTGGGAGAATCCCCGCCCGCCCTATTCCTCGGGAATGATCATGCCGAACAGGCGGTGCTTGCGGATCAGCGCCCAGGCGTCCTCGGGCAGGTCGCGAATCTGGTGCACCTGCCAGTCGTCGCTGGCGGCGCACAGCGCCTCCACCGGGCCGTCGATGTAGGCGCGCTCGCGCTCCGGCAGTTCCGGCAATTCGTAGTCGAGCAGCTTCTGCCAGTCCGGGCGGCCGCCGAACAGGTCGGCGTCCCACCACACCGTGCCCGCCTCCAGCGCGATCCGCTCAGTATTGCCCAGCCGCGGCAGCACTTTTGCCATGCGCCTCATCAGCATGCGGCTGAGCACGTGCCTGCGGATCAGCGGCACGCCGAACAACAGAGCCAGCATGATCAACGCTGACACCAGGGCGATGAACAGTTTCGGCGAGTCGATACCCGTCAGTCGCCAACCGACCAGCGCGATGCCTGTACCGAGCAGCCAGGCGAGCAGGCCAAAGCCGCGATACAGCAGGATGACAGCGGCCGCCATGGCCGCGAGCAGGACGAACAGCATGGCGGTCTCTCCGTTCAGGTTGTCTCATTACGTGCTGATGGGACCCGCAACATCCCAGCAAACTTCCCGACGCTGGCCGCCTGGCTGATCGCAGTTGCTGGAGCCGCGTCCCCCCAAAACCGGGGCCGGGCGTGAGATTGACGTCCCGCTGCTCCCCGTCGCCTCTGGGCGCGAAAGCTGCGTTTGCCCCGCAACCGGCGTAGCCTATCGGCCACGACGCCGTGGCGATCCGCATCCCACCGAGGAGAACCGACATGACCCTATGCCCCGTTGCCCTGGCCGCAGGCTGCAAGAAATGCGCGATTTTCTCGATGTGCCCGCTGAAGGGCGTCATCGGCGACTACAAGAAGGGCGACGAGTCGCCACCGAAGCGCGAGGCCGATCGCGACCGGAAGCCGCATTGAGCTGCCGCGGCAAGATTTCATGAGCACGCCGCCGCACAACCTGGCGTCCGACATCCAGGGCGCCAGCCGCCTGCTCATCGACGCCGGCGTCCACGTGACCGACCTCGTCGAGTCGATGCACGGCACCATCGCCGGGCTCGCCGGCCTGCTGCCGGGCTCGAGCAACGAGCGCACACGAGGCCTCGCCGGCTTCGTCTACCGCTGCGTGGGTGGCGGGATGCGCCTCGTCGGCGGGGGCCTGGACCTGGTGCTGGCGCCCGTCGCCGCGTTGACCGCGACCCGGCAGCGCCCGCCGACGCACGACACCGCGCTGGCCGTGCTCAACGGCGTACTCGGCGACCACCTCGAGGCCACCGGCAATCCGCTGGCGATCCCGATGAGCCTGCGGCGCGGCGGCTTGCCGCTCGAGCTGCACGCCGCTGCGATTCGCCGGGCTATTCCCACGGCGCAGCGCAGGGTGCTGATCCAGGCGCACGGCCTGTGCATGCATCCGCGCCAGTGGGCGCGCGGCGGCACCGACCATGTCGCCACCCTCGGCCATGAGCTCGGTTACACGAACCTGCACCTGCACTACAACTCGGGCCTGCACATCGCGGCGAACGGCCGGATTCTCGCGGGGATGCTGGAGACGCTGGTGGCGGAATGGCCGGTTCCGCTCGAGGAGCTGGTCATCGTCGGCCACAGCATGGGCGGGCTGGTGGCGCGCAGCGCCTGCCATTACGGCGAGGCCGCCGGGCACGCCTGGCCGCGGCGCGTGCGCAAGCTGGTGTTTCTCGGCACGCCGCACCACGGCTCGCCGCTCGAGCGCGCCGGCAACGGACTCGACACGCTGCTGGGCCTGAGTCCCTACACGCGGCCGTTCACGCGCCTCGGCCGGACCCGCAGCGCCGGCATCACCGACCTGCGCTTCGGGATCCTGCTGGAAGAAGACTGGCGGGAGCGGGATCGCTATGCGCCGATGCGCGAGGATCCGCGCACGCCGGTGCCGCTACCCGCGGACGTGGCGTGTTACACGGTGGCCGCGGTGCGCGAGGATGCGCGCGTCGCGCGCATCCTCGGCGACGGCCTGGTGCCGCTCGCCAGCGCGCTCGGCGAGCACGAGGACGACCGCTTTGCGCTGAACTTCCCCGCGGCCCACCGCTGGGTCGGCCCGGGCCTGAGCCACCTCGACCTGTTGTCGAGCCCGCAGGTGTTCGCGCAGGTCGGCCGCTGGCTGGAGCGCTAGGCTGGCCGGGTCGGAGGCGAGCCGGCTGCTGCGCGAGCTGCTGTGCCTGCTCGGCGTGGCGGCCCTCGCTTGGGGCTACTACGTGTACGCGCGCGTCCTGCCGACCCCGGCGCTGGCGCTCGTGTGGGTGCTGTTCACGACGCTGATCGCGACGGCCCTGCTCCACAGGGCCCGGATCCGCCGGCGTGCCTTCCTGGCGGTCTGCGTCGCCGCGGCCAGCCCGCTGCAGGGCTGGCTGCGCGGCGGCCTGCTGCTCGCCCTGCGCCCCGCGCTGCTCGGTGCATTGCTCGCACTGCTGCTGTTGATCGCGCTCGCGCGTATCGGCGATTTCCGCGTATGGCTGGCGCTGATCGCGGCTGGGCCCGCGCTCGTGGTGCTGCGCGCCTGGCTGCACGGGCGGCTTGCGGGCCATGCCGGCGACCTTTACCTGCCGATCCTGAGCTGGCGCGCGGCGGCGTGGCTGATCGGTGCGTCGCTGGCGGGGCTGCTCGTCTGGCTGGCGTTCCAGCAGGCCTACCCGGACTTCGCTGGGGTCAGCCTGGAGCGCGCCGTCTGGCACATGGTGGACCAGGAGCAGGCACGCAGCGGCCCGGCGCAGCTGCTGCTGCAGCTCGCCGCGGCCAAGGACGGGCTGCGCCTGTGGCTGGCCCAGCAGCTGATGCCCGCCCCGGCGACCTCGCTGGTGCAAATGCTCGGCTGGCTGCTGGTGCTTGCAGAAGAAGTGCTGTTTGTGTGGTCATACATGATGTTGTGCCATGGAACGCTGATCGGAGCCGGAACCATTGACCGCGCTGGCCGTTGAACACGCCTTGCCGGATCGCCGGCAGCCCCGCGCGGGGTTGTCGGCAATGCTGTGGCTGGTGGCCACCGGCCTGCTGCTGGCACTCGTGGCGACCCAGCCGCAGCGCAGCTGGGCGCCACCCGCGCAGACCGAGATCGTGCTGGCGGGCGAGCATTACCGGCTGGAGGCCGCCCAGCTGGACTGGGTGCGGGCCTTCTCCGCGCTGCATTTCAGCGGCGGCCGGGCGGCGGCCCGGGCGCTGCTGGAGGCTGAGCTCGGCAGCGGCCTGGACGAGATCCTTGCGGGCGTCCGCGAGCGCCTGCCCGAGTTTGCCGACTGGTACTACTCGCTCGGCGGCGAGTACAGCCGCCTCGGGATGGCCGCACTCGCCCAGTTGAAGCTTGCGGACGGCCAGTACCTCGCGACGAAAGCGACGGCGTTGCTGTTTCCCGCCGAGGAATGGGAGGCGGCGCTGGCCGGGCTCGATGCGCACATGCTCGCCACGCTGCAGGGCCACCAGCAGCGCCTGCGTGCGCAATGGCTGGCAGAGCTCGGCGACCGGCTCGCCCCCTACCGGGTGCCCGCGCCGCTCGGCACCGGCCGTGACGCTGTGCGCACCGAGCCACTGCAGCTCGACGGGCTCCTGGCCGGGTGGCTCGCCGCGGAGCAGGACGCGTTCCGCGGCCGGATCCAGTTGAGCACGGCAGCCGGCGGCAGCGCCGCGGCCGGCGCGGTGCTTTGGCGCCGGGCGGCGGCGCGCGCTGCAACAATCTCCCGGGGCGCGATCGTGGCGCGAGGCACGAGTCGTACCGCGGCACGCGCAGGCGCCGCCACGACCGGCGGCCTCGCGGTCTGTGCGGCGACCGGTCCGGCCGCAGCCGGCTGCGCGCTGCTGGCCGGCGCCATCGCCTGGGTGGCCACCGACTGGGCGCTGCTCAAGGTCGACGAAGCACGGCACCGCGACGACCTGTTGGCCGCGCTGGAGGCCGGGCTTGGGCTGCTGCAGGCGCAAATGACCGAGGAGACGCTGGCCGCCTTCGACGCGGTGTCCCAGGAGCAGGACGCGCGCGCCGGCGTCGCGATCGAGCGGCACTTCAGGCCGGCGCAGGCCGGGCGCTAGCATTTGGGGCCGGCGGAACGGCGCGTCGCGCGGCGACGCTCATTGCTTGCCCCGCTTGACGATGAATATCCAGAACGGCACGCCGCGCTCGCGCCACTTGCCCGCCGCGTCCGCCAGCACGTCGAGCGCGACGGCGAAGTCCTTGGGGGCCGCGGCGCTGAGCCCGGCGGGGTTCTCCAGCACCAGCAGGTAACCGGGCGCGCGCAGCCACTCCAGGTCGTCCAGGCAGTCCGCAAGCGCGTCCCAGTTGTGACCGAACCACGAGGGGAACTCGAGCACCCGCGCCAGGCCCGCGAGCAGCTCCGCCTTGCCCCGGCTGTCCGCGAGGTCCAGCCGCGCACAGTACAGGCCGGCCGCGCGGCCGGCGTCCAGCAGTGCCTCGACCTCCCGGCGCCGCACCCGGTGCAGGCCGGCGTCGGCGGCGACCTCGAGCCGCCAGCGCAGTGCCATGTCGGTCATCGACGCATCTCGATCTCGCGGAAGCTCCGGTAGTGATCCTCAGTGTAGTAGAACACCTCCGGCGGATTGCCGCCGGTGACGATGCGGCGCGCGCCGCGATCGCGCGCGCCCGGGGTGCGCACCGTGTACTCGCGGTAATAGCCCTGCGGCCGGCCGGGCAACAGCCGCTCGCGGTTCTGGAAGGTCGTGCCGTCCTGCCGGTGCGGGAACGGTCCGCCGCGCTCGATCAGCTGCAGCGTCTCGACGGCCTCGGGCGGCAGGCCCTGCGCCGAAAAGGCGGCGGACGCGGGGTCGCTGCCCGGCGCCGGGCCGCCGGGACGCTCCCACAGCGTCAGCAGGGCCGCGACCGCCAGCAGCAGCACCAGCAGCCGGTTGCGCATGGCGCTAGGCGCGCTTCTTGCGCTTCGGCCGCTGCGCGGCCGCCGCGGCGAGGATCGGCTTGAGATACTGGCCGGTGAACGAGGCGGCCGTCGCCGCGATGTCCTCCGGCGTGCCCTCGGCGACCAGCCGGCCGCCGCCGCTGCCGCCCTCGGGGCCGAGGTCGATGACCCAGTCCGCGGTCTTGATGACGTCGAGGTTGTGCTCGATCACCACGACGGTGTTGCCGTGGTCGCGCAGCCGGCCGAGCACGCCGAGCAGCTGCGCGATGTCGTGGAAATGCAGGCCGGTGGTCGGCTCGTCGAGGATGTAGAGCGTCTTGCCGGTGTCGCGCTTGGACAGTTCCTTGGCGAGCTTGACGCGCTGCGCCTCGCCGCCGGACAGCGTCGTCGCGTTCTGGCCGAGCCGCACGTAGGACAGGCCCACGTCCATCAGCGTCTGCAGCTTGCGCTTGACCACCGGCACGTTGGCGAAGAACTCCAGCGCGTCCTCGATGGTCATCTCGAGAATCTCGTGGATGTTCTTGCCCTTGTAGCGGATCTCGAGCGTCTCGCGGTTGTAGCGCTGGCCCTTGCAGGCGTCGCAGGCGACGTAGACGTCGGGCAGGAAATGCATCTCGACCTTCAGCACGCCGTCGCCCTGGCAGGCCTCGCAGCGCCCGCCCTTGACGTTGAAGCTGAAGCGGCCGGCCTTGTAGCCGCGCGAGCGGGACTCGGCCGTACCCGCGAACAGCTCCCGGATGGGCGTGAACAGCCCGCTGTAGGTCGCCGGGTTGGAGCGCGGCGTGCGGCCGATCGGGCTCTGGCTGATGTCGATGACCTTGTCGACGTGCTGCAGTCCCTCGATGCGCTCGTGCGGCGAGGGCGTCACCGCCGCACCGTTGAGCTTCTGCGCCGCGGCCAGGTACAGGGTGTCGTTGATCAGTGTCGACTTGCCGGAGCCGGAGACGCCGGTCACGCAGGTCAACAGGCCGAGCGGGATCGCGACGTCGAGGCTGGCGAGGTTGTTGCCGCGCGCGCCGCGGATGACGATGTCCTGGCCCGGCTTGCGCGGCGTGCGTCCGGCCGGCACGGCGATGCCGCGCCGGCCGGCGAGGTAGTCGCCGGTCAAGGATTCCGGGCTGGCCATGATGTCGGCCACGCTGCCCTGCGCGACGATCCGGCCGCCGTGCACGCCCGCGCCGGGCCCGATGTCGACGATGTGGTCCGCGGTCGCGATCGCCTCTTCGTCGTGCTCGACGACGATCACGGTGTTGCCGAGGTCGCGCAGGTGCAGCAGCGTGTTCAGCAGGCGGCGATTGTCGCGCTGGTGCAGGCCGATCGAGGGTTCGTCGAGGATGTACATGACGCCGACCAGCCCCGAGCCGATCTGGCTGGCCAGCCTGATGCGCTGCGCTTCGCCGCCGGACAGCGTCTCGGCGCTGCGGTCGAGCGTCAGGTAGTCGAGCCCGACGTCGACGAGAAAGCGCAGCCGGTCGTTGATTTCCTTGACGATCTTGCGCGCCACTTCGCCACGCCAGCCGGGCAGCTCGAGAGTGCTGAAGAACGCCAGGGCCTCGCCGACCGCGGTGGCCGTGACTTGCGCGAGGCTGCGCTCCGCGACGAACACGTTGCGCGCCGCCTCGTTGAGGCGCGTGCCGGCGCAGGCCGGGCACGGGTGCGTGCCCAGGTACTTGGACAGCTCGTCGCGCACCGTGCCGGACTCGGTCTCGCGGTAGCGCCGTTCCATGTTCGGGATGATGCCTTCGAAGCGGTGCGCGCGGCGGGTTACGCTGCCGCGGCCGTCGAAGTACGCGAACTCGATGTTCTCGTGGCCGGAGCCGAACAGCACGACCTTGCGGATCTTCGCCGGCAGCTGCTCGAACGGCGTCTCGACGTCGAAACCGTAGTGCTCCGCAAGGCTGCGAATGAGCTGGAAGTAATAGGCGTTGCGGCGGTCCCAGCCGCGGATCGCGCCGCCGGCCAGCGACAGGTGGGTGTGCGCCGCGACGCGCTCCGGGTCGAAGAACTGCTGCACGCCGAGCCCGTCGCAAGTCGCGCAGGCGCCGGCCGGGTTGTTGAACGAGAACAGCCGCGGCTCCAGCTCGGGGATGCTGTAGCCGCACAGCGGGCAGGCGAAGCGATCCGAGAACACCAGCGGCTCGCGCTCGGGCGCGTCGATGAACGCCACCGTGACCAGGCCGTCGGCGAGTTTCAGCGCGGTTTCGAAGGACTCCGCGAGGCGCAAGCCGAGATCCGGGCGCACCTTGAAGCGATCCACGACGGCCTCGATCGTGTGCTTGCGGTGCAGGTCGAGCGTCGGCGGGTCGTCCAGCTCGCAGACCGCACCGTTGACGCGCGCGCGGATGAAGCCCTGCGTGCGCAGCTCCGCCATGACGTTGGTGTGCTCGCCCTTGCGGTCGCGGATCACCGGCGCGAGCAGCATCAGTGCCGCGCCTTCCGGCAGCGCCAGCACCTGGTCGACCATCTGGCTGACGGTCTGCGCCTCGAGCCGCTCGCCGTGGGTCGGGCAGCGCGGCGTGCCGGCGCGTGCGTACAGCAAACGCAGGTAGTCGTAGATCTCCGTGACCGTGCCGACGGTCGAGCGCGGGTTGTGCGAGGTCGACTTCTGCTCGATCGAGATCGCCGGCGACAGGCCCTCGATGGACTCGACGTCCGGCTTTTCCATCATCGACAGGAACTGCCGCGCGTAGGCCGACAGCGACTCGACGTAGCGCCGCTGGCCCTCGGCGTAGATGGTGTCGAAGGCCAGCGAGGACTTGCCCGAGCCGGACAGGCCGGTCACGACCACCAGCCGGTCGCGCGGCAGGTCGAGATCGACCGCCTTCAGGTTGTGCGTGCGGGCGCCGCGAATGCGGATCGTGTCCATGATTTCCAGCTTCGCTCGACGGAGCCCACTACTATACCGAGAAAAGCCGGCGCGGCACCCGGCGGCCGATACGCTGCCTTCGGCCCCCGTCAAGGGCCGGTTTCGGGGCGCCGGGCGTGAGATTCGGGGCTGTTCCGGCTAGACTAAGCGGCTATGCTCAAAGGCCGGGAACCCGGTCAATCCATCTTTCTGCAAGTGAGGTCAAGGCCATGGCGCGCGGTATCAACAAGGTCATCCTGGTGGGCAATCTGGGCGCCGATCCCGAGTCGAGAACCACGCCGGGCGGCATGACCGTCACGAACTTCAACGTCGCGACCAGCGACCGGCGCAGGGACAAGCAGAGCGGCGACTGGGTCGAGGAGACCGAGTGGCATCGCATCGTGATGTTCGACAAGCTTGCCGAGACAGCGCGCGAGTACCTGCGCAAGGGCTCCCAGGTCTACATCGAGGGCCGCATCCAGACCCGCAAGTGGCAGGACAAGGACGGCAACGACCGCTACACGACCGAGATCATCGCGCGCGACATGCAGATGCTCGGCGGCCGGCCCGGCGCGGGCGCGCCCGGCGGCGATCGCGATTACGACGACCGTCCGTCCTCGTCGGGCGGCAGGTCGCCCGCCGGCGGCGCCGGCCGCAACAAGGAAGAGCCCTTCGAGGACGACATCCCCTTCTGATGACAGGCCCGATGAGCGCGCAACGACCCGCCGGCAAGCTGTTCATCCGCACTTTCGGGTGCCAGATGAACGAGTACGATTCGTCGAAGATGGCGGACGTGCTCAGGGAATCGCATGGCTTCACGGCGGCGGCCAGCCCGGAAGAGGCCGACGTGCTGCTGCTCAACACCTGCTCGATCCGCGAGAAGGCGCAGGAGAAAGTGTTTTCGCTGCTGGGACGCTGGCGCGAGCTGAAAGCGGCGCGCCCCGGCGTCGTCATCGGCGTCGGCGGCTGCGTGGCCAGCCAGGAGGGCGAAGCGCTGCTGCGGCGCGCGCCGTTCGTCGACATCGTGTTCGGGCCGCAGACCCTGCACCGCCTGCCGCTGCTGCTCGACGAGGTGCGGGGCCGGGGACGGGCGGCGGTCGACATCTCGTTCCCGGAGATCGAGAAGTTCGATCGCCTGCCGGCGCCGCGCGCCGAGGGCCCGACGGCGTTCGTTTCGGTCATGGAAGGCTGCAGCAAGTACTGCAGCTTCTGCGTCGTGCCCTACACGCGTGGCGAGGAGGTCAGCCGGCCGTTCGACGATGTCATCGTCGAGGTCGCGCAACTCGCCAGGCAGGGCGTGCGCGAGATCAACCTGCTCGGCCAGAACGTCAATGCCTACCGCGGCGCGATGCACGACGGCACGCATGCCGACCTCGCGGCGCTGATCCGCTTCGTCGCCGCCGTCGACGGTATCGACCGCATCCGTTTCACGACTTCGCACCCGGTGGAGTTCACCGACAGCCTGGTCGCCGCCTACGCGGAGGTGCCGGAGCTTGCGCCGTTCCTGCACCTGCCGGTACAGAGCGGCTCGGACCGCGTGCTGGCGATGATGAAGCGCGGCCACACGGCGCTCGAATATCGCCAGAAGATCCGCCGTGTCCGCGCGGCCCGGCCCGGCATCAGCATCAGCTCCGATTTCATCATCGGCTTTCCGGGCGAGACCGAGCGCGACTTCCAGCAGACGCTGCAGCTGATCGAGGACATCGGCTTCGACCAGTCCTTCAGTTTCATCTACAGCCGCCGCCCGGGCACGCCGGCGGCGGCGCTGCCCGATGACGTCGATGCGACCGAAAAACAGCGCCGCCTCGCGCTGCTGCAGCATCGCATCAACCAGCAGGCCGCCGCGATCAGCGCCGCGATGGTCGGCGGCGTCGAGCGCGTGCTCGTCGAGCGGCCCTCGAAGAAAAGTCCGCGCCAGCTGACCGGGCGCACCGGCAACATGCGCTGGGTAAACTTTGACGCCGATGCAGCGCTGATCGGCCATTTCGCGGACGTGCTGATCACCGAGGCGTTGCCCAATTCGTTGCGCGGGCGGGTCGTGGGCGTCGAGAGCGCCCTCGCCAGGTCCGCCTGAGGGCAAGCAATCACTTGGAAGCCAAGCTGATCCGGGACCTGGTCCTCGAGCCCGCCGACAACCAGCGGCTCGCCAACCTGTGCGGCCAGTTCGACGAGCATCTCAAGCAGGTGGAGCATCGCCTCGGGGTGCAGGTCCGGCCGCGCGGCAACACCTTCCAGATCGAGGGGCCGGCCGCTGCGGTCGGGGCGGCCGAGCGGCTGCTGCGCGCGCTGTACAAGCAGGCCGCCACCGAAAGCATCAGTCCGCAGCGGGTGCACACCTGGCTGCAGGAGGCGGGTATGTACGAGGACTCCGACACGGAGGCGGCGGGCGAGGTCCACATCCGCCGCGGCGTGATCCGCGGCCGCGGCCCGAACCAGGCGCGCTATCTCCAGGCGATGCGCGAGAACGACCTCTGCTTCGGCATCGGCCCGGCTGGTACCGGCAAGACCTACCTGGCGGTCGCCAGCGCCGTCGAAGCGCTGGAGCGCGACGCGGTGCGCCGCATCGTGCTGGTACGTCCCGCGGTAGAGGCGGGCGAGCGCCTCGGCTTCCTGCCCGGGGACATGTCCCAGAAAGTCGACCCTTACTTGCGCCCGATGTACGACGCGCTCTACGAGATGCTGGGCTTCGAGCGGGTCGCCAAGCTGATCGAGCGCCACGTCATCGAGATCGCGCCGCTGGCCTTCATGCGCGGCCGCACCCTCAACGAGGCCTTCATCATCCTCGACGAGGCGCAGAACTCGACGGTCGAGCAGATGAAGATGTTCCTGACCCGCATCGGCTTCGGCTCGCGCGCCGTGGTCACCGGCGACGTCACGCAGACCGACCTGCCGGCCAGCAAGCTGTCCGGCCTGCGGCACGCCGCCGAAGTACTGAAGGACGTCGAGGGCGTCGGCTTCACCTGGTTCACGGCGAAGGACGTCGTGCGCCACCCGCTGGTGCAGCGGATCGTCGAGGCCTACGAGCGCCACCAGGGGAGCGACGAGCGGTGACGCTGCGCATCGACGTGCAGGTTGCGGGCACGCGCAGCGGCCTGCCCGGGGTCGCCAAGTTCCGGCATTGGGCACGTTCGGCGCTTGCCGGCCGGCGCCGCGACGCCGAGCTGTCGATCCGCATCGTGGGCACCGCCGAGAGCCAGGCGCTGAACCGGCAATACCGTGGCCAGGACAAGCCGACCAACGTGCTCGCATTCCCGGCCGAGCTGCCGCCCGAGCTCGAGTTGCCGCTGCTCGGCGACCTGGTGATCTGCCGGGAGGTCGTCGAGGCCGAGGCGGCCGCCCAGGCCAAGCCGCCGGACGCGCACTGGGCGCACATGGTCGTTCACGGTACCCTGCACCTCGTGGGCTACGACCACGAGTCGGCCGCGGAGGCCGAGGCGATGGAAGCGCTCGAGACCGAGATCCTCGCGGAGCTCGGCTGGCCGGACCCTTACCAGCAACGCGACATGGACGATGACTGACGACAAACCTCCGAGTACCGGCGGGCGCCGGTCGGGACTGCTGGCCCGCTGGGCCGAGTCCTTCCGCTCCGCCCCGCGTGATCGCGAGGCCCTGGCCGAGCTGCTCGACCAGGCCAGGCAAAGCCGGATCCTCGACGCCGACGAGCACCGCATGCTCGAGGGCGTGCTCGAGGTCTCCTCGATGCAGGTGCGGGACATCATGATCCCGCGCGGCCAGATGGTCGTCATCGAGCGTGACACCGGCCTGCAGGAAATGCTCCAGGTCATCATTGATTCCGGCCACTCGCGCTTTCCGATCATCGCGGACGACCGCGACGAGGTCATCGGCATCCTGCTGGCCAAGGACCTGCTGCGCTTCTTTGCCGAGAACGGCCAGCAACGCTTCCACATCAAGGAGTGCCTGCGTCCGGCGGTGTTCATTCCGGAGAGCAAGCGCCTCAACGTGCTGCTGAAAGAATTCCGCAACAGCCACAACCACATGGCGATCGTCGTGGACGAGTACGGCGGCGTGGCCGGACTGCTGACCATCGAGGACGTGCTCGAGCAGATCGTCGGCGAGATCGACGACGAACACGATCCCGACGAGGAAGTCATGATCGTGCCCGAGCAGGAAGACGCCTGGCGCGTCGATGCGCTGACGCGCATCGAGGACCTGAACGAAGAGCTCGGCACGGAGTTCAGCGATGCCGACTACGACACTGTCGGCGGCCTCGTCATGCACGAACTCGGGCGGCTGCCGCGCAAGGGCGAGTCGCTGACCCTCGGCGGGATGCGCTTCACGGTGCTGCGGGCCGATCGTCGCCGCGTCCACGCGGTCCGGCTGCGCCGGGTTGCAAGCTGAGCGGATGTCGGCCCGGCGAGCCCTCCCGGCGGTCCTGCAGCGCCTTGCAATAGCCGACTTCGCGGCGCTCGCGGCCGGACTGGCGCTGCCATTCGCGTTCGCGCCGTGGGGCTACTGGCCGCTGGCGCTGCTGGCGCCGGCCGTACTGTTCCTGAGCTGGAATGACGCGGCCCCGGGCCGGGCGGCGACGCGCGGTTTCCTGTTCGGCTTTGCGGCCTTCATCACCGGCACGGCCTGGACTTTCGTCTCGGTGCACGAATTCGGCCAGGCGCCGGTCGCGCTGGCCGCGTTCCTGACCGTCGGGCTCGCGGCGATCATGGCGAGCTATTACGCGCTGCTCGGGTGGCTGGCGGCGCGCTGGCTGCCGGCGCGCGGCGCGTGGCGCTGGCTGGTCGGGCTGCCGGCCGCCTGGACCGCGATCGAGTGGCTGCGCGGCTGGTTGCTGAGCGGCTTCCCGTGGCTGAGTCTCGGCTACAGCCAGACGGACTCGGTGCTGGGCGCGTTCGCGCCGCTGGGCGGCGTGTATGGCTTGAGCTGGGTCTGCGCATTGGCGGCCGGCGCGCTGGCGGCGACGCTGGCGGACGGCCTGGCCGCGCGGGCGCTCGCGGTCGCCGCGCTGGTCGCCGTGTTCGCGGGCGCCGGGGCCGCCGGCCGCGCGACCTGGACCGAGCCCGCCGGCGAACCGATCCGGGCCGTCATGATCCAGGGCGCCGTCGGACAGGACGAGAAGTGGCTGGAGAGCGCGCTCGAGCCGACGCGCCAGCTGTACCTCGAGCTGACCGAGCCCCACTGGGGCGCCGACCTGATCATCTGGCCCGAGGCAGCAATCCCCGCGCTGCTGCACGAGGAAATGGACCTGATCGAGCTGCTCGACGCGCGCGCGCAGGCCACCGGCAGCGAGCTGCTGCTCGGCATCCTCGAGCTCGACCTGGTCACGCGCCAGTACCACAACATCCTCGTGGCGCTCGGCGGGGAGCCGCAGCTCTACCGCAAGCGCCAGCTGGTACCGTTCGGCGAGTACTTCCCGGTGCCGGCCTTCGTGCGCAGCTGGATGCGCCTGATGAACCTGCCGTACACCGATTTCGCGCCGGGCCGTCCCGATCCGCCGCCGCTGGGCGTGGCCGGCACGCTGGCTGCGCCGACGATCTGCTACGAGGACGCCTTCGGCAGCCAGCAGCGGGTGTTCTTCCCGGCCGCCGAGCTGCTGGTCAACGTCAGCAACGACGCCTGGTTCGGCGCGACGCGCGCGCCGCACCAGCACCTGCAGATTGCGCGCCTGCGCGCCATGGAGACCGGTCGCTGGATGCTCAGGGCGACCAACAACGGCATCTCCGCCGTCATCGACGCGCAAGGCCGCGTCACGCAACGCTCGGCACAGTTCGTGCCCGCGGTCATCGTGGCCGAAGTGACGCCGAAGCGGGGCCTGACGCCCTGGGTCCGCTACGGCGACGGCCCGCTGGCGACCGTGGCGATCGCCCTGTTTCTGCTGGCGGCTTTGCGCCGCAATGCGGCGGGGCGGTAATCTTGCCGGCTTGAGCCCCGCCGAAGCGAACCATGGACCCCATCTACAAGCCTGAAGTCATCGAGCCGGCCGCCCAGCGTTACTGGGATGAGCAGCGCTGTTTCGAGGCCGTCGAGGACCCCTCGAGGGAGAAGTTCTACTGCCTGTGCATGTTCCCGTACCCGAGCGGGCACCTGCACATGGGGCACGTGCGCAACTACACGATCGGCGACGTCATCAGCCGCTATCAGCGCATGCGCGGCAGGAACGTGCTGCAGCCGATGGGCTGGGACGCCTTCGGCCTGCCGGCCGAGAATGCGGCCATCAAGCACGGCGTGCCGCCGGGCAAGTGGACGCGCGAGAATATCGCGCACATGCGTGCGCAGTTCCGGCGTATCGGCTTTGCCTATGACTGGCGCCGCGAGCTGGCGACCTGCGATCCCTCGTATTACCGCTGGGAGCAGTGGTTTTTCCTGCGGCTCTACGAGAAGGGCCTGGTCTACAAGGCGTCCTCGACGGTCAACTGGGACCCGGTGGACCAGACGGTGCTGGCCAACGAGCAGGTCATCGACGGGCGCGGCTGGCGCTCCGGCGCGCTGGTCGAGCGCCGCGAGATTCCGCAATGGTTCCTGAAGATCACCGCCTACGCCGACGAGCTGCTCGAGGCGCTCGGCCGGCTGCCCGGCTGGCCGGAGCAGGTCCGCACGATGCAGGCGAACTGGATCGGGCGCTCCGAGGGGCTCGAGCTGGACTTTCCGCTGGCCGGCGCCCCGGTGGCCGGCTATGAGGCGCTGACCGTCTATACGACCCGGCCGGACACGCTGTTCGGCGTCACGTACATGGCGGTGGCCGCGGAGCACCCGCTGGCAGCGCATGCCGCCGGCGGCCGGCCGGAGCTGGCGGAGTTCCTCGCCGAGTGCCGGCGCGCGCACACCACGGAGGCGGCGCTCGAGACGATGGAAAAGCGGGGCATGCCGCTTGGCCTGAACGTCGTCCATCCGCTGACCGGGCTGGAAGTCCCGGTGTGGGTCGCCAACTTCGTGCTGATGGGCTACGGCACGGGCGCGGTCATGGCCGTGCCCGGGCACGACAAGCGCGACTGGGAGTTCGCGACGAAGTACCAGCTGCCGATCCGCCAGGTCATCACGCCGGCGGACGGTTCCGACGCGGACCTGGGCGCGGGCGCGTTCGTCGATGACGGCCTCCTCGTGAACTCCGAGAAGTTCGACGGGATGAGCTCCGCCGAGGCCTTCGAGGCGCTCGCCACACAGCTCGAGTCCGCGGGTCGCGGCCGGCGGCGCGTGAACTACCGGCTGCGCGACTGGAGCGTTTCCCGGCAACGCTACTGGGGCTGCCCGGTGCCGATGATCAACTGCCCGAAGTGCGGGCCGGTGCCCGTGCCCGAGGCGCAGCTGCCGGTGCGCCTGCCGGAGGACGTCACGCTGTCCGGCGTCGGCTCGCCGCTGAAGACGATGGCCGGGTTCGTCGAGGTCGACTGCCCGTGCTGCGGCGGCGCGGCGCGGCGCGAGACCGACACCTTCGACACTTTCTTCGAATCTTCCTGGTATTTCGCGCGTTTCTGCTCCCCGGACCAGCACGGCGCGATGCTCGACGAGCGGGCGCGCTACTGGCTGCCGGTCGACCAGTACATCGGCGGCATCGAGCACGCCGTGCTGCACCTGTTGTACGCGCGCTTCTTTCACAAGCTGATGCGCGACGAGGGCCTCGTCGATGGCGACGAGCCGTTCACGAACCTGCTGACTCAGGGCATGGTGCTGGCGGAGTCCTTCTATCGCGAGGACGAGAAGGGCGGCCGCAGCTGGTACAACCCGGCCGAGGTCGCGATGCAGCGCGACGACAAAGGCCGCATCGTCAGCGCGACCCTGCAGGCCGACGGCGGCCCGGTGGTGCTCGGCGGCGTCGGCACGATGTCCAAGTCGAAAAACAACGGCGTGGATCCGCAGGCGCTGATGGATCGCTACGGCGCCGACACGGTGCGCCTTTTCACGATGTTCGCCGCACCCCCGGAGCAGAGCCTGGAGTGGTCCGACACCGGCGTCGAGGGCGCGCACCGCTTCATGAAGCGCCTCTGGCGCATGATCCACGAGCATGTCGGCGGCGGGCCGGCGACCGCGCTCGACACCGGCGCACTGGATGGCGCGCAGCGCGAGCTCCGGCGCCAGCTGCACGCGACCATCGCCAAGGTCAGCGACGACATCGGCCGCCGCTACACCTTCAACACCGCGATCGCCGCGATCATGGAGCTGCTGAACGCGCTCGGCCGGCACGAGGTCAAGGCGCCGCAGGACCGCGCGCTGCGCCAGGAGGCCTTCGAGGCGGTCGTGCTGCTGCTGTCGCCGATCGTGCCGCACGCCTGCCACGCGCTCTGGACGGCGCTGGGCCGCCCGGGTGCAGTCGTCGACCAGCCATGGCCGGCCGCCGATCCCGCCGCCCTGGAGCAGGACGAGGTGGACCTCGTCGTGCAGGTGCAGGGCAAGCTCCGCGGCAGGATCCGGGTCGCGCGCGATGCGACCGAGAGCGAAATTCATGCGGCGGCGCTGGCGGAGGAGAACGTCAAGCGCTTCATCGCCGACCGCAAGGTGCGCAAGCTGATTGTCGTGCCCGGCCGGCTCGTCAACATCGTGGTCTGAATGATGACTCGCACACCCGCCGCACTGTTCGCCTGCCTGCTGGCCATCCTTGCGGGCTGCGCCTTCCAGCAACAGGAACCGATGTCGTTCCCGGCGCAGTTTGCGGCCGTCTATCTCGATGTGCCCGACGCGAACTCGGACCTCGCCTTCCAGCTGAACCGCTCGCTGGCCGGCGCCGGCGTGAACCTGGTCAGGCAGGCGGACCAGGCGACCGCAACGGTGCAGATCGCATCCGAGCGCTACGGCCGGCGCGTCAAGTCGGTGTCGGCACAGAATCGGCCGACCGAGTTCGAGGTGTTCTACCAGATCGAATACCTCGTGACGACACCGACCGAAACGCTGGTGCCGCGCCAGCCGCTCGCGCGCACGCGCATCTTTCCCTACAACGAGCGCGACATCCTCGGCGCACAGCAGGAGGAAGAGCTGCTGCGCGGCGCGCTGGCGCGCGAGATCGCCGGGGTCATCACGCGGCGCCTGGCGCAATTCGAGAATTGACCGCGCCGGCCGTCGTCGTGCTGGGCGAGGGCTTCGAGGATGCGGCGCGCGCATTGCTCGACCGCCTTGGGCTCGCGCTCTGCCTGGTGGCGGACGAAGCCGCGATCCCCGGCTCATGGTGGGGCGAGCGCGAGGCCGGGCTGCGCGGCACCGGGCTGCACGCCAGGCGCGACACGCCGCTGCACTCGGTGCTGCACGAGGCCTGCCATTTCGTCTGCATGACAGCCGCGCGGCGGGCCGCGCTCGACACGGATGCGGGCGGCGACTACGACGAGGAGAACGGGGTCTGCTACCTGCAGGTGCTGCTGGCCGACGAGCTGCCGGGTTTCGGTCGCGCGCGCATGTTCGCCGACATGGACGCCTGGGGCTACAGTTTCAGGCTGGGATCGGCCCGCGCCTGGTTCGAAACCGACGCGGACGACGCCCGCGCCTGGCTGCTCGGCCACGGCCTGGTCGACGAGTCCGGGAGACCGAGCTGGCGGCTGCGCCAGGCCTGAGCCGCGCTCAGGGGGTCAGTGAGCCCTTGTGGTCGAACGGAATCGTGCGCACGAAGCCGCTGCCGAGGTGCAGCCGGCCGCGCAGCCGGTAGCGCTTCGACGCGTCCTGGCGCCCGGCGAGGTCCCGCGCCTGGCCCAGCACGTCGAACAGGGAAGTCGTGACGATGACGCTGGTCTCGGCCTCGCCGAGACGCGGCAGCTCGAAGGCGCGGTCGGTGACGCCGCGGGCGAGGCGCCGGTCGTTCAGGTCCAGCTCGAAATCGAGCCCGTTCACCGCAAGTGACCGGTCGTTCGGGTTCAGCAGCCGGAGGCCGACCGCAAAGCGCTGCTCGAACGAGCCCTGCTGGGGCTCGAGCAGCTGCAGGCTCGTGACCCGTACCTCCGGCGGCTCGAGCGAGCTGATGCTGGCGCAGCCCGCCACGGCGAGCAGCAGCAGCACGGCGGCGACACGGGCGAGACGGCTGGGCATGTTGGCGGCTCCGGTTACAATCACGGTCGGTCCAACGATTATAGGCGCGCGCCCGCAGCTTCGGGCGGAGGAGTCGCTCGCATGCCCACCTTGTTTGAAAAGATCATCGCCGGCGACCTGCCCGCGGAATTCGTCTACCGCGACGAGCGCGTGGTCGCCTTTCGTGACATTCACCCGCAGGCGCCGGTGCATGTGCTGATCATCCCGGTGAAGCCGATTCCCACCGCGAACGACATCACTACCGAGGATGCCGGCCTGGTCGGCCACATGTTCTGTGTCGCACGCGACATCGCGCGGACCGAGGGCATCGCCGACGACGGCTACCGGCTGATCATCAATTGCAATGCGCATGGCGGGCAGGAGGTCTACCACCTGCATCTGCACCTGCTCGGCGGACGGCGGCTCGGCCGCATGCTGCCGGCCCAATGAGCGTTGCCGCGCTGATGCTGGTCGCCGGGGCCGCGCTCGATCCTGCTGTGCTCGGCCGTTTCGCGGACCTGGCGCTGGCCTGCGTGCACCGCGAATATCCGAACAAGATCGCGCACGTCCTCGACAGCGACGCGGACGCCCGGCCGCCGCGCGAGCTGACGCCAGTGTTCTGGGGCTGTTTCGACTGGCACTCCTCGGTGCATGCGCACTGGATGCTGGCGCGGCTCGCGAGGCTCGAGCCCGAAGCGGCGTTCACCCCCGAGGCGCGCGCCGCGCTGGCGCGCAGCTTCACGCCCGAGGGCGTGGCGGGCGAACTCGCGTACCTCGAGGCACCGCGTCGCGAAGGGTTCGAGCGCCCCTACGGTCTTGCCTGGCTGCTGCAGCTGGGGGCGGAGCTGCGAGAATGGCAGGATCCCGAAGCGCAGCGCTGGGCGGAACTGCTGGCGCCGCTGGAAGCGCTCGCGGCGCAACGCTTGCAAGAGTGGTTGCCGAAGCTGGCCTACCCGATCCGCGGCGGGGAGCATTTCCAGACGGCGTTCGCGTTCGGCCTGGCGCTCGACTGGGCGCGCACCGCCGGCGACGCCCGGCTGGAGGCGCTGCTGGTATCGACGAGCCGCGCGCTCTATCTTGCCGATCGCGACTGCCCGCTGGCCTACGAGCCCTCCGGGCACGACTTCCTGTCGCCCTGTCTCGCCGAGGCGGACCTCGTGCGGCGCGTGCTGCCGCCGGAGGAATTCGCCGCCTGGCTGGCGGCGTTCCTGCCCGCGCTGCCCGAGGACGCCGGCGCCGGCTGGCTGCCGATCGCGCGCGTCACCGACCGGGTGGACGGCAAGCTCGCGCACATCGATGGCCTCAACCTCAGCCGCGCCTGGATGCTCGAGGGCATCGCCGCGGCCTTGCCGGTCGGCGACCTGCGCCGCATCAGCCTGCGCGCCGCCGCCGCGGCCCATGCCACGGCGGGGCTCGAAGGCGTCAGCGACGAGCACTACGCCGGCAGTCACTGGCTGGGCAGCTTCGCAACCTATCTCGTGACGGCGCGCGGCTTGCCCGGCGGGGTGCGCGACTGCGACTGTGCGGTCGCCGACGCGCCCCCCGGTGCCACCGGGTTTTAACTGCCGAACTCGAAGCGGATGCCGCCGATGAAGGCGCGACCGATGATCGGCGCCTCGTCCTTGAAGAAGCTCTGGTGCAGCCGCCCGTCCTCGTTGAGCAGGTTGCGGCCTTGCAGGAACACGCGGGCCCCCTGCAGCACCGCGGGCCGCCATAGCAGGTCGAAAGACACCAGGTTGAAGCCGCTGGTCGAGTCCTCTGCGACGCCCGTGTCGTTTTGCGTGAACACGCGGCGATAGTCGATGCGCAGGTCGAGGTCCTGCCAGGTCGTGTCGAAGCCGACGCCGAGCCGGGCGGGCGTGATGCGGGGCAGGTTGCCGCCGTCGCGCAGCTTGCCGCGCACGTAATCGCCCGAGAACCGCGCGACGAGGGGCACTGGCCCGCTCACGAGGTCCACCGCGGCCTCGAATTCCGCGCCGTAGAACTCCGCGTTGGCCTGCTCGTTGAAGACCAGCTGGTTGCGCAGTCGGCAAAGGTTGCCATCATCGGGCGCGCAGCCCACGGTGGCGCCCTCGCCGGCGCGATTGCCGATGTCGTTGACGAACACCGGGTTGCCGGTGCCGTCATCGTCCGACAACAGGTAGATGAAGTCGTTGACGCGGTTGTAGAAAGCCGTGAAGTCATATCGCACGGCGCCGACATGGCGGTCGAAGCCGGCCTCGAAGTTCAGGTAGTGCTCCTTGCCGAGGCGGGGATCCCCGACCTCGAAAGTGCCGGCCGCGGCATGCCGGCCAAACGCGTAGAGCTGTTCGGGCGACGGCGCGCGCTGCGACCAGGTCAGGCCGGCGCGCAGGTGCCGCCGGTCATCGAGATCCACCAGGGTGCCGAGCGACAGGCTGACCGGGTAAAAAGTCCGGCTGCCGAGTTGCTCGGGCAGGACGATGAACTCGCCGTCGGGACCGGTCACGCCCGCGATCTCGGACCCGACGACGTCATCGGGGTCGGAGCGCTCGCGCTCGAGACGCGCGCCGAACTCCAGCCGTCCGAATGACGTCGGCAGTTCCTCCAGCGCGAACAGCGCCATGCTGCGCGTGTTGTTCGGCCGCACATAGAAGAAGGCATCTTCGTCTGCCGGCAAGTCGGCGGAAAAATCACGGTCCCGGTACTGCAGACCGACGACGCCGCTGAGGTTGCCGATCGGCGCGTGGACCAGCTCCGTGCGGGCCTCGAGCTCGTCGTTGGCAAAGGCCGCTTCGACGCCTTTCTCGTCCAGTTCGCCGCCCCCGGGTGTGCGGTCGAACTCGAACTCGATTTCGCGTTGTTCGAACTCCGTATAGGCCATCTTCAGACGCAGCAGCGTGAAGCCGGGCAGGGGATCGAAGAACTCGCCGCGCAGGTCCACGCGGTCGTACTCGGCGTTGACGCGCTCGAATTCATCTTCCTGGCCGCCCATGTCGGTCGGCCGCGCATCGAAGTTCTCCGGGATGCCGTAATCCGTGTCCCAGGAACTGAAGCCGAGCCCGAGATGGCCCCAAGCGCCCCGGAACAGGCCGGTCACGGAATATGAATCGGTCTCGATGTCGGAGTTGCGCAGCCGGTTCCTGTTGCCTTCAGTCTGGTCGACCTGCTGGAAGCCGTCGATCGAGAAGTCACTCGTCCGCCGCAGGCTGCCGTCGGCGCGCAGCACGAACTGCTCGCTGATCGGCGCCTCGATGCCCAGGCGCCCCTGGCGATCGCTGCCGTTCTCCCCGTAGGACAATGCACCACGCGCGCCGAAACTGTCGCCGGACATGGGGGTGAACCGGTCGGTGCGCACGTTGACGACGCCGCCGGCCGCGCCGCTGCCGAACAACAGGGTCGCAGGGCCGCGGAACACCTCGATCTGCTCCGCATGCGCCGGATCGATCGCGATGGCATGGTCGGCGCCTTCGCCGGCCACGTCGGCCGTCCGCAGGCCGTCCTCGAGCACCTGCACGCGCGAGCCCTGCAGGCCGCGGATCACGGGCCGGCCCACGCCGGGGCCGAAGTCGGCGTTGGCGACGCCCGGCAGTCCGTCGAGCACTTGGCCCAGCGAGCCCGCACGGCGCAGGTCCAGCTCGTCGCCGGCCAGCACAGTAACCGGCTGGACGAGCTCGTCCGCCATGCGATTGCCGCGCGGGTCCGCGGTGACGACGATCGTTGGCAGATCCGCCGCGTCGCGCTGCGCGCTGTCCGCCAGCGCGGGTGATGCACAGAGTGCGGCGACCAGGCTCGCCGAGCCAAATGAAATAGCCTTGTTCACGAGTTTCCCTCTTTTCGTTAGCGATCTCGATGCAGCGCTGCAGGCCACGGCGACGGGCCGGGCTGGCGATGCAACGGCAGGCAGGGGGCCTGCCTCCGGCGACGGGGATCACCCCGTCGGGATCAGCTCAGCAACGAGGGAGGCCCGCGCGGCAGCGGGCAGGGGTGGGACGCGACCGCGGGCGTTGCGACGCGCCACGACCGGGGCGCAGCACAGCCCGGCGCCTGCGGGAGCTTGGCAGCGGCAGCCGGGACGCCATCGCCGGCACGCTCCGCGACGAGACAGATCTCGCAGTCCTGGCCAGCCTCATGGTGCTCGAGGGCCAGGTGCAGGTCCACGGCCACGAAGCGCAGCACGACGAGCAGCGCGACCATCCAGGCGAAGCGCTTCAGACGAGGTCCGATGGTGCTGGTTGGGTGCTTCATGGGTGGTACCGGCCGCCTACGATACCTCGGCGGCCACGCCAGTCCAAGTCCGCCAATCGGGCGCTTGCGTCCGGATTCGCCGTGCTACACTGCTGCCGCGATGAATCCACTCGGGAACAACACCCCCGCCCGTGCCCATCTCGCCAGACCAGCTTGAGGCCGGCCTTGCCCGCCGCCTCGCGCCTGCCTACCTGATCGCCGGAGACGAACCGCTGCTCATCCAGGAGTGCGCGGATGCCGTTCGCCGTCGGGCCAGGGAGCACGGCTTTGCCGAGCGGGAAGTGCACGCGGTGGAACGGGGCTTCGACTGGGCCGCCTTCGCGGGCGACTTGTCCAGCCTGTCGCTGTTCGCGTCGCGCCGCCTGATCGAGCTGCACCTGAGAACGCCCGCGGCCGCGGATGGCGGCGTGGAGACCCTGAAGCGCTTCGCGGCCGCGCCGCCCGATGACATCGTGCTCCTGGCGATTGCGCCGAAGCTCGACCGGCGCGCCCAGCAGTCCGCCTGGGCCGAGGCCTTCAGCGCCGCCGGCGAATTCGTCGAGGTGCGACCGGTCGAACCCGCCGCCTTGCCATCGTGGATCGCGGCCCGGCTGCGACGGGCCGGGCTGCGGGCCGATGCGGAGGCCGCGCGGCTGCTGGCCGAGCGGGTCGAGGGCAACCTGTTGGCCGCGCACCAGGAAATCGAGAAATTGCGGCTGCTGCATGGCGCGGGGACGCTGGACGTCGAAATGGTGCACGCGGCGGTCGCGGACAGCGCGCGCTTCGACATCTTCAAGCTTGCGGATGCCGCGGTGGCCGGCGACCTGGCGCGCGCGCTGCGTGTGCTTGCGGGGCTGAAGGCCGAGGGCATGGCGATCCCCCAACTTCTCTGGCCCTTGGCGCGCGAGATCCGCGGGCTGGCGCGGGTGCGATGGTTCATGGACGAGGGCCTCGCGGCGCAGGCCGCGATGGCGCGTGCCGGCGTGTGGCGCAATCGCGCCGGTGTCGTCGGGCGCGCGGTCGCCCGGCATGACGGGCGCAGCCTGCGTGGCCTGGCGCGCCAACTGGCCCAGGTCGATCGCATGTCCAAGGGCGCGCCGCCTGGCAATGCCGCGCCGGTGCTGGCGGCGGAGGGCGCCGCGAGGCTGCCCGCGCGCGGCGACCCGTGGGTAGCGCTGGTCGACCTCGTCAGCGCCCTCGCCGGGCCGGGCCGGCGCGCCGCATGAGCGGGCTCGGCGATCTGAACCCGATGGGGCTGTTCGGCGGGACTTTCGACCCGATCCATTACGGTCACTTGCGCACCGCCTTCGAATTGCTCGACACGGTCGGTTTTTCCGAGCTGCGCTTCCTGCCGGCGGGCAACCCGCCGCACCGCGAGAGCACGCATGCCGATGCCGCCACGCGCGCGGCGCTGGTGCGCGCGGCGCTCGATGGAGAGCCGCGCTTCATCCTCGACGACCGGGAGCTGCGCCGCGAGGGCCCCTCGTACTCGGTCGATACCTTGCTCGATTTACGCGCCGAGTACACGCATCGCTCGCTATGCCTGATCGTCGGCATGGACGCGTTCCTCGGCCTGCCGAAATGGCACCAGTGGCGCGAGATCCTGCAGCTGGCGCACCTGGTCGTCGCGCACCGCCCGGGCTGGCAGGCGCCGGACGCGGGCGCGCTCGGCGAATTGCTCGCGGATCGCGGCACCGCGCGTGTCCGCGACCTGCACGAGGCGCGCGCCGGCCGCATCTATGTCCAGGCCGTGACCCAGCTGGAGATTTCCTCGAGCGCGATCCGCGACTTCGTGCGCGCGGGCCGCGAGCCCCGTTACCTCACGCCCGACCCGGTGTGCCGGCTGCTGGCCGAGTCGGGCTGCTACAGCGCAGCCGCAGAGGAGAATTGATGTCGGCAGAAACCTTGCAGGGCACGGTGTTGAATGCGCTCGACGATCTGAAGGCGCGCGATGTCGTCGTATTGGATGTGCGCGGGCTGACGAGCATTGCGGACAGCATGGTCATCGCGAGCGGCACTTCCGACCGCCACGTGCGGTCGCTGGCCGAGAATGTCGTCGAGAAATGCAAGGAGAGCGGCCAACGACCGCTCGGCATCGAGGGCATCAAGGACGGCGAGTGGGTGCTCGTCGATCTGCAGGACATCGTCGTGCACGTCATGCTTCCGCGGGTGCGCGATTTCTACAACCTCGAGAAACTCTGGGCCCCGCCCAGTCGCGCCGGACGCGTCACGGCCGAGGCCTGAGGCCCGGTGCGGCTGCGCCTGGTCGCCGTCGGCACCCGCATGCCCGGCTGGGTGGACGAGGGTTTCAAGGACTATGCCGCGCGCCTGCCGCGCGAGTGCCGGCTGGAACTCCGGGAAGTGGCGCTGGGCCGCCGCAGCCGCGGCGGCGATGTCGCGCGGGCGGTTGCCGACGAGGGCGAGCGCCTGCTCGCGGCGTCCGCGGGCTGCCTGCGTGTCTGCCTCGACGTGCGGGGCACGACGGTCGACACGTCCGGGCTGGCACGCCTGCTGGCCGGTTGGCTGCAGGAAGGGCAGGACGTCGCGCTGCTGGTCGGCGGCCCGGACGGGCTGGCGGCACCCTGCCTTGATGCGGCCCGCTGGCGCTGGTCGCTGTCGCCGCTGACCCTGCCGCACGGGCTGGTCCGGGTGCTGGTCGCCGAGCAGCTCTACCGCGCCTGGACCGTGCTCACGGGACACCCCTACCACCGCGACTGAGTGCCCGGGGCGGCTTGTGCCGGCGGCGGCGAGCGGGGAAACTGCCGCCATGGATTCAATGACACTGGTGCTGGCCTCAGGCTCGCCCCGGCGCCTGCGGCTGCTCGCCGCACTTGGCCTCGACTGGGAGGTATCGCCGGTCGACATCGACGAGACGCCCGGCCCCGGCGAGGCGCCGGTGGACTGCGCCCGGCGGCTCGCCGGTGAGAAGGCGGCTGCGGCCGCCGCGTGCCATCCGCCGGACCGGCTCGTGCTGGCCGCGGACACCGTGGTGGCGCTGGGCGACGAAATTTTCGGCAAGCCTGCCGATGCTGCGGACGCGGCGCGCATGCTGCGCCGCCTGTCAGGCCGTTGCCACGAAGTGCACACGGCCGTCGCAGTGCGGCGGGCGGAGAGCACGGCGTTCCGCGTATCGAGCAGCGAGGTCACCTTCCGCGATCTCAGGGATGCCGAGATCGACGCCTATGTCGCGACCGGCGAGCCGCTCGACAAGGCGGGCGCGTACGGCATCCAGGGCCTCGCGGCCATCTTCGTGACGCGCTTGTGCGGCAGCTATAGCGGCGTCGTCGGTCTGCCCGCGCTCGAGACGGCCGAACTGCTCGACAGTTTCGGCATCGACATCCTCGCGGCCGCATCCGGGAGGCGCGCGTGAGCGAGGAAATCCTCGTCAACGTGAACCCGCGCGAGATCCGCGCCGCGCTGCTCGAAAACGGCGTGCTGCAGGAAGTGTTCATCGAGCGCACCAGTCGCCGCGGCCTGACCAGTAACATCTACAAGGGCAGGGTGCAGCGCGTGCTGCCCGGCATGCAGGCGGCGTTCGTCGACGTGGGCCTCGAGCGTACCGCGTTCCTGCATGCCTCCGACATCAATCCTGAGCGCGACGCGGACGCCGCGGCCGGGGACGACCGGGAACGGCACATCCGCGAGCTGGTGTGCGAGGGCCAGGACATTCTCGTGCAGGTCGTCAAGGACCCGCTCGGCACCAAGGGCGCCAGGCTGACCACCTTCGTGACAATGCCGTCGCGCTACCTGGTGTATCTGCCGTTCGGCCGCGGCATCGGCGTCTCTGCGCGGATCGAGAGCGAGAGCGAGCGCGCGCGATTGCGCGAGATCGCCGAGGACCTCGCGGCGGGAAATCGCGGCGGCTGGATCGTGCGCACGGCGGCCGAGGATGCGCCGCGCGACGCGCTGCGCGCGGACATGCTGTTCCTCGGCAAGCTCTGGGATGCGGTGGCCGAGAAAGGGCTGCGCAGCGCCCCCGGCGCGCTGGTGCATGCCGATCTCGACCTGCCGCTGCGCCTGCTGCGCGACCTGCTCGCGCCGCGCGTCGAGCGTGTGCGCGTCGATGACGCGGAAACCTATGGCCGCATGCGGCATTTTGCCGCGAGTTTCATCCCGGAGCTGGAGCCCAAAATCCAGGAATACGCCGAGGCGCGGCCGATCTTCGACCTGTATGGCGTCGAGGACGAGATCGCCCGCGCGTTGGAGCGCAAGGTACCGCTGAAGTCGGGCGGTTACCTGGTGCTGGACCAGACCGAGGCGATGACGACCATCGACGTCAATACCGGCGCCTATGTCGGCCATCGCAACCTCGAGGAAACCATCTTCAGGACCAACCTCGAGGCGGCCCAGGCGATTGCGCGGCAGATCCGCCTGCGGAACCTCGGCGGCATCATCATTGTCGACTTCATCGACATGGAAGAAGAGGGCCACCGCGAGCAGGTGCTGTTCGCACTCGAGCGCGCGCTGCAGAACGATCACGCGCGCAACCAGATCACCGAGGTGTCGCGCCTTGGCCTCGTCGAAATGACCCGCAAGCGGACTCGCGAGAGCCTCGAGCGCGTGCTTTGCCGGCCCTGCCCGACCTGTCACGGCCGCGGCTCGGTCAAGACACCGGAGACAGTGTGCTACGAGATCTTCCGCGACATCCTGCGCCAGGCCAGGCAGTTCGAATTCCAGGAGCTGCTGGTGCTCGCGCATGTCGAGGTGCTCGACCTGCTGGTGGACGAGGAAGCCTCGGGGCTCGCCGAGCTGGAATCCCTGACCGGCAGGCCGATACGCCTGCAGGCCGAGTCCGGCTTTGCGCATGACCAGTACGATGTCGTCCCGATCTGAGGAGCGCGCCGCTGCGCGCGACGGCTGGGAGGATCGGTGTCCGGCCTGATCCGCAAGGCGTGGCGATTCACTGCCGGCCTGTTCGCCGTTGTCGTCATCCTGCTGGCCGTGTTCGTCGGCCTGGTGCGCCTCGCGCTGGTGCAGGTGCCGGAGTATCGCGACCAGATCGAGGCCTGGGCCAGCGAGACGCTCGGCTGGCCGGTCCAGATCGGTGACATGGATGCGCGCCTCGGCCTGCGGGGGCCGGAACTCCGCTTCACCAATGCGCGTGTGCTGACCCACGACCGGACGCAGACGCTGATCGTGGCGGCCACCGGCACAATGAAATTCAACAGCCTGGCGCTGCTCAGGGGTGAGCCGCGACCGGGGGACGTCAGTCTCGCGGGTGTCTCGCTGCGGGTGGAGCGGACCGAGGACGGGCACTGGCGATTGCTCGGCGAGGACGGACCCGCGTTCGGCGAGGGCGAGGGTCGCGCGCCGCGGCTCGAGGACCTGCCGACAGGAAGGTTCCAGCTGGAGAATGTCTCGCTCGAGTTCGAGGACCTGCGGCGCGGCCTCGGGCCGTGGCAGTTCCGGGTGGCTGAGCTCGACCTGCAGCTCGGCGCCGGCGAGCTGCGCCTGTCGGCCGCCGGCATGCTACCCGCAGAACTCGGGGCCGAGGTCTCGGTGTCGCTGGTCGTCCGCGGGCAGGACGAGCGCGGCCGTCCGCGGGACTGGAACGCCGCAGTGGACTTCGATGCGCTGGACATGCGCGCCATCGGTGCCGCGGTCGGCCGGCCTGAGCTGCTGCCCGTGGCCGGGATCGTTGCCGGCAGGCTGGCCGCCGACGCCGGGCGGAGCGGCGTGAGTCGCGTCACCGGCGACCTGGTTGCGCGCGACCTTGTCCTGCCGATGCCGGTTGGCGACGAGGGTGAGCAGCTGCCGGTCGAGCCTTACCGCGAGCTTGGTGCGGCGCTGGCGTGGTCGCGCACCTCACAGGGTTGGCATGTGCAGATCTCGGGGCTCGACGTGCAGCGCGCCGACCGGCGCTGGCGCAGCCCGGCACTCGCTGCCGAGTTCACTGACGGCGACGCCGGCCGCCGCATCGCAGCGCAAGCCGACCTGCTGCAGATCGAGGACCTGGTGCCTTTGTCGCGCTGGCTGCCGCCGGCGGCGCGCGCGCTCGTCGGGCAGCTTGCGCCGCGCGGGACCCTGAGCGATTTCTCGGCGCAAGTGCTGCTGCTGCCGGACGAAAGCCTGCCGCCGGCGGTGCGGATCGAGACGCGCTTCGCCGACCTGGCGCTGCACAGCGGCGAGCGCACGCCGGGCTTCAGCGGCGTGTCCGGGACACTGGCCGGCGATGCGAACAGCGGCACCGCGCAACTCACCGGCAGCGGCGCAATCATCGAGATGCCGTGGATGTTCCGCACGCCGCTGCGGGTCGAGTCGGCGGACCTGGAGCTCGAGTGGATGCGGGACGAGCAGGGGCTGCAGCTCTTGATCCCCGCACTGGAGCTAGCCAACGAGGACGCGGCCATCGATGCCCGGGTCGCGGTGACGATCCCCGCGGACGACAGCTCGCCGCTGCTCGACATCGACGGCGTGGCCCGTGGCATCAGCCTTGCCGCGGCTCCCCGCTATCTGCCGGTCAACGTCATTTCTCCCAAGGTCGTCAAATGGGTCGACGAGGCGCTGCTCGGCGGGCAGGTCGACGCGGCCCGGTTCGAGATTCGCGGCCCGAAGCGCACGTTTCCGTATCGGGACGACAGCGGCGTGTTCAAGGTGAGCTTCGACATCGCCGATGCCGAGCTGAATTTCGAGTCCGGCTGGCCCAATGCAACCGGGCTTGCCGCCAGCGTCCGCTTCGAGAACGAGGGCCTGTGGGCCGAGGTGCACGAGGCGCGGTTGCTGGATATCGAAGCGCGCGCGGCCAGCGTCGCGATTCCCGACCTGAAGCTGGGACAGCTCACGGTGCGCGGCAACGCGCAGGGTGAGTTGGCCGCATTTCGGGAATTCGTGCTCGCGACCGACCTTCTTGAAGGCATTCTCGGCCGCGGGCTCGCGCCGGCGGAGTTTCGCGCCGGGCGCGTCACGGCGGAGCTGGACCTGGCGTTGCCGCTGTTGCGCCTCAAGGACTACCGCGCGAAAGTCGACCTGCGGATCGCCGGCGGCGAGATCACCTACGGGTTCTTTGGCGAAACGATGCAGGACATCAACGGCCTGCTGCAGATCGACAATGCGGCGGTCACCGGGCGCGACATCACCGCGACGCTGGGCCGCCCGATCGTCGTGGCCGTGACGGTCGATGATGACGGGGCCGTGCATGTGGAGGGACGCGGCCGCATCGATGCGTCGGCGCTGGCGCGCGTGCTGCGTTTCCCGCTCGACACCTGGGCCGACGGTGAGTGTGACATCGTCAGCGTATTGCGGTTTCCGGTCCAGGGGACCGGCGCACCCCTTCATCTCGACGTGTCGTCCGACCTGGAAGGCATGGCGATCAATTTGCCGGAGCCGTTCCGCAAGGATGCTGCGGCGACGCGGAACCTGAAGGTCGGGGCAACGTTCCTGGCAGCAGACGTCATCGCATACGAACTGGCTTGGGATGATTCATTGCAAGTCGCGGCCCGGATCGATCGCTCCGGGGACACGCTGAATTTTCTGCCGGTTCCTGGCGGAATCGCGGGCGAACTGCCGGGGGTGGTGTTCAGCGGCTCGGTCAAGCGGCTGGACCTTGCAGAGTGGTTTGGCATCAAGGTCCCCGCCCGGCTCGAAGCCGGCGAGTTCGGTTCGGCGCTCGCCGGGGGCCGGCTTCTGATCGGCGCGCTGGATGCGCCGTTCTTGCGGCTCGACGACGTGCTGCTCGACATGTCACGCGGCGCGGACCGCTGGGTATTCGACATCGCCGCGGCCAAGGCCGCCGGTCGCATCGAGGTGCCGTTCTCACCCTACGGCACCAAGCCGGTGGTGGCGCGGCTCGACCGGCTCTGGCTCGGCGGCAATGCGGACGCGGCCGCGCCCGGCGAGGACGCAATCCCCGGGCGCCTCGATCCGGCGCGCATTCCGCCGCTTGATATCGAGATCGAGGAAGTGCGCTTCGGGACGGTGCGCCTGGGCAGCATATCGGCCAGCGTGCTAAACGAAGGAGACGGCATCGAGTTGATCGGCCTGGAGGGCCTGGGCGACGGGTTCATCTTCCAGGCGGAGGGCCGCTCGCGCCTGTCGGCGTCGGTGGACGACTCGCGCCTCGGCCTGCGAGTGCGCAGCGACGATGTCGGCGCGACACTCGACTTCCTGGGCTTCAAGCGCAGCATGGAAGCACGCGACGGCCGCTTCGACGCCGAGCTGAGCTGGCGGGGGGGCTTGCGCAGCGACTGGCTCAGCGCCATCGGGGGCGATGCGTCGATCTCGATTCGCAACGGCACGCTGGTCGGCGTGGAGCCGGGCGCCGGGCGGATGTTCGGCCTGCTGAGCCTGCAGGCGCTGCCGCGACGCCTGTCGCTCGACTTCAAGGACGTGTTCGGCGAAGGCACCGCGTTCGACCGGATCAGCGGCGATTTCCGTTTTGTCGATGGCGACGCCTACACGGAGAACCTCGTGATGCGCGGCCCGGCGGCGAATATCGGCATCGTCGGGCGCACCGGGCTGGTCGCGCGCGACTACGACCAGACCGCGGTCATCGGTGCCGACATGGGCAAGACGCTGCCGGTGGCGGGCGTGGTCGTCGGTGGTCCGGCCGTGGGCGCGGCGCTGTACCTGCTGTCCGAAGTGCTGCGCAAGCCGCTGCAGGCGCAGTTGACCTATCGGATCACCGGACCGTGGGACAATCCCGCCATCGAGCGGGTCGGCGCCGGCAACACCGGGCCGCTGGCGCCGCCGCGTGACGGCGAACCGCCGCCGGCACAGCAGGAGGAGACGCAATGACGGTGCGTGCCGCAGTCGTGCAGATGTGTTCCGGACCGGACCGCGATGCCAACCTGGCCGCGGCGCGGCCATTGCTCGAGGCGGCGGCGGCGGGCGGGGCCCGGGTCGCCGTGCTGCCCGAGAATTTTTCCTTTCTCGGGCGCGGCGAAGCGGACCGCATCGCCGCTGCGGAGCCGCCCGGCGAGGGCCCCACGCAGGATTTCCTGGCAGCCGAGGCGCGCCGCCTCGGCATCTGGATCGTCGGCGGCACGATTCCTGTGCTGGTGCCGGGCGAGTCCCGGCCGCGCGCCTCGAGCATCCTCTATGACGATGCCGGCAAGGCGGTGGCGCGCTACGACAAGCTGCACTTGTTCGACGTCAGCCTGCCGGGCTCGGACGAGGGCTACCGCGAGTCTGCTGGCGCCGTTGCCGGCTGCGGGGCGGTCGTCGCGGACTCGCCGCTGGGCCGGCTGGGCCTGGCGGTCTGTTACGATGTGCGCTTCCCGGAGCTGTTTCGGGGCATGCTCGACGCCGGCCTGCAGGCGATCTCGCTGCCGGCCGCGTTCACCGTGCCGACGGGCCGGGCTCACTGGGAGCTGCTGGTCCGCGCGCGCGCCGTGGACAATCTCTCGTTCGTGCTTGCGGCCGCCCAGTGGGGCGAGCACGAGGGCGGGCGCATGACATGGGGTGACTCGATGATCGTGGATCACTGGGGCGAAGTGCTGGCGAGGCGCCGCAAGGGCATCGGCGTCGTCATCGCGGACCTGGACCCGGAGGCGCAGCATGCGGCACGCACCAGGTTCCCGGCGCTGTCACACCGGCGATCGCCCGAAGCATTGCGCTTGCGCACGGAGAACGAAGCATGAATGACCACGCGCTGGAACTGACCGTCGAGCGGCTGCTCGGCCCCGCGGGCCTCGAGCGCCGCGATCTCGACACGCTGCTCGGGCGCGTCATGGGCAGGGCCGTCGATGCCGCCGACATCTACATCCAGTCGCTGCGCCAGGAGGCCTGGACGCTGGAGGACGGCAGGGTCAAGGACGCGAGCCACATGATCGAGCAGGGCGCCGGCATCCGCGCGATCAGCGGCGAGAAGACCGGCTTCGCCTATTCCGACGAGCTGGTGATGCCGGCGCTGAGCGCGGCCACGGAAGCCGCGCGCGCGATCACCCGCCAGGGTGGCGACGGTGGGGTGCAGGCATGGCATGCATCCCGGCCGGCGCCGCTTTACCCGGACATCGATCCGCTCGGCACGCTCGCGGACGAGCAGAAGATCGCCTTGCTGGAACGGCTGGATGCCGTGACGCGCGCGGTCGATCCGCGCATCCGCGAGGTCGTCGTCAGCCTGATCGGCGTCTATGAGCTGATCCTCGTGGCGGCCAGCGACGGCACGCTGGCCACCGACGTCCGCCCGCTGATCCGCGTCAACGTCGCGGCCATCGCCGAGCAGGATGGGCGCCGCGAACAGGGCTTCTCCGGCGGCGGCGGGCGCTTCGGCTACGGCTGGCTGCTGGAGGACGGCCGCGCCGAGGAGTTCGCGCGCGAGGCCGCGCGCCAGGCGCTGGTGAATCTCGACGCCGTCGCCGCGCCGGCCGGCACGATGCCGGTCGTGCTCGGTCCCGGCTGGCCGGGCGTGCTGCTGCACGAGGCGATCGGCCACGGCCTCGAGGGCGACTTCAACCGGCGCGGCACCTCCGCGTTCAGCGGCCGGATCGGCCAGCGGGTCGCCTCGCCGCTGTGCACGATCGTCGACGACGGCACGCTGCCCGGGCGCCGCGGCTCGCTGACCATCGACGACGAGGGTACGCCGTCGAGCTGCACCACGCTGATCGAGAACGGCGTGCTGAAGGGCTACCTGCAGGACAAGCTGAACGCGCGCCTGATGGGGACGCATTCGACCGGCAACGGGCGGCGCGAGAGCTTCGCGCACCTGCCGATGCCGCGCATGACCAACACCTACATGCTTGCCGGACCGCACGACCCGGCCGAGATCATCGCCAGCGTCGAGCGCGGCCTGTATGCCGTCAACTTCGGCGGCGGCCAGGTGGACATCACCTCCGGCAAGTTCGTGTTCTCGGCCAGCGAGGCCTACCTGATCGAGAACGGCCGGATCACGACGCCGGTCAAGGGCGCCACGCTGATCGGCAACGGCCCCGACGTGCTGACCCGGGTCTCGATGGTCGGCAGCGACCTGAAACTCGACGCCGGCGTCGGCGTGTGCGGCAAGGAAGGCCAGAGCGTGCCGGTCGGCGTCGGCCAGCCGACGCTCAAGGTCGATGCGCTGACGGTGGGCGGGACGGCCTGAGGCCCGGGGGCCCCATGTAAGTCGCAGAGACGCAAAAGGAAAACGCCCGCGTGGCAACACGCGGGCGTTTCTTTTGGTCGCTTAGCGCCTAGTGCGTGCGACGGCGGCGCATCGCGCCGGCGCCAAGCAGGCCGAGGCCGAGCAGGGCGAGGGTGCCGGGCTCTGGCACTTCGGCAAGGCGCGCGGTCAACAAGGTCTGGCTCGAAAACCCGTCAACCGGCTTCAGTACGTCGAACTGGTAAAGGCCGGGGCTTACGAAGTCCGAATTCAGCAGTTCCGTCAACCACGCCTGGGCGGTGGCTCGAGCGGTCCCAAAGGCAGAAGCGGAGAAACTGCCGTTGGTCAGGTTGAGTGTTCCCTCATCGTAGATGATTTCCCAAACGGCCAACTGGAATGCCGCGCTGTTCGTAGCTGAGCCAGTAATCGATGCGTAGCGGAGGTCGTACAGCTTGCCGATCAGGTCAAGTTGTGTGGCTGTGAGATGGCTGCTTGCGGCGACCACGTTATAAGTTCCCGGCGTCACCAGGTTGGTGGCCACATCGATGCAGAAGGCACTCAGAGTCTCGCCGGTTCCGTTCACTGTGAACTTGAACTCGCCGGCGGCAACCCCGCCGCCGGGGGTGATGGTGCCGCTGACGTAACCGTTGGTCCAACCCTGGTTGGTCAGGGTGACTGGCGATGCGTTTGCGGTGACCGACAGCACCATGCAGGCCAGGCCGGCCAGCAGGACTGAAGTTGTCTGTTTGATCATTCTCACTGCGACATCCTCTCGCGTAGTTTCGTTTGCTTGTCTGCGAGTAGACCTACAGGATTCGTGCCAACTAACTTATTTCAAACAAAAACAGCAACTTAGAGCGAGTATCCAGGCCCGGTCAGACGCCACTTGTAAGGCCTCCCGACGTGACCTGGGTCACATTTCGCCGTGCGGCGGGATTTCCCGGGCCTGGCGATGCCGCCGGGCCTGCTCGACGAGCGCCCGGAAGAGCCTGCGCTGCGGGCGCATGAAGACCAGGAACTCCGGGTGCCACTGCACCCCGAGCAGGAATCCGTGCGCGGCGTCTTCGACCGCCTGCACGATGCCGTCGAGGTCGCGCCCGACGACCCGGAGCCCTGTGCCGACGCGGTCGATGGCCTGGTTGTGCAGGCTGTTGATCATGCGCGGTCCCGGGCCGAGCAGTTCCGCGAGCCGGCTGCGGGGCTCGATGTGCAGCGTCTTCAGCGGCAGCACGGTCCAGCGGTTGGAGGTCTTGCTGCGCCTCGAGGCGAGCTCCTGGAACAGCGAGCCGCCGAGCCGCACGTTCAGCAGCTGCGCGCCGCGGCAGATGCCGAGCAGCGGCACCCTGCGTCGCAAGGCCTCGTCGATGACCGTCGACTCGAAGGCGTCGCGCGCCGGGTCGTGATTGGGCTCGACCTCGGGCTCCGCGGCGTACAGCACCGGATCGACGTCGTGGCCGCCCGTGATGACGACGCCGTCGTAGTCGAAGCCGCGCTGCTGGTCGCTGGGCCGCAGTTGCAGCGGGGTGCCGCCGTAGCGGCGCACCGCCAGTGATACCAGCAAGCGCGGCCCGAAGGCGCGCCGCTCGGGCCCGGTGATCGCGATCAGCGGCCGAGACACTTGCCCGGGACTTCCTTGGCCCAGTCGCCGAGCCAGCGCTTCAGCGGCTGGTCGAGGAAGGCGAGGTAATGCGCGCAGCTCTCCGCCAGCCGCCCGCGGTCCGCCGCCAGCGCCTCGACCTCGAGCCAGTCGTCCCAGGCGACGTGCAGGCCCCAGTCCGGCAGGTGGATCTCGCAGTCCGGCAGGCGGTAGTGGAAGGTCGGCCGTGCCTTGATCAGCGGCTCGTCGGTGACTGCGCGGACGCGCTCCTCGTCCAGGTAGAGGAACAGCGGCAAGAAATCCAGCGCGCGGTTGCGGGTCGGATTGTGCTTGAGGTAGTCGTCGATCAGTGTGCCGATGTCCGGCCGGTAATCGGTGCGCATGACCTTGCGCACGTAGTCGGTCGGAAACGGATCGACGTAGCTGGTGATCCGCCGCGTCAGGTTGATGTCGGCGCGCACCAGCAGCCACTCGTACAGGCAGAGAAAGGCCTGCAGGTAAGCGGTGATGACCGCCGGGTCATCGCTCGGGATCTCCGGGTTGAACTGCATGCCGAAGGCGTAGCTGAGGCTGTCCGAGGTGCCCTTGGCACCCGCGTCGCGCAGCAGCGCGATAATGTCCTCGATCTCGCCGAGCCGCTGCATCGGCAGGGGCGGGCTGACCAGCTCGAGCGGCACGACGAGCTCCGCGAAGGTCTTCAGCACCACCTCGGCCGAATCCATGAGTTCGTCCAGCAGCGCCGTCTCGTCACGCTCCTCGTGGCCGAGCTTCTGCAGCAGGTCGAAATCCAGCTCGACGACCCAGTCGCCGGCTTCGTCGCCGCTGAGCACGCGGCGATAACGACCGTCGGTCGAAATCGACAGGCGGAAATGCTCCGCGACCAGTTCGGCGATGTCGTTGAGCTCGAGACCGATCATCTCCAGTTCGACGCCGACGCGCCGCGGCTTGCCGCGATGGTTCTTCTGCCGCTTCGGCAGGCGGATTTTCGTATGGCCCCTGGTCATCGAGCAGCTCTCTTGTCGTGTCGGGCCCGGCAGCTCAGTCGCCGCGGGCGAGGCCTTCCAGGCGCGGATCGGCGCCACCGCGCCAGCCGGTGCCGGTGCGCTCGATGCCGTGCAGGCCGCTGGCCAGGTCCGCTTCGCGCACCTGGTGGCCCCGTGCCGCGAATTCCGCGCGTCGCGCGGCCAGCGGCGTGCCGCGCTCCAGCTCGAGGCGTCCGCCGGCATAGGCGAAGTTCGGCAGGGCGATAGCATCCTGTATCTCGAGCTGCCAGTCGAGCACGCCGACCAGCGTCTTGACCACGTAGGGGATGATCCGCGGCCCGCCGCGCGCGCCGATGGCGAGCCGTACCTCGCCCTGTGCATCGAACACGATGACCGGTGACATCGAGCTGCGCGGGCGCTTGCCGGGCGCGACAGCGTTGGGATGATCGTGCGCGCCGTCGCGGGGCCGGAACGAGAAATCCGTGAGCTGGTTGTTGAGCAGAAATCCGCCGCTGGTCATGCGGCTGCCGAACGGCGCCTCGATCGAACTCGTCAGCGCAGCGACGTTACCCTCGCCATCGACAATGGTGAAGTGCGAAGTGCCGCCGGGCGAATTCGATTGGCGCGCCGGCGGAGTGGCCGCCATTGCGGGCGCCGGCGTCCCGGGAGCAGGTTCCGCCATCGCCTGCGCGGGATCGATCAGCGCAGCGCGGGCCCGCAGGTAGCCGGCGTCGAGCAGTCCCGCGACCGGCACGGCGACAAAATCCGGATCGCCGACATAGCGCTCGCGATCGGCGAACGCCAGGCGCTGTGCTTCCACGAGCAGGTGCATGGCCTCCACAGAGTCCGCGCCGAGCTCGGCCAGCGCGAAGCGCTCGACGATGCCGAGAATCTGCAGCACTGCGATGCCGGCGGAGGATGGCGGCGGCGCGCCGCACACGGTCCACTCCCGATACGGCCCGCACACCGGCGCGCGCTCCAGCGCCGTGTAGTCGCGCAGGTCCTCGAGCGTCATGTCACTGCCCCAGGGGCGGCGCGCACCGGCGCGCTCGACCAGCGCGGCAGGAATCTCGCCCTCGTAGAAGGCCCTGGGGCCGCGCTCCGCCAGCGCCCGCAGCGTAGCTGCATACGGCGCATTGCGCAGCACCGGCGTGTCGGCGCCCGCCGCCGCGACGAAGGCATGGCGGGTGTCGCTGAATGCGCGCAGCGAGTAGTCCGCACGGCTCTCTTCGCGCAGGCGCGCGGGCATCGGCACGCCATTCTCCGCCAGCCGGATCGCAGGCTGCAGCAGCGCGGCCCAGGGCAGCCGGCCGTGTCGGGCGTGCGCGAGTTCCAGCATCGCGACCAGGCCGGGCACGCCTACCGCCCTGCCACTGGGAATCGCGAACCAGCGCGGCGCAGCTTGCCCGAGCAGCAGGAAGCGGTCCGGCCGCGCGGCCGCGGGCGCGGTCTCGCGCCCGTCGAAGAACTGCAGCGCACCGGTGGCGGCGTCGAAGTAAAGCAGGAAGCCGCCGCCGCCGATGCCGGTCTCGGGCGATTCGACGAAGCCGAGCGTCGCCTGCACCGCGACAGCCGCATCCATCGCGCTGCCGCCGTCGCGCAGGACGTCGAGCCCGGCCTGGACCGCCAACGGGTGGGCCGCGGCCACCATGTGGCGCTCAGCCTGGCGCTCGATGGCGGCCTGCGGCGGGCGAGGGGGTCCCTCGGGAGGCGGACTTCGCTGGCAGCCGCTCGCAGCGATGACCAGCAGCAGCATGGCTGCGCGCCTCACTGCCGGGGCAGCGGCGAAGCGCGCGATGCTCAGTCTCCTTCCCGTTCTTCTTCCGGCTCGTCCTCGGCCTCGTCGCGCTCGTCCTCTTCTTCCTCGGCGTCGCGCGCGGTCGGCCCGCCATCGGTCGACCAGTGCGACACGGCGGGGAGATCGCCGATCCGATACAGCAGCTCGTGCTCGCCGATGACGAAAGCTTCGCCGTCCTTGAGCTGGCGACGCTTGACGCGCCGGCCACCGAAGTAAATGCCGTTGGTGCTATTGAGGTCCTCGATGACCGCGGTGCGCGGGCCGATGGTCAGCTGCGCGTGGTGCCGGCTGACAAAGCGGCTGTCCACCTGGATGTCGTTGTCCGCGGTGCGCCCGATGACGAAGCGTCCCTGCGTCAGCGGATATTCACGCAACTCCTCGTGCGCGGTCGAGATGATCAGCCGGGCCACCGTCTCGCCGCCGAACGCGAGGCCGGCGCGCAGGCGGTTGGTGCGGCTGGCGTAATCGGTCCATTGCAGCTCGCGGATCGCCTCGCGCACTTCCTCGGGGCCAATCGAGCCCTTGCCCTCGCCGAAAGCCACCAGCATCGAGGTATCGCACAGCGTGTTGATCAGCCGCGGCACCCCGCCGGTATAGCGGTAGATCAGCGGGAAGGTTTCCGGGTCGAAGATCTCCCGCTCCGCACCCGCGACCTTGAGGCGGTGCTGGATGTAAGTGCCGGTCTCCGGTTCGGTCAGCGCCTTGAGGTGGAAACGCAGGCGGGTGCGCTGCGCCAGCTGTTCGAGCGCCGGCGAGTCGAGCGTCGCGCTCAACTCCGGCTGACCGGCCAGCACGATGCTGACGACCCGGCCGGCGCCCGGCCCGATGTCCGACAGCATGCGGATCTCTTCCAGCACGGTCGTGTCGAGGTTCTGCGCCTCGTCGATGACGATGACGACGCGCCGTCCCTCGGCCAGCAGCAAGCGCAGCTGGTTGCCGAGCGCGTCGAGCAACTCCGCCTTGCGCATGCTGAACGGCCGGACGCCGAACTGCACCAGCAGGCTTTGCAGAAATTGCACTGCGGTGATCTGGGTCTGGTGAATGCGCACCACGGTGACCGAGTCGTCGAGTTCGCTCAGGAATTGTTCCAGCAGCGTGGTCTTGCCCGCGCCGATCTCGCCGGTGATCACGACGAAGCCGTCGCTGAACCAGACCGTGGATTCCAGGTACGCACGGGCCCGGGCGTGCTGCTTGCTGAGGAACAGGAAGCGCGGGTCCGGACTCAGCCGGAACGGGTGCTCCTTGAGATCAAAAGTTTCGAGGTACATCTATGGACGGCCGGTCATCGGGCGCCGCAGCTTGCCCGGAAGCCACCACTATAAGGGCCGGGCCACGCTGTGCAAGGGCCGCGCGTCACAGTTCAGGCCAGTTCCAGCAGCCGTGCCAGCGCCGTATCGCGCTCGGCCGGGCTCGCCCGGACGACGGTGCCGTGGCCAAGCTTCCGCTTGGGCCGCGCGGTCTTGCCGTAGTCGTGGTAATGCACGCCCTCGATCGCCAGCGCGTCGGCCAAGGCCGGCAGGCGGCCGACGAAATTGACCATCCCGGCATGGCCGGTGGTCGCCGTGGAGCCGAGCGGCAGCCCGATGATCGCGCGCACGTGGTTCTCGAACTGGCTGGTCACCGCGCCCTCGATGGTCCAGTGGCCGGAATTGTGCACCCGCGGCGCCATCTCGTTGGCCAGCAAGCCGCCGTCGGCCACGAAGAATTCCACCGTCAGGACGCCGACGTAGTCGAAGCGCTCGAGCAAGGCCCGCAAGTGCCGCTCGGCCTCGGCCTGCAGGCCGGGGTCCTCCCAGGGCGCGCGGGACTGCCTTAGGATGCCGTCGACGTGCTGGTTCTCGGACAGCGGGTAGTACGCGGTCTGGCCGTCCCGCCCGCGCACGCCGATCAGCGACAGCTCGCGCTCGAAGTGCACGAAACCCTCGAGAATCGCCGGTACGCCGCCGAGCGCGGCGAACGCGCCCTCGACGTCGCCAGGCGCCTCGAGCCGGCGCTGGCCGCGACCGTCGTAGCCGAGCCGGCGCGTCTTCAGGATCGCCGGCAGGCCGATCTGTTCGACCGCCGCGACGAGCCCCGGCTGCGAGTCGACGGCCGCGAACCGGGCGGTCGGAATCTCCAGCGAACGGAACAGCCGCTTTTCCTCGAGCCGGTCCTGGCCCGCGCCGAGCGCGGCCGGCGGCGGGTAGAACGGCACTTTTGCGGCAACTGCGGCGGCAGCGCTTTCGGGCACGTTCTCGACATCGAAGGTCACGACATCCACGGAGGCGGCCAGCGCGGCGAGCGCGGCGGGGTCATCGAAGCGACCGGGAATGATCCGGCCGACCTGCGCGCCGGGCGCATCCTCTTCCGCGTCGACGAACACGAAACGCTGGCCGAGCGGATAGCCGGCCAGGGCCAGCATGCGCCCCAGCTGGCCCGCGCCGATGATGCCGATTTTCATCCGGCGGGGTCGTCCGCCGCGGGATCCGGCGCGGCAAGCACCGCGCGCGTCTGCTCGGCGCGGTAGCGTTCCAGCGCGGCGAGAATGTCCGGGCGCCCGCCGGCCAGGATCGCTGTCGCGAGCAGCGCCGCATTGATCGCGCCGGCGCGACCGATCGCCAGGGTCGCCACCGGGATGCCCGCGGGCATCTGCACGATCGACAACAGCGAGTCGAGCCCGTTGAGTGCATGCGACTGGACCGGCACGCCGAGCACCGGCAGGCTGGTTTTCGCTGCCGCCATGCCGGGCAGGTGCGCCGCGCCGCCGGCCCCCGCGATGATGACCTCGAGGCCGCGCCCGCGCGCGCCGGCGCAGTACTCGAACAGCAGGTCCGGGGTGCGGTGCGCCGACACGACGCGCGTCTCGAATGGCACGCCGAGTAATTCGAGCGTTTCCGCCGCATGCCGCATGGTGCTCCAGTCGGAGCGCGATCCCATGATGATGCCGACCAGGGTGTCCATCGCGCTATTCTAGCAGCGCATCGCCGCGCGGCGAGACGGTTTGCGCGGCGGCGGCATCGACGATCGCCTTGACCATCCGGAACAGCCGTTTCGGGGCGCCGCTGCGGCCCTCGCGGGCGGCCGCGACCGCCGACTCGAACGCGTCGGCATCGACGCCCGGGTAAGCAGCGACGAAGGCCTCGATTGCAGCGGCGCCGTGCTGGACAAGCCGGTCGCGCCAGTCCTCGGCCAGGCGAAACAGCTTCGCGGCTTCCCGGCTGGGCCGCTTGCGAGCCTCGAGCAGCGCGCGCAACGGCGCCGGATCGACGTCGCGCATCAGCTTGCCGATGAACTGCCGCTGGCGGCGCTGCGCCTCGTGCGAGGTGATGCGGCGAAGATCCTTGAGCGCGACCCGCAATCGGTCCGGCAGGTCCAGCCCGTCGAGCACGTCACCGGGCAAGCCGGCGAGCTCCTCGCCGAGCGCCTGCAGCGACTCGGCCTCGCGCTTCAGGCGCGTCTTGCTCGGTCCCTCGTCCCGGTCGTCGTTCATAGCGCGGGCTCCAGCGCCGCGATCAGGCGCTCCACTTCGTCCAGCGTGTTGTAGTGTGCCAGCGAGACGCGCACGACACCGCTGGCCCGCTCGAGACCCAGCGCCTCGACGAGCCGCGGCGCGTAGAAATGGCCGTGCCGGATGCCGACGCCGGCGCGGTCGCCGTAGGCCACGATCGCGGCCGGCGCGCGGCGGGTCGAGACAAACGATACCGTCGGCAGGCGCGCCGCGCCGACACGCGTGGCACCGATGACGCGCACACCCGGGCGCGTCGCCAGCCAATCCAGCAGGCGGCTGGTCAGGGTCCGCTCGTGAGCGGCGACTGCGTCGAAGGCCGCGCCACCGTGGCGAGTGCCCAGGTCCGCCAGGTACTCGGGCACCGCGGCGGCGCCCCACGCCAGTTCATAGGGAAATGCGCCAGGCTCGAGGCGGCCGGCGGCGTCGGTCGGTGCCATCCACTCGTGGTTCAGGTTCGCGAGCAACTCCGCGCTGTCAGGCGATGTGCACAGCAGCGCGCAGTGCGGGCCGAAGACCTTGTAGAGGCTGAATGCATACCAGTCCACGCCCCAGTCGCCCACCGCCAGGCCGCGGTGCGGCGCGTAGGCGACGCCGTCAATGCAGGTGCGCGCGCCGCAGGCGCGGGCACGCGCGACGACCTGGGCGAGATCCTGGACACTGCCGAGCAGGTTGGACGCGTGCGTGCAACAGATCAGCCGCGTGCGCGAGGACAGCAACGCGTCCAGGTCCTCGAGCTCCAGCTGCATGCTGTCCGGCCGGAGGCGCCACCAGCGGATGACCACGCCGTGGGCCTGCAGTCGCAGCCAAGGCCCGATGTTGGCCTCGTGGTCGGCGTCGGTGACGATGATCTCGTCGCCTGGCGCGAGGCCGGGCGCGAGCGCGCGTGCCAGCCGCGACAGCAGCGAGGTCGTCGAGGCGCCAATCGCAACCTGGCCCGGCGCAGGGGGCGCGCCGCCGGCGATCGCGAACATGCCCGCCAGCGCACGGCGCGCTTCCGCCTGCCGCTGCCCGGCCTCGGCCGATAGCGCATAACTGGCGCCGAGCTGGACCGGCCAGCGCCACAGGTACTCGGAGATGCGTTCCGCGACCGCCGCCAGCGGCACTGACCCGCCGGCGTTGTCCAGCAGCGCCCAGCCGGTCTGCAGCGCCGCGAAGCGGGCGCGCACCCAGCCAAGGTCCAGCGTTGCGGCGGTGGTACGGGTCACGACAGGGCCCGGCGCGAAAGGGCGGCGATGATAGCACGGCGGTTTGCTACACTGCGCCGCTGACCAGGCTGCTGGAACCACTCCAGGGAAGAAATGGATGTCATCGGCTGACTTGAGTGATCTCGACGGCGCCAGCCGTCGTCTCGAAGCGCTGGCCGCGGACGCCTTGCAGCGCGCAGCGCACGCCGGCGCCACGGCGGCCGAAGTCGGCGCGAGTCTCGCGACCGGCTTGTCCGTGACGGTGCGCAAGGGCGAGGTCGAAACACTCGAGCACCAGCGTGACCGCGGCTTCAGCGTCACGGTCTATTTCGGCCAGCGCAAGGGCAGCGCCAGCACCTCTGATCTTGCGCCGGCGGCGCTCGGCGAAACGGTCGACAAGGCCTGCACGATCGCGCGCTACACCGCCGAGGACCCATGCGCCGGGCTGCCGGATCCGGCGTCCATGGCGCGCGACATTCCTGATCTCGACCTCGACCACCCGTGGGCGCTCGACCCGGATGATGCCGTGACCCTGGCGCGAGATTGCGAGGCGGCCGGACTCGAGGCGGATGACCGCATCACGAATACCGAGGGCGGCTCGCTGTCCTCGCACCGCTCGCTGCGGGTCTACGCCAACAGCCATGGCTTCTCGGGCGGCTACGCCAGCACCAGCCACAGCCTGAGCTGTTCGCTGATCGCCGGCCAGGGCGACGACATGCAGCGCGATTACTGGTACTCGTCGGCGCGCCGCGCGGCGGACCTCGAGTCGCCCGCGGCGGTGGGACGGCGCGCGGCTGAACGGGCATTGCGCAGGGTCGGCGCGCGCCGCCTCGCCACGCGCACGGTGCCGGTGATCTTTGTCGCCGAGCTGGCGCGCGGCTTCCTCGGCCACCTGGTGTCCGCGATCACGGGCGCCGCGCAGTATCGCAAGGCCAGCTTCCTGCTCGGTGCCGCCGGCAGCCGCGTGTTGCCCGAGTGGCTCAGCATCGAGGAACGCCCGCACCTGTTGCGGGCCCCTGGTTCGGCGCCGTTCGACGCCGAGGGCGTCGCGACCCGCGACCGGACGCTGATCGAGGCCGGCGTGTTGCAGGGTTACGTGTTGTCGAGCTATTCGGCGCGCCGGCTGGGCCTGGCGACAACCGGCAATGCCGGCGGGATCCACAACCTGCTCGTCAGCCCCGGCACGCTGGAGCTCGACGCCCTGGTGCGCGAGATGGGTCGCGGATTCGTCGTCACCGAGCTGATGGGACATGGCATCAACGGCGTCACCGGCGACTACTCGCGCGGCGCGAGCGGTTTCTGGGTCGAGGGCGGCGAGATCGCCCACCCGGTGCAGGAAGTCACCATCGCCGGCAACCTCAAGGATCTCTACCTCGACATCCAGGCCGTCGGCGCCGACGTCGACCGGCGCGGCGTGATCCAGACCGGCTCGCTGCTGATCGGCCGGATGACGATCGCCGGCGACTAGCTTTCGGCGCCGGGCACCAGGTCGGCGACGGTGCGCCCGCCGAGGCGCTCGGCCTCGGCAGCGCGCATCTCGTGCAGCACGCCGGCAATTGCAGCGTCGCGCTCGGCGACCTCCGCGCCGCGCACCGCGGCGAGCACGTCCGTCAGCGGCACCGTACCGGGATCACGCCCCGGCACGAAGGCGCCCTCGTCGGTCTGCGCCAGCAGGCCGCATTCCTCGAGCCGGCCGGTGATGTCCTGCAGCGAGCGGGCGGGGCAGTCCAGCAGCCTTGCCAACTCCACGAAGCCGGGCCGTTCCCCGCGGCGGAAGCCGCCGGCGACCTGCTGCATGATGCCCAGCGCGAGACGCTCGGTCTGGCCGATCGACAGCTTCAACTGGTTGCGGCCGAGTCGCAGCCGGCGCGGGTTCTGGACATAGAAGGCCACCTGCGCGCCGATCAGCAGCACCAGCCACGACAGGTACAGCCAGATCAGCGCGATGATCGAGATCGCGAAGCTCGAGTAGATCGCGGCATAGCGCGTCGAGCCGACGATCACCGCAGCAAACACCGAGCCGCCGATCGTCCAGACGGCGCCGGCCAGCAGGGCGCCGACCAGCGCCGCGCCGATCCGCACGCGTGTATTCGGCACGAAGGCGTACACGAAGGTGAACACGACGACGACCAGGCCGAACGGCGCCAGCCCGCTGAGGAACGCGAGCAGCGAGCCGAACGGCTCGACCTCGGCCAGCGCCAGCATGATCGTGCTCGAGCTGATCGTCGCCAGCAGCCCCATCGCCGTCACCATCAGCACCGGCCCGACGAGGATCACGCTCAGGTAATCGCTGAAGCGGCGCGCGAGGCTGCGCGACTTCTGCACCTGCCAGATGAAGTTGAGGGTGTCCTCGACCTTCTGGATCATCGAGATGACGGTGAAGATCAGCAGCGCGAGGCCGATGCTGCCGAGCACATCGCCGCGCACGTTGTCGACGAAGCCGATGATCTGGCCGGTGAGCTCGGCGCCCTTCTCGCCCAGCGGCTGCAGGAACTCGTACAGCAGCGGCTCCACTTGGCGGTGCACGCCGAAGCCCTTCAGCAGCGAGAAGCTGAACGCCAGCAACGGCACCAGCGACAGCAGCGTCGTGTAGACCAGGCTCATCGCCCGCAGCGTCAACTGGCCCTCGGCAAGGTCGCGGCTCAGCGCATAGACGAAGCGCGCCGGCACCCGGGCGTTGCGAACCAGGCGTGACTCCGAATCCCGCTGGCCGCCCCAGAGCAGCCGCTCGACGCGCGCGTGGAGCGACTCGCTCATGCGCCGAAGGGCCCGGCCGTGCCGGTCAGGCGGCGGTAGGCCTCGAGGTACTTCCCGGCGGTGCGCGCGATGATCTCCGCCGGCAGTCGCGGGCCTGGCGCGCGCTTGTCCCAGTCGAGCGTCTCGAGATAGTCGCGCACGAACTGCTTGTCGAAGCTCGGCGGGCTGGCGCCGGGCCGCCATTGCTCGGCGGGCCAGAAGCGCGACGAGTCCGGCGTCAGCGCTTCGTCGATCAGGTAGAGCTCGCCGGCATCGTCCAGCCCGAACTCGAACTTGGTGTCCGCGATGATGATGCCGCGCTCGCGGGCATAGGCGGCGGCCTGCGCGTAGATTTGCAGCGTCAGGTCGCGGACCCGGGCGGCGAGCGGCTCGCCGATCAATGCCACGACCTGCGCGAAGGGAATGTTCTCGTCGTGTTCGCCGGCTGCGGCCTTGGTCGCCGGTGTGAAGATCGCCGCGGGCAGCCGGTCGGCGAGGCGCAGCCCGGCCGGCAACGGAATGCCGCAGACCTTGCCGGTCGCCTGGTAGTCCTTCCAGCCGGAGCCGATCAGGTAGCCGCGCGCCACCGCCTCGACCGGCAGCGGCCGCAGGCGCCGCGTGACGCTGCTGCGCAGGCGGTAGACGGCCGGATCCACGCCGGGCGGCAGCACGCTTTCGACCGTGCGGTCGAGCAGGTGGTTGGCCACCAGCGCGCGAGTCCGACCGAACCAGAACAGCGAGGTCTGCGTAAGGATTTCGCCCTTGCCGGGGATCGGGTCGGGCAGCACGACATCGAAGGCGGACAGGCGGTCGGTCGCCACGATCAGCAGCGTGGCCTCGTCGACCGCATAGACGTCACGCACCTTGCCGCGGTGGAGCAGCTCGAGGCCCGGCAGCTCGGAAGAAAACAGTGCTCTCATCGGCGGCAACCGCACGGCCGGCACGCACCGGCCTCGATGGCGGCGATATCCGGTGCTGGTAACATGGATGCTCCCGTGGAGGCACAGGCCGTGAATCCCCGAATTCTCCCAGCGGGTCGCGGCACCCGTCAAATGCTTTGGCCGTCGCGCAACAACGGACCGGACCCGCGATGAGCTGGGCCGGCAAGTTCGTCGGCGTCCTGGTCGGTTCGCTGGCCGGCCCGGTGGGCGCCGCCGTGGGCCTGTTCCTCGGTCACCAGCTCGACCGCGGCCTGCGGGAATCGCGCCGCACGGATTTCGACGGCGTCGGCCAGGTGTTCTTCGAGACCACCTTCACCGTCATGGGCCACATCGCCAAGGCCGACGGCCAGGTCAGCGAGGCCGAGATCCGCGCCGCGCGGGGCGTCATGAGCCGCATGCGGCTTGCGCCCGACCAGGTCCAGGAAGCGATCCGTCTGTTCACCGCCGGCAAGTCGCCTGCCTGGCCGCTGGAACGCGACCTGGCCCGGCTGCGCGCGGCGCTCGGCCCGCGCCACACGCTGCGGCGGGCGTTTCTCGAGATCCAGATGGAGGCGGCCCTTGCCGACGGGCATCTCGGCGGCACGACGCGCGAGCTGTTGTGGCGGGTGGCGAGCGCGCTCGAGCTCAACCGCGTCGAGATGGCCCAGGTCGAGGCGCTGCTGCGCCTGGGCCGCGGCTTCGGCGGCGACCGCTCGCCGGCGGTGAAACCTTCGGCCGCGGACGCCTACCGCGTGCTCGGCGTCGAGCCGGGCGCCGGCGATGACGAGGTCAAGCTCGCCTATCGACGCCTGATGAACCAGCATCATCCCGACAAGCTGCGGGCCCGCGGCATGCCTGAATCCATGATCCCGGTGGCCGAGGCGAGGACGCGCGAGATCCGCGCTGCATGGGACGCGGTGCGGGCTGCGCGCGGCCTGCGCTAGTGCTGGGGCGGGGCAATGCAATGCGCTAAAGTGTCGTCACGCGACCCAATGGTCAGGGAGGCCGTCATGCTGGACTACCGAATCGCCCCTTCGATCCTGTCGGCCGATTTTGCGCGTCTCGGCGAGGAGGTCGACGCCGTGCTCGAGGCAGGCGCGGACATGATCCACTTCGACGTCATGGACAATCACTACGTGCCGAACCTGACGATCGGGCCGATGGTCTGCCAGGCGCTGCGCACCTGGGGCGTCGAGGCGCCGATCGATGTGCACCTGATGGTCAAGCCGGTGGACGCGCTGATCGAGTCGTTCGCAAAGGCCGGCGCCAACTGGATCACCTTCCACCCGGAGGGCAGCGAGCACGTCGACCGCAGCCTGCAGCTGATCCGCGATCTCGGCTGCAAGGCCGGCCTGGTGTTCAACCCGGCGACGCCGCTGAGCTGGCTCGACTACGTCGCCGACAAGGTCGACATGGTGCTGATCATGTCGGTGAATCCCGGCTTCGGCGGGCAGAAATTCATTCCATCGGCCCTGCGCAAGATCGCCGAGGCGCGCCAGATCATCGACGACAGCGGCCTCGGGATCCGTCTCGAGGTCGATGGCGGCGTCAAGGTGGACAACATCGCGGAAATCGCGCGCGCGGGCGCGGACACTTTTGTCGCCGGTTCCGCGATCTTCGGCTCCGGCGACTACGGCGGCACGATCACCGCGATGCGCAGGGAACTGGCCGGCGCCGATTACGGTGCTGACTGAGGACTCGACGCGCTAGGAGCTCGTGCGCCGGGATCGTTGGTCCGGCCGCACCCCGTGCACGACGATGGTCTTGCCGCGCGCCCGCAGCAGGCCCTGGTCTTCCAGCACCTTCAGCACCCGTCCGGCCATCTCGCGCGAGCAGCCGACCAGTCTCGACAGCTCCTGCCGACTGACCTTGATCTGCATGCCGTCGGGGTGGGTCATGGCGTCGGGCTCGCTGCACAGGTCCATGATGGCGTGCGCGATGCGACCCGTCACATCGACGAAAGCCAGGTCGCCCAGCTTGCGGTTGGTGCGCTCGAGGCGCGTGGCAAGCTGCGTCGCCAGTTCGAACAGCAGCGCGGGATTCTCGGTGGCGACCTGGCGGAAGCGCGGATAGGTCATCTCGGCCAGTTCGCACGCGGTGCGCGTGCGCACCCAGGCGCTGCGCGTCGGTTGCTCGTAGAACAGCCCCATCTCGCCGAAGAACTGCCCCTTGTTGAGGTAGGCGAGCACCATCTCGTTGCCGTCCTCATCCTCGATCATGACCTCGACGGAACCGTCCACTATGTAATAGAGGATGTCCGGCAGGTCGCCGGCGTGGATCACGACGGTCTTCGACGGGACGGCGCGAATCCGGCACAGCTCGAGAAAACGGCTCATCGCAGGGATCTCGACTCCCCTGCCCAAGGGCTCACCCATTCGCTGTCCTCGCTGTCTGTTCTTATGTCAAGCCTACTGGCCGCACCCTTTTAACCCACGACCGTTGCGAGGGCAAGCCGGGCCGGGCGTTTGCGTCCCGTCAGGCCCAGTAGGCAGTGCGGGTCATCAGCTTCGACACCGCCGCCATCAGCCCGCGCGCGGGCGCCGGCAGCGGCAGGCCGCCGGCCTCGCGCGCCTGCGCGCCGTGCTGGGCCTCGTCGATCTTCATCTGCTCGACGATCGCGCGGCTGCGCCGATCACTTGCCGGCAGTCGCCCAAGGTGGTCCTCCAGATGGCCGACGACCTGGGCCTCGGTTTCGGAGACGAAGCCGAGGCTCCAGCGATCGCCCGCGAGACCCGCGCCTGCGCCGAGCAGGAAAGCGCCGGTGTACCAGAGCGGGCTCAACACGCTCGGTCGAGCCTTGAGTTCCGTCAGTCGCTGCTCGCACCACGCGAGATGGTCGAATTCCTCGCTCGCGGCCTGCTCCATCGCGTCGCGCACCGTGTCAAGGCGCGCGGTCAGCGCCTGGCCCTGGTAAAGGCCCTGCGCCATGATCTCGCCCGCGTGGTTGACCCGCATCAGGCCGGCGGCATGGCGCCGGTCGCGATCGGTCAGCGGCGGGTCGGGGATGGCGGCCGCCGGGTTGGGCCGCGCCGCGGGCGGGGCTGGCGCCAGCACGGTGCGCACCGCCTGGTCCAGCTGCTGGAACGCCCGGTCGAGCGGGCTCAGTCTGCGCGTCGTCATGGACCTCATTCTAGCGCGCCGGCGACCAGCGCGGCGGGATGCAGCACCGGCAATATCATGCCGCGGCGCGCGAGCCCGGCCGAGAAATGCAACGCACAACCGATGTTGCTGGTGACGAGCGCATCCGGCGCGTCGGCGGCCAGTTCATCCAGCAGTGGTTCGAGCAGCGCGTCGGACATCGCCGGGTGGCTGATGAACATTTCGCCGGCGGCGCCGCAGCAGCCGGCCGGCAGTTCGCGGATCGCGACGCCCGGCAGCCGCGCCAGCAAGCGGCGCGTGACCGCAGCGGTGCCGGTCACGTTCCGCTGGGTGCATGGCACGTGCAGTACGATCTTGCGATACGGGCCGGGCCGGAACGGCAACTCGGCGTCCGCCAGCAACTCGACCGGGTCGCGCACCCGGGCGGCGAAGGCCGCGCCGGAGTCGCCGGCGAGCCGCGCGTAGTCCAGCAGCGTGGCAGCGCAGCCGCTGGCACACGCGATGATCGGCCCGTCGCCGGGGAACGCTGCGAGATTGCGCAGCGCCAGCTTGCGTGCCTCGTCCGGCCGGCCGGCATGCAGGTCCATGGCGCCGCAACAGGCCTGCCGTGGCGGCATCCGCACATGCCAGCCGGCCGCGGCGAGTGCCTGGCTGATCGCGTCGAGGCTGGAGCCATCGACGGCGCCGCCGACGCAGCCGGAGAACAGCAGCGCCTCGCCGCCCGTCCCGCCCGTGCGCCGCGGAACTTCGCCGCGCGACGGCCGGCGCGCGTCGCGAGGCAACAGCATGGCGGCGCGGGCCGGCATGCCGCCAAGCATGCGGGCCAGGGCGCGACTGCCGGGGATACGCGCCGCCGCCAGCGCGAGCGCGAGCAGCGCTGGCTTTTGCAGCAGCACGCCGAGCGCGCGGTGTGCCAGCGATGGCCTGGCGCCATGGCGCACCAGCAGCGCGCGCCCCGCGTCGATCAGCTCGCCATACGGGACGTCGGCAGGGCAGACGGCCTCGCATGCCCGGCAGCCCAGGCAACGCTCGAGGTGCCCGATCAGCGCCGGCGCCGCGTCCAGTCGTCCCGTCGCCAGGCCCTGCATCAGCGCGATGCGGCCGCGTGGCGATTCGCCTTCGACGCCGCTGAGCCCGTAGGTCGGGCAATGCGGCAGGCACAGGCCGCATTTGACGCAGCGGTCCGCGAGCTCGAGCGGGAAGTCCGGCGGGGGATGCATGGGCGCTGGTGAATCCGGTCAGCCAGAAACGCGAAGTGACTTTTGCTATTCTATCCGGCTTCGGTCGGTGGGCGGCCCCTGGTCGCGTCCGGCATTCCTTGCAGCAGCCCCACGGAGCAGTCCCTTGATCAGCAGAAAGCTTCTTGTCGTGGCGGCATCGATCGCCGCCGCCGGTTTCGCGCCCGGTGCGGTCGCCGGGGAAACGCCGAACCCCGGCCTCAACGGCACCGTCGTGTTCGGTCTCAACGAGGCGCGCGGCAATAGCGACACCTTTGGCATCAACGGCAGCAGCGCGCTCGAGTACGTGACCGGCGGTCCGTGGCGCCACGATGCAAGTTTCGCGTTCGTGACGCGCGAGGAGAACAACATCCGGTCCGAGGAGCGCTACGAGGCGCGCGTGACTTCGAATTACTACTGGACGGAGGACGACTATTTTTTCGGTCGCCTCGATTGGCGCAAGGACAACTTCGGCGGCGTGCGCGAGGAGTGGGTGCCGGGCGTCGGCTATGGTCGCGTACTCCTGCGCAACGAGCGGCACGACCTGCGGGGCGAGATCGGCGCCGCCTACCGGTGGGCCGACCTGTCGGACGGCAGCAGCGAGGAAGGGGCGGCGCTCACCGGTGGCCTGCGCTACCTGTGGCAGATCTCCGATTCGGCGCAGTTTTTCCAGAACGCGCTGGTGCAATGGTCCAGCGACAACACCTTCTTCGAGAGCGAGACCGGCCTCACCGCGACGATCATCGGCAGCCTGAGCGCGCGGCTCAGCTACATCGTCAGGCACAACACCGATGTCCCCCAGGGCCGCGACAACTCGGATTTCTTCACGAACATCGGGCTCGAATACAAGTTCTGAACATGGGCTGGTACCAGCGCCACGTCTTCTTCTGCACCAACCGTCGCGATGACGGGCGCCCCTGCTGCCAGGCGGCGGGTGCGGAGCCGGCGCGCGCCTGGGCCAAGGCGCGGGTCAAGGCGCTCGGACTGGCCGGGCCGGGCAAGGTGCGGGTGAATTCCGCCGGCTGCCTGGATCGCTGCGAGGAGGGCCCGGTCGTCGTGGTCTACCCGGATGCGGTCTGGTACAGCTACGTCGACCAGGAGGACCTCGAGGAGATCATCCAGGAGCACCTCGTACACGGCCGCATCGTCGAGCGGCTGCAGCTGCGGCCCGAGCCGAAGGGCGAAGAGTCCTGAGCGGGCAAGCCCCTGTTTTAGAAGTGATTGATGACCGCGGGCCCGAGCTCTGGGGGCGCCTCTGCTTGCATGCAGCGGGGGGCTGATTTATATTTCCCTGCTTTTCGCCTGCCGCTCATCCGTTTGGAGCTGGGACATGAAGACTTTTTCCGCCAAGCCGGACGCCGTGCGCCGTGACTGGTTCGTCGTGGACGCCACCGACAAGACGCTCGGGCGGCTTGCGACCGAGCTGGCGCGCCGCCTGCGCGGCAAGCACAAGCCGGAGTTCACGCCGCACGTCGATACCGGCGATTACCTCGTCGTCATCAACGCTGGCAAGGTGCGTGTCACGGGCAACAAGCTCGACGACAAGGTGTACTACCACCACACCGGCTATATCGGCCACATGAAATCCGAGACGCTCGGCAAGCGCATGCAGCGCGCACCGGAGCAGGTCATCGAGGAAGCGGTCAAGGGCATGCTGCCCAAGAACCCGTTGGGCCGGCAGATGCTGAAGAAGCTGCGCATCTTCGCCGGCGCGGAGCACACCCACCAGGCCCAGCAGCCGCAGGCGCTGGAGTTCTGAACCGGCCAGGAATCGGGAACGAGAATATGAGCACCGAAATGAATTACGGCACCGGCCGGCGCAAGACCTCGACTGCGCGCGTCTACATTCGCCCCGGCAAGGGCGCGATCACGGTCAACAGCAAGCCGCTGGACGAGTTCTTCGGTCGCAAGACCGCAAGGATGATCGTCCGCCAGCCGCTCGAGCTGACCCGCATGGAAGAGCGCTTCGATGTCGAGGTGAGCGTGGTCGGCGGCGGCACGACGGGCCAGGCGGGCGCGATCCGTCACGGCCTGACGCGCGCGCTGGTCGATTACGATCCGGCGCTGAAGCCGGCGCTGCGCCAGGCGGGCTTTGTGACCCGCGACGCACGCGAAGTCGAGCGCAAGAAGGTCGGTCTGCGCAAGGCGCGTCGCGCGACCCAGTACTCGAAGCGCTGATCCCGGCGGGTCGCGTTTCCCGAATTGGGGGATCGTCTAGCGGTAGGACTGCGGACTCTGACTCCGCCAACCTAGGTTCGAATCCTAGTCCCCCAGCCATATCGGAACGAGCAAGGGCCCCATCGGGGCCCTTGCTCGTTTCGACCTGCGTTAGGGGATCAGGAGTCGAACCTCAGGTTCGAGCCGAGGCCAGCGACAGCTGGCCGAGACGACGGTGCCGCGTCAGCGGCATCGGGCCCGCAGGGCCGAGCCGCCGGAGGCGGCGAAGCAATCCTAGTCCCCCAGCCATAAAAGTAAGCGTCATGTCGAGGCCGCCTGTCCTGTAGCGGTCTGAGGGCTGAGGATGGT
>CAYWYS010000019.1:0-57641 GCA_964462675.1 uncultured Thioalkalivibrio sp.
GGCCAGCTCACGGGAGGACTTCCACCTCCAAGATCGCGCCCATGCTGGGCGCACAAAAAGAAGCCCCGCACGGGGCGGGGCTTCTCATCTCTTCTTCTCTGCGTCTCCGCGTCTCTGCGGGCGCGTCTCTGTGCGCGGAATTACATCATGTCGCCCATGTCAGGCATGCCGCCGGGGACCTTCTCTTCCTTGCGGGGCAGCTCGGCAACCATGACCTCGGTGGTCAGCAGCAACCCGGCCACGGACGAGGCATTCTGCAGCGCGAGGCGGGTCACCTTGGTCGGATCCAGGATACCCATCTCGATCAGGTCGCCGTACTCGCCGGTGGCGGCGTTGTAGCCGTAGTTGCCCTTGCCCTCGCGGACCTTGTTCAGCACCACCGAGCCATCGACGCCCGCGTTGGCGACGATCTGGCGCAGCGGCTCCTCGACGGACCGCAGCAGGATCTGCACGCCCATGTCCTGGTCGTGGTTGTCGCCCTTCAGCTTGGAGACGGCGCCCACGGCCCGCACCAGCGCGACACCGCCGCCCGGCACCACGCCTTCCTCGACCGCGGCACGCGTGGCGTGCAACGCGTCCTCGACGCGCGCCTTTTTCTCCTTCATCTCGATCTCGGTGGCCGCGCCGACCTTGATCACGGCGACGCCGCCGGCGAGCTTGGCGACCCGCTCCTGCAGCTTCTCCTTGTCGTAGTCTGAGGTGGCTTCCTCGATCTGCTTGCGGATCTGCTCGATGCGACCCTTGATCTCGTCGGCCTTGCCGTGGCCGTCGATGATCGTGGTGTTTTCCTTCGTGACCTGCACCTTCTTCGCCTCACCGAGATCGGCCAGCGTGGCCTTCTCGAGCTGCAGGCCGACTTCCTCGGAAATCACGGTGCCGCCGGTCAGGATGGCGATGTCCTGCAGCATGGCCTTGCGACGGTCGCCGAAGCCCGGGGCCTTGACGGCCGCGACCTTGACGATGCCGCGAATCGTGTTCACGACCAGCGTCGCCAGGGCCTCGCCCTCGCAGTCCTCGGCCACGATCAGCAGCGGCCGGCCGGACTTTGCGACGGCTTCGAGCAGCGGCAGCATCTCGCGGATGTTCGAGACCTTCTTGTCGTGCAGCAGGATGTACGGGTTGTCCAGCATGACCGACTGCGTCTGCTGGTCGTTGATGAAGTACGGCGACAGGTAGCCGCGATCGAACTGCATGCCCTCGACGACGTCCAGCTCGCTCTCGAGGCCCGAGCCGTCTTCGACGGTGATCACGCCTTCCTTGCCGACCTTGTCCATGGCCTCGGCGATGCGGTCACCGATGTCGGTGTCGCCGTTCGCGGAGATCGTGCCCACCTGTGCGATCGCCTTGCGGTCCTCGCAGGGCTTCGACAGCTTCTTCAGCTCGGCGACGATGGCGATGGTCGCCTTGTCGATGCCGCGCTTCAGGTCCATCGGGTTCATGCCGGCGGCCACCGACTTCAGGCCCTCGCGCAGGATGGCCTGGGCGAGCACGGTCGCGGTGGTGGTGCCGTCGCCGGCCTCGTCGGAGGTCTGCGAGGCGACTTCCTTCACCATCTGGGCGCCCATGTTCTCGAACTTGTCGGCCAGCTCGATTTCCTTGGCGACGGAGACGCCGTCCTTGGTGACGGTCGGCGAGCCGAAGCTCTTCTCGAGCACGGCGTTGCGGCCCTTCGGGCCGAGGGTGACCTTCACCGCATTGGCGAGGACATTGACGCCGCGCACCATGCGCTGGCGGGCGTCATCACTGAAACGTACTTCTTTTGCAGCCATGGATGTCTGCTCCTGGGTAACTGGTTGGAATGGAACGGGAGGCGAGGGAGGCTGTTCAGCCTTCCAGCACAGCCATGACGTCGTCCTCGCGCATCACGAGCACGTCCTGGCCGTCGACCTTCACCTCGGTGCCGCTGTACTTGCCGAAGAGGACGCGATCGCCCACCTTCAGATCCAGCGGCCGCACATCGCCGTTGTCAAGAATCTTGCCGTTGCCGATGGCGATGACCTCGCCGCGGATCGGCTTCTCGGTGGCGGTGTCCGGAATGACGATGCCGCCGGGTGACGTGCGCTCTTCCTCCAGACGCTTGATGACGACTCGGTCATGAAGCGGACGAATCTTCATTTTCATATTCTCCTTTAAATTCAATGAGTTGCTGAATGCAACCCTGGTTCCCGTTCGCGGGCGAGGCTGTTAGCACTCACCGCTAGTGAGTGCTAATGATAGGGGCGGATTGCGCAGAGTCAAGGGCATCGACGCGCATGGCGCGAATTCTCCGGGGCCGCTATTCTTTCCCCCTCGGAAATCTCGGCTCGCCACGCAAGTGACTGAAACTCAATGCCTTGTAGTACTTTGCACCTGCCCGGACGGCGCGCCGGCCGCGCGTCTCGCCGAAACGCTCGTCGCGGAGTGCCTCGCGGCTTGCGTGAATCGCCTCGCCGGCGTCGTGTCGAATTTCCGCTGGGAGGGGCAGGTGCAGCAGGCATCCGAGACGCTGCTGGTCATCAAGACGACACGGGCAGGGCTGGCGGCGCTGACGGCCCGCATCATTGAACTCCATCCCTACGAACTTCCCGAGATCCTTGCTGTCCCTGTTGTGGGCGGTCACGGGCCTTACCTCGAATGGCTCCAGGCGGGCGTCGCCCGACCTGGCGATGCATGAACGGCGAGTACAGATGATTCGACTCCTCCTGCTGGTCCTCGCCGCCATGGCGCCGCTGTCGGCGAGTGCAGAGCCGCAACTGATGCGCGCCGAGCAGGCCTTCCGTTACACCGCGGAGTTGCGCGCCGACGAGCTCGTGCTGCAATGGGATGTCGCCGATGGCTACTACCTCTACCAGCAGCGCTTCGGCTTCCGCAGCCTCGACCCCGCGGTGGTGCTCGGTGCAGCGCAGATGCCACCCGGCAAGCTCTACGAGGACGAATTCTTCGGCGAGAGCATCATCCATCGGGGCAAGTTCGAAGTGCGCATCCCGGCGGCCGGTACGCCGGCCGGCAGCGTGCTGCCGCTGGAGATCAAGTCGCAGGGTTGTGCCGACATCGGCGTCTGCCTGCCGCCGCAGACCTGGCGGACCGAGGTGCGGTTCGCTGCGGCCGCGGCCACCGCCCAGCCCGCGGCTTCGCCCGCCCCGGTGGCGGACACCGGCCGCAGCCTGCTGTCATTCCTTTCCGGCGGCCAGCGCGCGGCGCAACAGGAGTTCCTGCCGCCCGAGCAGGCGTTCCGCACGGCGGCCGTGAAGCGTGACGGGGGTGTCGCGCTCGAGTGGCGGATCGCGCCCGGCTACTACCTTTACCGGGAGCAGTTCGCCGTCATCGCCGACGGCAAACCGCTGCCCGCGGCGTTCCCGGCCGGCACGTTGATCCACGATGAGTTCTTCGGCGACGTCGAGGTGCTGTACGGCGCCGCGAACACCTGGGTCGAGGTGCCGCCCGGCGTCGATGCCCTGCAGGTCCGTTACCAGGGCTGCGCGCAAGACGGCATCTGTTATCCCCCGGCGACCTGGACCGTGACGCTTGCCGCGCTGCCCCCGGGGGCCACGGACGCGACTGCGGCCACTGCCACCGCCTCGAGCAGCGCGGCGGGCGGGCGCGACGGCGCGCCAGTCTCGGAGTCGGACCGGCTCGCTGCGCTGATCAGCGGCGGCGCGCTGCCGGCCGTGCTCGGGGTGTTCTTCGGCTTCGGCCTGCTGCTGGCGTTCACGCCCTGCGTGCTGCCGATGGTGCCGATCCTGTCCGGCCTGATCGTCGGCCAGGGTCCCGACGTCACGCCGCGGCGGGCCTTCACGCTGTCCGCGATCTTCGTGCTCGCGATGGCGTTGACCTACACGATTGCCGGTGTCGTCGTCGCGTTGCTCGGCCACAACCTGCAGGCCACCTTCCAGCACCCCGCGGTGCTGATCGGCTTTTCGGCCGTGTTCGTCGCGCTCGCGCTGGCGATGTTCGGCTTCTACGAGCTGCAGCTGCCGGCCGGGCTGCAGACGCGCATGACCGCGCTGTCGAACCGCCAGCAATCCGGCACCTGGCTCGGCGCGGGCGCGATGGGCATGTTCTCCGCGTTGATCGTCGGCCCGTGCGTCGCGGCGCCGCTGGCTGCCGCGCTGATCGTCATCGGCGCGACTGGCGATCCCGTCCGGGGCGGCGCGGCGCTGTTTGCACTGTCGCTCGGCATGGGCGCGCCGTTGCTGGCGTTCGGCGCCTCGGCGGGCAAGCTGCTGCCCAAGGCCGGCGCCTGGATGGAAACCATCAAGAACCTGTTCGGCATCCTGCTGCTCGGCGTCGCGGTCTGGATGCTGGAGCGCATCGTGCCGCCGGCCGGCGCGCTGGCGCTGTGGGCCGGGCTGTTCTTCCTCGCCGCGGTGTTCCTCGGGGCGCTGGATCCGCTCACCGCCGGCGCCGGGCCGGGCCGGCGCCTCGCCAAGGGCCTCGGCCTGATGGGCCTGCTGTACGGCGCCGTGCTGCTGGTCGGCGCCGCGGCCGGCGGCAGCAGCGTCTGGCAGCCGCTCGCCGGGGTCCGCGCCGCCGGCACCGGCGCGCAGCCGGCGAGCGCGGCGGAATTCCGCATCGTGAAATCAGTTGCGGACCTGGAGCGTGAGCTGCGCCAGGCAGGGTCGGCCGGGCGCGGCGTCATGCTGGACTTCTATGCGGACTGGTGCGTCGACTGCAAGCGCATGGAGCGCTACACATTTCCCGAGCCGGGCGTGCAGGCGGTGCTCAGTGGCGCTGTGCTGCTGAAGGCCGACGTCACCGCGAACGATGCTGACGACCGCGAGCTGATGAACCGTTTCGGCATCTACGGCCCGCCGGCAATCCTGTTCTTCGGCACTGATGGCAGCGAACTGCGGACGCACCGCGTGATCGGCTATCAGCCCGCGCGCCGGTTTGCGGAGCATGCGCGCGAAGCATTGCACGCCGCAGGTAGCGTGCTGTGAACCGCGTCCTGCCCCTGCTGATCCTGGCGCTCGCCTCAGGCGCAGCGGGCTTCTTGCTCTACCAGGGGCTCAGCGGCCAGCAGCGCGCCGCGGACGGGGCGCAGCTGCCGGCCCTCACGGCGCCGCAGCCGGCCTCGGTCGCGCCCGAGTTCACGCTGCCGGACCTCGACGGCGCGCTGCGCTCGAGCACGGAGTGGCATGACTCGGTCCGCGTGGTGAACTTCTGGGCCACCTGGTGCCCGCCCTGCATCCGCGAGATCCCGCTGCTGGTCGACATCCAGCGGGAGTACGGCGCGCGCGGCGTGCAGGTCATCGGCATCGCGATCGACGAAAACGAGGCGGTGGCCGAGTTCGCGCAGGATTTCGAGTTCAACTATCCTGTGCTCATCGGCCAGGACGACGCGATGGAGCTGGGCAACCTGTTCCTGAACGGCTTCATCGGGCTGCCGTTCACGGCGTTCACAGACCGGCGCGGACGCATCTTCCGCGTCCACACCGGCGAGCTCCACCGCGAGCAACTCGAGGCGATCCTCGCGGAACTGCTCTGAATCGGGGGGATTCCCTCAGTCTGCCGGCCGCTGCCATCTTGTCGCGAAAAGTTATAGACTTGTCGCGATCTCGCCTGCATCTGGCGCCATTTGAACGAGAAATCGCCCGCCATGAGCCGCCTGCTGCTGCTGAATGGGCCAAACCTGAACCTGCTCGGGGATCGCGAGCCCGACCTGTACGGCACGGTCACGCTCGAGTCCATCGAGACGCGCTGCCGGCAGCTGGCCATCGAACTCGGCCATGAATGCGAGTGCTACCAGTCCAACGCGGAGCATGAACTGATCCTGCGGGTGCAGGCCGCGCCGGGCACGGGCGTCGGCGCCATCGTCATCAACCCGGCGGCGTTCACCCACACCAGCGTCGCGCTGCGCGATGCCCTGACCGCGGTCGGCATCCCGTTCATCGAGGTGCACTTGTCCAATGTCCACGGCCGGGAGCCGTTCCGGCGCCGCTCCTATTTTTCTGCGGTCGCGGCCGGCGTCATTTCCGGCCTCGGCCCGCTCGGCTATGAACTCGCGATCCGCGCCGCCGATGCACTGCTGCGCGGCACTGACAGGAACTGAACATGGATATACGCAAGGTCAAGAAGCTCATTGAGCTGCTCGAGGAATCCGGCATCTCGGAAATCGAGATCCACGAGGGCGAAGAGTCGGTGCGCATCAGCCGGCATGCGCCCGGCATGGTCATCGGACAGCCGCAGCAGGTGGTCACGATGCCGGCCGGGGCCGGGCCGGCCCCGGCTGGCGCCACCGAGCCGGCGGCAAAACCGCCCGTAGCGGAGGGCCACACGGTCACGGCGCCGATGGTAGGCACCTACTACGGCGCGCCGGCACCCGGGGCCAAGCCCTTTGTGCAGATCGGCAGCACGGTCGAGGTCGGCGACACGCTGTGCATCATCGAGGCCATGAAAATGATGAACCAGATCGAGAGCGACGCGGCCGGCACCGTGGTCGCAATCCTGGCCGATAACGGCGAGCCGGTCGAGTTCGGCCAGCCCCTGTTCATCATCGAGTAGCCGCGGTGCTCGAGAAGGTCGTCATCGCGAACCGCGGCGAGATCGCCCTGCGCATCCTCAGGGCCTGCCGCGAGCTCGGCATCAAGACGGTCGCGGTGCACTCGACTGCCGACCGCAACCAGAAACACGTGCTGCTGGCGGACGAATCGGTTTGCATCGGGCCGCCGCCGTCGTCGCAGAGCTACCTGAACATGCCGGCCATCATCAGCGCGGCCGAGGTCACCGACGCGATCGCGATCCATCCCGGCTATGGCTTCCTGTCGGAGAACGCCGATTTCGCCGAGCGCGTCGAAAAGAGCGGTTTCGTGTTCATCGGGCCGCGACCCGACACGATCCGGCTGATGGGCGACAAGGTCTCCGCGATCCGCGCCATGAAGGCCGCCGGCATTCCCTGCGTGCCTGGCTCGGACGGCCCGCTCGGCGACGACCCCGACGCCAACCTGAAGATGGCGCGCGGCATCGGCTACCCGGTGCTGATCAAGGCGGCCGGCGGCGGCGGCGGGCGCGGCATGCGGGTGGTGCATTCGGACGCCACGCTGCTGAACGCGATCACGGTGACGCGCGGCGAGGCGCTCGCGGCATTCGGCAACGAGATGGTCTACCTCGAGAAGTTTCTCGAGCGGCCGCGGCACATCGAGTTCCAGGTGCTCGCCGACGGCCAGGGCCGGGCGGTGCACCTCGGCGAACGGGACTGCTCGATGCAGCGGCGCCACCAGAAAGTCGTCGAGGAGGCGCCGGCGCCCGGCATCACCGGGGAACAGCGCGAACGGATCGGGCGGCGCTGCGTCGAGGCCTGCCTCGAGATCGGGTATCGGGGCGCCGGGACCTTCGAGTTCCTGTACCAGGACGGCGAGTTCTTCTTCATCGAGATGAACACCCGCATCCAGGTCGAGCACCCGGTCACCGAAATGATCACCGGGATCGACATCGTCCAGGAACAGCTGCGGATCGCAGCCGGACAACCGCTGCGGATCCGCCAGGAGGACGTCGAGATTCGCGGCCACGCCATCGAGTGCCGGATCAACGCCGAAGACCCGAAGACTTTCATACCGAGTCCCGGACCCGTGCACCAGTGGCATGCCCCGGGCGGGCCCGGCATCCGCGTCGACAGCCACGTCTACTCCGGATACCAGGTGCCGCCGTATTACGACAGCATGATCGGCAAGCTGATTGCGCATGGCTCGAACCGGGCCTCGGCGATCGCGCGCATGGAGACGGCGCTGACGGAAATCGTCGTCGAGGGCATCAAGACGAATATTCCACTGCACCGGGAGATCTTCAGTCACAGCGCGTTCAAGGCCGGCGGCACCGATATTCACTACCTGGAGAAGCGGCTCGGCCTGTGAGCCGCCCGCGCCTCCGCGGCGCGCTGCGGGCCGCTGAAGGACCTGGATGGGCAACTCGCCGGCAAGCAGCGATTGGCTGGAGGTCTCCGCGAGCGTGTCGCGCGACGCGGCGGAAGCGGCGGAGGACGCACTGCTCGGCGCCGGCGCGATGGCCGTGACACTGCGGGACGCCGGGAATGATCCAGTCCTCGAACCGGTGCCCGGGGCAACGCCGCTGTGGCCGCAAATCGTCGTCACCGGACTGTTTGCCGGCGCGGCCGACCCGCTGCAGATCCTCGCCGCGATCCACGGGCGGCCGCCGGGCGTGGACTGGCGCGTCGCGGCGCTCGCGGAACGCAGCTGGGAGCGCGAATGGCTGCGCGATTTCCGGCCGATGCGCTTCGGGCAGCGGCTCGCGGTCGTGCCGACGGGGATGACGCCGCCGGCGAATGCGGTCGTGCTGCGACTCGATCCGGGCCTGGCCTTCGGCACCGGGACGCACCCGACCACTGCGCTGTGCCTGGAATGGCTCGACGGGCTTGCACTGGCCCCGCCGCAGGCCGGGCCGCCGCTGGCCGGCAGCTTGATCGTGGACTACGGCTGCGGCTCCGGGATTCTCGCGATCGCGGCGCTGCTGCTCGGCGCGGCCGAGGCGATCGCAGTGGACATCGATCCGCAGGCGCTGCTCGCCACGCGCGCGAATGCGTCGGCCAACGCCGTGGCCGACCGGGTGACGGCCTGCGCACCGGAGGCGCTGCAAGCGGCGCTGCGCGGGCGCAAGGCTGACGTGCTCGTCGCGAACATCCTCGCCGGACCGCTCGCCGAACTGCTGCCGGCATTCGCCACGATGCTTGCGGAGGGCGGAAGGATGGCACTCTCAGGTATCCTTGGCGGCCAGGAAGCGCCGCTGGCGACCACTGCCCGGGAATGGTTCAGCCTCGACGAGCCCGCGCGACTCGATGACTGGGTGAGGCTGTCCGGCCACAGGAAATCTTTGCGCTGATGTTTACCCGTTGTCCCACCTGCCGGACCGTGTTCTATATCACTGCTGCCGAGTTGCGCGCGGCGGAAGGCGCGGTCGTGTGCGGCGCCTGCGGCACGACTTTCGACGCCCTCGAGTCGCTCAGCGAGACGCGGCCGCTGGATGCGCCGCCGCCCGAGCGGGCCGCAAAGCCGCCGCCGGCCACCTTGCCACCGGAGGCCCCGCCCGCACCGGTGCCCGCGGTGCCGGACGAACACGCGCGCGACGAGGAGGATTTCCTGGAAGAAGTCGAGTCCCTGCTCGGCGAGGATGACTCGCCGGACGAACCGCTGGAAGCGATGGGGTTCCAGGTCGGCCCGCCGCGCGGCGCGCAGCTGCCGCCGCTCGCCGCCGCGGAAAGCGAGATCGCACATTGGGATTTGTTGCCCGAGGAACTGACGGAGGCCGAGCTCCGCGAGGGCGCACTGCCGGAGCACGCGTTCGCAGATGACGATTTCATCGATGATGCGCCGCCGGACGAGGTGCCGCCGGGCGATGCGGCAGACGAGATCGACCTCGTCGACGACGTCCTCGTGGCCGGGGGCATCGACGACGACGATCTGCTTGACGGGATTCCGGACCCGGACTCCGTATTCATGGTCGATGAGGACGAGTCGGTGTCGGCAGAGGATTTCGCGGCTGCGGGCCCGATCGTGGCGCGCGAGCCGGCCGGCGGAGCGCCGGACGAACTGCCACTGCTCGAGGGCGGGCTCGCGGCCCGGCGGGACGACATCGAGGCGGACGAGGACCTGGCGGCGACCGCCGTCGCCATGTCGGCCAACGAGGCGGACCCGTCCGACGCCTTCCCGGAATTCGCCTGGGAGCAGCGCCCGAAACGCCGCTGGCTGCGCGTGCTGCTGCCGTTGATCGCGGTGATCGGCCTCGCGGGCACCTGGATTCACACGCAGCACGGCCAGCTGCTGCGCCATCCCGCAGGCGAGGCCATGCTGGCGCCGCTCTACCGGGTGCTGGGTGTGGATGCCGTGCCGGACTGGAGCCCGGGCGACTTCCGCGTGCTGCGCTCCGAGGCCGTTGCGGACACCGGCCTCGCCGGCCGCCTCAGGGTTTCGGTCGAATTCATGAACGCGGCTGCATTCGCGCAACCCCACCCGGTGATCCGCGTGGTGCTGCAGGACCGGTTCGGCAGGCGCGTGGGCGCCGAGGACTTCGCGCCGGCCGACTACGTCGGCAACTACCGCACCGGCAGCCGCATGCCGGCCGGGGCACGGCTGCAGGCCTCGGTCGTGGTACCCGACCCGGAGGCGCGCGCCGACGGATTCCGCGTCAGCCTCTGTCTGGACCTGGACCGGCGCGGGCTGGTGTGCGCCGCCGAGCAACTGCCCTGATGCGGATCGGCCGGTACAACTTCGCTGCTCCCGTCGTGGCGCTGGCCCCGATGGCCGGCGTGACGGACCGCCCGTTCCGCGCGTTGTGCCGACGCCTCGGCGCAAGTTTCGCCGCCACCGAGATGGTCAGCGCGGACCAGCGACTCTGGGACACGCCGAAGAGCCGCCACCGTCTTGATCACGCGGGGGAAGGCGATCCGGTCATCGTGCAGATCGCCGGTGGGGACCCGGAAATGATCGCCGCGGCCGCGCGCGCCAACGCGGCCCTCGGCGCCCAGGTCATCGATATCAACATGGGCTGCCCGGCCAAAAAAGTCTGCAACCGCGCGGCCGGCTCAGCGCTGCTGCGCGACGAGGCGCTGGTGGCAAGGATTCTCGAGGCCGCGGTCGGTGCCGTTGCGCCGCTGGGCGTTCCGGTCACGCTGAAGACGCGCACCGGCTGGAGCCCGGACGATCGCAATGCGCTGCGGATCGCCAGGCTGGCGGAGTCGATCGGCATCGCGGCGATCGCGGTGCATGGGCGCACGCGCGCCTGCGGCTTCGGCGGCCAGGCCGAGTATGAAACCATCCGCATGCTCAAGGCCGAGGTCACGATCCCGGTCATTGCAAATGGTGATCTGCGCACGCCAGAGGAAGCTAGCGAAGTCTTGCGCGTGACCGGCGCGGACGGCGTCATGATCGGTCGCGCCGCGCAGGGGAGCCCATGGGTGTTCCGCGAAATGCGGCACTACATCGAGACGGGTAAGCACCTTCCGCAGGCCGGCGCAGCCGAGGTCCGTGCTATCATTCTCGACCACCTCGCCGCACTGCATCGCTTCTATGGGCATGCGCGCGGAGTGAGGACTGCCCGCAAGCACCTGGGATGGTATCTTGCGGGGCGACCTGGAGGAGAACAGCTGCGCCGCAGGATCGTCCAGGTCGAGGATGCGGGGGAACAACTCGCGGTGGTCAACCGTTATTTCGAAGAAGCTCTCGAGAAAGGGCTCGCAGCGTGATGGGGAACAACGACGTGTCCAACAACAAGATGCAGCTGGCGCCGAACGGCAGTGGCAGGGCGCATGCCGGCGGCGATGGCGCGCTCGGCAGCATGGCCCAGGAAGCGCTCGAACAGTATTTCCAGACCCTGAACGGCCACAAGCCGGAAGAACTCTACGACCTGGTCATCGGTGAAGTCGAGAAGCCCTTGTTCAGGGCGGTGCTGGATTACACCGGCGGCAATCAAAGCCTTGCCGCGACGATCCTTGGCATCAACAGGGGCACCCTGCGCAAGAAGCTTCGCCGGCACGGCCTGCTCGACTGAGCCAGACCGGAGCCGCGGCGAACTCACCATGGCGCAGATCAAGCGTGCACTCATCAGCGTCTCCGAGAAGCGCGGCATCGCCGAGTTCGCGCGCGCGCTCGCGGATCTCGGCGTCGAGTTGATTTCCACCGGCGGCACGGCCTCGCAATTGCGCGCCGCCGGCCTCGATGTCAAGGACGTGTCGGAGTTGACGGGCTTCCCGGAGATCATGGGCGGCCGCGTCAAGACGCTGCACCCGCATGTGCACGGCGGGCTCCTGGCGAGGCGCGGCGTCGATGACGCGGTGATGGCGCAGCACGGCATCGAGCCGATCGACCTGCTCGTCGTCAATCTCTATCCGTTCCGCGAAACGATCGCCAATCCGCTGTGCACCGCCGATGAAGCGCTCGAGAATATCGACATCGGCGGACCGGCAATGCTTCGCGCCGCCGCCAAGAATCACGCCGCGGTGGCCGTGGTGGTCTCGCCGTCCGACTACCCGGTCGTGCTGACCGCGCTGAAGGCCGCGCACGAGATTCCTTTCGACCTGCGCCTGAAGCTCGCTGCCAAGGCCTTCGCCCATGTCGCCAGCTACGATTCCGCCGTGGCCCATTGGCTCGGCTGGCGCTCGGAGATGGACGGTGCCGAACTGCCCGACGACCTCGTGCTGCCGACCCACAAGCAACTGCAACTGCGCTATGGCGAGAACCCCCACCAGCGCGCTGCCGTCTACACGCTCGGCCAGCCGCGCAAGGGCACCATCGGCGCGGCTGAGCAACTCCAGGGCAAGGAACTCTCCTACAACAACATCCTCGACGCGGACACGGCGCTCGAATGCGTCAAGCAGTTCCGCGAGCCGGCCTGCGTGATCGTCAAGCACGCCAATCCCTGCGGCGTGGCCACGGCGGCCACCCTGCTGGACGCCTATCGCCGCGCCTATGCGACCGACCCGGTGTCCGCCTTCGGCGGGATCATTGCGTTCAACCGCCCGCTCGACGGCGAGACGGCGGAGACGATCCTGAAAAAACAGTTCGTCGAGGTCCTGGTGGCCCCCTCGCTCCGCGCCGGAGCGGCGGAAGTGCTCGCGACCAAGCCGAATGTCCGCATGCTGGCATGCGGCTCGCCTGGCCCCGAACGGCCGGGCATCATGCAGCTGCGCAGCGTCGCCGGCGCGCTGCTCGTGCAGGACGCCGACGATGCCAGGTTCGATCCCGGCCAGTTGAAGATCGTGTCACAGCGCGAGCCGACTGAGCATGAACTCAAGGATCTGCTGTTCGCGTGGCAAGTGGTGCGCTTCGTCAAGTCGAATGCGATCGTGTTCTGCAAGGATTTCGCGACCATCGGGGTCGGCGCCGGGCAGATGAGCCGCATCTACAGCACGCGCATTGCAGTCATCAAGGCCAAGGACGCGGGGCTGGCCGTGAAGGGCTCGGTGATGGCTTCGGACGCTTTTTTCCCGTTCCGGGACAATGTCGATGCCGCGGCCGAGCAAGGCGTGACGGCGATCATCCAGCCCGGCGGCTCGATGCGCGATGCCGAAGTCATCAGCGCGGCCGACGAGCATGGGCTCGCGATGGCGTTCACCGGCGTCCGCCATTTCCGGCACTGAGCTGCAGCCTGGCCGGCGGCCGCGGACGAGCGCGAGGTAAGCGAAGGTGAAAATCCTGGTGGTGGGCGGCGGCGGCCGCGAGCATGCATTGGCGTGGAAGGCGGCGCGCTCGCCGCTCGTGGACCACGTGTTCGTGGCGCCCGGCAACGCCGGCACCGCCGCCGAGCCCCGCTGCGAGAACGTCCCGATCGACGCTGCTGACATCGCTGCGCTCGCCGGATTCGCCGCCGGCAACGGCATCGGCCTGACGATCGTCGGCCCGGAAGTCCCGCTGGTTGCGGGCATCGTGGACGAGTTTTCGCGGCGCGGCCTGCGCTGCTTCGGGCCCACGGCCGCCTGTGCGCGCCTCGAGGGCTCGAAGGCGTTCTCCAAGACCTTCTGTGCGCGGCACGGCATCCCGACCGCCGCGTGGGGCGATTTCAGCGATGCTGAGGCCGCCTGCGGGTACATCCGCGCGCAGGGCGCGCCGATCGTCGTGAAGGCCGACGGACTGGCCGCCGGCAAGGGGGTCGTGGTCGCCACAACGGTCGCGGAAGCCGAGGCCGCCGCACGCGAGATGCTGTCCGGCAACCGCTTCGGCGACGCCGGTGCGCGGGTGGTCGTCGAGGAATTCCTCGCGGGCGAGGAAGCCAGCTTCATTGCGATGATCGACGGCGAGCACATCCTGCCGCTGGCGTCGTCCCAGGACCACAAGGCCCGCGACGATGGCGATCGCGGCCCGAACACCGGCGGCATGGGCGCGTATTCGCCGGCGCCGGTCGTCGATGCCGCGCTGCATGCGCGCATCATGCGCGAGGTCATGGCACCGACGGTCGCGGGGCTGGCCGCCGACGGCACGCCCTATACCGGTTTCCTGTACGCCGGCATCATGGTGGCCGCGGACGGCGCACCCAAGGTGCTGGAGTTCAACTGCCGCTTCGGCGACCCCGAGACGCAGCCCATCCTGCTCCGCATGCAGTCTGACCTCGTGGAGCTCTGCCTGGCTGCGCTGGACGGCCGCCTCGACGCCATGCGCTGCGAGTGGGACCGGCGCGCCGCGCTCGGGGTCGTGCTCGCCGCGGCCGGCTACCCGGATGCCTATCGCAAGGACGACCCGATCTCCGGCCTCGATGCCGACGTCGGGCTGGACGACGCAAAGATCTTTCATGCCGGCACCCGGCTGCAGGACGGGCAAGTCGTCACCAGCGGCGGTCGCGTGCTGTGCGCCGTGGCGCTGGGCGAGTCGGTCGAAATCGCGCAACGCAAGGCCTATGCGCTGGCCGACAGGATCCACTGGAGCGGCGCGTTCTGCCGGCGCGACATCGGCTGGCGCGCCCTCGCCCGCTGAAACTCCGCTGATTCCGGCCGCGAACGCCCCCCGGGCGGGGCCGCATGATGGCACTTGCCTGCTGCCATTAGAATGTGCAGTTCATGCGAACCGCCCGGTGGGAGAGCGAGTGCCCCCAGACAGCCCGTGCCGATGCGCCCTGCGCACGGCGCCCCACGCTCGGCTTGCACGACTCCTCGCCGTGCTGGTCGTGCTGGGCTGCGCCTGGCCGTGGCAGGCGGCGCAGGCCGCGGTGCGCGTCGAAATTGCCGGCGTCGACGCCGACATCGAGGAAAACATCCGTGCCTCGCTGGCGATCGTCCGCCACGGCTCGCGTGACGACCTGTCCGATGCCGCGATTCGCCGGCTGCACGCCCGGGCACGTGCGCAGATTCGGGATGCCATGCGCCCGTTCGGCTTCTATGAGCCGCGGATCGAGCACTCGCTGGAGCGAAGCGAAGACACCTGGGTGTCGAGTTTCCGGATCGACCCGGGCGAGCCGGTGCTGGTCGTCGAGAAGGACGTGCGCATCCGCGGCGAGGGCGCTGCGGAGCCCCGGCTCCTCGAGGTCGTCGCCGCCAGTCCGATCCGCGAGGGCCGGCGACTGCGGCACCAGGAACACGACCGGTTGCGCAACAACCTGCAGTCGACCGCAGCGGCGCTCGGCTACTTCGATACGCGCCTCGCTGAGCGCCGGCTGGAAGTCGACCCGGAGGAGCGGACCGCCAGGGTCGTGCTGCATCTCGAGACCGGCCCGCGCTACAGCTTCGGCGCGGTCGTCGTCGAGCAGGACATCCTCGAGGAAGGGCTGATACAGCGCATCATCCTGATTCGCGAGGGTGAGCCCTTCGATGCCAATCGGCTGCTGCAGGCGCAATACCGGCTCACCGACAGCCTCTATTTCGCGAACGTCGTCGTCGAGACGGGCCAGCTCGATCCCGAGACCCTGACCGTGCCGATCAGCATCGAGACCCGCCCGACCCGACGCCAGCGCATCAGGACCGGCATCGGCTATGCGACTGACACGCAGTTGCGCGGCACCCTCGGCATCGACTGGCGGCGCCTCAACGAGGCCGGTCATTCGGCGGGCACCGAGCTCCGACTGTCCCAGACGCTCAGCGAGATCTCGGGACGCTACCGGATTCCGATCGGCGACCCGTTGACCGAGCGGCTGCTGTTTCGCGGCGGACTCACCCAGGAAGACCTTGGCAATCTCGAGAGCCGCCGCAGCTCGGTGGGCGTCAGCCACCTGACCATGCGCGGTGGCGGCTGGCAGCGCACCTTGTTCACCGACATCCTCGATGAACGCACCCGCCAGCCGAACGAGCCGGATTTCTCCGACACCCTGATCGTGCCGGGCGTCAGCATGGAAAAGCGTATCGCCGACGACCTGCTGTTCCCGCGCAGGGGCTTCCGCGTCCGCGGCGAGGTGCGCGGCTCCCACAGCGCGCTGGGCTCCAGCACGGATTTCCTGCGCATGGACTTCGAGGCGAACCGCGTCGACTCGCTCGGCGACAACTGGCGATTCTTCTCGCGTAGCCGGCTCGGCATCGGCCTGGTCGACGGCTTCGGCACACTGCCGGCCTCGCAACGCTTCTTCGCCGGCGGCGACCAGAGCGTGCGCGGCTACCGCTTCAACACGCTCGGCCCGACCGACGACGAGGGCAAAACCATCGGCGGCCGGCACCTGGTATACGGCAGCCTGGAGGCGGAACGACGCGTCTGGAGAAGGATCGCGCTGGCCGCATTCGTTGATGCGGGTAATGCGCTCGACAGCTTCGACGACGGCCTCGAGGCCTCCGTCGGCTTTGGCGTCAACGTACACACGCCGATCGGCACGTTGCGCGTCTCGCTGGCCCGCTCGGTCACCGAGAGCAAGAGCACGCTGTTCCACCTCACGATTCAGCCTGACCTATGAAGTACCGCAAGCGTCTCGCCTTCGGCCTGGTACTGCTGGCGCTGGTTGGCGCCGCGGCGTGGCTCGTGGCAACGACCAGCGGGCTCAGGTTCGTCGCGCAGCGCGCGTTGCCATTCATGCCCATGGTGCTCGAGCCGGCCCAGATCAGCGGGCGGCTCATTGGCCCGCTGGCCGTCGGCCGCGTCGAGCTCAAGACGCCCGCGGTTTCGGGAAGCATCGACGGCATCGAGCTGGACTGGCGACCGACGGCGCTGCTGACGCGCACCCTGCACCTGCGGGAGCTGCGAATCACGGCCCCGCGGCTGACCATCGAGCCGCCGGCCGTTGCCGGCGCGCCCGCGCCGCAACAGGCCGAGGCCTCGCCGTTCAGCCTGCCGTTGAAGATCGTGCTCGATCGCCTGACGATCAGCGACGGCGAGATTCGCCACGGCGGCGAAATCGTCGTCGACGGCCTGCAACTCGAGCTCAGCGGACGGGCGGTCGGCGATGAGGCCGAGCTGGTCCGCCTCGACATCGACAGCTCGCGGGGACAGGTCTCCGGGCATGCGCGTGCGTCGATGGCGCCAGGCACGCCCTGGGACGTGGACCTTGCCTGGCGCCTGGCGCTGGACGACGGTCCGTTGGCCGGCCGGACCCGGATCGTGGGACGGCTCGCCGACCTTGCCATTGAGCAGCGCATCACCGCGCCGCTGACGGCCCGGATCGAGGGCACGATCCGCGGCCTGCCCGCCGCGCCGGCGTGGAACCTCGGGGTAGCCGTCGAGCCGCTGCCGCCGGCGCCCGGCCTGTGGCCCGCGATGCTGGATACGGCGGCTGCGGGGCTGCGCATCGAAGGCCGCCTCGAGGACAGCCGGATTTTCGGCCAGCTCGAGGTCCCGGCTGTGCTGCCGGGCCAGGTCGAGATCGATGCGGAGGGCGGCTGGGCGGACGGCGTCGCCACGCTGCGACGCATGGGCCTCGAGCTTGCGGACGGCGGCAGGCTCGACGCCAGTGGCCGCGTGACGCCGGGCGAGGCGCTGAGCGCCGAGTTCGCCATCGATGGCGAGCGGCTCGGCTGGCCGCTGGCAGGAACACGCGAGTTCGAGCTGCCCGCGCTGTCCTTGCGCGGCAGCGGCGCCGGGGACCGCTGGCAGCTTGCCATCGACGGCCGCGCCGAGCGCGAGGGCCTGCCGCCGGCAGACTTCGATGCCATGCTGCAGTGGGCCGGGACGCTGCTGACGATCGAGCAGCTGAACGTGAGTTCTCCGGAAGGCGAGATCAATGCGTCGGCCGACGGCACGCTGGAGACTGGCGGCGAGCAGCTCGAGTATCGCGTCGCCGTGCAGGGCGATGCCCGCCTGCCGGAATTCCCGCCGATCAGCGTGCGCTTCACGGCGGCCGGCGACCCGCAGGGCATGGATATCGAGACGCTGCATGCGCGCGTGCTGGATGGCACCATCGACGGCACCGGACGCATCACCTGGAGCGGCGACGATGCGGCCGACTTCAGCCTGGGCTTCGTCGACCTGGATCCCTCGAGCCTGGCCCCGGACTGGCCTGGACGGCTGGGTGGCACGCTGGCGTTGCGCGGCGCGCCGGCCGGCCCGGACGGGCTCGAGATCGTGTTACGTTCGCTGCGCGGCGACCTCCGCCTGTTGCCCGTCGCGGGCGCGGCGACCCTGAACATCAGCGGCAGCGAGCTGCTGCTGCGCCGCGCCACGCTGTCGATCGGGGGGAGTTCGCTCGAGGCCAGCGGCCGGCTCGGCGAACAGACGCTGGCGCTGCAGGCAACGCTGGAGGCCGCCTCACTGACCGACCTCCACCCGGATGCCCGCGGCAAGCTGTCGGCATCGGCGCGCATCGCCGGCGCGCGCGCGGCGCCGCGGGTCGCGCTCGAGGCGCGCGGCGCGGACCTGGGGTGGCAGGCCTGGCAAGCCACCAGCCTCGAGCTCGATGCCGACCTGGATCCGTCAGGCGAGCGACGCTCTCGCGTCGACGTGGCGCTGGACGGCATCGTCGACGGCCCGGTGCCCGCGGCCTCGTTGCGCCTGGAGGCGGAAGGCACGCCGGAAGAGCACCGCGCCAGCCTGTTGCTGGACCGCTCGAGAGCGGACCAGGAGTTCCGCATCACGCTGGAGGGCGGCGTCGCAGACGGTGGCTGGGCTGGCTGGCTCCGGGAACTGTCGGTCGCCGCGGCCCAGGCGCCGATCTGGGCCTTGCAGCGACCAGCGGCGTTGCGCGCCTCGGCGGCAGGCGTTGCGTTGGGCGAAGCCTGCATGGACGGCACGCTGGGCGTGCTGTGCGTCGAGACCGACTGGAACCGCGGCGGGGCATGGCGCGGCCGCGCGACCCTCGGCCGGCTCGACCTCGGCCCGCTCAGCGAGTGGGCGCGCACCGGCGTGCTCGCGAGCGGGGTCGTCACCGGCCAGGTAATCGTCGAGGCCGATGACGACCGGTTTCGCCGCCTGACCGGCGGACTGGGACTGACGGAAGGACGACTGCGCCTCGCTGAGGCGGATGACGGCACGCTGCTCGCCTGGGACGGCGGCGCGCTGACGCTCGACGGCGACGGGGCCGAGGCACGGACTACGCTGCGCCTGTTGCTCGCCGATGGCGATCTCGTCGAGGGGTCGCTGGCGATCGGCTGGAATGCCGAGGATCCGCCGCTGGACGGCAGCGTGGAGGCGAATCTGAGCCAGCTGCAGAGCATCATCGAGTTCGTCCCGGAACTGGCCGAACTGGAGGGCCGCGCCAGACTGCAGGGCACGGTGTCCGGCACCCTGCGCGCGCCGGTGCTGGTCGGCCGATTCGAATGGCTCGACGGCGCCGCGCAGCTCCCGACGCTCGGCATCCGGCCGACGGGGATCACCCTGGTCGCCGAAATCGAGGGCGACACGCTGAGTTTCCGCGCGGACGGGCGCTCGGGTGACGGCGGCTTCGAGGCCAGTGGCCGCTTCGACCTCGGCGCAGAGGTTTTCGAGGGACGCGCGACGCTGGCCGGCGAGAACCTGCTGCTCACCAACCTGCCCGAGGTACGTCTCGCGGCCAGCCCGGACCTGCGCTTTCACTACCTCGGCCGACAACTGGTCATCGGCGGCGAAGTCGATATCCCGTTCGCCCGCATCACCGGCCTGGCCGGGCCGACGGCGGTGGGCACCAGCCCGGACGAGGTCATCGTGGGCGTCCGCGCACAGGACCAGGCGGACGAGCTGCTGGTCAAGAGCCGCGTGCGTGTCACGGTCGGCCCCGATGTCCAGGTGCAGGCCGCCGGCCTGCGCGGCAGCATCGAGGGGAGCATCCTGACGGTCACGGAGCCACAGGCCCTGCCGTGGGGTCGCGGCGAGCTGCGCGTCGTCGACGGCACTTTCAGCACCTTCGGCCAGCGGCTCGCAATCGAGGCAGGCCGCCTGATCTATACCGGCGGCCCGCTGGAGAATCCCGGTCTCGAGATTCGTGCGACGCGGCGCGTGGAGAACGTCACGGCGGGCGCACTGGTGCGCGGCACCTTGCAGCAACCGGAGATCTCGGTGTTTTCCGACCCGCCGATGTCGCAGGCGGAGGCGCTCTCCTACCTGACCCTTGGCCGCGGCCTCGACCAACTCCAGTCCGGCGAAGCGAGCATGGTCAACCAGGCGGCCAACTCGCTGGCGCTGTCCGGCGGCGGGCTGATCGCCAGCGACCTGGGCCGCCGGCTCGGTTTCGACGATGTCGCCGTGTCGACGGCCGAGGACGACTCGGGCGGCGCCCAGGTCATGGTCAGCAAGCACCTCGGTGGGGGCCTGTATGTCAGCTACGGCGTCGGACTGTTCGACGCGGTCAACACGCTGCGGCTGCGCTACCAGATCAACCAGCGCCTCTCGATCGAGGCCACCTCGGGTGAGGAAGCGGCAGCCGACCTGTTCTATACCTTCGAGCGCGACTGATTCAGGCGTCCATCGCCGCGACGAGTGCCGCGCGATTGGCCTCGGCCCAGCTCTCGAAGTCAAGCATGCCCGGATAAAGGCGGCGGCTGGCGGCAAGATCCTTCGGATCCGCCCGGACGTGGCTGCGATAGAGCTCGAACATGTCCGCCAGCGCAGCCGCGCCGGGGATCGGCAGGGCCGCGAAATCCTCGCGCGGGATGTGCTGGTAACGCACCGTGCGGCCCGTCACCCGCCCGATGATCGCGGCGTATGCAGCAGCCGGACGCTGGTCGCCGACGATTTGCACCGTCTTGCCCTGGAATTGCGCGGGGTTCCGAAGGATCGCGGCGACCACGCCGCCGACGTCCTCGACGGCGACGGCCGACAGCGCCGCGTCACCGAGCGGGAAGCCGAAGCCGTAGCTGCCGTCCTCCTGCCGACGGGGCGGGCAGTTGTAGAAGAAGTTTTCGTAGTAGAACGCCACGTGCACGAACGTGGCCATCATCTCCCGCTGCTGCACCAGCGCTTCGAGCCGTGCCTTCTGCTCGAAGTGCGGTACCACGAGCTTGCCGGCCGACAGCCCGCTCGCGCTGGGCAGCGTGCTGAGTACGAGGTGCTCGACGGCCGAGTCGATGACGGCATCGACGAACTGCGCGCCAAGCGTGTACTCGGCATCGAAATGCTCGAAGTAGTTGGTCACGCCGAACGCCGCCTCGCAGCCGGCCAGCGCTGCATCGAGGCTGTCCCGGTCAGCCATGTCGCCCTGCACGACCTCGGCACCGGCATCGGCCAGCGCGCTGGCGCACACCGAGTCGAGGCGCCGCGTCAGGCAACGGACGCGACAGCGTCCCTCGGCCAGCAGGTGTCGCGCGACACTGCCACCCTGCGCGCCGGTGCCGCCGATGACGAGAATCCTGGGCCGAGAGTTCATTGGCTTAGCTCCGTATCGCGCCAGTCATTCACCCGGTCCTGCGACTGTGCCCCACGTGACCGAGAGGACAACCCAGCGCTCCTGCCAGCGCACCATCTGCAGGTAGTCTACATAGAGTTCCGATACCACGCGGACGACGGCCAGGTCGCCGTGGCGATCGAGGACGGCGACCCTGAGGTTCAGCGGCCCGCCGGAAATACCGCTGCCGCCGCCGGCCCGCGTCGCCCGCAGCAACGCGTCCGCGTCCATGACCTGGAGCACCTGCGTTTCGCTGAGCACCTCGGTCACGATTCGGCGCTTGCGGAACTCCGGGTGCAGCACGCGCGCGACGCGCTCCTCGTCACCGGTGTGCCAGCCTTCCGCGTAGTCGAGCGCCGCGGCGCGCACGGCCTCGTCGTCCGTGGCCAATGCCGGCGCGCCGCCCAGGGCCAGCACGAGCAATGCGGCTGCGCCCAGCAATGTTCTTCGCCAAATCGACAGCATGACCTGCCCTCCGCCTCGCTCAGCGATTCCCGGGAGTGTAGTCGCGCGCCAGCAAACCGTAGATCGCGCCGTCCTGCAACTCGCCGCCGACGTTCCACCGCTCCCGCAACAGTCCCTCGAGTTTGAAACCGAAACCCTCCAGCAGCCTGATGGAGCGCTGATTGCGCGGGTCCACATCCGCTTCGATCCGCCGCAGGCCGAGTTCGTTGAATGCGAAATTCAGCAGCGTGCTCAAGCCGTCACGCATCAGCCCCACACCCCACTGTGCCCGCGCCAGCGCGAAGCCGACCTCGGCGCGCCGGTTGTCGCGATCGAGCTGGAACAGCGTGCAGGTGCCGATCACCTGGTCGTCCTCGCGGCGCGCCAAGCCCCACTCGTGCAGCTGGCCGGCGGCGTGCTCCTCGCGGATCTCACGGAGCAATTGTCGCGCCTCGGACTTGCGCGTCATCGCCGTCGTGCTCCAGAAACGGGTCGTGTCCGGATCGGAAAAGATCTCGAACAGCGCATCCGTGTCGCGGGCCGTCATCCAGCGCAGCACGATGCGTTCGCCCGGCAGCGTCGGCAGCCGCGGTCGATCGAAGATCTCGAGGCCTTGCGGCGCGCGGGGCAGTGCAGCCATCGGCATGCTTCAGCCTGGCCCGCCATCGAGCTGCGCTGCCTCGACCAGCGCGGCCACCAGGGTGCCGATGCGCTCGGCCGGCCACGCCGGCCCGGCCGGCAGCTTGCCCCAGACGACGCCCGGCCAGCATGGGTCTCCGGGGCCGCGGCCGATGACATGCACATGGAGTTGCGGCACGAGGTTGCCGATCGCCGCGACATTGAGCTTGTGCGCGTCGAATTCTTTCATCACGAAGCGGCCGACGGCGTCGAGCTCCTCGTCGAGCATGCGCCGTTGCGCCACATCGAGCTCGTGGAGCTCGCGCACGGCCTGGTCGACCTCGGGCACGAGAATGAACCACGGCAGGCCGGCATTCCGATGCAGCAGCAGATGGCTCAGCCTGAACCGGCCAACCCGGTGGCAGTCCTCGAGCAGCCGCGGGTGAATGAGGAAACCGGCCATGACTGCGCCTTCAGCGCCCCGCGAGCGGCTGGGTGTCGATCCTGAACAGCTGCGCCGCGGTGCGCCAGGCGATGCCTTCCTTGGCATCGGCTGACAGCTCGAGGCTCTCGAAAAACTTGCGATAGGTGCGCATTCCGGCCAGCGGCCAGTCGGTGCCGTACATCAGCTGCTTACCCGGATCGCCCATGTAGCTGATCATGTCGCGCACCCGTTGCAGCATGTAGCGCTCGAACTCGTAGTGAAACTCCCCCAGCGTAAGGCCTGAAATGTCCGCATACACGTTATCGTTCTTGTAGAGCACCTCGGCGGCGTCCTGGAACCACGGGTTGCCGAGATGACAGATGACGAAACGCACGTCCGGGTAGTCCACCGCGATGTCATCGACGAGCAAGGGGTGCGCCTGCCGCACCTTGGCCTGCTTCGAGTAGGTGTCGCCGCAGTGGATCATGACCGGCACATCGTGCTTCTCGGCAATCCGGAAGACGCTCTCCAGCGACGGGTCGTTGATCGGGTAGCGATCGTAGCCGGGGTACAGCTTGATGCCCTTGACCAGTCCCTCGCGGATCCGGTCTTCCATGTTGTAGAGGTCGGTGCGCTCGTCAGGGTCGCGCCAGCGCAAGCCCTCGACGATCGTGATGCGCGGATCCCCGCCGACGACGCGAATGACTTCATCGACGTGCGGCCGGTGCGCATTGACCTTGTAGGAGGTCAGCACCACGGCATGGTCGACGCCGTTTTCGTCCATGGCCGCAAACAAGTCCCGCGCGACCTCGTCTGCCGGACGGCTGTGGGACTCGTCATAGTTGTTCAGGTGCACATGGCAATCGATCAGCATGCTGGATACCCTAGCCGCAGAACAGCCCGAGGCCAAGCGCCGGGCACGGATCAAGTGTCAAAAGCCGCGCTGGCCGGTGATCAGGAACTGGACCTTGTCGATGGAGGAGTCGCCATCGAGCGGAAAGGCCAGGTCCAGGTGAATCATCCTGCCGAGACTCGAGCGCGTGCTCGAGAGGCGCAGGCCGAAACCGACGTCCGTGAGTAGGCCGAGATTCTCGCCGCCATAGGGATTTTCGCCCCAGACACGCCCGGCGTCGAAGAACACCGCGCCGCCGACCCGCAGCAGGCGCCACAGGTAGTAATCGGTGAAGTAGCGTTGCTCGAGCGTGAACTGGGCGCGGGAATCGCCGCGCTGGTAGCGCAGCGGGTAGCCGCGCAGCCCGATGTCGCCGCCGATCTCCAGCGGGTTGTCGAGATCCAGTTCCTCCGAGATGTCGCCGAACACTGTTGCGAACAACAGCCGCCGCTCCGACTGGCGCAGGTACCAGCGCACGCCGCCGCCGATGATCGCGTTGCGCAGTTCGCCGCTCTCGAGTCGTCCCGAGGCATGCGTGGTCAGTTCCCAGAACACGCGGTTCGGATCGCCGAGACCACGGCCCGCGCGTCCCGAGAATACGAAGCCGCTCCGGTCAGCCCCCAGTCCCGGCGCCAGCGCGCCGAGGCGCAGGCTGAGCTGGGCGCCCACCAGCACGTCCTCGGTCCGGTAAATCTGGTCGAGGTTGGCGGCCCGCCGGTAGCGATTCTCGATTAGCTCGTAACCGATATACGGATAGATGAGGCGTCGGTCCTCCGGCACGAGCGCGGGATCGATCGAATCGTTGACGTTTTGGAACGCCCGGTCATCGAACACGAATCCTGCCAGCCAGCGTCGGGTCCAGCCGTCCTGCAGGCCATCGGACCACCCGTAGTACAAATCCAGCTGCTCCAGATCCTGCTGGAACTTGCCAATCTCGTCGCCGAGCGCGTAGACCTGGTCCTCGCGTCGCTCATTGCGGGCCGTGCCACCCGCCGCGCGGCGCGTGTCCAGAGCATAGAACGGTCGTTCGAGGCCGAACGCGTAGACGTACCCGTCGCTGTTCTCCTCGATCGCAGTGCTGATGCTGAGGAAGCCGCCGTCGAGATTGTTATGGCTGAAACCGAGCGCCGTGGAGGTGCGCTCCTCGTCGTTACGCCGCGCAAAGCGCAGGCTGCCGCCCCGGCCAAGGAGATTCTCCTCCTGGATGTCGAAGCCGCTGCGGGTCTCGCCGCCGCTGCGCGACAGGTAAATCGAAGGCTGCAAGGTCCAGACGTCCTGTGTGCGCACCCGGATGTCGACGGTGTTGTCCTCGCACGCGATGACGTCGATCTCGGCGTCATAGAGATAAGACCTGCGGCGCAGGATACGCTCCGTCTCGTCCAGCGCCTGGCGGTCATAGGCCTGGCCAGGCTTGAACAGCAGCTCCTTGCGGACGACCGAGGCCTTGGTGCGCGTGTGCAGGCGGTTCATCAGCCGGAACAGCGCCTTGTTTTCCTCGGGATCGTCCGTATCGAAGATGTCGAGATTCTCGATCTTGATGTTCCTGATCGTCGCGCCCGTGGCTACCAGCTCATCTTCGTCGATCGGGCAGCCCGTGCTGCGGCGCTCCGCGGCAGTGCCGTCGGCGGCCAGCGCGGCATCCGGCAGCGCGAGCATGCCGCCGACGATGCCCCACAGCACGGCGCCCCGCGCAAAGCGGAATTCAGGCCGACGACGCAAGGGGCTCGCCAATGGCTGCACGCACCCAGCCATCCTACCGGCCCGCGCGCGTCCGCGCACACGGGCCGAAGGCATCACGGAAAGCGCCGATTGACGCCGTTTGCACAGTGTTGCAGCGTGGCAGCGAACATCGACTGGACAGGACTACCAATGCAAAGCTCCGTGAATGGTTCGATGAGGCGAGACCGAGAGCGCATTCTCAGGGGCCTGCACGGTCCGGTACTGCTGGCGCTTTACATTGTAATCGCGCTCTCGCCGCTGCTGCTTGCGCTGATCGCCGGCAAGCCCGCCCGCAATGCCTGGCGGGAACTGGGCTCCGGCCTGGCAATGGTCGGCTTCGCGATGCTGCTGCTGGAATTCGCGCTTTCCGGTCGCTTCCGGACCTTCTCGGGTCGCGTCGGCATCGACGTGACGATGCGTGTACACCAGCTCGCCGCCCTCGGCGTGCTGGCCTTTCTGCTCGTGCACCCGTTCCTCTATGCGGTGCCGCGACTGAGCCCGGATCCGGCGCGCGCCTTGGCCTTCGTGGAGCGAATGTTCAGCTCCGAGTGGTATCGCTCGGGCGTCATCGCCTGGCTGCTGTTGCTGGCGCTGGTGCCGATGGCGATCTGGCGGGACCGGCTGCCGTGTCGCTACGAGATCTGGCGCGCGAGTCACGGCCTTGGCGCAGCCCTGATCGCGGGCTGCGGCCTGCACCACACGCTGACGGTCGGCACGCACAGCGCGGATCGCTGGCTGAGCGCCTACTGGGTGTTGCTGACCGGGGTCGCGCTGCTGACCTTGCTGTTCGTCTATGTCGTCAAGCCCTTGCAACAGAGCCGCCGACCTTATCGCGTCACCGCGAACCGGCAGGTCGCGGATCGCAGCTGGGAAGTCATCGTCGAGCCCGAGCGCGGACCGGCCATCGAGTTTCTTGCCGGACAGTTCGCCTGGCTGAACCTCGGGCACTACCCGTTCAGCCTCACCGAGCACCCATTCTCGATCAGTTCTGCGCCGAGCGAGCGACCCCGCATCGGGTTCACGATCAAGCAGAGCGGCGATTTCACCAACGGCATCGGCGACATCCCGATCGGCACCCGGGCATGGCTGGACGGCCCGCATGGGCATTTCGTGCTTGGCCCAGGCCCGACCGAGCGACTCGTGTTCATTGCCGGCGGTGTCGGCTTCGCGCCCGTCATGGGCATCCTGCGCCAACTGCGCGCCGAGCGCTCGCGTGTCCCGCTCACCCTGCTCTACGGCAATCGGATTCAAACGCAGATCCTGTATCGCGAGGAGCTCGAGGAACTGGCCGGGGAGCTCGACCTCGACCTGAAGCTGGTGCTGTCGGAGCCGCCGCCCGGATGGTCGGGCATCATCGGCGAGCTTTCGCCCGAGACGCTGGATGCCTGCCTCGACCTCGGGGGGCGGGCGCGCTGGACGTATTTCGTCTGCGGGCCGCCGCCAATGATGAACAGCGTCGAGCGCAGCCTGCTCGGCTTCGGCGTGCCCGGCAGGCAGATCATTGCGGAGCGGTTCAAGTACGACTGAGGGTCCTGATGACCTATCGATTCCTGTTGCGATTGTGCTGGGTGGTGCTGCTTGCGTTGGTCCTGGCGACGGCGCTGTTTGCCCTCCGGTAGATAGACAATAACTATCGGACCGAGAGAAAAAATTCATTTCACTTATCGCCGCCGGCCGCCTAATCTGCACCCTCGAACCAATCCCTGCGGAGTACGGCGCCGTGACCAAGACACTCAGTTTCGCAATCGTGCATTTCATCGTCGCGTTCAGCGTCGGCTATGCGCTGACGGGCAGCCGCGCGATCGGCGGCGCGATCGCCCTGGTCGAGCCCGCGCTGAACACCGTGGCCTACTTTTTCCACGAAAAAGCGTGGGAGCGCGTGCGCGCCCCACGCTTGCGGCCGCAGCCAGCCTGGCCGCTGCTTACCAATTCTTCGGCCCGGACTTCACCGTGACGATGCCGGTGTCGGCGTCGAGGGCATGGCAATGCAGGCAGCTGCCGCCATGTTCAAGCACGAAGGGGTTTTCGGCCGGATTCTCGAAGTGCACCAGGTGCACCGCCTCGCTGAGCTCAATATAGCCGCCGTCCTCGCTGTGGCACTCCTTGCAGTCGCCCGGGACCGTCGCAGTCTGCTTGTCCACGTTCCTGTGCTTGATTTCCGCTAGCCGCGTGCCGAGCAGCCCGGCGCCGTCGGCCGTGTGACAATCGACGCAGCCCTGCACGTATGGCCCGGGTCCGGCAATGCCCGGGAGCTTCGCCTGGTCCGATCCTGCTGCGGTAGACCAGTTCGTGCTGAGGAGCGCGGCTCCCAGCAGTGCGCCGGCGGCGATGTAACCAAATTTGATCTTGTAAAACATCATGGTCTCCTGGGCACTTTGCTGTTGCCGTTGAAAAAGTAGCGCCGGGTGCCGCGATGTTCTGTTCGGTAACAGACATACTAGGCCATCAGCCAGGCGAATGTGACCGCCAACAGCAGGACCATCAGGCTCGTGACCGACCAGGCCGCGATGCGCGCTTCCCCGTAACCCAGCCGGTCGGCCCAGGCGGGGCCGCTGCGGATCGCCCCGCCTGCCGCGCCACGGAGGAACCCGGTCGCCCGAGGCAGGCCCTCGACCGCGAGTGTCTGTAGCGCACGCAATGCAGCAGCCGCGGCGCGCTCCAGCGGGATGCCGAGGTCGCCCGGCGGGATCGGCGGCACGGCTGGCAGGCGACCCGCCCGGTGCAGGAGCAACGCGGCGAGCGCGACCGCGCCTGCCAGCGCGAGCGGCCACGACGCGGCCCAGGCAGCCGACAGGCCGGTTGCGGCATCGCGCAGCGCCGGCGTCGAGAGCGCCCACGGGGCCGCCAGCGCCGCCAGCAGCAGCGCCAGCCAGGGCGCAAACAGGCTCACGGGCAGCCGCTCGGCCGATCGATCGGGTCGCGGCCAGGCAAGCCACAGAAACCGCAGCATCAGCAGCGCGGTCAGTACCGAGCTCAGGCTGAGCAGCAACGGCAATGAGACGCTCCAGGGCCCCGCTATGTGCCCGGCGGCCTGCTTCACGGCGAGCTTCGCAATGAGCCCGCCGGTCAACGGGCCGCCGGCCATGGCCAGGGCCGCCAGCGACAGCAACACGGCGACGACGCGCGCCGCCACTGTGCCCAGCGGGTGCTGCACAAGCCCCGCGCCGAGGAACAGCCCGCCCTTCAGCAGGCTGTGATGCACCACGTAGAGCAGCACCGCGGGGAACAGCAAGGGCCATTGCGCCGGAAAGGCCAGGCCGAGCCCGATGGCTGTCGTCATCACCCCCATTTGGCTGACGCTCGAGTACGCCAGCACCGTCTTGGCCTCGCGCTGCGGCAACCCGGCCAGCACACCGTAACAGGCCGTAAACAGGCCCAGCACGGCCAGCGCGCTGCCCCATGCCGGCAGTGCCAGTTCGCCGAGCGGCAGCAGCCGCAGCCAGGCCACGAGGCCGGCCTTGATCATCGCGCCAGACAGGACCGCGCTGGCCGGCGCCGGGGCCACCGGATGGGCCAGCGGCAACCAGAAATGCAGGCCGAAAACGCCCGCCTTGATGCCGAAGCCGACGATCAGCAGGCTGATGATCAGGTCGTTCCTGCCGGCATCGTCGGCGAGGAACGAAGCGCGCAAGGCTGAAAAATCGATCGACCCGCGGCTGGCCAGCAACATCAGCGCCGAAATGATGCACACCTCGCCGATCACGACCAGCGTGATGTAGTAGCGTCCGGCATGCCGAGCCCGCGCGCTGCCTTCGTGCACGACGAGCCCGTAGGAGGCAAAGCTCATCAGCGCAAAGCCGAAGTAGAACACCACCACATCGAGCGCCGCAAGCAACAGCAGATTGCCGGACATTGTGGCGAGGAACCAGCCGAAAAAGCAGTCACGACGCGGCCCCGCGTCGAGGTAGCGCTGCGCGAACAGGCCGGCGGCGAGCCACAGCCCCGCGGTGACCGGAAAGAGCGCCGCCGCGGCCGGGTCGAGGCCGAGCCGCCCGCCAAGCAACAGCCAGCTGAAGCTGGCATCCGCCGCAGCCGTCGCAGCGACCAGGGTCGCCGGCAAGGCGGCCCAGGGCGCCAGCACCCGTGCCGGTCCCGCCGTGAGCCGCGACAGCAAGCCGCCGGCCAGCAGGATCGGCCAGCAGACCGTCGCGAGCAGCGCGTAGTCGCTCACGTCGCCAACAGCAGCGCCGCAGCCACCGCGACCAGCAGCATCATCAGGCTGGTGGCGGGCCACGCGCGCAGCCGAAGATCGAGCTGCTGGATGCGGCGCGACCAGGCGCCCCCGTCCCACATCCGCAGCAGGCGGTCCGCGAGCCGGTCACGGAGCCGGGGCAGATGGCGCGTGCAGATGACGCCGAGCAGCCGCAACAGCGACCCGATGGCCCGCTCGAGCGGCACGAGCAAGTCGCCGGGAGGGATGCGCGGCTGCTCCCGTTGCGGCATGAAGCGAAACAGGATCAGCCCGAGGGTGATGCCGACCGGCGCCATCCAGACGGCATCGAACACCGGCGGACTGGCCCACCAGGCGAAGCCGAGCCCGGCTGACGCCAGCAGCAGCGGCGCCAGTGCGAGGCGGGTGGGCGCGACGCCGTCGGCGCCGGGGAACGGCGGCGTCCTGCGGGCCGCAACCGTCAGCAGCCCCGTGGCCGCAATCACGAACAGCGGCGCGAGCCACGCGCCCCAGCGCGGCAGGGCCACGGCCGCATGCAAGGCCGCCTGGCCGCCTGCCAGCCCATGGATGACCAGCACCGCTGCGATGATCAGGTCGCGCAGCCACGCGACCGGCTGCATCGCCAGCAGCGGCAGCGCGGCACAGCAGGACAGCAACGCGAGCGTGAGCCACGCCATCTGCGCATCCGGGCCGGCGCCTGCAGGCCAGGTCAGCATCAGCAGCGCGGCCGTCGCTGCGACTGCATAGCCGAGGGTCGCGCGGGCCTGCGTTTGCGCCAGCCCCACGGCGGTCACCCAGGCGCCCCCGCCAACAGCGAGCAGGGCGCAGACGGCGCCCAACTCGGCCGCGCCGCCCGGCAGCAGCTTCAATGCGCCGAACAGCGCGGCCCCCGGGGGAACGGTCGCCAGCAGGATGGCCGTCGGCGTGCCGACCGAGACCAGCGCCGGCGGCAACCAGGCATGGGCCGGGGGGATGACGCCGCGCAGCACCAGCGCCGCAAGCCCGATCAACAGCACGCTAGTCCGGGCATCGGCGGTCGGGTGGGCGGTTGCGCTCAGCAGCATCTCGAATACCAGGAGATCGCTGATCACCAGCAATACGACCAGGCTGCGCCCGGCGCGACGCCAGCCGTCACCGGGCTCGCCGGCCAGGATCGCGTACAGTCCGTAGCCGGTCGCGAGCATGCCGGCGTAGACCAGCCGGCCGCCTTCCGCCAGCGCCAGCGTCGTGGCCCCGGAGAGCGCGATCAACAGCGCCGTGGCGCTCGGCCCGTGGACCTGCCCGAGGCGCGTCAGCAGCAGCCCGCTGGTCAGCCACAGGCCGCCGAACAGCAGCAGGGCGGCGCGCGACGTTGCGTCGAGCACCAGCGCCGCGCCGCCCCTGACCAGCAGGTCGGGCAACTCGAGTCGCTCGCCCGCCCCCAGCACGGCGATCGTCACCGGAACCGCGGCGACCAACGCAACCACCCAGCCGACGGCCAATTGCTCCGCGCGGGATGACAGCGCCAGCCAGGCGGCGACCGCGAGCGGCAGCAACGGCAGCGCCAGCAGGACGCTCATGGCGCATATTTCCGTGCGGCGATGAATTGCACCCAGTCGAGCGGCGTGCCCGGCATGGACGCGAACAAGCCCCACGCGAGCGCTGCCAGGGCCGTGGCGACCGGCGGCAACAACAGGGCCCACGCAGTCTCCTTGCGGCCGAAGCTGCGCTCGTGCGGCCATTGCGCCGGCGGCGGGTCGAACCACACGGTGCGCAGGATCGGCAGGAAGTACGCCGCGTTCAGCAGGCTGCTGCCGGCCAATACGAACACGACCCAGCCCTGGCCGACCTCGAGGCCGCCGAGCCCGAGGTACCACTTGCTGACGAAGCCGGCCATCGGCGGCACGCCGATCATGCCGAAGGCCGCCAACGTGAACGATGCCATCGTCCAGGGCATGCGCCGCCCTGCACCGGCCATCTCGCTGACCTTGTGCACGCCCAGTGTCTCGGCAAGATTGCCGGCGCAGAAGAACAGCGTGATCTTCATGAAGCCCTGGTGGACCAGGTGCACGAGCCCGCCGATCGTCGCGATCGGCCCCGCGATCGCGACGCCGAGCGTGATGTAGGAGACCTGGCTGACCGTCGAGAACGCCAGCCTGCGCTTGAGATCGTCCTGGAACAATGCGCGCGTCGAGCCATAGATGATCGTCACCGCCGCCAGCATCGCCAGCGGCAGGGTCACGCCGAGACTCGCGGCGAACTCGACGCCGAACACGTCGTAGACGATGCGCACCACGCCAAACGCGCCGGCCTTGACGACCGCGACGGCGTGCAGCAGCGCACTGACCGGCGCCGGCGCGACCATCGCCTGCGGCAGCCAGCCGTGCAAGGGCACGAGCGCCGCCTTGACGCCGACGCCGAGGATCAGCAACGCAAAGATCATCCGCAGCACGCCGGGATCGATGCCGAGCCCGGCGATGAAGCCGCGGTCGACGAAGTCCAGCGTGCCGGTCAGGGAGTACAGCCAGATCGTGCCGGCCAGCACGAGGATGCCGCCGAACAGCGTGTACGCGAGGTAACTGCGGCCGGCCTTGCGCGCGGCCTCGGTGCCGCGATGCACGACCAGCGGATAGGTCGTCAGCGTCAGCGCCTCGTAGAATACCAGGAAGGTCAGCAGGTTGCCGGCCATGGCGAGGCCGACAGTGGTCGTCACGCACAGGCTGAAGTAGCCGAAGAAGCGGCTCCGGTTCGGTGAATTCTCCAGGTAGCCGATTGCATAAACCGTTGTCGCCAGCCACAGCACCGCGGACAGGTTGACGAACATCAGCGACAGCGCGTCGGCGTGCAGCACGAAGTCCAGTCCCGGCACCAGCGGCACGCGGAACTCGTAGACGACGCCGTGAAACACCCCGATCATCATCAGCACGAGGAACACGATCTTCAGCACCGCGCCGCCGAGGTTCAGCGTCGTGCGCAGCACGATGGCTTTCTCCGGCAGCATGAAGATGATCATGCCGGGGACGAAAGAGCTCGCCAGCACCAGCAGCGGCAGCCAGGCATTGGTGTTCACGGCAGCACCCCCTCTAGCAGGGGCAGCGCCCACGGCGCCACGAAGCCGAGCGCCACGGCACCGAGCGCAAGCAGCAGCGCGGTCCACTCCATGGTGTGCGGCACGTCATGCCGCTCGTGCTCGTGCGGCGACTTGGTGAACGCGAAGCCCAGCACGCGGAACACGTAAGTGGCGGTCAGCGCGCCGCCGGCGATCATGACGAAGGCCCAGAACCACAGTCCTTGCGCCATCGCCGCCTGCAGCAGCATCCACTTGCCGACGAAACCGCCGCTCGGCGGCAGCCCGGCGAGGCTGATGCCGGCGAGCGCGAAAGCTGCCAGCGTCAGCGGCATGCGGTCGACGACCCGGTCCAGCTCCTTGATCTCGTCGTGACCACCCTGGGTCATGATGCTGCCGGCGGCCAGGAACATCGCGCTCTTCGCCAGCGCGTGCGACAGCGCGAGATAGATCGACCCGCCCCAGGCCAGCGCCGGATCGAGTTTCGCCAGCGGGAAGGCGACAAACAGGTAGCCGAGCTGCGCGACCGTCGAATAGGCGACCAGCAGCTTCAGGCGGGTCTGCCGCAACGCCTGGATGGAGCCCCAGAACACGGCTGCCGCGCCCAGCGAGCCGAGCAGGATCGGCAGGCCCTCGCCCTCGGGCGTGAACGTGAACCACAGGCGCAGCAGCAGGTAGAACGAGGCCTTGACGACCAGTCCGGAGAGCACCGCGCTGACCGGCGCACGCGCGCTGCCATGCGCCGGCGGCAGCCACACGTGGAACGGGAACAGGCCAGTCTTCAGCAACAGCCCGGCGATCATCGCGCCCAGCGGCACCGCCAGCGCGAGTCCGCCGTCGGCGCGCTCGCCGAGCAGCGCAAGATCCACAGTGCCGTAGGCGTGGTACAGCAGCGCCACGCCGCACAGGTAGGCCAGCGAGCCGAGCAGGCTGACCAGCAGGTAACGCATCGCGCCCCACAGCGCGGGCCCGGAACCCGTCAGGGCGACCAGCGCCACGGCCGACAGGCCCAGCAGTTCCAGCGTGACGTAGAGATTGAAAGCGTCAGCGGCCTGGAACAGGGCATTCAACGCAGCCCAGAGGAACAGCCACAGCGGCCAGAAACGGCGCACCTTGTCGGGCGAACTCGCCAGGTAGACTCGCGCATAGATGCTGACCGCAGTGCCGACGACAGCTGCCATCGCCAGCATCAGCACGCTGAGCCCGTCGGCCAGCAGATCGATCCCGAGGGGCGCGCCCCAGCCACCCACGTGGTACAGCCGGGTGCCGCCGAGGGCGACCTGGAACAGCACGCCGACCGCCGCCGCCCCGGTCAGTAATGCCGTGCCCAGCCCGATCGGCGCCGCCTTGCGTGGGAGCAGGAACGCGAGCAATGCGCCGGCCAGCGGGAATGCAATCGCCCACAACATCCACGGCGCCTCGGCAAGCCATGCAAGCATCGACGTCTATCGCTCTTCTTCGTCCATGAGATCGCGCTCCCGGTCCTCCGGCAGCGCGGGCTTGCCGGTCACATTGGCGATCCGCAGCACCAGCGCGAGCGCCAGCGCGGTCGCCGATACAGCCACGACGATGCCGGTGATGACCATCGCCTGCGGCACCGGGTCCACCGCCCCTTCGCCCATGGCCCCGGCCCCTACCAGCATCAGGAACACGCCGCTGCCCATGACGTTGATCGCCAGGATCTTCCGGATCAGGTGAGCGCGCAGCGCCAGCGCCCAGGTGCCGATGACCAGCAGCCCGAGCCCGCCGCAGGCGAACAGCAAGCCGCTGTTCATGGCTCGTCCTCCGGGCGGCCGCCGACGAACAGCCCGGCCAGGATCACCGCGATCGACAGCGTGCAGGCCGCCTCGATCAGCAGGATCAGCGCGCCCGAAAGGCCGGTCGGGTACTCGAGGAACTCCCGTCCGCCACCCATGACGCCGAAGGCCACGGCGAGGAACACCGCCAGGCCGAGGACCACGAGCCAGCGCGTCGGCGCCTCCGGCAGGCGGGTGCGCGGGCGCCGTCCCGAGAGAATGAACAGCACGCCGGCGGCGGTCAGCACGGCGCCCGCCTGGAACGCGCCGCCGGGCCGGGTTGCGCCGACCCACAGCAGGTAGGCGCAGATCAGCGGCGCCAGCGGCAGCAGAATTGTGTTCAGCCCGAGCAGCACCGGGCTGGGCTCGGTGTCCCTGATGCGTGGCGCCGGGCCGAGCGCCCACACGCCGACCAGCGCGATCGTCAGCACCGCGATCTCGAGCAGCGTGTCGTAGCCGCGAAAGTTCAGCAGCACCGCGGTCACCGGGTTATCCGTGCCGCTGCTGGCAAGCCCGGCATCCACCAACCGGCCGAGGCCCGGGAATGCCGGCGTGATCAACAGCACCGCGCCGATGCCCGCGACGACCGTGACGAGCAGCAACAGCAGCCCGGCGCGCAGCCAGAGCGCAGGTTCCCCACGATGCGGGCTACTCGCCATCGCTCTCTCCGTGCTTGCCGCCCTGCGGCTTGCCGTGCTTGCCGGGCAGGCGTCCCCAGGTCGCAAGCAGCAGGGCGCCCGAGAGGCCGGCGCCGATCGCCGCCTCGGCGAGCGCGACGTCCGGCGCGCCCAGCCGCACCCAGGCCATCGACAGCACCAGCCCGAAGGCGATGAACAGCACGATGCCCCGGAACAGGTCGCGGCTGGACAAAGTCGCATAGGCCAGCCACAGCAGCATCAGCACCAGCAGCGTGTCGAGTGCCAGGCCGATGTTCATGGCGCGGTCCACGGCTTGATACCGCGTTGCAGGCTGGAACGCGCGATCAGGTGCGAGGCCGTGGCGCCGGCCAGCAGCACCAGCATCCAGATCAGCAGCAGCTTGCCGACGACCGCGAGCGACTCGGCGCGGATCGCGAGGCCCAGGATCGTCAGCCCGAGGCCGACGTTGTCGCCCTTGGTCAGCGCGTGCAGCCGGCTGTAGACGTCCGGGAAGCGCAGCACGCCCACGGTGCCGGCGAAGAAATAGGCAGCACCGCCGAGCACCAGCGCGACGCTGAGCCAGTCAATCGCCGCCATCGTCGCCCCCCCTGCTCCAGACCCGCTGCACGAACGCGACCGCGGCGACCGCGGCCAGCAAGGCGAACACGAGCGCGATGTCCCGCAACGCCGCCTGGCCCATGCCCTCGGCGAGCAGCAACAGCACTGCGACCGCCGTCGTGCCGAACAACTGGGCCGCCAGCATCCGGTCGGCCGCCGTCGGGCCGCGCATGACCCGCCACAGGCCGGCCGCAAGGTTCAGCAGCAGGAACGTGGCGACGCCGAGCAGCAGCGTGCTCATCGCGACGCCTCCACCTCGGGCGTCGGCGCCAGGCTGAGCCCGAACACGGCCGCGATGCGCGGCTCGAGATCGATCACCATGGCATGCAGGTCCTGGCGCGTGTCCAGCGCATGGATCACCAGCTCGTCACCGTCGAGATCCGCGCTCAGCGTGCCCGGCAGCATGCTGACGACGTTGGCCAGCGACACGCGGGTCACGCCGCTCGGCAGCCGCAGGCGGTGGCGGACGATGCCGGGATAAAGCGGCATGCCGGGCAGCAGCGCGCGAATCGCGACGTCGGTCGCGCCCGCCAGCGACTGGCGTGCGAAAAACGGGATGAAGCGCGCAATGCCGCGCAGCGACAGCGGCGGGTCCACCCACAGTGTCCGGCTCATCCAGGCGGCCAGCACGACGATCGGCGCGCCGACCAGCCAGCTGCCCGCGACGCCCCCGGTCAGGATCCACCAGATCGCGCCGAACAATGCCAGGCGACGCACCCAGCCCTGCCAGCCAGGCTGGCCGGCGGCACGTGGCGTCGTGGGCGCGTTTGCCGACATCGTCACTCCCGCGGTCCCGGCCTCCTGTTCATGACTGTGCGCGCGGCCTGGCGAGGAAGCCATGCAGTCCCGCGGGCAGCGCGTGTTCGGCATATGCGCTCAGCGACTGGGTCGCGAATCCGGCCGCAGCGAGATCCTCGAGCAGCTCGTCAGCGGGCAGGAGATCCAGCTCATGGCACTCGTCGTCTCGCCGGAAGTGCTCGCCGATCCGGCGGAAACTGGTGATGCAGCGAGTCACGCGGCGCGCCGCCCGATCTTCCTCGGCGATCATCAACAGCGCCCAGTCGCCGCCGTCGACGTGCGTCTTCAGGGGAGCGTCACCTGGCACGCGGCCGGGTCCCGCGGCGTCGAACAGCAGGACTCCGCCGGGCAGCAACGCGTCGTGAATGCGGCGGAACAGGGCCTGCAACTGCGCGCGAGAGCTGCGCTCGTCGAAGCGGTAATTGAAGCACTCGCCCACCGCGGCCACGGCGATGCAGGGCGGCAGCTCGGCAGCCAGCAGTGACTCGCAGCGGAAGGCGCCGTCGGGCACGCGCTGGCGCGCCAGCTCGATCATCGCCGGCGACAGGTCGATGCCGAGGACGTCATAGCCGGCATTGGCCACCGCCTCGGCAAAAATGCCGGTGCCGCAGCCAAGATCCACGACGAGCCCCTCGGCGACGCCGTCGGCCGCCAGCGTCCGCAACAGCAACTCGGCCGCATCCCGGGCGAGGTCACCGAAACCGAGGTCGTGAATCCAGCACAGGTCTTCCCGGTAGGCGTGGCCCATCGCAATGCTCCTTCCCTGGCAGGAACCGGCGCTGCAAGCACGGAGCGAGATGCCGCCAGCCAAGCGGCTGCGCCCGCCTGCGCGCGCGGCGAGACATCGAGGCCCATAATGAACCGGCCGCATGCCGGCCGCGTTGGGGTTTTCCGAAATCGCGCTCAGGCGCTGCTGCCGAGCCACAATGTCGTTGCGAACACCGCCAGCAACAGGAAGATGGCGACGATGTTGAGCGCCACGTCGCGCGCATAGCGCTGGATGCCGCGCCGCGCGGACACGACCCCGGGCGCCGTGTCGACCGACTCGGAATGGGCCCAGGTCGACGGATGCTGGCGCAACTCCGCGATGGCCAGCCGCGCCATTTCACGGAGCCAGGCGCCGAAGGCATCGCGCCGCCGCCGGGCTTGGCGCGCCCGCGCCGGCGCCGTCTCTGCGGCGGCGAGCGGCGCGGTCGCCGACGCTGCGCCGGCGGCCATCGCACGCGCTTCGCGCTCCAGCAGCGGCGCCAGGCGCGCCGACACCGCGCGCACCACGTCTTCGCCACGACTGCGCGCAACGGCGAGTTCGGCCGCTGTCGCGCCGATGGCATGTCGCGTGTCGCCGAATTCGCGATGCAGCGCAGCAAAGCCGGCCCGGAGGGCATTGATCCCGCCTCGCCGCGCCAGCTCGCCGAGCCGCGCCAGCCGCGCCTCGAACACCGCCCCGGCCATCAGGCCGGCGAGCGCGCGGGCAGCCTCGAAGCGGGCTTCTTCAGCGCCTTCCGCCGGCATGCGCGTCGCGGGCGCCGCGCGGCCGGCCTCGGCAAGCGCAGCCCTGACGGTGGCGTGGCGCTCCTGCTCGATCGTGCCCCAGCTCGCCTCCAGGAATGCCTGCGCCGGCGAGTCCGGCAGCCCGACCAACAGGCTTTCCACCAGCTGGCGCCGGGCGACGCCGGCTTCGCCGACGCCCAGCAACAGGTGCCGGCGCGCCGCCCGCAGCGACCACGCGATACGGTTCTGCACGCGCCCGTAGACGAGCGTGACGCCCCGGAAAAGCGCGAGCAGCAACTCGCCCAGCCGGCCATATCCGTCGCGCCTCCCGATCGCGGCCTGCTCGACGACCGAGGCCATGCCCAGGCCCGCGCGGCGGAACCAGAACTCGGCGCCGCACCAGGCGGGCAGATGGCGGTGGAACAGGCCGAACTTCATGCCGATGACGAAGATCGCGCCCCCCATCGCGAACACGACCAGCGACATGACGACGTCGCCCGCGGAAAGGAAATAATGCCCGAGGTAGTACCCGATGCCGTCCGGGGGCACGCCCGCGGCGGCGAGGCCCGGCGCCACCAGCGATTCGAGCAGCAGGCCGGGCTGCCAGCCCAGCACGACGACCGGCACCGACAGCAGCCCCATGGCGACCAGCATCGCCCACGGCGCCTCGCGCACGGTCGCAGGCGCCGCCAGCTTCGAGCGCCCGAGGAACACCAGGCCGATGAGCTTGATGAAGGACGCGGCCGTGCCCGCGGCCGTCAGGAGGAAAATGCGCTCGGCCACGCGCAGCGAGGCCGCGCCGCTGTCCGCACAGGCCGCCTCCAGCGCGTGGTGGATCATGCTCTTGCTGACGAAACCGTTGAACAGCGGCAGCCCGGTGATGCCCGCGGCCGCGATCAGCATCAGCATGAAGGTGACGGGCATGCGTCGCCACAGGCCGCCCAGGGCGTACATATCGAGGCTGCCCGCGCGGAACGCAACCGCGCCTACGCCGAGGAACAGGCTGGCCTTGAACAATGCATGGTTGACGGTGTGCAGCAGTCCGCCGGCCGTGCCCATGGCGCCGTCGCCGAGCAGATAAGCGCCCGCGCCGAGACCGGCGAGTACGAAGCCCATCTGGCTGATGCTGTGGTAGGCGAGCATGCGCTTCGCGTTGGACTGGACCAGGGCCAGCACGACGCCGACCGCCATCGTGACGATGCCGAGCCAGGTCACGGTGAGACCGAGGCTGGCAGTGAAACCCCAGGCCGCGTCGGCGTACGCAACGCCATCGGCCGGCCGGAACAGCGCGGACAGGCTGCGGAAGATGCCGTAGGCGCCCGCCTTGATCATGACGCCCGACAGCAGCGCGCTGGCAGGCGAAGGCGCCACCGGGTGCGCGTTCGGCAGCCAGAAGTGCACCGGCACCATGCCGGCCTTGACGCCGAAGCCGAGTACCAGCAGCGCGGCGGCGGCGGCGCGATGGCCTGCACCCATGCCGACGGCCGCTGTCGGCAGCAGCGCGCCGCCGCCCATGGAGTACACCAGCATGATGCCGGACAGCAACGCGATGCCGCCCAGGATGGTCATCCAGAAATACTGGATCGCGGCGCGGCGCGCCTCCGGCGTGCCGGTGTGCACGACCAGCAGGAACGCGACCAGCCCGAGCGTCTCGAAAAACAGGAACAGCGTCACCAGGTCGCCGGCCAGCACCACGCCCAGCATGGCCGCGAGCACGACGAGGCCGACGGCGTGGTAGCGGTCGCGCGCCTGCTGTGTCTTCATGTAGGCCAGCGAGTACAGCGTCGCGCAGCACCATACAAAGGCGCTGAACAACGCGAACAGGGCGCTGAAATGATCCGCGGCGAACTCGAGCCGCCCGACCAGCAGCGGCACGCCGGCCTCGAGTCGGCCCGCCGCCACGACCCGCATCGCCAGCAGGATGGTCCCGAGCAGGCTCGTGCCTGTGACCAGCATGACCCAGCCATCGCGCAGCCGCTCGGACCGCCGGCCCAGCCAGGGCACGAGCAGCGCGGCCAGCAGCGGCCCGAAGACCAGCGCCAGCAGCAAGGGATCGCGGGCCATCGTCACCGCCTCGCCTCAGCCGGACCCGAAGAACAGCGCCGCCGCACGCTCGGCCAGCGACAGCGGCAGCCCCGGCATGGTCGCCGCAACGCCGAGCAGGATGCTGAGCAAGGCCGCGACCACGAGCGGGATCAGCATGCTCCGCGGCGCCTCGGGTCGCTGTCGCTGCGGCCCGGTCTCGCCAGGCGCATGGAAGTAAGCCAGCCACACGGGCTCCAGCAGGTACAGCGCCGCCAGCAGTGCTCCGCCCAGCAGCACCAGCAGGAGCAGCGGGTGCCCGGCCTCGATGATGCCGACGCCCAGCACCCACTTGCTGATGAAGCCGGACAGTGGCGGAACGCCGACGATGCCGAGCGCGGCGACGGCGAATGCAGCCATGGTCAACGGCATGCGGCGTGCCGCGCCCGCCATCTCCGACACTCGCCGGATGCCGGCCTGGCTCGCGAGCAGACCGGCGCAGAAGAACAGTGCCCCCTTCATGAAGGCATGGTTGCTGATGTGCACCAGTGCCCCGACCGATGCCTTCGGCGCGAGCAGCGAGACGGCCAGCACCACGTAGGCCATCTGGCTGATCGTCGACCAGGCGAGCCGGCGCTTCAGGTTGTCCTCGCCCGCCGCCAGGATCGCCGCCAGCAGCACCGAGACGGCCGCGACGCCGGTCAGCACGGGCATCACGCCCAGCGCCGCCGCGAGTTCCACTCCGAACACCTCGAACACGACGCGCATGATGCCGAAGCAGCCGGTGGCGACCATGACCCCCGACAACAACGCCGAGAACGAGGCCGGCGCGGCCGGGTGCACGTCGGGGACCCAGCCGTGCAACGGCATCAGCGCCGCCTTGACGCCGAAGCCCGCGACCAGGCACCAGAAAGTCACCAGCAGCAGCCTGCGGTCGGTGTCGGGGTCGAGGATGCCGCCGGGCGTGAAGGCGCGATCGCCGGCCAGGTAGAAGGCGAAGATGACGCCGAGCAGGATCAGGCTGCCGCCGACCAGGATGTAGACGATGTACTTGGTGCCGGCGCGAATCGCCTCGGGGGTTTCCTCGTGGACCACCAGCGGATAGACGAGAATCGAGAACAGTTCGTAGAACACCAGCAAGGTAATGAGATTGCCGGCAAAGGCGACGCCGAGCATCCAGGCCTGGCTGAGCATGAAGAAGGCGAAATAGCGGGTCTCGTGGCCGTCGCGCCGCAGGTAGCCGCCGGAGTACACCAGCGCCAGTAGGAACAGCACGGCGACGGTGAGGGCAAACAGCGCGCCCATGGCGTCCACCCGCAGGTACAGCTGCACCTGCGGCGCGAAATGCACCAGCGCGACGGCACGGACCTCGCCGGCCAGCGCGCCCGGCAACAGCGCCATCACGCCCAGTACCGTCGCGGCGCACAGCGCGCCCAGCACGACGATCCGGCGACGCTCGCCGAGGCGGCGCAGCGGCAGCGCGAGCACGCCCCCGAGCAGCGGCAAGGCCACGATCAGCGGCGGCAGCAGGTTCATCAGTGTGGGCAGCTGCATCGCGTCGATTCCCTAGATGCCCGTCACGAACCTGACCGCCGCTTGCGCGAGCGAGAACGGCATGCCCGGGATGCGCGAGCTCATGCCCAGCAGCAGCACGTAGGCCGCGCTGATCAGCGTCGGCACCAGCAACATGGCACCAGCCTCGTGCACCCCGTGCGGCAGGCCGCGCGGCTCGCGAAACCAGGCGAGATAGAGGATCGGCAGCCAGTAGGCCGCGTTCAGCAGCGAGCTGGCGACCATCAGCAGCACCCACCACCACGCGCCGGCCTGCAGCGCGCCCAGCGACAGGAACCACTTGGTGACGAAGCCGGCGAACAACGGCACGCCGATGAAGCTCAGTGCGGCGATCGTGAAGGCACCCATCGTCCAGGGCATGACCCGGCCGATGCCCGCCAGCTCGCGGATGTGCGTGCGGCCCGTCGTGCGCTGCACGGCGCCGGCGACGAAGAACATCGTGATCTTGGCGAAGGCCTGGTTGGCGATGTGCGCAATCGCGGCCAGCGCAGCCAGCGGCGTCAGCAGCGACGCCGCGAGCACGATGTAGGAGAGCTGGCTGACGGTGGAGTACGCCAGCCGCAGCTTCAGGTTGGACTGCGCGATGGCGAGCAGCGAGGCCGCGATGATCGTGAAGCCGGCCAGCAGCGCCAGCCAGTCGGTGTAGCCAAGCACACCGAGCAGATTTACGCCGAACACGTTGTAGATGACCCGCAGCAGGCCGAACACGCCGGCCTTCACGACCGCGACGGCATGCAGCAGCGCGCTGACCGGCGTCGGCGCGACCATCGCCGTGGGCAGCCAGCCGTGCAGCGGCATGATGGCGGCTTTCACGCCGAAGCCTGCGACCAGAGCCATGAAAGTGGCGAACAGCATCGGCCGGCCTGCCTCCAGCGACAGCACGCCCGGCGTCGACAGGGTCAGCGTTCCTGCGAGGTGCTGCACGAGCACCACGCCGAACAGGATCAGCACGCCGCCCGACAGCGTGTAGGCGAGGTATTTCCGGCCGGCCTTGAGCGCCTCCGGCGTCTCGTCGTGGACAACGAGCGGGTAGGTGCAGATGGTCAGCAGCTCGTAGAACAGGAACAGCGTCAGCAGGTTCTCGGCGAAGGCCAGGCCGACCGTCGTGGACACGCACAGCGCGAAGAAGCCGAAAAAGCGCACGCGCGCGTGGCTGCCCTTCATGTAGCCGATGGCGTAGATCGTCGTGATGACCCACAGCGTCGAAGAGACCAGCGCGAAGAACATGCCGAGACCGTCCGCGCGGAAGCCGATGCCAATGCCCGGCGGGAAATCCGCGAGATGGTAGACATAGACGGTCCCGGCGAGGCTGCCCGGCAGCATCGAGAGGACGATCGCCAGCTTGAGGGCCGAGGCGCTCAGCGTCAGCACGGCGCGCCACAGGTCGTGCCGCCCGAACAGGAAGATCAGTATCGCGCAGGCGAGGGACAGCGCCGGGGCGAGCACGATCCTGAGGTCGACGACTTCGATGGCCCTACCCTCCGCCCACCAGCCGCGCCACCGCCGGGGCGATCAACGCCACCGGCCAGCGCCCGAACAGGCCGCCCAGGATGCACAGCACGGCCAGCACCAGCACCGGTCCCAGCATCGCCGCCGGCGCCTCGCGCACCGCCAGCATCTGCTCGTGGCTGGGCGCACGGAAGTAGAAGGCGTTCAGCATGCGGGCAAAGTAGATGAAGATCAGCAGTGCGCCGCCCAGCACGACGACCGCGAAGCCTGGCCGCCCGGCATCCAGCGCGCCCAGCGCGATGTACCACTTGCCGAGAAAACCCGCGGTGGGCGGCAGCCCGACGATCGACAGCGCGCCGATCAACAGGGCCAGCGTCGTCCAGGGCATCGCCCGGCCGATGCCGCGCAGGTCGTGCAAGGTGCGGTAACCGCACTGGTGGATCATGGCGCCGACTGCGAGGAACAGCGCGGCCTTGATGAGCGCGTGGTTCAGCACATGGATGGCGGCGCCGGTCACGGCCAGTTCGTCGGCGAGCCCCAGCCCGAGCACGATATAGCCGATGTTCGAGATCGTCGAATACGCCAGCATCAGCTTGATGTCCTGCTGGAACAGCGCGAAGAACGCGCCCGCCAGGATCGAGATCGCCCCCAGCCAGGCCAGCGCCTCGTACAGCGGCGCGAGCGACACGGCGCCCGCCGCGGCAAACAGCGGAAATATCCGCAGCAGGCCGATGATGCCGAGCTTGACCACCAATGCCGACGAAACGGCGTTGATCGGGCTGGGTGCGATCGCATGCGCGTCGGGCAGCCAGACATGCACGGGAAACAGGCCCGCCTTGACCAGGAAGCCGGCGGTCATGCCCGCGAGCGCCAGCAGCACCGGCGCCCGCGGCTCGACCGTGGCGAGCCGGAGCGCCACGTCGGCCATGTTGAGGCTGCCGGTCAGCGCATGCAGCACGCCGATGCAGAACAGGATCACCGCCGAGGACACGGCACCGGCCATCAGGTACTTGAACGCGGCCAGCGCGGCGGTGCGGCCGCCACCCACAGCGACCAGGGCATAACTTGAGACGGCCACCAGTTCCATGAACACGAACAAGTTGAACAGGTCGGCGGTGATGACGAAGCCGATCATGCCGCCGAGATTGATCAGCAGCAGGCTGTAATACCAGACGATGCGCGGCGCCGGCACCGCGCGGCGCACATAGGGCCCGGAAAAGCACAGCGCCAGCAGCATGATCACACAGATGAACAGCGCGGCGGCGCTGAACTCGTCGAAGCGCAGCTCGATGCCCCACGGCGGCGCCCAGCCGCCCATCGGGTAGGAGAACGGCCCTTCCCGCGCGACGCGCCGCGTCAGTGCCGCCGCGCCGAAGGTACAGAGCGCGGTGACGGCCAGCGCCCAGCCGCGCGCGAGCCCGGGCCGCCCGCGCGCCAGCACCGGCGTCAGCGCGCCAGCCGCCAGCGGCACGAACGCTACCAGCGGCAGCCAGTGCGCCATCACTCGGCCCCTTTCAGCTCATCGGCCTCGATGGTGCCGCATTGCCGGTAGATCTCGATGATGAGTCCAAGCGCAAGCGCGGTGATGCTGACGGCCACGACGATCCCCGTCAGGATCAGGGCGTGCGCCAGCGGGCTCGCGAAGGGCCCGCTCGTGCCGGGGCCGACGATCGGCGCCGTGCCGCCGTCGACCATGCCGGAGGTGACGATGAAGGCAAATACGGCGGTCTCCATGATGTTGAGGCCGAGCAGCTTCTTGATGAGATTCTGCTTGGCGACGACGACATACAGGCCGATGCAGAACAGGACTACGAAGGCGGCGTAGTCGATGTTGCCCGACAAGCCGATCATGTCAGTCGCCCCGCATGGCCAGGAACAGGCCGAGGATGATGGCGCCGCCGCCGATGCCGATGCCGAGTTCCAGCGTGATCATCATCAGTTCCCGCAGGATCTGCTGCCCCGGCTCAGCCGGATAACCGAGCAGCGCGCCCGTGAGCGCTAGGCCGAGTGCGCCCACGGCCGTGAACGCGAGCGGCGCGGCGGCCTGCAGCCAGCGAGCGAGCGGCACGGGGAGCAACGGGCGGCTGGCGCCCCGGCCGAACACGAAACTGAGCAGCATCAGCAGCGCACCGAGGATCACCCCGCCCTGGAAGCCGCCGCCGGGCGAGACATGTCCCTTGAATATGACGAAGGCGCCGAAGGCCGCGATGAATGGCGCGGTCAGCCGGATGATGAAGGCCACGACCGGGCTGATCGGGATGCCGCTTTCGCCGCCGGGCAGCTCGCCTCCCGGGCAACCGGGCGCCGCCGAAGACATCACCGCCATGACGGCAGCGAGGGCCGCGAAGATCACCATGACCTCGCCGAAAGTGTCGAAGGCGCGGTAGTTCAGCAGCACCGCGGTGACCAGGTTCTCGGCGCCGGCTTCGTGCGCGCCCGCGGCGACATAGCGCGCGGCGACATGGGTGTGTGCCGGCGCCTGCGCATCGCCGGGTCGCGGCAGCCCCTCGACCCCGATCAGCATCGGCACCGCGGCCGCGGCGATCGTGAGCGCGATGATCGCCTTGTTCATTTTTCGCGTCTCCGGGTGCGGCCGATGGCCAGCAGGACCAGGATCGTCGTCACGCCCGCGCCGATCGCCGCTTCCGTCATCGCCACGTCGGGGGCGCCGCGGTGCTGCCACAAGAGACACATGATGAGGCTGTAGCCGGAGAAGATGATCGCTGCCGCGATCAGGTCCTTGCTGCGCGCCACCGCGAGCGCCATCGCGATCAACAGGGCCAGCATGACGAGATCGAAAGCCTGGCTCATTCCCGCGGCTCCCCGGAGCCGCGCCAGGGCTGCAGCCCGGTGTCGTGCGCTGCGCGCGCGAGCGCATGCCCGGAGGTAGGACTCGACAACAGCACGAGGACCAGCAGCGCCAGGATCTTCAGCGCCTCCGGATGCGGCGCGACATGGATCATGAGCGCCAGCAGGATCGCGCCCGCGCCCACCGTGTCGCACTTGGTGGCGGCGTGCACCCGCGTGTAGAAATCCGGCAGGCGCAGCAGGCCGAGCGTGCCGGCAAGAAAGAACAGCGCGCCGAGTACGGCGAGCCCGATCGTCAGCGCGTGGATAAGGATCGCGGTCATCGCTGCCAGTCTCCCTTCAGCCGCCCGGTCTCGAGGAACCGCGTCGCCGCGATCGTGATGCCGAAGTTCAACAGGCCGTAGACCAGCGCGACGTCCAGCAGCAGGCTGCGCTCGAATGCCAGGCCAAGCAGCACGAGAACCAGCAGCGCCTTGGTGCAGACCACGTTCGTCGCCAGGATCCGGTCCACGACCGTCGGGCCGGCAAAGGCCCGCCACAGGCAGGCAAACGCGTTGACGAGCAGGAAGGTCGCGAGTCCCCAGAAGAACGCGTTCACGCGTCGCCCTCCGGCTCGAAGACCCGCGCGACCCGCCGCTCGATCTCACCGCTCCGGATGCCGGCGGCGGATGCCTCGTCGAGGCAATGCACCAGGAAGGTGCCGCCATCCATGTCCACCGTGAGCGTGCCCGGGGTCAGCGAGACCGAATGCGCGAAGGCGATACGTGAAACCTCGCGCTGCAGCCCCGTGCGGCAGATGATCAGCCTCGGCCTGATGGGGAGCCGCGGATCGACGACGACACGGGCCACGTGCACCGCTGCAAGGAACACCTGGCCGCTGAACAGCAGCAGGTAGTGCAGCAGCGCGAACAACTGGCGCACCGAAACCTGCGGCGCATGGCCGGCCCACAGGAAGCGTGCCGACCACCAGCCGAGCAGCAGCGCCAGCGCGCCGCCGAGCAGCAGGTCCGCCGGCGCAAGCGATCCCGAGATGACCAGCCAGAACGCGAACACGGCGACGCTCCCGGCCAGCACACCCGGGGTGCGTGGGCGCCTCGTGTGCGGCCCGCGGGAGCGCCGCGTGGCCGGCGTGCCGGATGCCTTCATGCGCTCGGCCCTTGCGTCGCCTGCGGCCCGGCCCCGGGTGCTGCCTTCCCTGGCCCGGCCTTTTACTCGGCCTCAGGAATCATATAGTTGAGCGCCGCCTGCTCTGCCATGACCCCCGTCAAGCCGGGGCCCGACTCACGGTGAATAGTAGGTCGGCGAGGCCGGCCCCACCGGCAGGCCCAGCACGAACACCCACAGGAAGAAGAACGCCGTCCAGCCGACCAGCAAGGCCACCGAGTAAGGCAGCATCATCGAGATCAGCGTGCCGATGCCGGCCTTCGGGACATAGCGTGCGGCAAACGCCATGATCAGCCCGAAATAGCTCATCATCGGCGTGATGATATTGGTCGTCGAGTCGCCGATCCGGTAGGCCGCCTGGACGACTTCCGGGCTGTAGCCGAGCAGCATCAGCATCGGCACGAAGATCGGCGCGGTCACGGCCCACTGTGCCGAGGCCGAGCCGAGCATCAGGTTCACCAAGCCGCAGATCAGGATGAAGAAGGCGAATACCAGCGGCCCGGTCAGCCCGATCGACTTCAGGAAACTGGCCCCGGTGACCGCGGTGACCGCGCCGAGATTGGTCCACGAGAAGAACGCCACGAACTGCGCCGCGAAGAACACCAGCACCATGTACAGGCCGAGCGTGCTCATCGCGCCGGCCATCGCGTTGATGACGTCGCGGTCGTTGCGGATCGTGCCGACCACGGTGCCGTACGCGATGCCCGGCACCAGGAAGAACACGAAAATCAGCGCGACGATGCCGCGCAGGAACGGCGAGTTGGCGATCTCGCCGGTCGCCGGGTTGCGCAGCACTGCGCCCTCCGGTACGACCATCAGCGCGATCAGGCCCGCCATCAGCAGCGCCGCGACGCCCGCGTTGCGCAGCGCCTTCTTCTCGAGCGGCGAGAGCGGGTCCAGCCGGTGCTCATCGTCGGCGGTGAAACGCGCCTGGCTGGCGTCATAGGTACCGAGTGCCGGTTCGACGACCTTCAGGCTGACCCAGCTGCCGATCAACACCACAAGGAACGTGCTGCCGATCATGAAGAACCAGTTGGCGCTCGCGTCCACGAGGTAACCGGGCTCGATCAGCCGCGCGGCCTCCTGCGTGATGCCGGCGAGCAGGGGGTCCACCGTGCCGAGCAGCAGGTTGGCGCTGTAGCCGCCGGACACGCCCGCAAAGGCCGCGGCGAGTCCCGCCAGCGGGTGGCGGCCGAGCGAGTAGAACACCATCGCGGCCAGCGGCACGAGCACCACATAGCCCATCTCGGACGCGGTGTTCGACAGCACGCCGGCCAGCACGATCGTCACGGTCACGGTGCGCGCCTTGGCCTTCAGCACCATCGCGCGGATCACCGCGGTCAAGAGCCCCGAGCGTTCCGCAACGCCGACCCCCAGCATCGCGACCAGCACCGTGCCGAGCGGCACGAAGCTCGTGAAGTTGGTCACCAGGTTCAGCACGATGCGGCGCACGCCGTCGCCATTCATCAGGCTGACGACGCGGATCATGCCGTCCGCGGCACGGCCCGCGGCGCCTTCCGGCCGGGGGTCATCCACGGCCAGGCCGATGGCACCCAGCACGCCGCTGAGCAGCACGACGCTGAGCGCGAACAGCGCAAACAAGGTCACGGGATGCGGCAGGGCATTGCCCAGCCACTCGACGACGCGCAGGAAGCGCGTGATGCGGCTCGGCACCTGCTCGATGGACCCCTCTTCTTCGCCCCGCGCGGCTGGATCCCGCTCGTTTGACACTCGATCCGCCCCGCCGACAGAAAGAGCGGGTATTCTAAGGGAACGCGACGCCGCGCGCCCGGAGAGTAGGATTCGTGCCCGTATTCATCGCCATCCTGTTCGCGCTTGTCATTGCCGCGTTCTTCGTCTCGCGCCGCGCCGGCCTGTTGATGCTCGCCGGAGTCTCGGTGGCCGTGGCAGGCATGTTCGCGTGGGTCTGGCACACGGCCGAGGTGGTCGAATCGCGCCGCGACGTGATTCCGGTCGACCAGGTGGAAGTGCTCGATTCCCGCAAGCGGGGCACCACGACGGATTACCTGTTCCGCAACCAAAACGAGCGCTGGACGCTGACGGCGATCCACTCCGAAATGGTCGCCCGCCTCGATGACGGCACGGTCCTCGACCGGCGGGAGTTCACCCATCGCGTCGAGATTCCGCCGCAGCAGGCGCGCTGGCACACGCTGCGCTTTTTCGGTCTCGAGATCGGCCTCGACTACGAGTGGCGCATCACGGGCACCGAGGGCATGCTCAATCCTTAGGCGCCGCGACCGCTCTCGGCGCCGCGGGCATTCGGGCTAGAATCGCCGCCATGGCGAGGATCATGGTCCTGAAACACGTCGCGGCCGAACCGCTCGGCCTGCTCGATCCGATGATCCGCGCGCGCGGGCATCGCATCCGCTATGTGAACTTCCAGCGCCACCCAGACGCGGCGCCGGCGCTCGACCGCTACCAGGCGCTGGTCGTGCTGGGCGGCCCGATGCACGTCACCGAAACCGATCGTTACCCGCACCTGCTGACCGAATGCCGCCTGATCGAGCAGGCCCTCGAGCAGCGTATTCCGGTGCTCGGCATCTGTCTCGGCGCCCAGCTGCTCGCGCACGTGCTCGGCGCGCGCGTCGCCCCGGCGCAGCGCCCGGAGATCGGCTGGTACCCGGTTCGCCCCTGCACGCCTGCGACCGCCAAAGACCCAGTGCTGCATCCGCTGGATGCCGAGCGCCCGGTCTTCCAGTGGCACAGCTACGGCTTCGAGATTCCGGCCGGCGCAGTGCACCTGGCCGAGAGCGACGACTGCCCGGGCCAGGCGATGGGCTACGACGGGATCGCCTGGGGCTTCCAGTTTCACCTCGAGCTCGACGAGGCCCTGATCCGCCGCTGGCTGGACTCGCCCGGCTACCTCGCCGACCTGGCGGCCTCGGGCCTGCCGCAGACGCCGGCGCAGATCCTCGATGACACGCAGCGCTTCCTCGCGGACACGCGCCGACTTGCCGGGGTCGTGTTCGGCAACTGGCTCGATCGCCTCGCCCAGAACGGAGGGCGCCGGTTGCTGCCGTCGCGCTGAGCCTTGGCCAGAGCCGCCCACCGCGCAGATACGCCCGCCGCAGCCATGCCCGATTCGTCGCGCGGCTTTCTCGGCGTGTTCCGCTACAGCAGGCGCGCCCTCGAGCTGGTCTGGACGACGAGCCCACGCCTGACGGTGATCCTGGCGGTCGTGACCGTGATTGCCGGCGTGCTGCCGGCCGCGATCGCGTTCGTCGGCGCATTGATCATCGACGCCGTGGTCGCAGCCGCGCGCCTATACCAGGAGAGCGGCGAGCCGCACTACCGCGAGGTGCTCGGCTACGTCGCCATGGAAGGCGCGCTGGTGGCCGCGCTCGCCGGCAGCCAGCGCGCGCTGTCGGCCTGCCAGTCGCTGCTGCGCGCGCAGCTCGGCCAGCGCGTCAATGTGATGATCCTCCAGAAGGCGCTGCAGCTCGAGCTCGCACAGTTCGAGGACTCGGAATTCTACGACAAGCTGACGCGCGCCCGGCGCGAAGCCTCGAGCCGCCCGCTGTCGCTGGTCATGCGCACCTTCGGGCTCGCCCAGAACGCGGTCTCGCTGATCAGCTACGGCGTCCTTTTGGCGCAATTTTCTGCGTGGGCTGTGGCCGTGCTGCTGCTCGCGGGCCTGCCCGCCTTCGTCGCCGAGGCCAGGTTCTCCGGCGAAGCCTTCCGCTTGTTTCGCTGGCGGTCGCCGGAGACACGCATGCAGCTGTACCTCGAGACCGTGCTGGCACGCGAGGATCACGCCAAGGAGGTGCAGCTGTTCGCGCTGGGTCCGAAGCTGCTGGACCGCTACCGGGAAATATTCACGCGGGTCTATCGCGAGGACCGCAACCTGACGCTGCGCCGTGACGGCTGGGGCTTCCTGCTCGGGCTGCTGGGCACGCTGACGCTGTATGGCGCCTATGCCTGGGTGGCTTTCACGACCATCGTCGGGCGCATCACGCTCGGCCAGATGACGATGTACATAATGCTGTTCCGGCAGGGCCAGTCGGCCGTGTCAGCCAGCCTGTCGGCGATCGGCGGAATGTACGAAGACAACCTCTATCTTTCCACGCTCTACGAGTTCCTCGAGACGCCGGTGCCGCAGCGCCGGAACGCGGCGACGCGCGGCCCCTTGCCCGCTGACGGCATCCGCTTCGAGGGCGTCAGCTTTACCTATCCGGGCGCGGAGTCCGCCGCGTTGTCGGGCATCGACCTGCACATCCGGCCGGGCGAATCCCTCGCGCTGGTCGGCGAGAACGGCTCCGGCAAGACGACGCTGATCAAGCTGCTCGCGCGCCTGTACTCGCCCACCGCCGGCCGCATCCTGCTCGACGGGCTCGACTTGCAGGACTGGGACGAGGCCACGCTGCGCCGGCGCATCGGCGTGATCTTCCAGGACTTCGCGCGTTACCAGCTCAAGGTCGGCGAGAACATCGGCGCCGGCGACGTGCGCCACTTCGAGGACCAGGCGCGCTGGCTTGAGGCCGCGGAGCTCGGCATGGCCTTGCCGTTTATCGAGTCGCTGCCGGATGCCTTCGAGACGCAGCTCGGCAAGTGGTTCAAGCAGGGGCGCGAACTGTCCGGCGGGCAGTGGCAGAATATTGCGCTGGCGCGCGCCTTCATGCGTGCCGAGGCCGATATCCTGGTGCTCGACGAGCCGACCGCGGCGATGGATGCCGCCGCCGAGGCGACGATCTTCGAGCACTTCCGCGGCCTGACGCGCAACCGCATCGCCGTGCTGATCTCGCATCGCTTCTCGACCGTCCGCATGGCGGACCAGATCATCGTCATCGAGGGCGGCCGGATCATCGAGCGCGGCAGCCATGACCAGCTGATGGCCCTCGACGGGCACTACGCGCGGCTGTTTTCACTGCAGGCCCGGGGCTACCGGTAAGCCGTGCCGATCCTCGTCACCACGCCGGTTGCGCAGCACACCCGGTTACGGCCGTCCGACTTGGCCTGGTAAAGCGCCCGGTCCGCCGCGCCAATCAGTTCCCGGCGGCTCAATCCCGCGTGCATCGTCGTGACGCCGGCGCTCAGCGTGACGCGGGCGCCCGGCACCAGCAGGCCCCAGTCGGTCGTCTCCAGCGCCACGCGTATCTTCTCGCTGGCCTCACTGGCCGCCGCCATGTTGGCGTGCGGGAAACAGAGCAGGAACTCCTCCCCGCCATAGCGCGCCACGAGGTCCGTCTCGCGGCAGCGCTCCGCAAGGATCGACGCAACCGCCTTGAGCACTTCGTCGCCGGCATCGTGCGAAAACTCGTCGTTGATCCGCTTGAAGTCGTCGAGGTCGACCAGCGCGATCGCAAAATTGTGCCGGTACCGTTCGAACTCGCTGATCCGTTCTTCGAGAAATTCATCGGCATGCCGGCGGTTGTGGAGTCCGGTGAGCGGGTCATGGGTCGCGATCCGCTCCAGCTCGAAGCTCTTCTCCTGCAGCTCGCGGGTGCGCTCCGCGACGCGCGCCTCGAGGCGCAGCTTGATGCGGGCCAGCTCCATCAGCGTCAGCATGCCGAGGCTCATGACGAGCAACACGAGCACGACAGCCGACAGCTCCAGCCGGTTGATCATGATTGCGACGAGAATACCGCCGAGGCCGGCGCCGGACTCGACAATGAAGGCGAACAGGCTGAACTCGGTCGGCACATGCCGCTCTTCCAGCGTCATCAGCACGCGCATGCCGAGGTCATTGAGCGCCTGCATGCTGAGCAGCAGGAGCAGCAGCGTCGCGACGTCGCGCCATCCCAGTTCGTACAACGGCACCGCGCCGCCGACCTTCTGGTACAGCAGCCCGCAGACCAGGATCATCAGCGTCATCAGGCCGGCGTTGTGCAGCGAGGCCGTCAGCACGTCGATGAACGGCCGCCCCTGCGCCAGACGGTGCCATGGATACAGCAGCGAGGCCGTGCCGTTGAGCCAGGCGGCCGCCACCGGTCCGAGCACCAGGATGGCCGCCACCTGCGCGATCCGGTCGAACGAGACGTAGCCGACGCGGGGATGCATGTAGCCCATGAAGATCGTGAACAGGCCGTAGGCGAGAAAGAACAGCGCGAAGCCGGCGCCGCGATCGGGCGGCAGCGCGCCCTGCCGGCCGATCGCGACGGCCAGTGCGCCGAGCGCGGTCGCGAACAGCACCACGGAATAGAGAAACGCCGGCGAGCGCAGCATCCGCAGCGTGTATTCCCGCCCTCGGTCATGGCCTGGCATGTCCTGCTGTACGCTCATCGCGCGTCCTCAGCCCGCCACCAACCGCACGACCAGCGGCAGCAGGAAGGCTGTCAGCAAGCCGGCCATGCCGAGGCCCAGCCCGGCGAACGCGCCGGCGCGCAGGCTGATCGTCAGCGCATGCGCCGTGCCGAAGCCGTGCGCCGCGACGCCCAGCGCGAAGCCCTGCGCGCGCTCGTCGTCGATTCGCGCAAGGCGAAACAGCGGCCCGGCGGCGATCGCGCCGACCGCCCCAGTGATCAGCACGATGCCGGCCGCCAGCGACGGCAGGCCGCCGATCTGCTCGGCGATGCCCATCGCGATCGGCGTGGTCACGGACTTCGGCGCAATCGACAGCAGCGTCTGGTCGCGCGCGCCGGCAAGCCAGGCGAGGCCGAGCGCGCTGGACACCGCCGCCGCTACGCCGACGGAGCAGGCGAGCAGCAACGGCACCAGCAGGCGGCGGATCTGTCGCAGGTTGTCGTACAGCGGGATCGCCAGCGCCACGGTCGCCGGGCCGAGCAGGAAATGGATGAACTGCGCGCCCTCGAAATAGGTGTCGTACGGCGTGCCGGTCACCAGCAGCAGCGCGATCAGGACGAGCATCGCCAGCAGCACCGGATGCGCGAGCGGGTGGCCGTTGAGCTTGCGGCTCAGCCAGGTCCCGCCGATGAAGGTCAGCAGGGTCACGGTCAGCCACAGCAGCGGCTCGGCGGCCAGGTAGACCCAGATCTGGCCGAACTCAGTCATGGCCGGCGTCCCCCGGCGCCGCGTAGCGGGCGATCAGCCAGCCGACCAGCAGCATGGTCAGCAGCGTGCTGCCGACGATCGCGAGCAGGATCGGGAACCAGTCCGCCCTGAGGCGCGCGCCGTGCGCGACCAGCCCCACCCCGGCGGGCACGAAGAACAGCGGCAGGTAAGTCAGCAGTCCGGTGCCGGCGCCGCGCAGCTTCGCCGAGGGTCCGCCGGCGACGACCAGCCCGAGCAGCAGGATCACCATCCCGGCGACGGGGCCCGGAAACGGCACGCCGAGCAGCCGCACCAGCGCCTCGCCGGCGAGCTGGCAGACGAAGATCAGCGTCAGTCCCTGCAGCACCATGTCGCGAGCATAATGCCTTCGCGGCGGATCCGGGAAAGGCCTAGCGCTTCATCGAGTCGAAGAAGTCGGCGTTGATCTTGGTGTCCTGCAGCTTCGACAGCAGGAACTCGACCGCGGCGAGCTCGTCCATCGGGTGCAGCAGCTTGCGCAGGATCCACATCTTCTGCAGCTCGTCAGCCGCAGTGAGGAGATCCTCGCGGCGCGTGCCCGAGCGATTGATGTTCATGGCCGGGAAGATGCGTTTCTCGGCGATCCTGCGGTCGAGGTGGATCTCGAGGTTGCCGGTGCCCTTGAACTCCTCGTAGATGACGTCGTCCATGCGCGAGCCGGTGTCGATCAGCGCAGTCGCGAGGATCGTCAGGCTGCCGCCTTCCTCGATGTTGCGCGCGGCGCCGAAAAACCGCTTCGGACGATGCAGCGCATTGGCGTCGACGCCGCCGGTCAGCACCTTGCCGGACGAGGGCACGACGGTATTGTAGGCGCGCGCCAGGCGGGTGATCGAGTCGAGCAGGATGACGACGTCTTTCTTGTGCTCGACCAGCCGCTTGGCTTTCTCGATGACCATTTCGGCCACCTGCACGTGGCGCGTCGCGGGCTCGTCGAAGGTCGACGAAATGACCTCGCCGCGCACCGTGCGCTCCATCTCGGTGACTTCCTCGGGACGCTCGTCGATCAGCAGCACCATGAGGATGCAGTCGGGATGGTTCGCGGCGATGCTCTGCGCAATGTTCTGCAGCAGCATGGTCTTGCCGGCCTTGGGCGGCGACACGATCAGGCCGCGCTGGCCCTTGCCGATCGGCGCCACCAGGTCGATGATCCGCGCGGTCAGGTCCTCGCGGCTGCCGTTGCCCTGTTCCAGCCGCAGGCGCTGGTTCGGGAACAGCGGCGTCAGGTTCTCGAACAGCACCTTGTGCCGGGCGCTCTCCGGGGAGTCATAGTTGATCTCGCCGACCTTGAGCAGCGCGAAGTAGCGCTCGCCTTCCTTGGGCGGCCGGATCAGGCCGGAGACCGTGTCGCCGGTGCGCAGGCTGAAGCGCCGGATCTGGCTCGGGCTGACATAGATGTCGTCCGGGCCCGCCAGGTAGGAGCCGTCCGCGAAGCGCAGGAAGCCGAAGCCGTCCTGCAGGATCTCCAGCACCCCGTCACCGTAGATGTCCTGGCCGTTGCGCGCATGCGCCTTCAGGATCGAGAAGATGATGTCCTGCTTGCGGGACCGGGCGAGGCTGTCGAGGCCCATCGACTCGGCCAGCGTGACCAGCTCGTGCGCCGGGCGGCGCTTGAGCTCCGCCAGGTTCATCGCATTCCTGGTGCGCTCCAGGTCTTCCTGGGAAATGACTTCGACTTCTTCGAAGTCCGGCAACATGTCCGGGTGATGGCGATCGCCGCCACCGCCGCCACCGCCGCCGCTCTTGCTGCGGCGCCGGGGCTTCTTGCGCCCGCCGCCGTCGCGCGGGCCGCGGTGCATGGATTGAGGATTGCCCCCCTGGGGGCCTTCGGGTCTGTTGCCGTCAGAGGCCATAGCGTTGTTCCGACCGGGGTTTTGGTTGCCGTTGCGTGCCGGGGCGGAAGCGCCCGGATCATCGCTCACAGGTGGGTATCCAGGAAATCGGTGAGCTGCTTCTTGCTCAGCGCGCCGACCTTCTGGGCTTCTACGCTGCCGCTCTTGAACAGCATCAGGGTGGGGATGCCGCGAATGCCGAAACGCGGAGGCGTCTGCGGGTTCTCGTCGATGTTGATCTTCGCGATGCGCACCCGGCCGGCGTACTCGCGCGCGACCTCGTCGAGGATCGGCGCAATCATCTTGCAGGGACCGCACCACTCCGCCCAGAAGTCCAGCAGCACCGGAACTTCGGACTTGATGACGTCGTTTTCAAAACTGGAATCGCTCGTGTAAACGATCTGGTCGCTCACTGTTTCTCGCCTCCGCAAGCTTGCTGTCAATATTCGTAAAGAGATGGTCGTTCAGGGATATGACCCCGGATCCGGGGTCGGGCGACGCAGCTACGGGGTGTGACGCGCCCCGTCTGATGAGGCACAATGTCGCTGCGCTCGCGGCTTAAGGCTTGATAATTCTTCTGCGCGGGGGGCTCCGGGAGAGCTTCCAGAGCCGACAGGCCTGTATTCTGGCCCGGTTTTCGGGGCAGTTGCAATACCTTACAGTTTTTTTCCCCAGGAAACAGAAAACAACAATGTCTGAAGGACTGCTCACCCAGCTCCGCTTCGCCGAGCTGAGCCTGCCCGAACCCGTCATGAAAGGCCTCGGCGACGCCGGCTTCGACCGCTGCACACCCATCCAGGCCGAGACCCTGCCGATCGCGCTCGATGGCCGCGACATTGCTGGCCAGGCCCAGACCGGCACCGGCAAGACGGCGGCCTTCCTGGTCGCGCTCTACAGCCACCTGCACAGGAATCCGCCGCGGCCGACCCGCGGCCTGGCGGATCCGCGCGCGCTGATCCTGGCGCCGACCCGCGAACTGGCCATCCAGATCCACAAGGACGCCGAGCTGCTGGGCGCGCACACCGGGCTGGTGCTCGGGCTCGCCTACGGCGGCACCGACTACGAAAAGCAGCGCGCCCACATCCAGGCCGGGGTGGACGTGCTGATCGGCACGCCGGGACGGCTCATCGATTTCTACAAGCAGCACATCTTCGGGCTGCAGCACATCCAGGTCTTGATCCTCGACGAGGCGGACCGGATGTTCGACCTCGGCTTCATCAAGGACATCCGTTACGTCATGCGGCGCCTGCCGCCGCCGCAGGAACGCCTCAACATGGTGTTCTCCGCAACCTTGTCGCACCGGGTGCTCGAGCTCGCCTACGAGCACATGAACGACCCGACCCTGGTGCGGATCGAGCCCGAACAGGTCACGGCCGAGAAAGTCCGGCAACGCATCTACTTTCCGGCCAACAACGAGAAGCTGCCGCTGCTGATCGGGCTGCTGCGCGAGAAGAACGCGACCCGGACGATGGTGTTCGTGAACACCAAGCGCGAGGCCGACCGGGTGCGTGACTTCATCGACGCCAACGGCATCGGCGCGGAGGTCATCTCCGGCGACGTGGCGCAGAACAAGCGCCAGAAAGTGCTGGCGCGCTTCCAGGCCGGCGAGCTCGCCGTGCTGGTCACGACCGACGTCGGCTCGCGCGGCCTGCACATCCCGGGCGTGTCCCATGTCGTGAACTACGATTTGCCGCAGGACCGTGAGGACTACGTGCATCGCATCGGCCGGACCGCGCGCGCCGGGGAGTCCGGCGACGCGATCAGTTTCGGCTGCGAAACCTATGTGCAGACCCTGCCCGAGATCGAGGATTACATCGGCATGAAGATCCCGGTCGAGGCCATCGACCGGACGCAGCTGCCGGAGATCACGCGGCCGGCGCGCAGCAGCCGCATGGATCGCACCGAGTGGGGCTCCCGCCCTCCGGAGGGGCGTCGCAGCGGCCCGCCGGGCCGCGGCGGCGGCGGCGGCGGACGCCCGGGCGGCCGGCCACGGCGCGAGGATCGGCCCGCGGCCCCCGCCGCGCCGAAACCGGCGGCG
>CAYWYS010000020.1:0-48023 GCA_964462675.1 uncultured Thioalkalivibrio sp.
TGGACCAGGCCAACCGCGAAGTCGACACCCGCTTCGACTTCAAGGGCTCGGGCGCCAAGTATGAAGTCGCGGACTTCGTCGTCAGCCTCGAGGCGCAAGCCGATTTTCAACTCAAGCAGATGATCGACATCCTGACCCAGAAGCTCGCCAAGCGCGGCGTCGATGTCGCCTGCATGAAAGTCGAGGACCCGGAGATTGCGCTCAACAAGGCCCGCCAGAAGGTCGTGCTCAAGCACGGAATCGAATCCGACCTCGCCCGCAAGATCGTCAAACTGGTGAAGGAATCGAAGCTCAAGGTGCAGTCGCAGATCCAGGGCGACCAGGTGCGCATCACCGGTAAAAAGCGCGATGACTTGCAGGACGCGATCGCCTTGCTGAAAAAAGCCGAGCTCGGGCTGCCGCTGCAGTTCACCAATTTCCGTGATTGAGGCCGCAGAGACGCGGGAGCGCAGAGACGCGGAGATGCAGAGGCGCAGAGAATGAGTTCGCGCAACACCGACCTCTCTGCGTCTCCGCGCCTCTGCGCCTCTGCGCCTCTGCGTCTCTGCGTCTCTGCGTCTCTGCGTCTCTGCGGGAACCTCATGCCCCTCCTCGCCAGATGAGTCCAACCAATGATCGACCTCTACACCGCCCCCACCCCCAACGGCCGCAAGATCTCCATTGCCCTTGAAGAAATGGGTCTGCCTTACGAGGTCCACGCGGTCGACCTCGCAGCGGGCGAGCAGAAGACGCCGGAATTCCTGGCCATCAACCCGAACGGCCGGATTCCCGCGATCGTGGACCGCGACGCCGGCGAATTTCCGGTGTTCGAGTCCGGCGCGATCCTGCTCTGGCTCGCCGAGAAATCGGGCAACTTCCTGCCTGCCGAGCCGAAGGCGCGCTCCGTCGTGCTGCAATGGCTGTTCTTCCAGGTCGGCGGCGTCGGGCCGATGCAGGGCCAGGCGAACGTCTTCTACCGCTATGCCGAACAGAAGATTCCGTACGCCATCGAGCGCTACCAGCGCGAGGTGCGCCGCCTGTTCGAAGTCTACGACCGCCGGCTCGCGCAGCACGAGTTTCTCGGTGGTGACTACTCGATCGCCGACATGGCGACGTGGCCATGGATCATCTCGCACGACTGGTCCGGCGTATCGGTGGACGGGCTCGAGCACCTGCAGCGCTGGCTCGGCGCGATCAACGCGCGCCCGGCCGTGCGACGCGGCATGGACGTGCCCAAGCGCTGGAATCCCCATCCCGACGTGGAAAAATTCGTCGGCGCTGCGCGCAAGATGCTGGTGTAGGCGCCGTGGCTGAGGCCCCGCGCGAACCGGTTCGATTCGAGAGCAAGGACGCCGCACTGCGCGACGACGTTCGCGAGCTGGGGGCGATCGTCGGCGAGGTCATTGCAGAACAGTGCGGCGCCGCCGTGTTCGACGCCGTCGAGCAAATTCGGCGCGCCGCGATCCTGCAGCGCGAAAGCGGCGAGCGCGGCGACTTGCGGGCATTGCTGGACTCGCTCGACACCCGTGCGGCGACCGACGTCATCCGCGGCTTCTCGGCATATTTCCAGGTCGTCAATATCGCCGAGAAAGTGCACCGCATCCGGCGCCGGCGCGAGTGGCTGCACGACACGCGGCAGTTGCGCTCCGACAGCCTCGAAGCCGCAATGCAGCTGCTTGCCGAGCACCGGCCGAACCGGGCCGATGCGCAGGCTTTCCTCGACGGGCTGGTCATTGAGCCGGTGTTCACCGCGCATCCGACCGAGCCCACGCGACGCACGATCCTGCTCAAGCAACAGCAGATCGCGCGGCGCCTGATCGCCCGGATGGATCCGTCGCTGACACCGCGGGAAGCGGCTGCGCTGCTGGCGAACATTCGCGCGCAGGTAACGTCCGCATGGCAGACCGAAGAGCACCCGAGCGCGCGCATCACCGTCAGCGACGAGCTGGAGCAGGTGCTGTTCTTCCTGGCCGAGAGCATCTATCGCGTAATCCCGGCGGTCTATGAACAGCTCGAGCAGGCGATTGCCGAGGTCTGGGGCACGAACACCGAGCTACCGAGGCCCGGCATCATTTTCCGCTTCGGCAGCTGGGTCGGCGGCGACATGGACGGCAATCCGAATGTCGGCCCGCGCACGATCCGCGAGACACTGGCACTGCACCGCCAGACGGTGCTGGATCTCTACCGGGCGGAGCTGCACAGCGTGGCGCGCGAGCTGTCCCAGTCGCCTAGCAGGATCGGCTTTTCACCGGCGCTGCTGGCCCGCCTCGAGGCCTATGCGGAGGCGTTCCCCGACGCGCTCGAACAGGTGCCGCCGCGCCACCGCGACATGCCCTACCGGGTGTTCCTCGCCCAGGTCTCCCGTCGCCTGGCCGCGACCCGCAGCGGTGCGCCGGGCGCTTATCCGGATGCCGAGACCTTTACTGGCGACCTGAAGCTGGTCGCCGCCAGCCTGACAGCCAACCAGGGCGCCAACGCCGGCCTGTTTGCCGTGACGCGCCTGTTATGGCGCGCCGAGACCTTCGGTTTTCATCTCGCGACGCTCGATCTTCGCCAGGATTCCGAGGTGCATCGCCGTTGCATCGCCCACTGCCTGCGTGACGCGGGCTGGATGACAAGGCCGCGCGGCGAGCGCGCGGCGCGGCTGCGGCAGCTGCTGGATGAGGGCGCGCAGTGTCCGCTCCTCGAGAATGACGAGGCGGCGCAGACGCTCGAGGTGTTTCGCGCCGCCGGCGAGGCGCTGCAGACCTATGGCCGGCGCGCGATCGGGCCCTACATCATCTCGATGGCGCAGGGCGCCGACGACGTGCTGTCGGTGTTGCTGTTGGCGCGCTGGGCCGGGCTGGCCGGCGAGGACGGCGTCGTGCCGCTGGACATCGCGCCGCTGCTCGAGACCGTGGATGACCTCGAGCGCGGGCCGGAAATCGTCGCCGAGCTGCTCGATGACCGCGTCTATCGCGCGCACCTCGAGACGCGCGGGCGGCGCCAGGTCGTCATGATCGGCTACTCCGACTCCAACAAGGACTCCGGCATTGCGGCCGCGCGCTGGGCGCTGCACCTTGCCGAGGAACAGCTCGTCGGCGTCGCCGAGGAGCGCGGCCTGGACCTGACCCTGTTTCATGGCCGCGGCGGGACCATCAGCCGCGGCGGCGGGCGCACCCACACGGCGGCGTTGGCAGCGCCGCGCGGCGCGGTGCGCGGGCGGCTGCGGGTCACCGAGCAAGGCGAGATCATCAACGCCAAGTACGGCCTCCGGGGCATCGCGATCCGCACCCTGGAACAGGCGGCGAGCTCGGTTGCCGAGGCGACGCTGCGCGACGGCGGCGCGCCCCCGCCCCCGGCCTGGCGCGCGATCATGGACGAGGTTGCCGAGCATAGCCGTGCGGCGTACCGCGCGCTGGTCCACGAGGACGACGGTTTCTATCCCTACTTCCGGCAGGCGACGCCAATCGATGTCATCGAGCGGATGAACATCGGCTCGCGCCCCGCGTCGCGGCGCCAGATGCAGGGCATCCGCGACCTGCGCGCGATTCCGTGGGTGTTCGCCTGGACCCAGGTGCGCGCCATCCTGCCGGGCTGGTACGGGGTCGGCACCGGGCTCGAGGCCGCGATCCGGCGCCACGGCGAGGCGCCGCTGCGCGAGATGTTCTGCGACTGGATGTTCATGCGCGCGATGCTCGAGGACCTCGAGATGGTGCTGGCGAAGTGCGACATGCAGATCGCGCGGCGTTACGCGGAGCTTGCCGACGAGCCGCTGCACCGCTACCACGAGCTGATTCAAGACGAGTTCCACCGCACCGTGGAGGTCGTGCTTCGGCTGAAGAACGCCAACGAGCTGCTCGAATCGGATCCGACGCTGAGCCGCACGGTCCGGCTGCGAAACCCCTATGTCGACCCGATGAGCCTGCTGCAGGTCGACCTGTTGCGGCGCTGGCGCGAGGGCGGGCGCGCGGACGAGGCGCTGTTCCGCGCGTTACTGCTGTCCATCAACGGCATCGCCCACGGGCTGCAGAATACCGGCTGAGCTGCGCCGCTAGCGGCGCAGCGGGAAACTCGAGAGGATGCGCCGCACGGCGAAGCCAATCTCGTCCGGGCTCGGGTCCGACGTCTGGAATGCGTTTTCCAGCGTGCCGCGCCAGACCTCAGCGTTGCGCTCGACGTCGATGACGTCGATGGCCAGGTTGCCGACGGTCCGCGTGCCGCCGCCCATCGGCATGCTGACGCCGACGCTGCTCGATGAACTGCCGCCCCAGCGCCCGACGCCCAGTCCGACGCTGGCCGGCGCGCCTGAGCGCGCGCCGACGAACACGAGGCCGGAGACGAGACAGTCAGGGCTCTCCGCATCCTCCGTATACCCCAGCGATGCCAGCGTCTGCATGGCCTCGGCGCGGATGCGCTGCTCCATGATCGACGCGGGCCGGTCAGGCATCTCGAGCCAGGCGACGCTGCCGCAGGTGATCGGCTGACCCGAGGAATCGATCGACAGCTTCGGGCTCGCCGCGCAGCCGGCCACGGCCAGCAGGACGGCGGCGCTCATCAGCCGCCATGGGAAAAGATGCATCGTGGGCAGGATTTTCAAGTGTCGTGCTCCTTGGGCATGGTCGACCGAGCTCAGGCCAGGCGGGCCGTGCCCTCGTCCCTTCGCGTCGCCGATGGGGTTCCGCGTCAACCTGCTAAACTCGGGGCGTCGGCCAGTACGCTGTTGACGGCAGGAGAACCCGAAGGTGAGCGATAAGTTAGCACAGGTCGAAATGCCCGCGTCAGTCGCCGCGATCCGCGATGCCGGGCATGCACGCTGGGCGGACGAATCCATGGCGCCGGCGCTGCGGCAGAAGTTCGACGCGCGGCGCATCCCGGTGCGCAACATTCGGCACGTGCGCGTCTGGGGCCTGCAGGTCGATGACGAGCGCGCCTTGCCGGGCCGGGAGCGGACCACGATCCCGGACGAGGACCTCTGGGAAATCAGCCTGGAGGCAAATGACGGCACGACGCGCAGCTTCGATTCCCGGCTGCTGGTCGCGGCCCCCTGACCCCGGGTCGCCGGACCGGACCAAACAGATGGACAGAAGAGTCGCATGGGTGCTCGCTGCCGTGTTGATCGCCGGACTCCTTGCGATCTTTTACCCGCAGCGCGCGGCAGATCCGCCGGTGGTGCCGCTGGACTTGCCGGAGCAGACCCCGACTGCCGATGACCGCGCTGCGCCGTTCGGGCCGCCGCCGGAGCCGGAGCCTGCCCCCGCCTTCGCGGCCGGGGCGCCGCCCGAGCCCTTGCCGGCGCTGGACGACAGCGATGCCGAGGCCCGCGCCGCGCTGGCGGAGGCGGCGGGCACCGAGCTTGTCGAGCGCCACCTCGTGCCGAATGCCCTGCTGCGCAAGCTGGTTGCGACCGTGGACAACCTGAGCGGCGAGGCGATCTGGATCAGGACGCGCGTGGTGCCGCGCACGGAGGGGCTGTTCCTCGCCGAAGGCGCCGAGGACGAGTTGACGATCGCGACCGCCAATGCACGACGCTATGCGCCACTCGCGCAACTCGTCGCGGCAGTCGACACGGCACGCCTGGCGGCTGCTTACCAGCGCCACTACCCGCTGCTGCAGCAGGCCTATGAGGAACTCGGCTACCCGGGTCGGCAGTTCCACAACCGGGCGCTCGAGATCATCGATCACCTGCTCGCGACGCCCGCCGTGGAGCACCCGATCCGCCTGGTGCAGCCGCACGTGCTCTACAAGTTCGCGGATCCGCAACTCGAGGCGTTGTCCTCGGGCCAGAAGGCATTGATCCGCATCGGGCCCGAGCACTCGCGCACAATCCGCGAGAAACTCATCGAATTTCGCGCGGCGCTCGAAGACATTTCAGGGACGCCCGGCACCGACTAGCTCCGGATAGCGCCAGGACAGGGACCAGGATGGGAATTGACACGCGCCTCACGCGGCTGATGACGGCAGCCTACGATCGCTCGGTCCTCCGCCGCCCGGTCGCAACGCTGATCGTTGCGCTGGCACTGGTCGCCGTGCTCGGGGCATTTGCGCCACGCTTCGAACTCGATGCCTCCTCAGACACGCTGGTCATGGAACATGACAAGGCGCTGCGCTTCTACCGGGAAATCCGGGCGCGCTACGAGTCGGACGATTTCCTGGTCGCCACTTACACGCCGCATGCCGGCCTGTTCACGGAAGCCTCGCTGGCCCGGCTTGCCGAGTTGCGCAACGCGCTCGCGGCCGTCGAGCAGGTTGAAGCCGTCACGACGCTGCTCGACGTGCCGATCCTCGACGGCCTCGCGCTGAGCCTGACGGAGCTGCCATCCGATACCAGCCTGCTCACTTGCGACGGTCCGGACCGCGCGCAGGATTGCCGCCGGGCCGTCGACAGCCCCCTGTACAGGAACCTGCTGGTCAGCCCGGACGGCGCGACCAGCGGGATCCGCATCGACCTGCGGCAGGACCCGAAGTTGAGGGCGCTGCACGCGTCGCGCGACCGGCTGCGCATCAAGGACCGGGCCCACGGCCTCAACGCCGCCGAGCGGCACGAACTGGAGCAGCTCAGCAGGAAGATCGCGAAACGCGGCGCGGAGCTGCGCAAGCAGGAGGCCACAACCGTGGCCGAGGTGCGCGCGGTGCTCGAGCGCTTTCGCGACCAGGCGGTGATACATCTTGGCGGCGTGCCGATGATCGCCGTCGACTCGATCGCGTTCATCCGGTCGGACCTCGTCGTGTTCGGCGCCGCGGTGGCGGCGTTCATCGTGCTGATCCTGTTCATTTCTTTCCGGCAGCCGCGCTGGGTCGTGCTGCCGCTGCTGACCTGCGCCGCGACTGTCGTGGCGATGCTCGGCCTGCTGGGGCTGCTCGGCTGGCCGGTGACCGTGGTGTCCTCGAACTTCGTCTCGCTGCTGCTGATCCTGAACCTTGCGCTGGTCGTGCACCTGGTCGTGCGCTTTCGGGAGTTGCAGCAGTTGCTGCCAGGCGCCGACCAGCTGAAGCTGGTCCGGAACACGGTGCACAGCAAGTTCATCCCGTCCCTGTACACGGCGCTGACGACGATGGTGGCGTTTGGCTCCTTGCTGGTCAGCGGCATACGTCCCGTGATTGATTTCGGCTGGATGATGGTCATCGGCCTGGGGATTGCTTTCCTGCTGTCCTTCACGATGTTTCCGGCCGCGCTGCTGTTGCTTGAGCCGGGCAAACCGCCGCGTACGCGCAACATCACCGGCGCGATCACCGCCGCCATCGCGCGCGTGATCACGGCGCGGCCGTTGACGACGCTCGGGGTCGCCGCGGTGCTCGGCATCGCGGGCGTCGCCGGCGCCTTCCAGCTGTCGATCGAGAATCGCTTCATCGACTACTTCAAGCACACCACCGAGATCTACCAGGGCATGCGACTGATCGACGAGCAGCTCGGCGGCACGACGCCGCTCGACGTACTGATCGACGCACCGCCGGAGGAGATCGACGAAGACGAGCACGAAGACGACTTCGAGGATCCGGACCTGCTGGCGGATCTCGAGGCGGAGGCCGGCATCGCCGCCACCAGCCACTGGATCAATCAGCGCCGCCTGCCGGACATCCGCCGCGTCCACGAATATCTCGAGTCGCTGCCCGGCACCGGCAAGGTGCTGTCGGTCGCAACCGCGATGGACATGTTCGGCGCGCTCGAGCCGCGCCTGCTGAGCGACGATTTCTACCTGTCGGTGTTCTACCGACGCCTGCCCGACGAGGTGAAATCCGTCTTGTTCGATCCCTACTATTCCGAGGACCTCGACCAGCTGCGCTTCAGCGTGCGGATCTACGAATCGGCACCGGACCTGCGACGCAATGAGATGCTGCAGGAGATCCAGCGTCACATTGCCGAGGACATGGGATTCGGCGCAAAACAGGTGCACCTGTCCGGCATGATGGTGCTTTACAACAACATGCTGCAGGGCCTGTTCCGTTCGCAGATCATGACGCTCGGCGTGGTGTTCGGCGCGATCATGCTGATGTTCCTGGTGCTGTTCAGATCGTTGCGCTTCTCGGTGCTGGGGATCGTCCCGAACCTGTTCTCGGCCGCGCTGGTGCTCGGCCTGATGGGCTGGGCCAGGATTCCGCTGGACTTGATGACGGTGACGATCGCGGCCATCACGATTGGCATCGGCGTGGACGACACGATCCATTTCATTCATCGCTATCGCGAGGAGTTGCGGGTCGACGGCGATCCCTGGGCCGCGGTGGCGCGCTGCCATGCCTCGATCGGGCTGGCGATGTATTACACCAGCATCACGATCATCCTGGGATTCTCCGTGCTGGCGCTGTCGGCCTTTATCCCGACGATCGCTTTCGGCCTGCTGACCGGCCTGGCGATGACGACGGCCCTGCTCGCCAACCTGGCGCTGCTGCCAGTGTTGCTGGCAACGACCGAGAAAAACCGGGGTCAGATACCTGATTCAGCTGAATCAGGTATCTGACCCCGGTTTCCGGAATACCAGCGTGGCGTTCGTGCCGCCGAAACCGAAGCTGTTCGACATCACGGTATTCAGCCGCACACCGTCGCGACGCTCGCGCACGATGTCGAAGCCCTCGGCGGCGGGATCGAGCCGCTCGATGTTCGCCGAGGCGGCAATGAAATCGTGCTGCATCATCAGCAGCGAGTGAATGGCCTCGTTGACGCCGGCCGCGCCGAGCGCGTGCCCGGCCAGCGACTTGGTCGAGCCGAGCGGCGGGCCGGCTACGCCAAACACCTCCCGGATTGCCTCGAGCTCCCTGATGTCGCCGACCGGCGTGCTGGTGCCGTGGGTGTTGAGATAGTCGACCGGTCCATCGACGCCCTGGAGCGCCATCCGCATGCAGCGCACGGCGCCCTCGCCGGACGGCTGGACCATGTCGGCGCCGTCCGAGGTGGCACCGTAGCCGACCAGCTCGCAGATGATGTTGGCACCGCGCGCCCGCGCGTGCTCCAGCGCCTCGAGGATCACGATGCCGCCGCCGCCCGATATGACGAAGCCGTCGCGGTCCGCGTCGTAGGTCCGCGACGCCCGCTCCGGCGTGTCGTTGTACTTCGACGACAGCGCACCCATGCCGTCGAACATCACCGATGTGCCCCAGTGCAGCTCCTCGGCCCCGCCGGCGAACACGATGTCCTGCTTGCCGAGCTGGATGAGTTCGGCGCCGTTGCCGATGCAATGCGCGCTGGTCGCGCAGGCGGAACTGATCGTGTAGCTGACGCCCTTGATCTTGAAAGCCGTGGCAAGGTTGGCGGGGATCGCCGAGGACATGCAGCGCGTCACCATGTATGGGCCGACCTTGCGGGCGCCTTTCTGGCGCACGGTGTCGCCGGTCCAGAACACGTTCTCGGTCGAGGCGCCGCCGGAGCCCGCGATCAATCCGGTCCGCGGGCTGGAGATATCGGCCTCCTCGAGCCCGGCGAACTCGATGGCCTCGCGCATGGCGACGTAGTTGTAGCCCGTGGCGTCGCTCATGAAGCGCTTCAGCTTCCGGTCGATCAGCTCCGCGAGCGGAATCTCCACCGGGCCGTACACGTGGCTGCGGAAGCCGAGCTCCTTGTATTCCTCGTTGAAACGGATGCCGGAGCGCCCCTCGCGCAGGGCCGCGAGGACCTCGTGGCGGTTATTGCCGATGCTCGAGACGATGCCGAAGCCGGTGACGACGACGCGACGCATGGAGGCTCCCTCAGAATGAATCAGTCGAAGTGAACAAGCCGACCTTCAGGTCGGTCGCGCTGTAGATATCGCGGCCGTCCACGCTCATCGTCGCATCCGCGATGCCCATGTAGAGACGCCGCAGCAGCACGCGCTTCATGTCGATGCGATAGGTGACCAGCTTTGCGGTCGGCAGCACCTGGCCGGAGAACTTGACCTCGCCGACGCCGAGCGCGCGGCCGCGCCCGGGGCCGCCGCGCCAGCACAGGAAAAAACCGATCAGCTGCCACATCGCGTCGAGGCCGAGGCAGCCGGGCATCACCGGGTCGGACTCGAAATGGCATTTGAAAAACCACAGCTCCGGCTTGATGTCGAGCTCGGCGACGATCTGCCCGAGGCCGTGGGCGCCGCCGTCTGCGGTGATGCTGGTGATGCGATCCATCATCAGCATCGGCGGCAGCGGCGCGCGGGCGCGATCCCTGCCGAACAGCTCACCGTGCCCCGCCTGCAGCAATTCTTCGTAGCTGTACGCGTTCCTGGTCATGCCCCGGCCCCGCCTGGCGGTCTCGCCCGGGCGATATTGTGCAGCAAAAGCGACCGGATTATTTCTTGCGCCGCGTCATGCGCACTTTTCAGCTGCGCGCGGCCGCTTCGCTGCCCGACGCCAGCCGGCGGCGGCCGAGAATGCGCTGCCCGAGCCGGCGCAGATCTTCCAGGATCAGGTAATTCAGCGGCACCAGCAGCAGCGTGATGAAAGTCGCGAACAGGATGCCGAAGCCGAGCGACACCGCCATCGGGATCAGGAACTGGGCCTGGGTGGATTTCTCGAAGATCAGCGGCGTCAGGCCGGCAAAGGTCGTCAGCGAGGTCAGCATGACGGGCCGGAGCCGCGCCACGCCCGCGGTGCTGACCGCCTCCATCAACGGCATGCCCTCGGCGCGGCGCTTGTTGATGTAGTCCACCAGCACCAGGCTGTCGTTCACGACGACGCCGGTCAGCGCCAGCATGCCCATCATGCTCATGATGGTCAGGTTCATGCCCATCAGGATGTGGCCGAGCATCGCGCCGGCGGCGCCGAACGGGATGACGCTCATGACGATCAGCGGCTGCAGGTAAGAGCGGAACGGGATCGCCAGCAGCGCGTAGATCATGAACAGCACGAACATCAGGCCGTAGCCGAGGCTGCCGAAGGACTCGCGCTGCTCGCGGGCTTCGCCCTCGAGCGTGAAACTGACGCCCGCATACGCCGGCACCGCGGCCGCCAGGAAGTCGCTCAGGTCCCGCTTGATGGCCTCGACGTCGGCCGTCTCCTTGTTGACGTCGGCCGTCACATTGATGGTCCGGTTGCGATCGACGCGGCGGATCTGTGCGAAGCCGCGCCCGAACTCGGCAATCGCCACCTCGCCGAACGGCACCTCGACACCGGACGGCAGGCGGATGCGCATCGTGTCGAGGTTATCGAGCGAACGGCGCTCGGCCTCGGGGTAGCGGACGTAGACACGGACCTCCTCGCGGCCGCGCTGCACCCGTTGGGCCTCGAAGCCGAAGAAGGCATGCCGTACCTGGCGGGCCAGGTCGTCGAGCGTGATGCCGAGCAGCTCCGCCTCGGGGCGGATGCGCAGCTTGATCTCCTGCTTGCCGTCCTCGAAGCTGTCGGTGACGTCGAACACGCCGGGATACGTCTCGAGGCGCTCGCGCACCTGGCCCGCCAGCGTCCGCAGCGGGCCGAAGTCGGGACCGGTGATCTGGATGTCCAGCGGCGAGCCGCCGCCGCCGATCTCGGCGCGGAAACTGACCTCCTTCGCCCCCGGGATCGGCCCGATCGCCCGGCGCCACTCAGCGACCAGGTCAGCGCTCGTCACGTCGAGGGTGCGCTCCTCCGGCGGCACGATCTCGAACACGACCCGGCCGACGTCGCTGCGCGGCGCGGCGCCGCCGCCGACCGAGCCCACCGAGGCGAGAATGCCCTTGATGACGCTCTCGCCGGTGTCCGGATCGTGGTAACGCTCCCGCAGCTCCTCGGCCACGGCGTTGATGCGCCGGATCGCGGCCTCGGTGACCTCGAATGGCGTGCCGGGCGGCATCGTCACGGTGGCCGAGGCGGTCTCGGCCTGGATGCGCGGGAAGAACACGAAGCGCAGGTGGCCGCCGATCGCGAGACTGAACAGGACGACCGCGGCGGCCGTGAACAGCGTGCCGGCGAGGTACCGGTGGCGCAGCGACGCCCTGAGCACCGGGGCATAGGCAGCCTGCGTGCCGCGCTCGATCACGCGCTGCACGCGCGCCTGCAAGCGGCTCAGCGGCCCGTCGTTGGCGCCGCCCCGAACTCGCACGTGCTTGAGATGCGCCGGCAGGATCAGTTTCGATTCGACCAGCGAGAACAGCAGCACCGGGATCACGATCAGGGGGATCTGCGCGAAGATCTGGCCGCGCACGCCTTCGATCATCAACAGCGGGATGAAGGCCACGACGGTGGTCAGCACACCGAAAGTGACCGGCACGGCGATCTCCTGCGTGCCCTTGATCGAGGCCTGCAGCGGGTCCTCGCCTTTCTGCAGCCGAGTGAAGATGTTCTCGCCGGTGACGATCGCATCGTCGACGACGATGCCGAGCACGAGGATGAAGGCGAACAGGCTGATCAGGTTGATCGTGACGCCGAACACCGGCATCAGTGCAATGCCGCCCATGAAAGCTACCGGAATGCCGACGACGACCCAGAAGGCGACCGCGGGCCGCAGGAACAGCGTCAGCAGGATCAAGATGAGGATCCCGCCCTGCAGCGCGCTCTTGAGCAGCGTGTTCAGGCGCGCCTGCACGACCCGCGACTGGTCGCGCCAGTAATCCAGCTCGACGCCGGGCGGCAGCCATGCCGGCTGCGCGGCGATGTAGTCGCGCACTGCCTCGGCCACCTCGAGGGCGCTTTGCTCGCCGACGCGGTAGACGTCGATGAACGCGGCCGGCCGGCCGTTGTAGCGAAACTCCAGCGGGTCCTCGCTGAAGCCGTCACGCACGACGCCCAGGTCGCCGATGGTCAGCCGGGCGCCCGATTCGCCGCGCACGACGATGTCCTCGAACTCGACGCCGGCGCGCGCCTGGCCCTGGGTGCGGATCAGCACCTCGCCGCCGGTGGTGCGGACTGAGCCCGCCGCGAGATCCAGCGAGGTGCGCCTGACGGCCGTCGCGACCTGCTCCAGCGTCAGGCCGTACTGGCGCAGCGTCTGCTCGGAGATTTCGATCGAGATCTCGTAGGGCCGCACGCCGTCGAGCTCGACCTGGGTGATCTGCTCGAGGTCCACGAGTTCGTCGCGCACCCGCTCGGCGACCAGGCGCAGCTCAGGCTCGGGCAGGTCGGCGGAGACGATCACCGTGACGACATCGCGGCGGATCTCCGGCACGTAGACCACCGGCCGCTCGCTGTCGGCCGGGAAGGTCGCGATCGCATCGACGCGCGCCTTGACGTCGTTCATCAGCGCGCGGGGATCGGTGCGCGAGTCGACCTCGATGACCACGGTGCCGAGATTCTCGGCAGCCGTCGAGCGCAGCTGCTTGATGCCTTCCAGGTCCTGGATGGCCTCCTCGATCTTGACAGTGATGCCCTCCTCGACCTCGGCCGGCGTCGCGCCCGGGAACGGCACCTGGACCATCACCGTGCGCAGCTCGAAGGCCGGAAACACTTCCAGCGGAATCTTCGCCGTCAGCGCCCAGCCGCCCAGGCCCAGCAACGTCACCATCAGCAGGTTCGCCGCAACGTCGTTGCGCGCGAACCAGGCAATCATGCCTTTCACTGCGGCCGACCCTCGGCGGCCACCCGGTCAGCCGGCGGGCCGCCCCGCGGTGCGGGCGCAACGCCGTCGATCGTCGCCGCGACCAGCGTGCCGTTCGCGGCGACGGCCAGCGGCGTGACGTTGACGACGGCGCCGGCCGCGAGGCCCTCGGTGACCACGGCGTGCTCGCCGTCGGTCCACGCGACCGTCACCGGGCGGCGCTCCAGGCGACTGTCCTCGTTGACGAGCAGCACTTCGGCCGCCTCGCGCAGCGCGCTGCGCGGCAGCACGAAGGCGTTTTCCAGCGTGCGGCCCGCGATCTCGACCTCGACGAACTGGCCGATCCGCAGCGGCGGCTGGCCGTCTGCCACGCGCTCGTAGGGATCATCGACCTGGGCGACCACGAACAACTGCCGCGTGCGGGTGTCGATTGCGCCCTCGGCCCGGACGATGCGGCCGGTCCAGCGCCACTCCTGCCGGCCGATCACGGCCTTGACGACCACCTCCGGGCCGGCCGTGCCGCGCTGCGCCGTCTCGCCGCGGAAGCGCTCCGGCAGGTCGACGAACTCGAGCTGGCGATTCGACAGCGGCAGGCGGATTTCGACGTAATCGGTGGCATACACCCGTGCAAGCGGCGTGCCGGTGGAGACGAACTGGCCGACGTCGACGCTCTTCTCGAGCACCTGCCCATCGTAGGGCGCGCGAATCCGCGTCCGCTCGAGGTCGAAGCGCGCCCGCTCCAGCTGCGCCTTGGCGGACAGCACCGTGGCGCGCGCTGCGGCAATCTGCGGCTTGCGCAGGCCCAGCTCGGGCGCCTGGCGGCCGAGCATGCGCCAGTCGTCCTCGACGACCTTGGCCTGCGCCAGCTCCTGCTCCAGCGCGGACTCGGCCTGCGCGACCTGGGCCTCGGCGCTGGCGATGGCCAGCTGGTAGTCACGCGGGTCCAGCGTGACGAGGATGTCGCCCTGCTCGAAGAAACCGCCCTCGCGGAACGACGGCGAGATCGCGACGATCTGGCCGGACACCTGCGGAATCAGGGTGCTCTCGGTGCGCGGCTCGACGGTGCCCTCGCTGCGGATGACAACCTGGAAATCCTCCGGTAGCACGCGCACCGCATCGATCGCGACCGGCACCTGGGGCGGCTGGAACTGCGGCGCCGCCGGCCGCTGCGCGATGATGTAACGGCCGCCCGCCAGCGCCGCGACGAGCACCAGCACCGGGAGAGTCCATTTCAGGAGCTTGTTGAACATATGGGCCTGCTGACGATACCGAGTCTTGAAAAGCGGGCGCGCCCGGTGTGTTATCGACCGGAATGCGCTCCTGGATCCAGGTCACTGCGCCACGGCGTGGCACAGGGCGCGGATTCTACCCCCACTCCGACCCGCGCCGGCGTGGATTGGTTCTCACGGACAGCTCATCCTTCAGGTCGTGCTGAACGAATACCATATCCGGATTGCCGCCCGACCCGGAGCCCGACACAGCGCCATGAACCTGGATCAATACGAAGCACTTCTCAGGCTGGGCGCCTTCGGCGTGCTGCTGGCCGGCCTGCTGTTCGCCCAGCGCCGCTGGCCTGCGCGCGGCGACGGGCGGCCGGCGCGGCGCCAGCTGGTCAACCTGGGCCTGGTGCTGATCGGCACGCTGGGCCTGCGGCTAGGATTCCCCGTGCTCGCCGTGGCCTGGGCCGTGCAGGTTCATGGCGGCGGGCTGTTCGGCCTGCTGGACTGGCCTGCCTGGCTCGCAATCCCGCTCGCCGTGCTGCTGCTCGACCTGGCGATCTACTGGCAGCACCGGTTCATGCACACGTGGCCGCTGCTGTGGCGGATGCACCGCGTGCACCACTGCGACACGGCTTTCGACGTCACGACCGGGGTGCGCTTCCATCCTCTTGAGATCGCGTTGTCGATGGCCATCAAGCTCGGGCTGATCAGCTTGCTCGGGCCCCACCCGGCGGCGGTGCTGGCCTTCGAGGTACTGCTGAGCCTCGGCGCGCTGTTCACCCACACCGATATCGCCCTCCCGCGCGTGCTGGACCGGCGGCTGCGCTGGCTGCTCGTCACGCCGTCCATGCACCGTATCCATCACTCGACCCGTCGCATCGAGACCGACAGCAACTATGGCTTTCACCTGTCGGTATGGGACAGGCTGTTTGGCAGCTACACCGAGGCACCGGCCGAGGATGAGCGCCGCATGCCGATCGGGCTCGAGGACTGGCGGGAACCGGGTGACCAGGGGCTTGTCTCATTGCTCCTGAACCCATTCCGCACGCCCGGCCCGCGCCCGCGCGACGCCGCCAAGCCGAGTTCGCCCCATGCGTGACACCCTGCCGCTGCTGCTGGAAACCGACTTCCCGCGCATCCGCCGCGACCGGCTCGACACGCTGCAGCTGAACCTCGGTTACCTGTGCAACATCGCCTGCGTGCACTGCCATGTCGCCGCGGGGCCGACGCGCAAGGAACTGATGGACCGGGCGACGATGGCGCTCGCCCTCGACGCGGCGGAGCGCCACCGGATCGGCACGCTCGACCTCACCGGCGGTTCGCCGGAGATGAACCCGGAGTTCCGCTGGCTGGTGCGCGAGGCGCGCGCCCGCGGTCTCCACGTCATGGATCGGCTCAATCCGACGATCATGCGCGAGCCCGGCTACGAATGGGTCGGCGAGTTCCTGGCCGCCCACCGGGTCGAGACGATCGCCTCGCTGCCCTGCTACTCGAAGCAGAACGTGGACGCGCAGCGCGGCACCGGCGTGTTCGAAGCGTCGATCAGCGCACTGCAGGAACTGAACTCCCTCGGCTACGGCCGGCCGGACTCGGGACTGGTGCTGAACCTCGTCTACAACCCGCTCGGCGCGTCACTGCCGCCGCCGCAGGCGGCGCTCGAAGCCGACTACAAGCGCCTGCTGCGCGAGGAATTCGGAATCGTCTTCAACGCGCTGTTCACGATCACCAACATGCCGATCAAGCGCTTCGGCGCCGTGCTGCTGGCGAAGGGGCAATACGACAGCTACATGGAACTGCTGCGCAACGCCTATCGCGCCACGAACCTGCGAAATGTCATGTGCCGCAGCCTGGTCAGCGTGGACTACCAGGGATTCCTGCACGACTGCGACTTCAACCAGATGCTCGGCCTGCCGCTCGGCGGCACCGAACGCCGTCCGCACCTGCGCGAGCTGCTGGAGATGGACGGCCCGCCGCGCGCGATTGCCGTCGGTGGCCATTGCTACGGCTGCACCGCCGGCCAGGGCTCGAGCTGCGGGGGCGCGCTGGCCTAGGCGCGGCGGTCGCGCCTCGAATGATGCTCGCTTTCACGCCGTCCCGGGACCGGCAGCTTGCGCAGCGCGCGGCAGCCTTCGGCCTGTGCGCCGCGTTCCTGTCGAGCGCCGGCCAAACGTTCTTCATCGGGCTGTTCGGCGCGTCGATACGTGCCGAGTTCCTCCTTGGCGAGGGCGCGTTCGGCGCCATCTACGGGGCTGCGACGCTGGCCAGCGGCGTGCTGATGTTCTGGCTTGGCGGACTGGCGGATCGACTGAGCCCCCGCCAGGCGATCTCCGTCGCGCTCGGCCTGCTCGGAACCGGCGCCTTGCTGTTCGCTTATGGCCCGTCGTCATCCTGGTTGCTCGCTGCGCTGTTCCTGCTGCGGCTCGGCGGCCAGGGCCTGACCGGGCATATCGCCATCGTCGCGGCGGCGCGCCATGGCGGCACCCGCCGCGGACGCAGCGTCGCTACGGCCGCGTTCGGCTTCATCCTGGGCGAGGCGTTGCTGCCCTTGGCGGTGGCCGCCCTGCTTGGCTTGCTCGACTGGCGGTGGCTGTGGGCCGGGGTCGGCGGGTTCATGCTGATCGTCGCAGTGCCGCTGATGCGCTGGCTCGCCGCGCCGCTGCCCGGCCGGCCGCCGCCTGACGATGCGGCGGCCGGCCACGACGGCCCGACCGGTCGTTGGCGCCTGCTGCAAGACCGCCGATTCCTGGCGGCACTGTCGGTGGTGCTGGTGGCGCCGTTTGTCGTCACGGCGGTGTTCCTGCACCAGGCGACGCTCGCGGCAGCGAAGCTGTGGCAGCCGGCCGAGGTGGCAACGGCTTTCCTGGGGTTTGCCGCGTTCCAGGCCGTCGCGACCTGGCTGTCGGGACGGCTGGTCGACCGCATCGGCAGCCTCGGACTGATGCGCGTCTACCTGGTGCCGCTGGGGCTCGGTATCCTCGCGCTCGGCTTCGTGCAGGGCATGCCGGGCCTGTGGCTGCTGTTCTGCGGTCTCGGCCTGACGGCCGGCTCGAACGCCGTCGTGGCCGGCGCCGTCTGGGTCGAGGTCTTCGGCACGCGCCGCCTCGGCATGGTCCGAGGCGTCTATGCCGGGCTGATGGTGGCCGCAACGGCCGTGTCGCCCGCGCTGCTTGGCTTGGCGCTGGCGCGTGGCATCCCGCTGCAGGCGATGGCGCTGGGCACGTTCGCCTACGTCGCGCTCGTGCCGATGGTGGCCGCGCCGCGCCTCAAGGCCGGCCGCCCGGCTTGATTGACAAGCGACCCGGGGCGGTTGCCCGCGCATCTGCCGGACCGGACAATCCCTCCCCTGCGATGAGCGCCAAGCACGCACGCCTGCCGACCCCGATGCTGATCCTGTTCGGCCTCGTCAACCTGCCGTTGTCCATGCTGATGTCGCCGACCGCGGCGATCCTGCCGAACTTCTACCTCGAGTACAGCGCCGTGACGCTGGCCGGACTGGCGACGGCCACGTTCATCGCGCGGCTGTTCGACGGGCTGACGGATCCGCTGATCGGCTACCTGTCGGACCGCTCCGGCACGCGCAAGCCCTGGATGATCCTCGGCGCGGTCCTCGTCGCCTCGAGCACCTGGTTCCTGTTCAACCCGGGCGGCGACGCCCGGCTCGGGCACCTGCTGCTGTGGTACCTGCTGGTGACGCTCGGCTGGACGCTGGTCGAGATCCCGCACACCGCAATGGCCGCCGAGCTTTCGACCGGCTATCACGAGCGCTCGCGCATCGCGCTGTGGCGCCAGCTGCTCGGCTTTGCCGGCGGCGTGCTGTTCATGGCCTCGCCGATGCTGCTGATCGGCGGCACGACAGAGTTCAGCCCCGCCGTGATGCGCTCGCTGGCGCTGTTCATCATGATCGGCCTGCCGCTGTTCGTCGCGCTGATGTGCGTCACGGTGCCGGAGCCGCAACGCCGCGTGCGCGCCCGGCCGGTGCAGCCGGCCGACCTGTGGCGTGCGCTGCGCGACACGCGCCCGCTGCAGTATTTCCTCGCCACCCAGGTGCTGTTCGGGCTGGCGACCGGGGCGGTCGCGAGCCTGTTCGTCATCTACACCAGCCAGTACCTCGGCCTGCCAGACAAGGTGCCGCACATCGCGCTGCCGATGACGCTCGCGATGGCGCTGGGGATGCCGCTGTGGCTGCAGGTCATGAAGCACGTCGACAAGCACCGTGCCTGGGCAGCCGCCGCCGTCGGCATGATCGCGACGCTGCTGCTGTTGCCGTGGGTCGAGCCCGGGCCGGGCGCGCTGAAGCCGATGATCGGCATCATGACCAGCTTCGGCTTCTTTCTCGGCCTGTCCTCGATCGCGCTGCCCTCCCTGCTCGCGGACATCGTCGATTACGACATCTGGCGCAACCGCCAGGACCGCGCGGCGATCTTCTTTTCCTTCCAGGCGCTCGTCACCAAGCTCAACCAGGGCATCGGCGGCGCGATCGCGCTGTCGATACCCGCGCTGTTCGGATTCTCGGCCCGGGAGGCCCTGACGGCGGAGGCGGTGCTCGGCCTGAAGCTGGCGTTTATCGCCTGGCCCTGCCTGCTGCTGGCGCCGATGCTGGTGCTCGCGTGGCGCTATCCGCTCGGGCGGCGTGCGCACGCCATCCTGGCCCGGCGGATCAGCCGCCGGACCCAGAGCGATCAAGTCGCGGGCGTGGCGAAGAAGCTCAAGAGCTAGGCGTGACGCGCGACTTCGCGGCGACGCATACGCCTCGACCGGCGACCGACTCGAACGGCGGTGGCACTCGGGGTCACACGGCCCCTCGGCGTGGTCTTGCGGGTTTCCATGGCAGCCTCCGTGGCTACTATTTACTCAACGGGGCGGCATCGTAGCAACTGGGCCCGCGCTGGAACCTGCCCCAGATCAGGTTCGCAAGCAATTGTTTCAGATACTTTTCCTGATCGTGACGGACGTCACATCAGGGGGCCGGCGGCCAGGGGTGCAAGTCGGCCGCGAGGGTCGCCAGCGTCGATTCGACCGTGTGAGGGGTCAGCACGGGCGCCAGCAGGATCAGCACGGCCCAGGTCATCGTGAAAACCACCGCGAACTTGTCGCCACGGCTCCACGGGCGCCGCCAGGGAGGTCGGTCGTCGATGGCCTCGGGCTGCCGATGCCGCTTGCCGCCGTTGCGCGTGGCCACCGCCTTCACGACGTGCGCCGCCTCATCGGCCGTCATCAGCACGCCACGAATCGTGCGTTGCCAGGCGACGACCCGCGTTGCCGTCTGCGCACCCGCGCGGGCTGCGGCGCCAAGTCCCGCCAGGCCGAACAGCAGTTCGAGGTAGAGGCCCAGCCACAGCGCCACGAGCACGAGTCCGATATCCAGCTTCAGGTGCCACAAGACGCGCCCTGGCCGGTGGTCGTGCACGCCCTTGCGCCCCATCGCGAACCATTCGAGCACGGCATGGGCCGCGACCACCGCGACCAGCCAGAACAGCGATATCGTCATCGTGAGTACGAGGCCCAGGCCGACGTAGAACGCGATGAACAGCCAGCTGTCGTCGTGCTCTGCGATCCACAGCAGCACACGCCTGCGCAGCGTCATTTCGGCGACGGGTGCTGGTTCGATCGTCGGCCCCCTTCTCTCAGTTCCGCAGGTAGTTCGCGGCCACCTTGATGATCCCTGCCGGCTTGAAGCTCAGCAGGTGACGCTGCCAGAACAGTTCCTGCTTGTCGCAGACCGTGTTGTGGCTGAAGCGGGCGATCTCGCCGCGCAGCCTCTCGGCATCGGCGGGATCCATCTCGCCGCTGACGCCGGCGTTGACCCGCGCCCGCAGGCGCCGCGCCTCGGCGATTCCTTCGGCGACCACCTTCGCCTGCTGCGCCGTGATGCGCCCGTAGCGCAGCTTCAGGTCATTGAGTCGCTCAGCCGCATCATAGGTCGCGTCCACCAGCTGCGCGCGTGTCATCCACTCGGTCTCGTAGTTGAGGATGTGTTCCCAGCTCGGCTGGGTCAGCAGCTGGCGGTGCTCCTCGAGCGTGTGGGCGAACTTGCGGTAGCCATAGCGTTCCGGATGCTCGAAGATCTGGCTGCCCGGATCCAGGAACGGGCCCATCGGCGAGATGAAGCATTGCAGCCGCGGGTCGTCCCACTTGAACAGCTGCTCGCAATAGTCAACGGTCTCCATGACCGATTGGTAGGTCTGCCGCGGCAGACCGATCATGTAGAACACGTCGATGCGGTGGCAGTTGAGCTTCAGGGCCTCCCGCAGCATGGTCTCCATGGCCTCGTTCTCATAGCCCGCCTGCCCTTCCATGGCATGGCGCACGATCTTGTCGTGGCTCTCCGGGCTCACCTCGAAGCTCCAGTTCGGCAATTTGCTGTCGACATACTGGAGGAAATCGATCGGCGGCACATCGAAGAACTCGAAGCAGATCTCGTTCGTGACTCCGGCCGCGGCGATCTCGTCGATAGCCCTTGTCGCGTACTTGCGGCCGCCCTGCAGCAGGTCGCCGGGTATCACGATCGGGCCCCGCGACAGGCGGCCGATCGCGGCGAGGTTGCCGGCCAGGTTGGCCGGGCTGCGGAACACCGGCTTGCGGCGGCCGGTCATCATCGCGCAGGTCGAATTGGAGCTGCCACAGGTCACGCACTCGAAGGCGCAGCCCTTCAGCGGCAGCACCATCGTCGTCGGGTTGCGCAGCCAGCCGTTGAACGGCAGCACGCTGGCGATGTCGCGGTAGCGGATCGCCATCTCGATCAGCAGCTCGGGGTAGACGTCGATGTAATCGAGTGTCATCGGGATGAAGGTCAGCGGATTGACGCGAATCTCGCCCTTGTCCCGCCAGCTCAGGTTCGGGATCCTGTCCAGCGGCCCGCCTTCCCGCAGGGCGACCAGCAGCTGGTGCAGCGGCGGCTCGGTGCTGTCGCCGCGCAACACGAAGTCGATCTCCGGATACGCCAGCAGTTCCTTGTGGAAGTAAGTCGCCGAGAGCCCGCCGAACAGCACCGGCACCTCCGGATGCACCTCCTTGGCAAGCCGGGCAATCTCAATGGCCCCGTGGCAATGCGGCATCCAGTGCAGGTCGATGCCGATGGCCTTCGGCCGCACGCCGGCGAGGAATTTCCGCACGTCGAATTTCGGGTCGGTCAGCATGCGCAAGCCCAGGTTGACGATGCGCACCTGCATGCCCTGTTGCTTCAGGTATCCCGCCATGGTCAGGAAACCGATCGGGTAGATCTCGAAGACCACCGAGGACGGCACCATGTCGCTGACCGGCCCGTACAGGATCGATTTCTCGCGAAAGTCATAGACGCTCGGCGGATGGAGCAACAGCAGATCGACGGACTTAGCGCGCACGGCGTGCGCCCCCCTGGAGAAGCCAGGCTCTAGTCTGGTCGACCGCGGCGCCCGACGCCATACCGGAAACTCCCATCGCGCGGATCACCTGCGGAACGGCTCGACCCGCACGCCGTCCTCCACGCCATCGTCCGGGTGCACGATGACCGCCTCCCCCGCAGACAGGCCCGCGGTGACTTCTGTCAGCAGGCCGCTGCCCGGCCCGAGCTGCACCTGCCGCATCCGCGCACGGTCTTGTTCGACCACGAACACTGCCCAGGCCTCGCCCCGCCGGAACGATGCGCTGGCCGGCACGGTCAGCGCGTCCTCGCGTTCCCAGACGGTGAATCTCGCTTCCACCCGGTAGCCGTCGCCGCGCCGCTGCCAGGCGTCCGGCGACGAGCGCAGGTCCGCGATCACCAGCACGCGCTGCTCCTCGACGCCGAGCGCACTGAATTTCGTGAAACCCGGTCGGCCATCTCCGCGATGAGCATGTTGTGGGTGATGATGCCGGTGGCTGAATCCAGCGCGCCGGTCGGCTCGTCGCACAACAGGACAGCGGGGTTCTTGGCGATGGCCCGCGCAATGGCGACGCGCTGTTGCTCGCCGCCCGAGAGCTGGGCCGGGAAGTGGTCCAGCCGCCTGTCCATCCCGACGAGCTCGAGCGCAGCCTCGGGCCGCATCGGGCGGGTCGCGATTTCGGTGACGGCAGCGACGTTCTCGCGCGCCGTGAGGCTCGGAATCAGATTATAGAACTGGAAGACGAAGCCGACATGGTCGCGGCGGAACGCGGTCAGTTCGCGGTCGTTCGCGCGCGTAAGGTCCTTGCCGCTGTAGTGGACCTCGCCGGCCTTCGCGGTGTCCAGGCCACCAAGAATGTTAAGCAGCGTGGACTTGCCGCTGCCCGGAGGGGCCCAGCGGCACGACGAATCCGCCCCGGACCGGCGGATCGCGGCGCGATTACAGCAGCAACACTTCAGCGCTACAATCGCCGGCTATGAAAACTCCTGCCTGGGCCCTGCTCTGTTGCGCCGCGCTCGTGAGCGCCGGCTGTGCCACGATCGACGCGGCCGCGGTGGGCCGGACGGAGCGACTCGGGCCGCCGCCCTTCGTCGTCCATTTCGAGAATACGCCGCCACCGGGCAATGCGGTGGTGCTGGCCCCCGTCGCGCTGGACCGCAGCACGGTGCGCGATGTGCTCGTGCCCTCGCAGGCCACCGCCTTCGCGGCACTGGCTGCGGCGATGGATGCGCGGCTCGCCGCGATGACCTGCTGCAGCCTGGCTGTCGCGACGCTGTCCGACGATGGCGCGCCGCTGGTGTTCGTGGGCAGCGCCGATGGCGAGACGGCGCCGCCCCAGGCCAAGCAGTTCATCGAAGAGTGGGAAAAGTATCCGCCGATGGTCCTGCATGTCGAATATCCGTCCGAAGCCTGGCGCGCGCGCGTCGCGGCACAGCCGCCCGCGCCGGCGTTCCTGTGGATCCGGCTGGCCCTGGTGGACTACCCGCGCGCCGACGAGGGGCTGCTCGGCAAGAAGGTCGTACTCGGCGAGGGCCACGAGGCGCCGCAGCCGTTTCTCCGCACCGAGCTGCAGCCCCTGCAGGTGCTGCAGGTCACGGGCGCGCTGCTCGCGCCCGACGGCCGGGTGCTGGCCGCCGGCGCCGAAGGCATCTATGCGGTCGACACGCCGTTCACGGCGCAGATCTTCAACCTGCAGCGGGAGATCGATCCCGGGCAGCTGCAAGCGATCCTGGCGGAACTGCGCCGCGAGGACCTGGCCGGTCAGCCGCTGAAGTGGGAGGCGGCGCTCGACAACCTCGTGCTGCGGCTGCTGCAGGGCCGCTGACGGCGGCCGTGGCGCGGCCGGCGGCGCGCGATTGCCCTCGTCGCCGTCGTTGGGCTAACGTCTGCTCGTGACGAATCTCCGGGAACAGGTGGAACAACTGCTCCCCGACTGGGAGAGCTGGTATCCGAGCCTCTTCGATGCGGCCCGGGATCTCGGCTTGATCCGCGCGCGCGTTTGCGACCCGGGCTCGCTGCTGCTCTCCAACCGCCATGCCGGCATCAACAGCGAGGCGGCGCGCGCGCACCGCGAGCAATGGAGTATCGAGGACGAGCCTGAGGCGGCGGCGGCGCGCCCGGGCGCGCGACGCCGGCGCTGATGCGCCCCCGGGCGAGCGCTCCGCGTTTCCTCCACAATTCCCGCCTAAGCTGCGCCTCAACTGCCGCCGATTTGCCGACGCCAATGCGCCTGGGTATCACCACCAAGCTGTTCCTCGGGGTGCTCGCGACCAGCGTGCTGGTAACGCTGATCATGGCCGTGACCGGGCGCGTGGGATTCCAGCGCGATTTCCGCCAGTACATCGAGACGGCCGAGGCGCGGCGCACCGAGATGCTGGCCGAAAGCCTGGGCGCGCTGTACGCGGAGGCCGGCGACTGGTCGGGCCTGGCGGGGGCCGAGCGGCGCTGGCGCGGCCTGCTGCGTGGCCATCCACGGCCGCGCGACGCGGCGGCGGGTGAGGCGCCGGACGGTCGGCGCGGCGGGCCGCGCGTCGCGCTGTACGACGCCGCCGGCACGCTCGTCGTCGGCACCCCGGGCGATGGCGATGCGCTCACCCGGCACGCCGTCGTCGTCGATGGCGAGACCGTCGGCTGGATCGTCCGGACACCCGCCCGGCAGCCGACCGAGGCCGCCGACCTGCGTTTCCAGCAGGCGCAGTTCCGCAACCTGGCCATCGCGACGCTGGCCGCCGTGCTGCTTGCCGCCGCGGCCGCCGCGCTGTTGTCACGGACCTTCCTGGCACCGGCCCGGGCGATCGGCAGCGCCACCCACCGGCTTGCCGCCGGGGATTTCACTGCGCGCGCGCAGGTCACCTCGGCCGACGAATTCGGCCGCCTGGCGGACGACTTCAACCTGCTGGCGCGCACGCTCCAGCGCAACGAGGAAATGCGGCGCAGCATGATGGCTGACGTGGCGCACGAGTTACGCACCCCGCTGGCGATCATCGACGGCGAGCTCGCCGCGGTCGAGGACGGCGTCCGGTCCTTCGGCCCGGAGACGCTGGCCTCGCTGCGCGCCGAGGCGCGCGCCCTCGGCAAGCTCGTCGACGACCTTTACCAGCTGTCGCTGTCCGACCTCGGCGCGCTGGACTACCGACGCCGGGACCTTGACCTGCGCGCGCAGGTCGACGAATCGCTGCTGCCGCTGCGCGAGCGCTGCGCGGCCGCCGGGCTCGAGCTCGTCGACGCCGGGGTCAAGGGCGAGGCCCTGATGGTGCACGCCGACCCGGATCGCCTGGCGCAACTCGTGAGCAACCTCGTCGAGAATGCCTTGCGGTATACCGATGCGCCCGGACGGATCGAGCTTGCGTGCACGCGCGCCGGCGGGCGCGCCGTGCTCGAGCTGCGCGACTCTGCACCGGGCATTCCGGCTGAGCTGCTGCCGCACCTGTTCGAGCGATTCTTCCGGGTGGAGGCGTCGCGCAGCCGCCGCTCCGGCGGCGCCGGCCTCGGCCTCGCGATCTGCCGCAACATCGTCGAGGCGCACGAGGGCACGATTTCGGCGGCACCCTCGCCGCTCGGCGGCCTGACCATCACGATCAGTCTGCCGCTGCTGCGGAGCCACGCATGAGCCGGCCGGCCGAGGTTTTCATCGTCGAGGACGAGCCCAAGCTGGCCGCCCTGCTGGTCGACTATTTGCACGCAGCCGGCTTCGCGACGCGGGTACTCGGCGACGGCCTCGAGGTGGTGCCGGCAGTGCGTGCGGATCCGCCTGCGCTCGTGCTGCTCGACCTGATGCTGCCGGGCATCGACGGGCTGCAGGTCTGTCGCGAGCTGCGCGGCTTCAGCGCCGTGCCGATCATCATGATCACGGCCCGGGTCGAGGAGGTCGATCGCCTGCTGGGCCTGGAGCTTGGCGCGGACGATTACATCTGCAAGCCCTTCAGTCCCCGCGAGGTCGTCGCGCGGGTCAAGGCGGTGCTGCGGCGCCAGGCGCAGCCGTCCGTCGCCGGCGCCGTGCCGGGCCTGGTCATTGAGACGGAGGCCTACCGCGCGACCCTCGACGGCGTCGCACTCGACCTGACGCCGGTGGAATTCCGGCTGCTGGAAACGCTGGCCGCCCACCCCGGGCGCGTGTTCTCCCGCGCGATGCTGCTCGAGCGCCTGTACGACGATCATCGCATCGTCTCCGATCGCACCGTCGACAGCCACATCAAGAACCTGCGCCGCAAGCTCAACGCCGCCGCGCCCGACCGGGAGCTGGTCCAGTCGGTCTACGGCGTCGGCTACCGGCTGGAGCACTAAGCACGGTGCAAACTCCACGCTTTCTCCGCATTCCGGCCACGCTCACTGCACCGGTCGCATGCAGCCTGTACCCAACGCCGGCTTGCAGCGGCGTCCGACCAACGGAACGCAGGAGAAACACCATGACTTGCAGGAACCTTAGCCGCGCCTTGCTTGCCCTGAGCGCAACCGCGTTGTCGATGTCCGCGCTCGCCGCGCCGGCCCCCGGCGCCGAAGCCGAAGCCCGCCAGGGCGGCAGCAGCTGGTTGCTGCAGCGCTACGACGCCGACGGCGACGGCATGATCACGCTGCAGGAATTCCAGTCCCGCGGCGCCGAGACTTTCGCGCGACTCGACGCCGACGGCGATGGCCGTCTCAGCGCCGAGGAGCTTGCGGCCGCCAGGCGAGGCTGGGGGCGGCACGACAAGACCGGCAGCGAAGCACACCCCAGGCGCGACGCGGAGCAGCGCCGGGCGCGGCCGCACGATCGCGGGTTCGCGCGCATGGACACCGACGGTGACGGCTTCGTGAGTCGGGCGGAATTCGACGACGCGCGCATGAGCCGCTTCAATAGGCTGGATGCCAACGGCAACGGCGTCATCGATGCCGACGAAATCGCGGTGCGTGGGGGCGAGCGCAGGGGCTACGGCAAGGGCGAGCGCTGCCGCTCGAAGTAGCCGCGAGTTTCGACGGCGACGACGCCTGAAAGCAGCAACAGCCCGACCAGGTTCGGCAGCGCCATCAGGCCGTTCATGACGTCCGACAGCAACCAGACGAAGTCGAGCGTGTAGATCGAGCCCAGGAACGCGGCGAGGATGAACAGCAAGCGATAGGGGAGGATCGCGCGGACACCGAGAATGTACTCGATGCCGCGCGATCCGTAATGACTCCAGCCGAGGATCGTCGAGAAAGCGAACATCGCCAGGCAGATGGCGACAACGGCCGGCCCGATCGGGCCGGGCATCGCGGAGCCGAAAGCGAGCTGCGTCAGCGCCGCGCCATTGACGCCGGAGGTCCAGGCGCCACTGGCGATGATTGCGATGCCGGTGAAGGTGCAGACGACCAGCGTGTCGATGAAGGTCTGGGTCATCGACACCAGCGCCTGGCGCACCGGCTCCTGCGTCTTCGCCGCCGCCGCCGCGATGCCGGCGGAGCCGAGGCCGGACTCGTTCGAAAAGATGCCGCGCGCCACGCCGAAGCGCATCGCCTGCGCTATCGTCGCGCCGAGAAAACCGCCGGCCGCCGAGCTGCCTGTGAAGGCATCCGTGAACACCAGCGCGAAGGCAGCCGGGATGGCCGTGACGTTAAACGCCAGCACGATCGCGCAGGCACCCATGTAGATCACGATCATCGCGGGGACGAACACGCTCGTGAACCCGCCGATCGAGCGAATGCCGCCGAGCGTCACGGCGCCGAGCGCAATCGCGATGACCGCGCCGGTCATCCAGGCCGGCACCCCGAAGGCGCCGCCGATCGCATCGGCCACGGAGTTCGACTGCACCATGTTGCCGATGCCGAAGGCGGCGCAGGCCGTGAACAAGGCGAACAGCCAGCCGAGCGTGCGCCCGAGCGGCTTCCAGCGGATGCCCTCTGACAGGTAGTACATCGGCCCGCCCGCCTGCTCGCCACGCGAGTTGGTCGTGCGGTACTTCACTGACAGCAGCGCTTCCGAATACTTGGTGGCCATGCCGACCAGGCCGGTGACCCACATCCAGAACAGCGCCCCCGGGCCGCCCAGCGAAATTGCCGTGGCGACGCCGACGATGTTGCCGGTGCCGACCGTCGCGGCCATGGCGGTCATCAGTGCGGCGAAATGCGAGATGTCGCCCTCGGCGCCGTGCTCCTTGCGCACGACCAGCGCCTGGTGCAGCGCCGGACCGAGTTGCCGGAACTGCAGGCCACGAAGTATCACGGTCAGGTACAGGCCGGTCAGCAGCAGCAACGGAATCAGGCAGTACGGGCCCCAGACGAAACTCGAGGCCGTGTCGAGCCAGGCAGTCAACTGTTCCACGCTCAGTGCGCTCCCCGATCAGTCGTCGTGGTGGTTCGCGTCACGCGCCTCCTGCCCCGCTGCGCAACGCCTCGACCTGCGCATCCTTGCGCGCCCAGATCTCGCTGAGCCACGCCTGGAAGCGCGCCCGGAACTCCGGGTCGTCCTGGTAATTGCCCCGCCGCGTCCAGGCCGGAATCTCGCGGCCCGCGACGCGCACCTGCACTTCGCCGAGCCGTCCGCAGCACAGGTCCCACAGGCTCGGGGCGCCGCCCGGGTAGACGATGGTGACGTCCAGCACCCGATGCATGATTTCGCCCATCGCGCCGATGACGAAGGCCGTGCCGCCGGCACGCGGCTTCAGCAGGTGGCAGTAGGGCGAAGCCTGCCCGGCGTGCTTCGCCGGCGTGAAGCGCGTGCCCTCGACGAAGTTCATGACCGAGGTCGGGCTGCGGCTGAAGTGCTCGCAGGCGCGGCGTGTCGCCTCCAGATCCTGGCCGCGCGCCTCCGGATGCCGCTCGAGATATTCGCGCGAATGGCGCTGCATGAACGGGAAGTCCAGCGCCCACCAGGCGAAGCCGAGCACCGGCACCCAGATGAGTTCTCGCTTGAGAAAAAACTTCAGGAACGGGATGCGGCGGTTGAACACGCCCTGCAAGACGAGGATGTCCACCCAGCTCTGGTGGTTGCAGACCACGAGGTACCACTCCCGGCGCTGCAGCCCGTCGAGGCCCTCGACATCCCAGCGGATGTTCTGCGTCAGCCGGAACACCAGCTGATTGCCGCTGATCCAGTTCTGCGCGAGCCATACCAGCAGGCGGTCGCAGTGAACCCGCAGGCGGCCGAACGGCAGCAACTTGACGAACGCGACCAGGTACAGCGGCGTCGCCCAGAAGACCAGGTTCAGGACGATCAGCAACATTGTCAGGGCGCCGCGCAGGGTAGCCATGGCCGCGCATTGTAGCTGCTTCCGCGCTGGCCGCGTCGCCCGCCGGGCGTGTAGTCTTGCGGGCCATGAAAGCCGTGTTCCCGGATTTCGCGACCGTCAGCCACGGCGACATCGAGCTGGCCGCGCTCGAGGCGACCGGGATCGAACTGTTGCTGCACGATGTCACCCCGCCCGCGGCACTGGCGGCGCGGCTCGCCCCGGCCGAGATCTTGATCACCAACAAGATCCGCATCGGCGCCGCCGAGCTCGACGCCGCCCCCCGGCTGAAGCTGATCTGCCTGGCGGCGACCGGCGTCAACAACGTCGACCTCGAGGCCGCGCGGGCGCGCGGCGTCGGCGTCTGCAATATCACTGGCTATTGCACGGCATCGGTCGTGCAGCACGTCTTCGCGATGATCCTGGCGCTGACGCAGCGCCTGGCCGGATACCAGCGGCTGCTGCAGCAGGGCGCATGGAAGAGCAGCCCGCAGTTCTGCCTGCTCGACTACCCGATTCGCGAGCTTGCGGGCCGCAGACTGGGCATCGTGGGCTTCGGCGAGCTCGGCCGGGGCGTGGCATGCGCCGCGCCGGCCTTCGGGCTCGAGGTGCTGGTCAGCGAGCGGCCAGGCGGGGTGCCGGGCCGGGCGGCCGAGGGACGCCTGCCGTTCGAGCAGGTGCTCGCGGAGGCGGACATACTCTCGCTGCATTGCCCGCTGACCGAGGCGACGCGCGGGCTGATCGATGCCGCGGCGCTGGCGCTGATGAAGCCCGATGCGCTGTTGATCAACACGGCCCGCGGCGCGCTGGTGGACTCGGCGGCGCTCGCGGCGGCCTTGCGTGCCGGTCGCCTCGGCGGCGCCGGCATCGACGTGCTGCCGCAGGAGCCGCCGGTCGCCGGCGACCCGCTGCTCGACCCGGCGATTCCGAACTTGATCATCACGCCGCACGTCGCCTGGGCGGCGCGTGAATCCCGCCAGCGGGCCGTCGACGAAATCGCCGCCAACATCCATTCATTCATGGCAGGCGGCCGCCGCGGCCGGGTGATTTGAAACTCGCGATCCTGTGGTTTCGCCGGGACCTCCGGCTGGCCGACAACCCGGCGCTCGTCGCGGCCCTCGCGGCTGCCGAGACCGTGCTGCCCGTCTACCTGTGGTCGCCCGAGGACGAGGGGGAATGGGCGCCCGGCGGCGCCGCCCGCTGGTGGCTGCATGGCAGCCTGCGCGCGCTGGACGGGGTGTTGCGCGCACGTGGCAGCCGCCTGGTGCTGCGCGCCGGGCCCGCGGCCGCGACGCTCGCTGCGCTGGTCGCGGAAACCGGCGCCGAGGGCGTCTTCTGGAACCGCCTTTACGACCCGGCGCTGGTCCGGCGGGACGCGGCGATCAAGGCGCGGCTGCGCGAGCGCGGCGTCGAGGCGCGCAGCTTCAAGGCGGCGGTGCTGCACGAGCCCTGGGAACTCCAGACCGGCAAGGGCGACCCCTACCGCGTGTTCACGCCCTTCTGGCGGGCCGCGCTGAAGGGTCCCGAGCCGGCCGCGCCGCTGGCGCCGCCGGACCACCTGCCGCCGCCCGCGCGGTGGCCACCGGGCCTCGCGATCGAAGCGCTTGGGCTCGAGCCGCAGATCCGCTGGTATGACGGACTGGCGGAGGCCTGGAAGCCGGGCGAGGCGGCGGCGCTGGCGCGACTGGCAGCCTGGTGCGAAGACGGCCTCGGCGACTACGCCGGCAGCCGCAACCGGCCAGACCGCGACGACACCTCGGCATTGTCCCCCTACCTGCACCACGGTGAGCTGTCGCCGCGCCAGGCTTGGCATGCGGCGGCGGCCAGGCGCGGCGAGCTGCCGGAGTCCGACATCGAGTGCTGGGTGCGGGAGCTCGGCTGGCGGGAGTTCGCGCACCACGTGCTGTTTCATTTCCCGCACACGCCGACATCGCCGATGCACGAGAAATACGCGGCGTTCCCGTGGCGCGCGGACCACGAGGCGCTGGTCGAGGCCTGGCGCCGCGGCCGGACCGGGATCCCGATCGTCGATGCGGGCATGCGGCAGCTGTGGGCGACGGGCTGGATGCACAACCGCGTGCGCATGATCGTCGCGTCGCTGCTGGTCAAGAACATCCGCGCGCCCTGGCAGAGCGGCGCGCGCTGGTTCTGGGACACGCTCGTCGATGCCGACCTCGCCAGCAACACGCTGGGCTGGCAGTGGTGCGCGGGCTCGGGCGCCGACGCGGCACCCTACTTCCGCATCTTCAACCCGGTGACCCAGGGCGAGAAATTCGACCCGGACGGCGCCTATGTCCGGCGCTGGGTCCCGGAGCTGGCGACCGCGCCGCTCGAGACCCTGCACCGCCCGGGCGAGCGCCCGGCTACCGGTTACCCGGGGCCGATCATCGACCTGAAGAGCAGTCGCGAGCAGGCCCTCGAGGCGCTGGCCAGCCTGCGCGGGTGGTAGCCTGCCAGCCCGGGGACCGCGGGACCAGGCCGTCACAGGCGCGCTTCGTTCGGGAAATCTTTATCTCACTCAGCGCGCCTGTGACGTCCGGGTCCCGCTGCCTCGTCGCCCTCTCTGCGCCTCCGCGCCTCTGCGTCTCTGCGCGCCCGCGCCACTCAGGCCGCCTCGGCGGCCATGGTATCTGATGTGGTTGCCAGCACCCCGGCGGCCGCAGCGATCACCGCGGCGATGCGGGCGGCGCTCTGCACACCCTCGCGGCCGATGTCGGCTGCGCGCACGACTTTCTCGTGCGCCTGGATGCAGAACTCGCAGCCGTTGATCGCGGACACGGCCAGCGAATAGAGCTCGAACTCCGCCTTGTCGATGCCCGGGTTGCCAATGACATTCATGCGCAACCGGGCCGGCAGCTTCCGGTACTCCTCGTCGCCGACAAAGTGCGTGAAGCGGTAATAAACGTTGTTCATCGCCATGACCGCCGCCGCGGCGCGGGCCGCATTACGACGCGCCGGGTCCAGCTTGTCGCCGGCATGCGCCTCGATGGCCTCGGACAGCGCGTTGCTCTTGACCGCCACGGCGCAGGCCAGCGCGGTACCGAGGGCCTGGGCCTCGGTCAGGCCCGGCGTGCCGGTGCCGCCGAGAATGGTCGACAGGTTCAGCTTGATGTCGCGGGCATACTCCGGCATGCGCCCCTTGATCTGTTCGAGGTTCATGGCGAGGCTCCTCAGGCGGCCTTCAGGGTGTCGTCACCCTTCTTCCAGTTGCACGGGCACAGCTCGTCGGTCTGCAACGCATCGAGCACGCGCAACACTTCGTCCGGGCTGCGGCCGACGTTCAGGTCCGTGACATAGACGAAGCGCACGATGTCATCCTGGTCGACGATGAAAGTGGCGCGCTGGGCGACGCCCTCGGCCTCGTCGAGGATGCCGAGCGCCGTGCTCAGCTCACGCTTGATGTCGGACAGCATCGGGAACGGCAAGTCGCGAAGCTCCTGCTTGTCGTTGCGCCAGGCCAGGTGGACGAACTCGGAGTCGGTTGAAACACCGAACAGCTGCGCGTCGCGATCCTTGAACTCGCCGTTCAGCTTGCCGAAGGCGGCGATCTCGGTCGGGCAAACGAAAGTGAAATCCTTCGGCCAGAAGAACAGGATCTTCCACTGGCCCTTGAGGTCTTCGCTGGCGAAGTCCTTGAAGGCGGTGTCGAGATCATTGCTGACGACGCCCTTGAGCTTCCAGGCGGGGAATTTCTTGCCGATGCTGATCATGTCCGGGCTCCTTGCGATTGATTTCAGAAAGACTGTTGCGATACAGCATGCCGCCCGGGGATTGATTTATCCAATGAATTAAATTTATCGTTTCGATAGATGAAACCTATCAATCTCCACCTCAGCCTGCGGGCGCTCGGTTATCTCGTGGCGCTGGCCGAGACGCGCCATTTCGGCAAGGCGGCGGAGCGCTGCTTCGTCAGCCAGCCGACGCTCAGCGCGCAGCTGAAGAAAATGGAGGATCAGCTCGGGGTCCAGCTGGTCGAGCGCGGTCAGCAGGTGCGGCTCACGGACATCGGCAAGCGCGTGGTCGAGCGCGCGCGGCGGGTGCTCGACGAGACCCGCGAGATCGAGGAGCTGGCGCGCAACTTCCAGGATCCGCTGGCCGGTGAATTGCGCATCGGCCTGATCCCGACCGTCGGGCCCTACCTGCTGCCGCACGTCGCGGGCCCGCTGCACGAGCGCTTCCCGCGGCTGCGGCTGCTGCTGCTGGAACACCAGACGGACCGGCTGGTCGCGCTGCTGAAGAGCGGCGAGATCGACGTCGGCATCCTCGCCCTGCCGGTGCCGCCCGAACGCCTCGTCACCCGCAAGCTCTACTCGGAAAGCTTCCAGGTCGCGCTGCCGGCCGATCACCGCCTCGCGCGGCGACGGCGGCGGATTTCGCTCGACGATCTCGACGGCGAGACGCTGCTGCTGCTCGAGGACGGCCATTGCCTGCGCGACCAGGCCCTCGCCGCGTGCCGCCTCGCCCGCGTCAAGGAGGCGCCGGATTTCCGCGCCACGAGCCTCGAGACGCTGCGCCAGATGGTCGCCGCGGGCGTCGGCATTACGCTGCTGCCAAGCCTGGCCGTCGAGCAGCAGACGGCGCGTGCCCCGTCGATGGCAGTGCGGCGCTTCCAGGATCCCGAACCGTCCCGCGCGATCGCGGCCGCCTGGCGCCCCGGCTGCGCGCGCGAGGAGACGATCATCCACCTGTGCAGCGCGATCGAGGGCCTGATGGCCGCGCACGGGGACACTGCTAAGTAAGCCGATTCAGCAGTGTCCCCCTAGTAGCCTCGCAGCACGTTCGCCGGGGGATGCGTGACGACGGTGCGCGTGGCCAGCACGCCCGTTCCGCCGACGACGAACAGGCCGGCGGCGAGGCCCGCGACCCAGACCATCGGGTCCGCGACGAAGTCGAGCTGGAATACCCGCCGCGCCAGCAACCAGGCGACGCCGGTCGCGCCGGCCGCGGCCAGCACCCCGGAGATCAGCCCCAGCGCTGCGAACTCCACCGCCACGCCCGCCAGCACGACACGCTTCCTGGCGCCGAGCGTGCGCAGCATGGCGCTCTCGTAGAGCCGCTCCTCGCGCGTCGATTGCACGACGGCGAGCATCACGAGGATGCCGGCGCCGAGCGCGAACAGGAACACGTACTGGACCGCCAGCGAGGCCTGGTCCATGACCGCGCGGACCTGCTCGATGGCCGCCTCGATGTCGATGACCGTGACGCTCGGATAGGCGCGCACCAGGTCGAGGACGTCACCGCGCAGCGCGCGGTCCACGTGGATGCTCGAGATCCAGGTCAGCGGATAGCCCTCCATGAGCCCGGGCGGGAACACCATGAAGAAGTTCGGGTTGAAGGAGTCCCACTGGACCTCGCGCAGGCTCGTGACTCGCACGTCGAGGCGCTGGCCGGCAATATCGAACTCGAGCCGGTCGTCGAGCCGGATGCCGAGATCCCGGGCGAAGCCAGTCTCGACGGACACCTCGGCTGCGTCGCCGGACGACCACCAGCGCCCCGTGGCGAGCCGGTTGTCCCGCGGCAGCTCGGCGACCCAGCTGAGGTTGGACTCGCGGTCGATGAAGCTCTGCGCCCGGGGCGCACTGAACTCGATTTCTGCGACCGGGCGGCCGTTGATGGCCGTGATCCGGGCGCGGATCAGCGGCACCAGCTCGCCGCCGCCGAAGCGCGCGGCGAGAAACTCGCGCACGCCGTCAGCCTCGTGCGGCTGGATGTTGATCAGGAAGCGGTTCGGCGCGTCGTCCGGCAAGGTGCCGCGCCACTGCTCCAGCAGCCCCGAGCGCACCAGCGTCAACAGCAGCAGCACCATCAGGCCGATGCCGAAGGCGCCGACCTGGATGATGCTGTCGCGGCCGCGCCGGCTGACGTTGGCCAGGCCATAGCGCCACGCCCCGCCGCCGCCGCGCAGGCGTGATGCCGCCTGGACCAGCAGCCAACCCCCGGCGGCCAGGCCCAGCATGGCGCCGGCCGTGCCGAGCGCCAACCAGCCGACCAAGGTCGGGTCGCGCACCTGCCAGGCGAGCAGCGCGAGCGCGCCGCCGACCGCAGCGCCATACAGCAACAGCGGGCCGGCCGAAGGCGGCAGCAGGTCGCGCCGCAGCACCCGGCCCGGCGGCGTCCGGCACAGTTCGATGATCGGCACCAGCGCGAAGCCGCCCAGCACGATGCCGGCCAGCACCAGGCCGCCGATCGCCGGCGCAAGCGTCGGCGGTGGCAATTTGTCGCCGACCAGGTCGGCGAGGATGCGCACCAGTCCCTCCTGCGCCAGCCAACCGAGCGCCAGCCCCGCCAGCGAGGCCACCAGCCCGACAACGAACAGTTGCGCCAGCATCGCCGTCAGCACGAAGCGGCGCGGCGCGCCGACGCACTTCATCAGCGCAACGGTGTCCATCCTGCGGCTCGCGAAGCGGCGTGCCGCCATTGCGACCGCGACGGCGGCGATCAGCGCGCTGACCAGCGAAGCCAGCCCGATGAAGCGCCCCGCGCGCTCGACGGCGTTGCCGATCTCGGGCTGGGCGTCCTCGATGCCGCGCAGGCGCTCGCCGATGCCCAGCTCGACCCGGGCCCGGTACGCCGCCAGCGCGCCGGGCTCGCCCGCCAGCAGCAGGCGGTAAGAGACGCGGCTGCCCGGCGCGACCAGTCCGCTGGCCGCGACATCGGCGAGATTGATCAGCAGCGTCGGCGCTAGCTCGGCGAAGCTGAAGCCCTGGTCGGGCCGATAGTCGAGCAGCCGCGTGACCTCCAGCTCGATCTGGCCGAGCTCGATGACGTCGCCAAGTTGCGCGTCGAGACGCGCAAGCAGGCGCGGATCGGCCCAGGCCTCGCCCGGCGACGGCACGATGTCGACAGTCTCTGAGTCCGCATCGAGGCGCGCGCTGACCCTGAGGCGGCCGCGCAACGGGTAGCCCTCGGCCACGGCCTCGATGTCGGCCAGCGCGCTCGCCTCACCGGCCAGCACGACGCTGGGAAATGAAGCGGTGCGGGCCGTTGCGAGCCCGAGCTCCGCGGCGAGCGCGTCGCGGGCCTCCGGAATGGCGCGGTTCGAGCGCAGCACGAGGTCGGCGGCGAGCACCTCGGCGCTGCGCGCCTGCACGCTTTGTCCAACCCGGTCAGTGAAGAAGCCCACGGCGGTCATCGCGGCCACGGCCAGCGCCAGCGCTGCGGCGAGCACGCGCACTTCGCCGGACTTGAACTCGCGGCCGACCTGGGTCAGGCCGAAGAAAACGCCGCTCAAAGGATTCTCCCGGCGTCCATTTCGAGCTGGCGATCGCAGCGATCCGCCAGCGCGCGATCATGCGTGACCAGCACCAGCGTCGTGGCGCGCTCGGCGTTGAGCCGGAACATCAGCTCGGCGATCTTGCCGCCGGTGCGCGCGTCGAGGTTGCCGGTCGGTTCATCGGCAAACAGCACCGAGGGACCGCCGACAAAGGCGCGCGCGATCGCGACGCGCTGGCGCTCGCCGCCGGACAGCTGGCGCGGATAGTGCCCGACCCGCGGCCCGAGTCCGACCTCGTCGAGGGCCTGGCGAGCCACGCGGCGCGCCTCCGGGCGCCCCGCCAGCTCGAGCGGCAGCATGACGTTCTCGAGCGCGGTCAGGGCCGGCACGAGGTGGAATGACTGGAACACGAAACCCACCTGTTCAGCGCGCACCGCGGCGCGGCCGTCCTCGTCGAGCGCCGTCAGCTCCCGGTCGTTGACCCAGACCTGGCCCGAGGTGGGCAGGTCGAGGCCCGCCAGCAGCGACAGCAGCGTCGACTTGCCGGCGCCGGACGGGCCGAGAATCGCCACGGACTCGCCGGCCGCGATTTCGAGGTCGGCATGGTCGAGGATGGTAAGCTCTCCCTCGGGACTGCTAACCTTCTTGGTCAGCCCGCGGGCCTTCAGAACCCTCTGTTTTCCGGTCTCATGCTGCATGTACAAGATCCTTCTGCTTCTAATCGTACTTTCTGCGCCGGCTGCCGCGGCGACCCAGCCCGTGGTGCTGGTGCTGGGCGACAGCCTCAGCGCGGGCTACGGTCTCACAATCAGCGAGAACTGGCCAAACCAGCTGCAGGAGCGCCTCGCCGCGTCCGGCCACCCGCACCAGGTCGTCAATGCGAGCATCAGCGGCGACACCACCAGCGGTGGATTGGCCCGCATGCCGGCGGCGCTGGAGCGCCATTCGCCGGCCGTCGTCATCATCGGCCTGGGGGGCAACGACGGCCTGCGCGGCATCCCCGTGAGCGAGATTCGACGCAACCTGGCCAAGATGATTCAACTCAGCGAGTCGGCCGGCGCCCGGGTGGTGCTCGCCGGGATCCGCATTCCGCCGAATTACGGCCCTCGCTACACGGATTCCTTCCACGCCGTGTATCACGAGCTGGCGCAAGAATACGGCACCGGGCTGGTACCCTTCATCCTCGAGGGCATCGCGCTCGACATGGAGCTGATGCAGGATGACGGCATCCACCCGAATGCGGCGGCCCAGCCCGTCATCGTCGACAACGTCTGGCCCGTACTGGAGCCGCTGCTGGACGCTAGAATCAACAACACATACCGAGAATGACCAGGGAGTCAGTGGGGGAACCATGGAAAAGATCTGGCTGAAGCAGTACCCGGAAGGCGTGCCCGCGGAAATCGACGTCAATGAGTTCCCCTCGCTGCGGGAGTTCTTCGAGCAGTCGTTCGCGAAATATCGCAGCCTGCCGGCGTTCACCAACATGGGGCACTCGATCAGCTTCGGTGAGCTGGACCAGCAGTCTCGCTACCTGGGCGCCTGGCTGCAGAAGAACGCCGGGCTGAGCAAGGGCGACCGCGTCGCCGTGATGATGCCGAACATCCTGCAGTACGCGGTGGCGGTCGCCGCCATCCTGCGGGCGGGGCTGACGGTGACCAACGTCAATCCGCTGTACACGCCGCGCGAGCTGGAGCACCAGCTCAAGGATTCGGGTGCGAAGGCCATCATCATCGTCGAGAACTTCGCGAGCACGCTCGAAAAGGTCCGCAACAATACCAGCGTCAAGACGGTCGTCGTGACCGGCATCGGCGACCTGCTGCCGGCGCCAAAGGGCCAGATCGTCAATTTCATGCTGAGGAAGGTCAAGAAGATGGTGCCGCCGTGGAACATCCCGGACGCCGTCGGCTTCCGCAAGGCCCTCAAGGAGGGCAAGTGGCAGACGATGGACACGGTCGAGCTGGGGCACGACGACGTCGCCTTCCTGCAGTACACCGGCGGCACGACGGGCGTGTCGAAAGGCGCGATGCTGACGCATCGGAACATCATCGCGAACCTGCTGCAGGCGCGCGCCTGGCTCGGCATCATGGTGACCGAGGGCCAGTCGGTCGTCATCACGCCGCTGCCGCTGTATCACATCTTCTCGCTGACGGCGAACTTCTTCGTGTTCACGCTGATGGGCGGCAACAACATCCTGATCACGAACCCACGCGACATGCCCGGCTTCATCAAGGAGCTGAACAAGCATCGCTTCACCTTCATCACCGGCGTCAACACGCTGTTCAACGGCTTGCTGAATACGCCCGGTTTCGACCAGGTCGACTTCAGCCATCTGAAGGTCACGCTGGGCGGCGGCATGGCCGTGCAGCGGGCCGTCGCGGAGCGCTGGAAGGAGGTCACCGGCAAGCCGCTGATCGAGGCCTATGGCCTGACGGAGACCTCGCCGGCAGCCTGCATCAACCCGCTGACCAACACCGAGTTCAACGGCTCCATCGGCCTGCCGATCTCGTCGACCGAGGTCAGCATCCGCGACGAGGACGGCAAGGACATCGGCATCGGCGCGGTCGGCGAGATCTGCATCCGCGGCCCGCAGGTCATGGCCGGCTACTGGAATCGCGACGACGAGACCGCCAAGGTCATGCTCGAGGACGGCTGGTTCCGCACCGGCGACATGGGCAGGATGGACGCGCAAGGCTACGTGTTCATCGAGGACCGCAAGAAGGACATGATCCTGGTGTCCGGGTTCAACGTGTACCCGAACGAGGTCGAGTGCGTTGCGGTCATGCATCCGGCGATCCTCGAGGCGGCCGCCGTCGGCGTGCCGGACGAGAAGTCTGGCGAACTCGTCAAGCTGTTCGTCGTCTGCAAGGAAGGCCAGAGCGTCACGGACAAGGAACTGATCGCGTTCTGCCGCGAGAGCCTGACCGGCTACAAAGTGCCGCGCGTCGTGGAGTTCCGCAAGGAGCTGCCGAAGACCAACGTCGGCAAGATCCTGCGCCGCGAGCTGCGCGACGGAAAGGCCTGAACCGGCATCATCACTGTCGAGGTGATGCCCGCAAGGCCAGGAGATTCGCATGGCTGCTCGACAGCGTGCCCGGCAGCGGCTTTTCAGCATGGCCTGCGGCGCCGCATGCCTTGGTATCGTCATGGCGGCCTGCGGGGGCGACCCGGAACCGCCCGGTGCGCCCGATGAAGCGCCAGTTGCCGACCGGCGCCTGGAACAGCGCGAACTGAGGACCCACCTGCCGGAGCGGGTAATACTGCCTGCCCCGGAGGGCGAGCGCTCGATGCCGCCGGAAGCGCTACTCTCGCAGGTGCTTGCCGACGCGGCAACGCGCAGTGGCATCGCAGTCGCGGAACTGATCGTGGCCGAGGCCTGGCGAAAAGTCTGGAGCGACGGCTCGCTGGGGTGTCCCAGGCCGGGCGAGTACTACACGCAGGCGCTCGTCCCGGGCTGGCAGGTGCTGGTGCGCGCCGGCCCGGAGACGCTCGACTACCGGCTCACGGAACGCGGCTATTTCGCGCTCTGCGAGCCCGGCGAGGTCAGGCTGCCCAGGCGCGACGAACAGGCGGGCCCGTCCGGGGAGCCGCCCCGGAGCCAGGCTCGCTGATTGCCCGAGTCGGACGCGCCCTCAGGAGCGGACGATGAGTTCGAGGCGACCGAGCACTTCGTCGAGGCGGTTGGCGACCTGGTTCTTGTAGTGGCCGAGGCGCATCGGATCAGGCCGGCGCGACAGCGCGCTGGTGAAATGCCGGTCGCCGTCCTGCAGGATGGCCTCGTTGATGGTCACGCCATGGCGCTCCAGGATCGGACCGAGGCGCTGCCGCCGCAGCCACAAGTCCCGGCGCGTCGTCCGGTAGGCGTGCTGACAAACCATCTCGCGGTTCGCGTAGCTGAAGACGTTCATGAAGAACATCTTCGAGTCGCCGGTGTCGGGCTCGAACAGCACGACGTCGCGATCGACGTAGCTGGTTTCGTACTTCGCCATGCCGACTTTCATGCGTGAGTGGATCAGCGCACGGAAAGTCTGCGACAGGATCACGGGCAGTCCGCCATCGACCAGCGAGCCGTGGCGCTTCTCGTTGACCGGGGACGCGAGGCTCGCGTCGTACGGCACGATCGGGTTGACGCAGAACAGCAGGTCCACGCCCTCGTCAAGGGCCGAGGACGCGTGCAGTGTTCGCTTGAGGCCGCCATCGACGAAATAGCGGCCGTCGATCTGCACCGGGGGATAGAGTCCCGGCAGGGCCGTGCTCGCCTGCACCGCCCTGGAGATCGGCACATCGTCGTGGCCGACGGAGCCGAAGCGAACCGCTTCGCCGGTGTCGAGGTCCACGCCGACGATCAGCAGCTTGTGCGGCAGCTTGCGAAAATCGTTGGTCATGCCACGGTTGCTGAACAGGTCGGCCAGAAAGCGCTCGATCGGGCGGTTGTCGAACACCGCCGTCGGGATCGCCTTGGACAAGCCGCTGAACGACTCCAGCAGGCCTTGCTTGAGCGGCTCGCGCAGGAACTCCCACAGGCCCTCGGCGAGAAGCCTTGGCAGCAGCGCCGTGCGACGCAGGTACTCGGCGAAGTTCGGCTGCAGGAACAGCGCGGGGTCGAAGCGTTGGGGCCGGCCCCGCCGACTGACTAGCAGGCGGCCCATTTCCTCGACCGTGATCCCGTTCGCGAGCGTCGAGGCGACAAAGGAGCCCGCGGAAACGCCGACGTAGATATCCACGTCGGCGAAATCGAGGCCATCGATGGCCTCATTCATCGCCAGCAACGCGCCGATTTCGTAAATGCCGCCGAGCGGCCCGCCGCCGGCCAGCGCGAGACCGATCTTGGGCCCGCCGGACTTCTGCGCCTGGTGCGATCGCTGGGTTTGCAGCATGGACTCAGGTCCCGGCTGGCTTCCGGACTCGCGCCGGCGCCTTCTTCACGGCGCGCGCCGCACCTTTGCCCGCCGCGCGCTTGCCACGCGCTGCCGCGGGCGGCCTCGCCGCGGCCGCCTGGGCCGCGGCGCGATGCTCGAGCGTGACGACCGCTTTCTGCAGGGCCTCGACGCGGCGGCTCAATTCATGGACATCGCGTGCGGTCGGAATCTGCCACGCGTTCAGCGAGCGCGCAACGCGCTGCACGAAGGCATCTTCGAGACGTTCGAGGACTTCGCTTGCAGAGGAACGAACCTCGAACACGCGGCTCTTCGCCTCGCGGTCGAGCCGCCCCCCAATGCTCAACAGGCCGCCGACCAGGCGGCTGCCACCGGATTCCGCGCGCGTGTAGGCGCCGCGGCCCACGTCCCACACCTGGCTGGCCGAGTCCCTGACCAGCCGCGCCAGCTGGTTGCCGGCGAACGGGCCACCCCCGTTGTTCTTTGCCATGACGATGCCTCAAACAACTGTTTGATAGTCGAGCATACCACCGCGACGGAAGCGGTCACAGTGACGCTTTCCGCAATCCTGGCGACCTGACTAACACAAGCAAAATCATTGGCCTGACACTACAATGCCGAGCCATGGCCAGCGCAGAAACCAGGGACGCCGGCGCGCGGCGGCTCGCCGAGCAGCTCGAGCGGAGCAGGCTCGCCCGGCTGCGGCAATACGGCAGCGACGGCCTGCGCCCCGAGTGCCGGGCGCTCGCCGGCTGGCAGGCCCGGCGACTGCGGCACACGTACAGCGACCTGCTCGCAGTGCCCCGCTATCGCAAGGCCGTCGAGTTCTTCCTGAACGACCTCTACGGCGAGAAGGACTTCTCGGCGCGCGACGAGGGCGTCGAGCGCGTCTATCCCATCATGTCGCGCGTCATGCCCGGCCCGGCGCTGCTGACCATCAGCATCGGCATCGAACTTCACGCCATCAGCCAGGAACTCGACCTCGACATGGTCGCCGTGCTGTGGGGCGAGATGGGCGTGACTGACGGCCTGACCGCCGAGCGCTATGCCGAGGCATACCGGCGCTGTGGCAACGTCGACGCGCGGCGCCGGCAGATCAGCATCGTGCGCGAGGTGGGCGAGTCGCTCGACAGCGTGGTCTTCAAGCCGTTCATCTACAACGCCGTCAAGCTCGGCCGGGGTCCGGCCAGGATGGCGGGGCTGTTGCCGCTGCACGACTTCATCGAGCGCGGCTTCATTTCCTTCCGCGCGATGAAAGGCTCGGCCGAGTTCATCGACGCGATCGTCAGTCGCGAAACCGCCATCATGGAATCGATCCTCGCCCGCCAGCCCGTCAGCAGCTGGGCCCCGCCCGGCGATCCGGCGCTGGACGGCTAGCGGCCCGTCAGCGATGGAAGGCCGGGCTGAGCTCGACGACGGCCTGGATCATCGCGCCGGCATGCTCGGGCTTGACCTCGGGGTGGATGCCGTGGCCGAGGTTGAACACGTGGCCCGGGCCGTGGCCGAAGCTCTCGAGCACCTGCCGGACTTCCTCGCGGATGACTTCCGGCGAGGCATACAGCACGGCCGGATCCAGGTTCCCCTGCAATGCGACGCGGTCGCCGACCTTGGCGCGGGCCTCGGCGAGGTCCGTCGTCCAGTCCACGCCGAGCGCGTCGCAACCCGTCCCGGCCATCGCCTCGAGCCAGGGGCCGCCGCCCTTCGTGAACAGCACGACCGGGACCTTGCGGCCCTCGGCCTGGCGGGTGACGCCGTCGACGATCCGCTGCATGTAGTCGAGCGAGAAACTGTGGTAGGTCTTCGGCGTCAGGATGCTGCCCCAGGTGTCGAACACCATGACGGCCTGCGCGCCGGCGGCGACCTGCGCGTTCAGGTAGTCGATCGTCGTGCGGGTCACGCGCTCCAGCAAGGCGTGCAGCAGGGCCGGCTGGTCGTACAGCATGCCCTTGATGCGGCTGAAGTTCTTGCTGGTGCCGCCCTCGACCATGTAGGTCGCGACGGTCCATGGGCTGCCGGCAAAGCCGATCAGCGGCACGCGACCGCCGAGCTCGCGACGGATCAGGCGCACGGCGTCCATGACATAGCGCAACTCGCTCTCCATGTCGGGCGTCGCGAGCGCCGCGACGTCGGCGTCCCGGACGATCGTGCGCTCGAAACGCGGGCCCTCCCCGCCCTCGAAATACAGCCCCAGCCCCATCGCATCCGGCACCGTCAGGATGTCCGAAAACAGGATTGCCGCGTCCAGCGGGAAGCGCTCGAGCGGCTGCAGCGTGACCTCGCAGGCCAGCTCGGGGGCCTTGCAGAGCTGCATGAAGCTGCCCGCCTGCGCGCGGGTCGCGCGGTACTCCGGCAGGTAGCGCCCGGCCTGGCGCATCATCCAGATCGGTGTGCGGTCCACCGGCTGCCGGGCCAGCGCGCGCAGCAAGCGATCGTTCTTCAACTCTGCAGTCATGCACTCACCGCCTTTGCAATGCTGGCCTGGATGGCCTCCGCGGCAGCCTTCGGATCCTTCGCGTCCCGGATCGGCCGCCCCACCACGATGTAGTCCGCGCCCAGCGCGAAGGCCTGGTCCACGGTGACGACGCGCTTCTGGTCATCGACCGGCCGGTTGTCGACCGGCCTGATGCCCGGCGTAATGACGAGCAGGCGGGCGTCGAGATGCTCGCGCAGGCGCGCGGCCTCGAGGCCTGACGAGATCACGCCGTCACAGCCCGCGTCCAGCGCGCGGCGCGCCCGCGACAGCACCAGCTCGGGCACATCGCAGTCGAAGCCCATGTCGACCAGGTCGCCGCGATCAAGGCTGGTCAGCGCCGTGACGGCGAGCACCTTGACGTCCTCGCGGGCCGCGACCGCCGCCTCCATGATCCCCTGGTTGCCGTGCACGGTGCAGAAGGTCACGCCGCGGCCGTTGAGCCGCGCGACGGCGCGCGACACCGTCGCCGGGACGTCAAAAAACTTCAGGTCGACGAAAATCTTCTTGCCGCGCCCGGCCAGCCAGTCGAGCAGCTCGAAATAGCCGCCGGCCATCAGCAACTCGAGGCCGAGCTTGTAGAAGCGCACGGCGTCGTCGAGTTCCTGCACCAGCTCGCGGGCCTCCCACGCGTCCGGCACGTCGAGGGCGAAGATCAGCCGTTCGTCGACAGGGATGTCCTTTGGGGTCATGGATCGCATCCGGCCTTGATTGGGCCCGCGATTCTAGCATCCGGCGGGCCGGTGGCCGCGTCGGGGATCGCCGCAATCGAGGCGCGGCAGCGCCGGTCCCCCGGCTCAGGTACGGGCGCGCGGGTCGAACAGGCGGCCGTGCTCGAGGATCGCGAAGCGGTCGGTCATGCCAGCAATATAGTCGGCGACGGCGCGCGCGCGGCCCGCCAGGCCATGAGCCGATTCCTTGCGCGCGGCTTCCCGCGCATGGTCGTCGGGCATCAGCCGCGGCTCGTCCATGAAGGCCTCGAACAGCGTGCTGACAGTGCGCTGTGCCTTGGTCGTCATGCGGATGACACGGTTGTGGCGATACAGGCGCTCGCGCAGGAAGCGCTTCAGCTCGGCGTGCGCGGCGCCCACCTCGGGACTGAACCGGACCAGCCGCCGGCCGGCCCGCCGCACAGCCTCCGCCGATTCGGGTTGCGCGCCCTCCAGCGTTGCGCGGGAGGTCGCCACGAGGTCCTCGACGACGCGGCCGATCATGCGGCGCACGATCTCGTGCACGAGCCTGCGCCCGGTCAGCGCCGGCCACAGCGCCAGCACCGCGTCGTGCTGTTCCCGGAACAGCGCCGCCTGCCGCAGCTCCTCGATGTCCAGCAGGCCCGCGCGCAAGCCGTCGTCCACGTCATGGTTGTTGTACGCGATCTCGTCCGCGACATTTGCCAGCTGGGCCTCGAGACCAGGCTCGAGACCCTCGAGAAATCGGCGTCCCAGCGCGCCAAGGGCGCGGGCGTTGCGTGCGGAACAGTGCTTGAGAATTCCCTCGCGGGTCTCGAACATCAGGTTCAGGCCCGGGAACTCGGCGTACTTTTCCTCGAGCTCATCGACGACGCGCAGCGACTGCAGGTTGTGCTCGAAGCCACCGTAGTCGGCCATGCAGCGGTTCAAGGCTTCCTGGCCCGCGTGACCGAACGGCGTGTGCCCCAGGTCGTGCGCCAGGCAGATCGCCTCGGTCAGGTAAGTGTTCAGCCCGAGCGCACCGGCGACCGTGCGGGCAATCTGCGCGACCTCGAGCGAATGCGTCAGCCGTGTCCGGTAGAGGTCGCCCTCGTGATTGACGAATACCTGGGTCTTGTACACCAGGCGGCGGAACGCGGTCGAGTGGATGATGCGGTCGCGATCGCGGTGGTACTCGCCCCGGTAGCGGGGCGGCGGCTCCGGGTGGCGCCGGCCCTGCGAATGGCTCTCGCAGCTCGCCCAGGGCGCCAGCGCCTCGGTCACCGCGGGTCGGCCATCGCCAGCACCGCGTCGAGCTCAGCCTCGGGGATGTCGGCGCAGATCCTGCTCGCGCCGAGCGCCTCCGGCAACACGAAGCGCTGCCGCCCGCCCGCGATCTTCTTGTCCACCATCATCAGCGCCTTCAGGCGCGAGCCGCCGACCGGCGGCGGCCGCGTCGGCAGGCCGGCGGCCGTCAGCAGCGCCTCGAGGCGGGTGACCACTTCCCGGTCGAGCATGCCGAGCCGCGCGGCCAGCTCCGATGCCATGACCAGCCCGGCCGCGACGGCCTCGCCGTGCAACCACGCGCCGAACAAGGCCGCGGTCTCGATCGCATGCGCAAAGGTGTGGCCCAGATTCAGCAGGGCGCGCTGGCCGGCCTCGCGCTCGTCCTCGGCGACCACTGCGGCTTTCATCGCGCAGCACCAGTAGACGACGCGCTCCAGCGCCTCCGGCTCCCGGTCCAGCACCGGCCCGATGTTGTCCTCGAGCCACTCGAACAGGCCTGCGTCGAGGCCCAGGCCGTACTTGACGACCTCGCCGAGCCCCGCGCAGTACTCCTTCCGGCCGAGCGTGCCGAGTGTCGAGATATCCGCGATCACCGCGTTCGGCTGGTGGAACGCGCCGACCAGGTTCTTCCCGGCCGGGATGTTGATGGCGGTCTTGCCGCCGACCCCGGCATCCACCTGCGCGAGCAGGGTCGTCGGCAGCTGCACGTAGCCGATGCCGCGCTGCCAGCAGGCGGCCGCAAAGCCCGCCATGTCGCCGACGACACCGCCGCCGAGCGCGAGGATCGTGGCATCCCGGTGGAAGCGATTCTCGGCCAGCGCATCGAAGATCTGCGTCAGCGTGTCGAGGGTCTTGTACTCCTCGCCGTCCGGCAGCATTTCGACGGCGACTTCGCGATCCGCGAGCGCGGCGCGCAGCGGCTTCAGCCACAACGGCGCGACGACCTCGTTGGTCACGATCAGCACCTGGCGCCCGTCCAGGTATGGCGCCAGCACTTCGCCCCGGCCAAGCAGTCCGCGCCCGATCAAGACCGGGTAAGACCTGTTCCCCAGCGGCACATTCAAAGCATGCATCGCGTGCCTCAGCTGTCCTTGTCAAGCGCCGCGAGCCCGCGGCGGATTTCCTGCGCGACCTCCCGCACCTGACGCCCGTCGGTGGCGACCGTGAGGCGCGCGAGGCCCTGGTACAACGGCTCGCGCTCCAGCATCAGTCCCGCCAGGCGCGCGGCCGGGTCCGGGGTATCCAGCATCGGCCGATTGCCGGACGACCGGGTGCGCTCGAGTTGCTGCTCCACGGACGCGCCAAGGTAGACGACCACGCCGCGGGATGCCAGCGATTCCCGATTCAACGGGTCTGTGACCGCGCCGCCCCCGGTGGCCAGCACGATGCCGTCGAGCCGCGTCAACACGTCGATGACCTCGCGCTCACGGCGGCGAAAGCCCGCCTCCCCCTCCTTCTCGAAAATGAAGGGAATGTCGACCCCGGTGCGTGCCTCGATCTCCGCATCGCTGTCGAAAAAGTCACGCTTCAGCATCCGCGCCAATTGCCTGCCGACCGCCGACTTGCCGGCGCCCATCGGACCGACGAGGAAGATATTCGGAAAATCCATGGCCTCGGGTTCACGCCCCATAACACGAGGCCGGCTTGCGCCGGCCTCGTCATGATACCCAAAACTGCTGCGTACTAGTTCAGCGTTCTGCAACCCAGCGGGCGCCCGCCCGCAACGCCGAGCTCGACCAGGCGCGGATCGCCGATCCGCGGGTCGGTGGGGTCCGGGGTCGGATCGAGGTTGGCGGGAAAGCTCGGGTGCGCCGGATCGCCGCCGAACCTGCTGACACCGCCGCCCGGCGGACTCTGGTTGATGTTCGCATCCTGCGCGGTGATCTCGAGCGCGTGATCGGCGCTGTCCTGGAATTCCGTGCCCTGCACCGCGGCGCGCGCATTCAAAGTGATCGTGACCCAGTTGCCGAACTCCTGCGCGTAGGTGATCCGGAACAGTGCAATGCCGCTCGCGTCGGTCGTGACTTCGCCCGGCGACACCGAGACGACGTTGCCGGCCTCGAGGCTGCCGGAGGCATTGAAGTCCTCGTTGGCATCGAGCTGGCCGTTGTTGTTGAAGTCCTCGTCCGGGCAACGCAGCGGCGGCGTCAGTACCTGCTCTCCGGCGACGAGTGCAACGCCGCTGACCGGTACCCAGCGATCATTTGCGCCGGCCACGTAGAAGCCCTTGCTGTAGAACCTGGAGCGCACCGACAGCTGCACCTGCGCGTTCGGCACACCGACACCCTGGCTGTCCGTGACCTGCACGATGAATTCGCGCTCGTAGGACGCCGTGTTCGGCTCGAACAGTTCGTTGCCGGTGCCGATGCTGATGTCCACCTCGCGCCGCGCAACCGTCAGGCCG
>CAYWYS010000020.1:48123-57169 GCA_964462675.1 uncultured Thioalkalivibrio sp.
CCCTGGCTGTTGGTCGTCAGGCTCGAGGCCGACAGGGTGTTACCTGTCTCGGACGAGATCGCGACGGTCCTGCCGCCGATGCCCTGGTTCGCGGAGTCGCGCAAGCTTGCAGAAAACTGCACGTCGTCACCCTGCACGACACTGTCTGGGCCCTGCAGGGTCAACGTCGTGCCGACGACGTTGATGGTGACCGTATCCGACCGGTTGCCAGTCTGCGCCGTAACGGCGATCGGCCGGTTGGTCGGGTCGCCCCCGGTGCCGAGCTCCGCGCGGGCGGTGCCACCGCCGGCCTCGTCCGTAAGCGGCAGCGTGCGCAGCAGGCCGGAATCGGCGCTGAACGTGACCGGGACGTTCTCGACGACGTTGTTGTTGGCGTCCCGCACCAGCGCGCTGAGCGTCACGACCGAGCCACCGTCCGACGGCAGCTGGTTGCTGCTGGCGATCAGCGAGATGCTCGCGACCGGCACCGTGGGCCCACCATCCGGCGGGGTCGGCGAAACGATGGTGTCATCGCTGCCGCACCCGGCGAGCACTAGAGCGGCCAGGAGCCCGGTCAGGCCTAGGGCAAGGCGCGCTGTTCTGCTGCTGCGCATTTTGGGATTCACTCGCGTCAACTCCTGGAAAATCAATAGATGTTGCTGCCTTCGCGGAGGATTTTCGGCGTCACGAAGATCAGCAGCTCACGCTTGTTCGATGTCGTGTTGGTCCGCTTGAACAGCCGGCCCAGCCCGGGGATGTCGCCGAGGAACGGCACCTTGTCCTCGCTGTCGCGCCGCTCGGTCTCGAAGATGCCGCCGAGCACCACGGTCTCACCGTCATTGACCAGCACCTGGGTGATGATCCTGCGGGTGTCGATGCTGGGCACGAGGCCGCCGGTCGCGCTCGGGACGAACTGCCCGACCGTGTCCTGCGTGACCTCGAGGTCCATGATGATGCGATCGTCCGGGGTGATCTGCGGCGTCACCGTCAGGCTGAGCACGGCCTTCTTGAACTGCGTGGCGGTCGCGCCGCTGGAAGCGGCTTCCTGGTACGGAATCTCGACGCCCTGCTCGATCATCGCCTGTTTCTGGTTGGCGGTGATGACGCGCGGGCTCGAGACGATCTCGCCGCGGCCCTCCGCCTGCGCGGCGGACAGCTCGAGGTCGACCAGGTAGTCCGAGCCGAGGATCGCCAGCCCGATTCTACCGGCCGGATCCGAAATCGGCAGGTTGACGTTGTAGCGGTCGTCGAGCCCGGGCAGCGTGATCGGGAAGGCCGTGCCGGTATTGTTCAGGTTGTTCAGGCCGGAGTTGATGATCGTGTTCGAGCCGGAGCCGCTGCCGGTGATCGAGATCAGCCCGTCGTTGCCGTTCTCGCGCACCACGGTTGCGCCCATGCGCACGCCGAGGTCGCGGCTGAAGTCGTCGTTGGCGATAACGATGCGCGACTCGATCAGCACCTGGCGGACCGGGATGTCCAGCGCCGCGACGAGGCGGCGGATGTCGGCGATGCGCTCGGCCGTGTCATGGATCAGCAGCGTGTTGGTGCGCTCGTCGATGCTGACGTTGCCGCGTTCGGACAGCATCGTGCGCGAGCCCGCGCCCGCACCCGTGCCACGACCCGCGGTCTCGGTCAGCAGCGTCGCGAGGTCAGAGGCCTTCGCGTAGTTGACCTGCAGGAACTCGAGCCGCAGCGGCGCCAGCTCCTGGATGTCCTTCTTGGCCTCGAGTTCCTGTTTTTCGCGCGCCGCGATCTCGGCGGCCGGCGCGACCAGCACGACATTGCCGACCTGGCGCATGTCGAGGCCCTTGGTCGTCAGGATGATGTCGAGTGCCTGGTCCCACGGAACGCTGTCGAGGCGCAGCGTGACGTTGCCGCGCACCGAATCGCTGACCACGACGTTCAGACCACTGATCTCGGCGAGGAGCTGCAGCACGGCGCGCACCTCGATGTCCTGGAAATTCAGCGTCAGCGGATCGCCGCTGTACTGCTTGCGCTCGTCGAATACGCCGAAATCGCTGGGATCCTGCTGCGCAATGGTGCGGAACTCGATGCTGAAGAGGTTGTCGGCCTGGTACGCCAGCTGCTCATAGTTGCCGGTGGCGTTGATGACCAGGCGGGCGCCGCCCGGGAAACGCACGCTGTCGATGGTCTGCACCGGGGTCGCAAAGTCGAGCACGTCGAGCCGCTGCAGCAGGTTGTCGGGCAGGCTGGCGCCACGGAATTCCACGACGGTGCGATTCAGCTCCTCGCGTATGTCGACGGCGATCGCCGGATCGCTGAGGTTGACCAGCACCCGGCCGGCACCGTCTTCGCCGCGCCGGAAATCGATGCCGGTGATCTCGGCGTCCATGCGCGCGCCGGTGAACTGCGTGCCGGAAGGCTGGCCGAAGCCGCTCGGACGATCCACCGCGGCGGCGACGCTCGCCCCGCCCAGGCTGACCGTGATCCGGTTGCCGTCGACGGCGGTTTCGTAGGGCACCATCATGTCGAGGTTCATGACGACGCGCGTGCGGCCCTGCGCCTCTGCGAGCATCAGCGTGTCCAGCACGCCCTTCTTGACGTCCCGACGGCGCTCAGTCATGCCGAGGCCCGTGCCCGGCAGGTCCAGCGAGATCCGCGCCGGGTTATCGATCGTGAACATCAGCGGCTCGGGCGCCGGGCCGCTCGTCGTCAGCACGAGCACCACCCGGTTGCCCGGCAGCGTGCTGACATCGATGTCCGTCAGCTGCAGGCCTTGCTGCGCCGAGGCCAGTCCGGACCACCACAGCAGCGGCAGTGCGGCGAGGGTCCACCAGCCCAGCCTCGCCCTGGCCCCGACCGTGCTGTTGCTCCGCCTATGATCGCGCATCATGAGTGCTTTCTCCCCGAGCTTCATGTCTCACCCAGACCGATGGAGGCCGCACGCTCGGTGTAGCCCCCGAGGCCGTCCGGGATGATCTCCAGCAACTGGATCTCGGAATTGGTGATGGAAACTATCCGCCCGTCGTTCTGGCCGAGGTAATTGCCGACGACGACCCGGTGTACGAGCTTGTCCGAGGTCTGTACCAGGCCGTACAGCCGACCCCCGAGGTGAACCGTGCCCACCATGTTCAGCGTGTCGAGCGGGAAGCCCTCGAGGAACTCCCGGCGCCGCTCGGCGTCGGGCCTCACGCCGCCCACAAGCCCGCCGGCCGCCGGCACGTCGGGCACGAACGGCGAACGAGAGTCGTGCGCAGCGTAGCGGAAGCTCTCGTAGGTCTTGATCTCGGGTAGCGGCTCGATGCGGCCGCCCGGGCGCGCTTTCACCTCGGCGATGTAAGCGTCGAGATCGGACATGCCGCGCGAGCAGCCGGTCAGCGCGACGGCCAAACCGAGCACGGCGAGCATCGGCAGCATGCGGGCGGATGCGTTCATTGGCCGCCCCCCTCATCCTCGAGATACCGATATGTCTTGACGGTCACATCCATGACCAGGCGTCCGGTCGGGGAGCCGGCGCCCGGGCCTGCCTGCTCCGGCTTCAGCGAAACGTCATGCATCGTCACGATGCGCGGCAACGCGACGACGCCGCTGACGAAGTTGCCAAGCTCATGGTAGGTGCCGACGACCTGCATCCTGATCGGCAGCTCGCTGTAGGCCTCGCGATTGATCTCGCCCATCGGCTGGAACAGGCGCTCCTCGAGGCCGGCGGCCAGGCCGGTCTGCGAGATATCCACGAGCAGGCTGGGGACCTCGGTCTCACCCGGCAGCTGCCGCAGCATGGCGCCGAAGGTCCGCTCGACCTCCTCGAGCTGGTCGCGGTACGCGTCGAGGTTGGCGGCGAGCCGCTGGCGGCTCTCGAAGGTGGCGCGGAGCTCCTGCTCCTGGCGCTGCACCTGCTCGAGCTGGGGGATCTTGTCGCGCCAGACGAAATAGTAGGTGCCGCCGATGGCCACCAGCAGGAAGATGATCGCGATCGCCAGGCCGCGGAACAGCAGCGGCCAGCGGCCGACGTCCTGGGTGTCCAGCGAGCGCAGCTGGTCGACGAAACTCACAGCTGCTCCTCCCCTGCCTCAGCGTCTTCGCCGGCCTGCCGCGCCGCGAGCGTGAACTCTGCCTGCCGCCCCGGCCCGCGCGGGGCCGCGGCGGCCCCGCCACGCTGGGGCTGGCCGGACTGGACCACCTGCAGGCGCGGGTCGTCCATCGTCTCCGCCGCCGCGATGTTGCGCATCAGCGTCGACACGCGGGTGCTGGACTCCGCGATGCCCTTGAACAGCAGGCTGCGGCCGTTCTGGGTGAATTCCACCAGGTGCACACCGTCCGGCATGACCCTGACGATCTCGTCGAACAGCCTGGCCACTTCCGGCCGCGCCCGCTGCAGTTCATCGATCGCGGCCATGCGGAGCAGCAGGCGATCCTTGCGCAAGCGCAGGTTCCGGATTTCCTTGATCTGCTCGTCGAGCGTGGCGATTTCCTGCTGCAGGCGCTGGTTACGCGAATTCTGGTGGTCGATGCGCCCCTGCAGGATGGCGCTCACGGCCCACATGAACGCGAGGCCGACGACGACCGCGGCCAGCGCGGCGACCGCGAAGTTCTTCTGGCGTTCCTTGCGGAGTTCCGCGCGCCAGGGGAGCAGGTTTACGCGATGCATCAGTCGAAGCTCCTGAGCGCCAGGCCGCAAGCCGTGAGGAGCGCGGTCGCATCCTTCAGCACGCCCTGGGAGCGCGCCTTGGACGAAATCTTCATCGTGCCGAGCGGATTGCCGACCTGCGTGGCGATGCCCACGCGGCTGCCGATCACGTCGGCGACGCCCGGGATGTTGGCACAACCGCCGCAAATGAGAATCTGCTCCGGCTGCTCACGGTTGGTCCCGGAGGCCAGGAAGAACTGCAGCGAGCGGCTGACCTGCTGGGTCATGTCGTCGATGAAGGGCTCAAGAATCTCGGGCTCATAGTTGCTCGGCAACCCGCCCTCCTTCTTGGCGCGCCCGGCCTCCTCGAGTGTCAGGCCGTAGGTGCGCATGATCTCCTCGGTCAGCTGCTGCCCGCCGAACGCGAAATCACGCGTGTACATGACTTTCAGGTCACGGAGCACGCTGAAGGTCGTGCTGCTGGCGCCGAAGTCCATGACCGCGATGTTGTGGCCGACGCCTTCCTCGAGCATCTGGTACTGCAACAGGCGGCAGGCGTTCTCGACCGCGAACGGCTCGACATCGACGATCCTGGCCTTCAGGCCGGCGGCCTCGACGGCCGCCTGGCGCTGCTCGACGTTCTCAGTGCGCGTCGCGACCAGCAGCACGTCGATCATGTCCGGATCGCGCTCGGTCGGCCCGATGACCTCGAAGTCGTAGCTGACCTCGTCCATCGGGAACGGGATGTACTGGTCGGCCTGCAGCTCGACCTGGCCCTCGAGTTCGGCGCCGCTGAAGTTCGCCGGCATCTGGATGACCTTGGTGATCGCCGCGTCGCCGCTGATCGCGACCGCGGCCTCGCGTGACCGCGCCCCGGAGCGCTTGAGCGCGCGCCGCACCGCCTCGCCGACGACCTGCGCATCAACGATCGCTTTTTCGTTGACGGCATTGAGCGGCGTCGCCTCGGCAGCATAGGCCTCGACGCGGTAAGTCTCTCCGGACTTCGACAGCTCGATGAGCTTCACCGACGAAGTCGTGATATCCAGCCCCAGCAGGGACTTGGTGGATCTCCCGAAAAGCACTTTGAATTTCCTTTAGCGTCCGGGGCTTGGAGGGCGAAGATAGACTACGACATTAGCTAATGCAACGGACTTCTCGGCGCCAGCAGCCGGCTTGGTCAGTGCCGGGAGACAACACTGCCGGACAAATCGCCTCGGAATCCGTGAACGGGTTCACGGGTTGACATATTACAAAGGACGCTGATCGAGCCGCAGCAGGACCCGAAATCGGGCCCGCGGAGCGGGGTCGCGCGGGGCGGCTGGCGCGAAATGGTAATATGCTCAGCGCCTTGGCGAAAGGCAAGCAAAACGCCCCACCCGATGAGATTTTTCCTGCGCCTCGCGTACGGCATCGTCGCTCTCGCCTCGATGCTCCTGATCGGCATCGCGCTGGCCGCGGCCGGCGCCTATCTCTATGTCATGCCCAGCCTTCCCGATGTCGAGTCGCTCCGGGAGGTCCGCCTGCAGGTGCCGATGCGCGTCTACAGCCGCGACGGCTTGCTGATGGCCGAGTTCGGCGAGCAGCGGCGCGTGCCGCTGGCCATCGGCGAGATTCCGGCGCCCCTGCAGCGCGCATTCCTCGCGGCGGAAGATGAGCGCTTCTATGAGCATCCCGGGGTGGACTGGCAGGGTCTGACGCGGGCCGCGATCGCCGTCGTCTCCACCGGCGAGCCCGCCCAGGGCGGCGGCACGATCACGATGCAGGTCGCGCGCAATTTCTTCCTCGGCCGCGAGAAGACCATTTCGCGCAAGGTCCGCGAGATCTTCCTGGCGCTGCGCATCGAGCACCTCCTGTCCAAGGACGAAATCCTCGAGCTCTACCTGAACAAGATCTTCCTCGGTCAGCGTGCCTACGGCGTCGGCGCGGCGGCCGAAGTCTATTTCGGCAAGACTGTCGGCGAACTGTCGCTTGCGGAAATGGCTTTGATCGCCGGTCTGCCGCGGGCCCCGTCGCTGGACAACCCGGTCTCGAACCCGCAGCGGGCACGCCAGCGACGTGCCTACGTGCTAAGGAGGCTGCAGGAAACCGGCGACATCGACGCCGCCACCATGCAGACGGCGGCGCTCGAGCCAATTGTTTCCCGGGTGCACGGCACGCAGGTTCGCCTGCGGGCGCCCTGGGTCGCGGAGATGGCGCGGCAGGAGCTGCTGGACCGTTTCGGCCCCGAGGCCTACACCGCCGGCTTTTCGGTCGTGACGACGATCGACAGCCGGCTCCAGCCACTGTCGCAGGAGTCCGTGCGCGATGCGCTCGAGCGTTACGACCGGCGGCACGGCTACCGCGGACCCCTGGCGACCCTGTCGGCTGTGCCGGCGGAACCGGAGGCTGCCGAGATCCTGCTGGACGGGTACCCGGAACCGGCGGGGCTGCGCGCCGCGATCGTGCTGGCCGTCGATGACGAGGGTGCGGATGTCGTCGTGCGCGGCAGCGGGCCGGCCCGACTGCCGTTCGAGACGATGCTCTGGGCGCGCAGTTATATCGACGAGGACCGGCGCGGACCGGCGCCGAAGAATGCCGCAGAGGTCGTCGCGCCCGGCCACGTGGTGTTGCTTGCCTGGCGGGACGGGCAATGGGCGCTGTCGCAGGCGCCCGCCGTGCAGGGCGCGCTGCTCGCCCTCGATCCGCGCGATGGTGCGATCGTCGCGCTGAGCGGCGGCTTCGATTTCGAGCTCAGCAAGTTCAATCGCGTCATGCAGGCGCGCCGCCAGCCCGGCTCGGCGTTCAAGCCCTTCGTCTATTCCGCCGCGCTGGAGCGCGGCCTGACCGCCGCCAGCGTCATGATCGACGCGCCGGTCGTCTACGACGACCCGGGACTGGAGGACACCTGGCGCCCCCGCAACTACACCGGGCGCTTCTACGGCCCGATGCGCTTGCGGGAGGCGCTTGCGCAGTCCCGCAACCTGGTCTCTATCCGGGTGCTCGAGCGGATCGGCGTGCCCTTCACGATCGACTATCTGCGGAACTTCGGCTTCCCGACGGCAGCGCTGCCGCGCAACCTGACGCTGGCGCTCGGCAGCGGCGGTATCACGCCGGCGGAGCTGACCACCGGTTATGCCACATTCATCAACGGGGGCTTCCGGGTCACGCCGTACTTCATCGATCGGATCTACGGGCCGGACCAGGCTTTGCTTCACCGCAGCACGCCGGCCTGGTCATGCCCGGAGTGCGAATACGGCCTTGTCAGGGCGCCGCTCGACGGCGCGACGCCGCCGCCGGACAGTGGCGAGCCGGACTACGTGCAGGCAGAGCAGCCCCCGCGGGCCATCGAGGCGCGCAACGCATGGATCATCTCCAGCATGCTGGAGGACGTCATCCGCCGCGGCACGGGAACGCGCGCCAGGGAGCTGGGACGCAGCGACCTGGCCGGCAAGACCGGCACGACCAATGACGGCCGCGACACCTGGTTCGCGGGCTACAACGGCGACCTCGTGGCGACAGCCTGGGTCGGCTTCGACCAGGAGCGCTCGCTGGGACGCGGCGAGACCGGCGCCTCCACTGCGCTGCCGATGTGGATGTCGTTCATGGGTCCGGCCCTCAAGGGCCTGCCCGCGAGCCGCGCCGCCGAGCCGCCCGGACTGGTCACCGTCAGGGTTTCACCGGAAACGGGCCGGCTCGCGCGAGCGGGGGAACCCGGCGCGATCTTCGAGACTTTTCGCGTCGGCGAGGTCCCGCTGCCGGCAGAGCCCGGCGAGGAATCGTTCCCCGGTGAACGCGACCGCCGCGAGGAAGAACCGCTGTTCTGAGGGATGAGCAGGACGATGCCGAAGCGTTTGGCCGGCAGGGCCACGGAGCTGCGCACGCGAATTGCCGAAGAGGCAGCGCGCATCATGCGCGAGCAGGGCATCAGGGATTTCCTGCTTGCGAAACGCAAGGCCGCTGACCGCCTCGGCATCACGGACCGCAACGCGCTGCCGGCCAACCAGGAGATCGCCGAAGCGCTTGCCGCGCAACAGCGGCTGTTCGGCGGCTCAGCCCATCATGACAATCTCCGCGCCTTGCGCGAAGTCGCGCTGCGGGCCATGGCGCTGCTCAGCAGATTCCACCCCCGGCTCGTCGGGCCGGTGCTGGCGGGGACGGCGACAAACCACACGGATATTTCGCTGCATGTTTTCGCGGACACGCCGGAAGATGTCGCATTCATGCTGATCGAGCGCGGCGTCCGCTATCGCACCGGGGACCGGCGCGTGCGGCTCGGCAGCGGTGAGCATGCGAGCTTTCCGAGCTTTGAATTCGAAACCGGCGACGTGGCCGTCGAGGTCACGGTGTTTCCCGCCAACGGCCTTCGCCAGCCGCCGGTGTGTCCCGTCAGCGGCGGGCCGATGCGCAGGGCCCGGCGCGAAGAGCTCGTCCAGTTGCTCGACGCGGACACACCGGGGCGCAGCGACCCGGCGTGACGCGTCGCATGCCGCGGCGCTAGAC
>CAYWYS010000021.1:0-56939 GCA_964462675.1 uncultured Thioalkalivibrio sp.
TTCCATTCGTTCGCTCTTGGTCAGCTTCATCATCATGCCCTCCGTAGACATGATGATACTATCCGTTTATACGTTACAGGTCACTAGCTAGTGCGTCGATAAGCGTGCTCGAAGCGGTCCGACCGGTGCGTGAGGCCAGCTGAGGGTTGGGTCGGGTCGAGATCGCGGCGCCTGCGGCTTCTGAGAAAGCCGATTCTTCGGCAATGGTCACTGAGCGCCGAAAAATCGTCGATGCGGGCAGGCATTGCACTCGGTGGCTAAGAAGAAATCGCGAGCTACGTTGGTGTCTCGATCCGGTGGAGCGCCGCCGCCGGCGTGACGATGGGGATGCGTTCGTAGCCCTCGAGCGCAAGCAGGTCGGAATCGCCGGAGACGATGAGGGAGGCTTCGGCGGCGAGCGCGCAAGCGAGGACGTGGTCATCGTCGGGGTCGCGCGCGATGTGTGGCACATCGACGGGCTCGACAAGCTCGGTGGCTTCGAGGTAGTCGGCGAGAAGCTCGCGCGCGGTCTTGCCGATCGTGGCGAGGCGCCGGGTCATTGCCGGTCGGGTGATCACGTCGGTGAGCTCTTCGAGCAGCACGGGGCTGCTGTAGAGCGTGAGGCCCTCGTGCTGGCGAATCACTTCGAGCAACCGATACGGCGTGCCGCGCCACAGGAGCGCGGAGATCACGACGTTCGTGTCGAGCACGAGCCGCACGCGATCACTTCTGCTCTTGTTGCTTGCGTGCGCGACGTTCGGCGCGCGCGGCCTTGATCTCGGCGTTGATCTCTTCGTCGCTCATGGGCTCGATGCCTGCGGCCTCGAGCGCCGGCGCGATCGCGAGAAGCCGATCGATGGCGGCGCGCTTCCTGGCCTTCGCGGCGAGGAAATCGACGAAATCTTCGACTTCCGCGCGCTGCTGCGCCGGCAGGGCCTTGAGCTTCTCGAAAAGCATCTGTTCGTTGCTGCTCATGGTTCGCTTCTCTCTTAGCCGCTGGTGCGGTTGCTGGCGCGGCGTTTGAGCTGGCCGCGTTCGATGAAGGCGTCGACAATCTGGATGAGCTGGCGGCGTTCCTCGGCCGGCAGGCTCTCGATCTGCTGCAGACGCCGCTGCAAGCGGTTGTCGCGCGGCCGGCCGGCGCGCTTGGCCGCCGGCGGTTCGAGACCGAGCAGCTCATCGGCGCTGAGCTGCAAGGCTTGTGCGAGCGCGGGCAGCAGCGTCGTCGGCGGATGCTCACTCTGGCCTTCGTAGTAGGCGATCATTCGGCGCGAGACGCCGACCTCATCGGCAAGTTCCTGCTGGGTATAGCCGGCGGCCTTCCGTAGCGCGGCGAGGCGCCGACCGAAGGCGGCGGCTCGAGTCTTTTGCTTGGGCATCTGGCATCCCGTCTTCTCGGAGACGCCCAAGATGGTATAGCCGGTTTTGGGGAGTGCTTGACCCGTCGTGTACGAAAACTGTACAGCCCGCCGTACCAAGAATCAACCGGGATTTTTTGCTCAAACCCACTTGACAGGTTTTTGGCCAAGCCCGGTTTTGGAGGTCTCGATGGCACGCATCCCCGATCAGGAGCTCGAGCGCTTGAAGCGCGAGGTGTCGCTCGCGCGGTTGATCGAGGGCCAGGGGCACAAGCTGACGTCGCAGGGCAAGGACTTCGCGTGCCGCTGCCCCTGGCACGAGGGCGACGACACGCCGAGCCGTATCGTCTCCCCGAAAACGAATCTCTGGCACTGCTTCGGCTGCGATGCCGGCGGCACGGTGATCGACGGGGTGATGCGCTCGCACAAGGTGTCGTTCCGGCATGCGTGCGAGCTGTTGCTGAAGGAGCATCCTGCCTTAGCCGCGGCGGCGGTCGCAGGTGCGTCCAAAAAGATCTCGCAGGGGAAGTTGCGCCAGGCGCAATCGTTCGCGGTTCCCGCCGCGGCCGGCTCCGCCGCGGAAGCGGCGGCGGATCAAGTGCTGCTCGATCAGGTGATCGAGTTCTATCACGACACGTTGAAAGGGAGCCTGGAGGCGCTCGCGTACCTCGATCGGCGGGGCTTGGGAAAGATGGAGCTGATCGAGCGCTTCAAGCTCGGGTATGCAAACCGCACACTCGGGTATCGGCTGGCGCCGAAGCAGTACAAGGCGGGTGCGGAGCTCCGCTCGGCGTTGCAGCGGGTGGGGATCTTGCGTGAGAGCGGTCACGAGCGCTTCAACGGCTCGATCGTGATCCCGCTCTTTGGCAGCGAGGATGAAGGCAGTGCTCGACCGCAGGCCGACGCTGCGCGACTGCAAGTCGTCGGCGCCTACGGTCGCACTCTCACTGCGCTTGCCAGACGGATCCAGCATCGCTCGGGTGCCAGCGTACTCGGACGCGTGATGACTCTTCTCAACGCAAGGGAAATCCCATTGACGGAGTTAGAAGCGATATGATGCCGCAAGGGGTGGAGCGCGTGGAGGGGAAAACGCCGCGGCGGCTGCGGGTCGTCAAGCTCACCTCGAACTCGCTGAGCGTGTAGCGCAGAAACAGGCCCATGAACTCGATTTCTGTATTTTCTGCGCTGACGAGCTTACGACTCGTTTGGCACGCGGTGCTTGTCTTGAGATCGGCTTTGGCCTGATCGGACCATCTCACCACGTCTCGATCTCGCGCTTCAGATCTTCGAGGCTCGTCGTGTGGGCCTTCTCGGCATCCTCGCGGCCCTTGCGGATCTTATTGAGCACGTAGAGTCGGTAAATGATCTCCGTCCATGTCGGTGTCGTCGGGGAGCCGGGCTACGGCGTCGAGTGCTTCCTGGCCGCGACGATCTCCGCCTCTTCTGCACCTACCTCAGTCCACCTGAAGAAAACGCACCACTGATCATTGATCCGAATACTGAACTGGCCGGAACGCTCGTGACAAGCGTGATTATGCGGTCGATCAGGAATTCGAGGGGATCAAGGCGGGCAGCTCGTGCCGTAACAACTTGCCCATTGCGTTGCGCGGCAAAGCCGGCACGCGCGCGAAGACGCGCGGTCGGGCCGCGGGGGGTAAGCTCGCCCTGGCCCACGCCTCGAGTGCGGCGACTGGCGCCGTTCCGGTGTAAAGGGCGACGAGAGTCATGCCCCAGCGGTGATCCGGCCGGGCGGTGACCGCGATCTCACCGGCGCCGGCGCAGGCCGAGAGCTGCCGCTCGACGATTTCGGGATGCACGTTGACGCCGCCGGTCACGAGGACGTCGTCGGCGCGACCGAGGACGCGCAGCCGGCCGTCCGCCAGCCGTTCCCCGAGATCCCCGCTGGTGTAATACCCGTCGCCCGCGAGGCCCGCACCCGGCGCCAGGCCGGGGGCGGCGTAGCCGGACATCAGCATCGGCCCACCGAGAACCAATCGACCACCGTCACTTTCGACCCTGATCGTGACGCCCGGCAGCGGCTGGCCGACCACGCCTTCGCGCCAGCCCGGCTCGACCGGCCCGGCGGCGACGTGCGATGCCGTCTCCGTCATGCCCCAGGCGTTCCACAGCGGCCAGCCCGCCGCGAGCGCCAGCTCCGCCATTCGCGCGGACAGCGGCCCGCCACCAGTCAACACGCAGCGCAGTTCGCGAGACGCGGCGCGGCTCTCGGCCAGCGGCGGGATCATGGCGGGCACGAGCGAGACGTGGCTGGTGCCCCGCGCCATGAGTTGGCCAGCCGCCGACGCCTCAAAGCCCTCGAGCAGGGCGAAGCAGCCGCCGGCCGACAGCGCGCGCCACAGCGCGGCGAGCGCGCCGATGCTGGTCATCGGCAGGCACACCAGCCAGCGGCCAGCGGACCCGAACGGCGGCAGCACCTGGGCGCTGGCGGCAACGTGCGCATCCATCGCGGCGGCCGTCAGCATCGCGACGCGCGCCGCGCCGCTCGTGCCGCTGGTCGGCACCAGCAGGGCGGGGCGCTGGTCGGCAGATAAGCCCGGTGCTGCCGCCTCGCCGCCGGCGAGCGGCGTGACAGTCCCGGCATCGGGATCGAGCAGGCCGCCCGGTGCGCAGGCGGCGAGGCAGGCTGCGCGGTCGGGCCGGGCCGGATCCAGCGGGAGCACGGGCCGGTCGAGCGACAGGCCGGCCAGCACGCCGAGCACGGTGCCGAGGCGCGAGCCTGCCTGCACGGCCAGCGGGCTGCCGGCAGGGCCGGACCGGCGCGCGATGTCCGCCAGCGCGTCGACGCGATCGCGCAGTCGCCCGTAGCTCATCTTGCCGCCGGGCCAGGCCAGCGCCGGCGCCGCCGCCGGCCACTGCGCCAGCCGCGCGACGGGCGTTGCGGTCATGCCGGCCGGGAGCCGACGTGCAGTGCGGCGATCCCCATGCTGTAGTTGCGATACCAGATGTCGGTGAAACCGGCTTCGCGCAGGATGCCGCACAGCGTTTCCTGGTCGGGAAAACGCCGGATGGATTCGATCAGGTAGCGATAGGCGGACTTGTCGCCGGCCACCAGCGTGCCGATCGCCGGGATGGCCCAGCGATTGTAGAACTCGTAGGGGACGCGCAGCGGGCCGACCATCTTCGAGAACTCCAGGCACAGCAGCCGGCCGCCCGGCTTCAGCACGCGCAGGATCTCCGTGAGTGCATCCTCGATGCGGGTCACGTTGCGGATGCCGAAGGCGATCGTCACGGTGTCCGCGCAGGCGTCCGGCAGCGGCATCCGCTCTGCGGTGCCGGCGACCCAGCGCAGCGCGTGGTGGCGGGTCTCGCGCCCCACCGCCATCATCTCGAAGCTCGGGTCGACGACGATGACCTGCCGGTCGATCGCGGCGAGGCGCTGCGCGATGTCACCGGTGCCGCCGGCCAGGTCGACGATCAGCTGTCCCGGCCCCGGGTTCACGGCCCACGCCACGGAGCGTTTCCAGAGCCGGTGGATGCCGAAGCTCATCAGGTCGTTCATCAGGTCGTAGCGGCGCGCCACGCGCCGGAATACGTCGCGGACGAGGCGCTCGCGCTCGCGCGGGTCGACTTCCTGGCTGCCGAAGGTATGGGAAAGGTCTGACACTGGGTACGCCTGTTTTTGCTGGCCGGCGTACCATACGGTAGGGTCTCGAGGGCGGCAAGGCGGCGAATCCGTCCCGCGCCCCCGGACCGAACTGAGAGCCATGAAAACGATCATTTACTTCGACGGCGGTTGCCCGGTGTGCGCGCGCGGCGCCGCCCACTGGCAGGCCCGGGACTGGGCCCGGCGCACCGCCTGGGTGGACCTGATGGAGCAGCCGGACGCGCTGGCGGCGGAAGGCGTCAGTTTCGGGGCGGCGATGGAGACGCTGCACGTGCGCGACCGGTCGGGCCGGCTGGTGGTCGGCGGCGACGCCTTCCTGCTCTTGTGGGACCAGCTGCCGGCGTGGCGCGTGCTGTCGCGGCTGATCCGGGCGTGCGGGCTGGAGCGCGCCTTCGATCGCGTTTACCGCTGGCACAGCCGCGGACGGTTCGCCAAGCGCTGCGGCGCGAGCGGTTGCCCGGTGCCGGGCCCCGGGAAATGACTATGAAAGTTGCCTTGTTCGGCGGCACCGGCTTCGTCGGCAGCTACCTCACTGACGCGCTGGTCGCGCACGGCCATACGCCGCGCTTGCTGGTGCGCGCCGGCAGCGAACACAAGGTTGTGCAGCGTGAGCGCTGTGAAATCGTCACCGGCGAGATCGACCAGCCGGAGGCCGTGGCCGCCTGCCTGGCGGGCGCCGATGCCGCGATCTACAACATCGGCCTGATCCGCGAGTTGCCGCAACACGGCATCACCTGGGAAGCGATGCACTATGCGGGCGCCGCGGCGGCGATCGATGCGGCCGTGCGCGTCGGCGTCAGGCGCTTCATCCTGATGAGCGCCAACGGCGTCAAGCCCGAGGGCACCGGCTACCAGACCACGAAGTATCGCGCGGAGCAGCACCTGGCCAGCAGCGGGCTCGACTGGACGGTGTTCCGCCCCTCGATCGTGTTCGGCGCGCCGCGCGGCCGGCTCGAGTTCTGCAGCATGGTGCGCGACCAGATGCTGGCCCCGCCGATCCCGGCGCCGCTGTTCCACGAGGGACTCCTGCCGATAGGGGCGGGTCGTTTCCGGATGTCGCCGGTGGCGGTCGAGGACGTGGCGGAGGCCTTCGTGCGCGCGCTGGACACGCCGGCGAGCTACGGCCGCGTTTTCCCGCTCGGCGGGCCCGAGGCGCTCGAGTGGCGCGAGATCCTGCGCATCATCGCGGCGGCGGCCGGCAAGAAGAAGCTGATGATCCCGGCGCCGGTCGGCGTGCTCCGCGCCGTCGCCTCGCTGCTCGATCGTTACGAGTGGTTCCCGGTGACCCGCGCGCAGCTGCAGATGCTGCTGGAAGGCAATGCCTGTGACGGCCGCGAGGCCTGGGAGTTGTTCGGCATCACGCCGCAGCGCTTCACCGTCGAGGCCCTCGGCTACGTCACGGCGGGACGCGCATGAGCAAGCGCGCCGGGCTGAACCTCGTGTTCGGCGCCAGCGGCTACATCGGCGGGCACCTCGTGCCGCGCCTGCTCGAGGCCGGCCGACCGGTGCGGGCCGCCGCGCGGGATGCGGCGTCGCTCGATCGGCCCGGCTGGGAAAAGGTCGAGCGGCTGTCGGCCGATGCCTTGCAACCGGAGACCCTCGACCCGGTGCTGGCCGGCGTCGATACGGCCTATTACCTGGTGCACTCGATGGCCGCCGGCGCGGATTTCGGCCGCATCGACCTGGCCTGCGCCGAGAACTTCGCCGCTGCCGCGGCGCGCGCCGGCGTGCGCCGGATCGTCTACCTCGGCGGACTGATCCCTGCGGGTGCGAAGTCGGAGCATCTGCTGTCGCGCAAGGAAACCGGTGACCGGCTGCGCGCGGGGCAGGTGCCGGTCACGGAAATCCGCGCCGGCATCATCGTCGGCCCGGGCTCGGCCGCGTTCGAGGTGATTCGCGACCTCGTCAACGCGCTGCCGGCAATGGTCACGCCGCGCTGGGTCCGCTCGCGCACGCCGCCGATCGCGCTCGACAACCTTATCGAGTACCTGCTGCGGATCGCCGGGATCGACGCTGCGGCCGGCCACATCTATGACGCGGCCGGCCCCGAGGAGCTGTCCTACGAGCAGCTGATGCGCATGTTCGGCGAGATCGTCGGCCGGCGGCCGAGAATACTGCCGCTGCCGGTGCTGACGCCGGTGCTGTCGTCCTACTGGCTCGGCCTCGTGACGACCGTGCCGACACCGGTCGCGCGCGCACTGATCGGCGGCCTGGCGCACGACATCCCGGCCGACGCCAAGGCGCTGCAGGCGCTGATTCCGCAGCGCCTGCTCGACTACCGCGAGGCCGTCACGGCGGCGCTCGACGCGGAGCGGCGCAACTCGGTCGCGGCGCGCTGGACCGAGGGCGCGCTGATGTACCGCAACTATCGCCAGGACTACGCCTTCTATGCGAAGCAGGCCGGCGGCAGCGCCGTGTCGTCGGCGTCCCCGGCCGAGGTCTGGCGCGTCGTCACCGCGATCGGCGGCCACAACCGCTACTATGCGCTGGACCTGCTATGGACACTGCGGGAGCTGGCGGACTGGTTCGTCGGTGGCCCCGGCTTCAATCGCGGCCGCCGCGATGCCGGCGAGCTCAGGGTTGGCGATACCGTCGATTCCTGGCACGTCATCGGGCTCGAGCCGCAGCGCCGCCTGACGCTGCTGTTCGGCATGAAGGCGCCTGGCGCCGGCATCCTCGAGTTCGAGCTGCAGCCCGAGGGCGAGGGCACGCGCGTGACCGCGACCGCGTACTGGCATCCGCATGGCGCCTGGGGCCTGCTGTACTGGTATCCGCTGGCGCCGTTCCACGGCCTGATCTTCAACCGCATGACGGACGCGATCGCGCGCCATGCCGAGGCGGGGACGCCGGTAATTGCCGTCGGCTGAACGGCGCCACGACCGTCCGGCGGGTGCCGGCTACTCGGGCTCGCCCTTCTTCGGCTTGCGGGCCAGCAGCTGCTGCAATTCGCGGTCGTAGGTCTCGGCGAACCGGACGCCGACGATGTTCGCGAAATTGTCCTCGCTGTGGCTGGCGATGCCGCGGTAGACGTCCCGGTAGCGGTCCCAGTACTTGGACTTGGCGGACCCCTGCAGCAGCCCGCCGCGCTTGGCGCCCTGCTGGAACTTCTCTTCGAGGGTGTCCGGATCGAGGCGCTCGAGCAGGTCCCGGAAAGCGACCTGCATCGCCTTGACCATGGCGCCCTGGTGGGCGCGCAAGTCGTGGAAGGCATCCTCGACCGCTTCGACGGGTCCGAGGTAGCCCTCGGTATGCTCGTAGAACAGGTGTTCCAGCGCATCCTGGACCGTCGGCGTGAACTTCAGCGGGTTGTTGCCGAGCGGCTGGATCGTCGTCTGGCTGAGCCGGAACTGCGCCTTGATCAGCGAGCGGCTGCGCAGCACGGACTGCAGTCCCTCGGCCGTCGCCCGGATCAGGCGCCCTGCGATGACAACGGCCTCTTCCTGGCTGTCGCGCGGCAGCTGCGTGGAGTCGAGCCCGGCACATTCCATCAGCAGGCGCACGGCCTCGGCGAAGTCCCGCCGGCCGGGCGAACCGAACACCGCCTTCGCGTCGCCATCGACCTTGGCGGCCGCGGAATCGTCGATCTTCAGCGTGAAGCCGGAATCGCTGACGGCGGAAAACTTGAAGGAATCGGGATGCACCTGGGTGTCGATATGCTCGACCTCGAGCTCCGGCAGCTCGAGGCTGATCGAATCGTTCGCCTGCATGCTGGCCGCCCGGAGCTGTGCCCGCTCCTCCGCGGCCTCTTCCATCTCTTCCGCCTGGTCGCCCAGCAGTTTCAGCGTCAGCGGCGCCGGTGAGGCGGCCGGCTGCGGTCGCGGCTGCGGCTCTTGCCGCGGCTGCTCCTCGGGTTCGCCATCGCCGCTGTCATCCGTGCCGTCGCGGCTGACATTGACGATGCTGACCTGGAAAACGTAGTCGCCCATCTTGAGCTCGTCGCCGTCATAGAGCCGCAGCGGCGCGCCGCGCCCGACCGGCTGCTCCGACTGGTTGACGTACACGCCGTTGGTGCTGCTGTCGCGCAGGTAGTAGGCGCCGGCACGGTAGTCGATCATCGCGTGGTGGCCGGAGATGTAACGATCCGGGTCGGGGAGCACCCAGTCGTTGTCAGGCGCGCGACCGATCGAGCCGCCGTGCACGCTGAACACCCGCAGGCTGTCCGACCCGAGGATATGCCGCTGCTTGCTGACGATCTTCAGGGTCAGAGGCATGTACTACCCCGGTGAAACATTGACTTGCGGTGTCATCCGACAAAAATAGATGAAGTCACGCCACGCGACAACAGCGCATAATGTGCGCCACGTCACGATTTATCGCGCAGCCCGCGCTTTGCCTCTCGCCACCGTGAAGCCCCATGCCGACCAGACACGTCTACAAAATCCTGTTCATCAACCAGGGCAAGGTCTACGAGATCTACGCGCGCAGCGTCTCCCAGGGCGATCTGTTCGGCTTCCTGGCCGTCGAGGAGCTCGTCTTCGGGGAGCGCAGCTCGGTCGTCGTGGATCCGGCCGAAGAGCGCATAAGGTCGGAGTTCGCCGGAGTTAAGAGAAGTTACATACCGTTGCACGCGGTTTTGCGGATCGACGAGGTGGAGAAGCAGGGCGTCAGCAAGATCAGCGCCGCCGAGGGCGGCAACATCGCGCAGTTCCCGATGCCGATGTACGCGCCAGGCAGCGATTCCTCGAAAGGCAGCTAGGGCCCGCCGGTGCGTTTCGCCTGGCTCGCCAGCGGCAGTCGCGGCAACGCGGCCCTCGTGGAAGCCGACGGCTCCTGCGTGCTGCTCGATTGCGGCCTCGGGCTCAAGGAAGCCGAGGCGCGCCTCGCGCGGCTCGGCAGGTGCGCGGCCGACATCGACGCGATCCTCGTGACCCACGAGCACAGCGACCACATCGGCGGCGTGGCCCGCTTCGCCGGCAAGCACGGCCTCCGGGTCGTGACGACGGCCGGCACGGCGCGCGGGTTTCGCGCCGCGCCGCCGTCGCGGCTCGAGCAGATCAGTCCGCACGAGGCCTTCTCCTGTGGCGGGCTTGAGATCCAGCCGATGCCGGTGCCGCACGATGCCAACGAGCCCTGCCAGTTCGTGTTCAGCGACGGCGCTTGTCGGCTTGGCGTCGTTACCGATCTCGGGCGGGTCACGACGCACGTCATCGCCAGCCTGCAGGGTTGCGACGCGCTGGCGCTGGAGTGCAATCACGATCCCGCGATGCTGGCGGCCGGGCCATATCCGGGCCCGCTGAAGCAGCGGGTCGGCGGGGATCTCGGGCACCTGTCGAACGACCAGGCGGCCGCCCTGCTGGCGGCCCTCGACACGGCAGGGCTGCGGCACCTCGTCGCGCTGCATCTCTCGGAGATCAACAACACGCCGGCGCTGGCGCGCGCTGCGCTGGCCGGGGCCATCGGCTGCGCCGCTGCCGAGATCGCGGTGGCGGACCAGCGTGACGGCCTCGACTGGCGCTCGCTCTGAGCCCGACCGGCCCGACCGGCCCGGCCGGGTGGGCAGGCCGGGCCGTCTGAAGTAGAATTCGGCGGCCTTCCGCTGCGCCCGCCCGCCCCAGGAAACCATGCTGACTCTGCCCGGTGCGCCGGCCTTTTCCCGCTTCAGGTTGGACAAGTTCCTCGAGGACCTGCGGGGCGTTTGCCCGGCAGTGACCGCCGTGGCCGCGCGTCACATGCACTTCGCCGATCTCGAGCGCGAACTCGACGATGCCGAGCTGCGCCTGCTGAAGCGGCTGCTGAGCTACGGCCCGACGCGCAAGGTCGCGTTCCCGGAGGGCGACGTGCTGCTGGTCGTGCCCCGCTTCGGCACGATCTCGCCGTGGTCGAGCAAGGCCACCGACATCGCGCACAACTGCGGTCTCGCGGCTGTGCGCCGGCTCGAGCGCGGCGTCGCGTGGCACCTCGTCGCGCGCCGGCCGCTGACCGGCGAGGAACTCTGCGAGCTGTCGGCGCCGCTGCACGATCGCATGACCGAGGCCGTCGTGCAGCGGGTCGAGGACGCCGCGAGGCTGTTCGAGCGCCATGCGCCCGAGCCGCTGGGGCGCGTCGATGCGCTGCGCGGCGGGCGCGCGGCGCTGGCCGCCGCCAACGGCGCGCTCGGGCTCGCGCTGTCGGAGGACGAGATCGACTACCTGCTGGCGCATTTCCTCGCCGCGGGGCGCAACCCGACCGATGCGGAACTGATGATGTTCGCGCAGGCCAACAGCGAGCACTGTCGCCACAAGATTTTCAACGCGTCCTGGGTTGTCGACGGTGCGCCCCAGCCGAAGTCGCTGTTCGCGATGATCCGCAACACGCACGAGAAATCGCCCGGCGGCGTGCTGTCGGCGTACTGCGACAACGCGGCCGTCATGGAGGGCTGGGTCGCGGAGCGGTTCTTTGCCGCGCCGGCCGATGCGCGCTACGGCTACGTCGAGGAGCCGGTGCACATCCTGATGAAGGTCGAGACGCACAACCACCCGACCGCGATCTCGCCCTTCCCGGGCGCGGCGACCGGCGCGGGTGGCGAGATCCGCGACGAGGGGGCGACCGGCCTCGGCGCGAAGCCCAAGGCCGGGCTGGCCGGCTTCTCGGTTTCGCACCTGCGCATCCCCGGCTACGAACAGCCGTGGGAGCAGGGCGGGCCGGGCTTTCCGTCGCGGATCGCGACGCCGCTGGAGATCATGCGCGACGGCCCGATCGGCGCGGCGGCGTTCAACAACGAGTTCGGCCGACCGAACCTGGCCGGCTACTTCCGCACCTTCGAGCAGTCGGTGGACGGCGTCGTGCGCGGCTATCACAAGCCGATCATGATTGCCGGCGGGCTCGGCAACATCCGCGCGCCGCATGTCCTGAAGGGCGAGGTGTCGCCCGGCGCAAAGCTCATCGTGCTCGGCGGTCCCGCAATGCTGATCGGGCTCGGCGGCGGCGCGGCCTCGTCGATGTCCAGCGGCGAGAGCACCGAGGATCTCGACTTTGCCTCGGTGCAGCGCGGCAACCCGGAGATGCAGCGCCGCGCGCAGGAAGTCATCGACCGGTGCTGGGCGCTCGGCGACGACAACCCGATCGTGCTGATCCACGACGTCGGCGCCGGCGGCCTGTCGAATGCCTTGCCGGAGGTCATCGATCACAGCGCGCTCGGCGGACGGATCGAGCTGCGCGACGTGCCGAACGACGAGCCGGGCATGTCGCCGATGGCGATCTGGTGCAACGAGGCGCAGGAGCGCTACGTGCTTGCGGTCGCGCCCGAGCGGCTCGAGGAATTCGCCGCGATCTGCGCGCGCGAGCGCTGCCCGTGGGCCATGGTCGGCGAGACGACGGCGGCGCGCCGCCTGCTGGTCAGCGACCGCTTGTTCGGCGACGCGCCGGTCGATATGCCGGTCGAGGTGCTGCTCGGCAAGCCGCCAAGGATGACCCGCACGGCCGAGCGGATCGCGCGCCGTGGCGACGAGCTGCCGCTGGTCGTCGACCTGCGCGAAGCGGCACTGCGCGTGTTGTCGCTGCCGGCCGTGGCCGACAAGACCTTTCTCGTCACGATCGGCGATCGCAGCGTCGGCGGGCTGACGGCGCGCGACCAGATGGTCGGCCCCTGGCAGGTGCCGGTGGCCGACGTCGCGGTGACGAGCTCCGGCTTTCGCGCCCTGACCGGCGAGGCGATGGCGATCGGCGAGCGCACGCCGCTGGCTGTGCTCGACGGCCCGGCCTCGGGCCGTATGGCCGTCGGCGAGGCGATCACCAACATCGCGGCTGCCGCCGTGCCGTCGCTCGGCCACGTGCGATTGTCGGCGAACTGGATGGCGGCCTGCGGCGAGCGCGGCGAGGATGCCGCGCTGTTCGACACCGTCCGCGCTGTCGGCGAGGAACTCTGCCCGGCGCTCGGCATCGCGATCCCGGTCGGCAAGGACTCGCTGTCGATGCGCACCCGCTGGGACGCACCGGACGGCGAGCGCGCGGTCATCGCGCCGGTGTCGCTGATCGTCTCGGCCTTCGCGCCGGTCGAGGACGTCAGGCGCACGCTGACGCCGCAGCTGCGGCTCGAGCACGGCGCGTCCGTGCTGCTGCTCGTCGACCTCGGCGCCGGGCGCAACCGGCTCGGCGGTTCTGCGCTGGCGCAAGTCTACGGCCGGACCGGCGCCGAGCCGCCGGATCTCGATGAGCCGGCGCGGCTGGCGTCCTTCTTCGCAGCGATCCAGGACCTGAACGCCGCGGGCCAGCTGCTGGCCTACCACGACCGCTCCGACGGCGGCCTGCTCGCGACGCTCGTCGAGATGGCGTTCGCCGGCCACTGCGGGCTCGACATCGATCTCGCCCCGCTCGGCCATGACCCGATCGCCGCGCTGTTCAGCGAGGAACTCGGCGCGGTCGTGCAGGTGCGCGAGGCTGAGCTCGCGGCAGTGCGCGCGGCCTTCGCGACGGCCGGCCTGGGCGAGCTGCTGGTCGCCGTGGGCCGGCCCAGCGACGACGGCCGCGTGCGCATCCGCGCCGGCGGGCAGGTGTTGCTCGACGCGGTGCGGCGCGAGCTGCGCGATGCGTGGTCGCAGACCAGCTGCCGCATGCAGGCGCTGCGCGATCATCCGGACAGCGCGCGCGAGGAGCATGCCGGCCGGCTCGAGGACGACGATCCGGGCCTGTGGGCGGAGCCGAGCTTCGATCCCGACGAGGACATCGCCGCGCCGTTCATCGGCCGCGGCGCGCGCCCGCGCATCGCGGTGCTGCGCGAGCAGGGCGTCAACAGCCAGGTCGAGATGGCCGCCGCCTTCCACCGTGCGGGCTTCGAGCCGGTGGACGTCCACATGAGCGACCTCGTCGCGGGCCGCCGGGGACTGGACGAGTTCGCGGGCCTCGTGGCCTGCGGCGGGTTCTCCTATGGCGACGTGCTCGGTGCGGGCGAAGGCTGGGCCAAGACCATTCTCTACAACGCCCGCAGCCGCGCTCAGTTCGAGGCCTTTTTCGCGCGCCCGGACAGCTTCGCGCTCGGCGTTTGCAACGGCTGCCAGATGATGGCGGCGCTCAAGGAAATCATCCCGGGCGCCGGGCTGTGGCCGCGCTTCGTCCGCAACCGCTCGGAGCAGTTCGAGGCGCGCCTGAGCCTCGTGCGCGTCGAGGCGAGCGATGCAGCACTCACGGCCGGTATGGCCGGTTCGGTGATGCCGGTCGTCGTGTCGCATGGCGAGGGCCGCGCGGAGTTCCGCGACGCCGCGCACGAGCGCGCCTGCATCGAGGCGCAGCTCGTCTGGCTGCGCTACGTGGACAACTATGGCCGCATCGCGACGCGATATCCGGCGAACCCGAACGGCTCGCCGGACGGGATCGCCGGCCTGACCTCCGCCGACGGCCGCGTGACCATCGTGATGCCCCATCCGGAGCGCGTGTTCCGGAGCGTGCAGCATTCCTGGCGGCCGGATCACTGGGGCGAGGACGGGCCGTGGATGCGGCTGTTCCGCAACGCGCGGGCCTGGGTCGGCTGAGGCGACGATCATCGAGAGGCGCGCAGCGACGCGCCCGGGAGGAGAGCAATGAGCGACACCGACGGCGCGGCCGGCACGCGCTTCCGTGACGGCGTGGTCCGCGCGCCGCGCGGCAGAGAACTGAGCTGCCGCGGCTGGGTGCAGGAAGCGGCGCTGCGCATGCTGTGCAACAACCTCGACCCCGAGGTCGCCGAAAACCCGCGCGAACTGGTCGTGTACGGCGGCATCGGCCGCGCGGCGCGCAACTGGGAGTGCTTCGACGCGATCGTCGCGACGCTGCGCAGGCTCGCCGACGACGAGACCCTGCTGGTGCAGTCGGGCAAGCCGGTCGGCGTGTTCCGCACCCACGAATTCGCCCCGCGCGTGCTGATCGCGAACTCGAACCTGGTCGGCAAGTGGGCGGACTGGGAGCACTTCTTCGAGCTCGACCGCAAGGGCCTGATGATGTACGGCCAGATGACGGCCGGCTCGTGGATCTACATCGGCTCGCAGGGCATCGTGCAGGGCACCTACGAGACCTTCGCCGAGGCGCTGCGCCAGCACTACGGCGGCGACGCGCGTGGCCGCTGGCTGCTGACCGGCGGACTCGGCGGCATGGGCGGCGCGCAACCGCTGGCCGCGGTGTTCGCGGGCCTGTCCTGCCTGGCCGTCGAGGTCGACCCGTCACGCATCGACAAGCGCCTCGAGACCGGCTACCTGGACCGCCAGGCCGGCTCGCTCGACGCCGCGCTGGAGATCCTCGACGCGGCCGCGCGCAGCGGCAGCGCGATCTCGGTCGGCCTGCTCGGCAACGCGGCCGAGGTCTTCGAGGAGATCGCGGCACGCGGCATCCGGCCTGACCTCGTGACCGACCAGACCTCGGCGCACGATCCGCTGAACGGCTATGTCCCGGTGGGCTACGACGTTGCCGCCGCGGCCGCGTTCCGCGCGCGCGACCCGCGGGCCTATGTGCAGGCGGCGAAGGCCTCGATGGCCCGCCAGGTGCGCGCGATGCTCGCCTTGCAGGCGGCCGGCGCGCCGACCTTCGATTACGGCAACAACATCCGCGCGATGGCGCAGGACGCCGGCGTCGCGAACGCCTTCGACTTCAAGGGCTTCGTGCCGCTGTACATCCGGCCGCTGTTCTGCGAGGGCGTCGGGCCGTTTCGCTGGGTGGCGTTGTCCGGCGATCCCGAGGACATCTGGCGCACCGACGCGAAGGTCCGCGAGCTGTTTCCCGAGAAGACTGCGTTGCACCGCTGGCTCGACGGCGCGCGCGAGCGGATCCGCTTCCAGGGCCTGCCGGCGCGCATCTGCTGGCTCGGCTACCAGGAGCGCCACCGCCTCGGGCTGGCCTTCAACGAGATGGTCGCCAGCGGCGAGCTGAAAGGGCCGATCGTCATCGGGCGCGATCACCTCGACTCGGGCTCGGTGGCCTCACCGAACCGGGAGACCGAGGCAATGCGCGACGGCTCCGATGCGGTCGCGGACTGGCCGGTGCTGAACGCGCTGTTGAACACGGCCAGCGGCGCCTCGTGGGTCAGTTTTCATCACGGCGGCGGCGTCGGCATGGGGTATTCGCTGCACGCGGGCGTCGTCATCGTCGCCGACGGCAGCGCGCGGGCCGCGGAGCAGCTTGCGCGGGTGCTGGTCAACGACCCGGGCAGCGGCGTCATGCGGCACGCGGACGCGGGTTACGAACGCGCCCTCGAGGTGGCGGCCGAGCGCGGCCTGAATCTGCCGATGGGGCAAAACGGGGCTTGACGGGTCAGGGTCTCGTCCCGGAGATTGTCCCGCAGAGACGCAGAGACGCAGAGACGCAGAGACGCAGAGACGCAGAGACGCAGAGACGCGGAGGCGCAGGGGGAGAGCAGTCATGATTCTGGTTGCCGGGGCGTCGGGCGAGCTGGGGCGGGCCATCTGCCGCAAGCTCATTGAGCGCGGGGGCACGGTCTACGGCATGGTGCGCGCAAGCTCCGCGCCCGCGGCGGTCGCGGAACTGGAGGCGATGGGTGTCACCACGGTGCAAGCCGACCTGGAAAGCCGCGAATCGCTGCGTGAGGCCTGCAGCGGCTGCGATTCGGTGGTCTCGAGCATGACTGCGATGGGCCGGCCCGGCGAGAGCATCGAGCGGGTCGACCGCGACGGGCAGCTGGCGCTCGTGGCCGCGGCCGCCGAGGAGGGCGTCGAGCGCTTCGTGTATGTCTCCTACTCCGGCGTCATTGGCAAGGACGACCCGCTGACCCTCGCCAAGCGCGCCGTGGAGCGGACGTTGAAGCACAGCGGCATGACCTGGACGGTGCTGCGCCCCTCCTATTTCATGGAAACATGGCTCTCGCCGGCGCTTGGTTTCGATGTCGCCGCGGGGCGCGCGCGCATTTACGGCGCAGGCCGCGAGCCGATCAGCTGGGTGGCGCGCGACGACGTTGCCCAGTTCGCGGCCGAGGCCGTGGACAGCGAGGAGGCGCGCAACGCGACCATCGAGATCGGCGGGCCCGAGGCCGTCGCGCCGCTCGACGCGGTCGCGCTGTTCGAGGCCGTCTCCGGCCGGCGCATCGAGATCGAGATGGTTTCGGAGGACGCGCTGCGGGCACAGCTGGCAGCGGCGAGCGAGCCGCATGCGCGCAGCATCGTGGCCCTGATGCTGGCCTATGCACGCGGCAATGCGATCCCGATGACGGACATCGCCGAGCGCTTCAACCTGGAGTTGACGCCGCTGCGCAGCTGGGCGGAGCGCAGCCTCGCCGCCGGGCGCTGAGCACGCTGCGGCGCGACGCCGGCAGCGCTCAGCCGTCGACCAGTTCTACCCCGAGTTGCACCGCGGTGCGCGCATCCGGCGCGTAGCCGTCCGCACCGAGCCGGCGCCAGAGTTCCGGCGCATCGTTGAAGGCCATGCCGCCGACCATGACCGGAACACTGCGTCCCTCGAGACGGCGCACCGCCGTGATCGCATCTGCGACTTTCGGCAGTTGGACACTGAGCGCTGCGGACAGGACCAGCAGGTCGCCGTCGAAATACTGCAGCGCCGAGGCGATCTCGGGCGCCGGCACGCTGGCGCCGAGGTGCACGGCGCGCCAGCCCGCGATATCGAAGAAATCGGCGATCACCCGCACGGCGATGTCGTGCGCGTTGCCGATCACCGCCGCGCAGATCACGGTCTTGCCGTTGTGCGCGGCGCGCGGCGCGCGGTGCGCCAGCAGCGCCATCAGGCGCTCGGTCGTGTAGGTGACGACGTGCTCCTCGACGATGCCGAGCTCGCCGGCATGCCACAGGCGGCCCACCTCGCGCTGGGCGGGCACCAGCACGTCGAGATAGGCGTTTTCGATCGCCAGGCCGCCGTCGACCGCGGCCAGCAGGCGTTCGGTCGCCTTGCGCGTGTCGCCCTCGAGCACTGACGACAGGTACTCCAGCGACAGCCGGGCGAAGGCGCTGTGCGGGTCCAGGAACGACCCGTCGTCTTCGGCGGGCTGATCCAGCACCGCCAGCGCGTCGGCGAGCAGCGCGACCGGCCCGGCCTGCGCGGCCTGCGGCAATTCCTCGACGAGCACGCTTGCCAGCACATCGAGACTGGCGCGCAGGTCGCCCTCCGGGACGTCGCGTGCACCGAAGGCCCGGCGTGCCCATGCCACGCGCGCGGCGAACAGCCGGGGCTCGCCGAGCCGCAGCGCAGTCGCGAGTTCCACGATGCGCTGGCTGAGGGTCGCCCGCCATGCGCCCAGCGCATCCGGCGCGAAACGCTTCGCCAGCTCCGGGTGCGCGGCGAGCAGTCGCTCGGCCGCCAGCGCGGCATAGCCTGAAGCGCTGACTTCGAGCAACTCGGCGGCAAAGGTGTCGGCTTGGCTCATGCGTCGTATCCCCTTGGTACTCAAGGCATCGGTCACGCCGGGCTTTCGCCCCGTCGACCGCGACGGATTCGATTATAGCGGCGCTGGGCTAGAATGGCGGCGCTGCGCTCATGCGAGCGCGTCAAGCCACCAGTCCGCCGTACGGAGCAATGGGATGCGAGACCAGGATGCGGCGCCGGTCACCGACCTCGACCGCTTGTACCCGGCCCACCATGCCGAACTGACGGCGCGTTTCGACTCGGTGCTGGCCGCGTCGCCATACGAGGCGATCGCGATCTACTCCGGCACGCCGCGCTACCGTTTCCGGGACGACCAGTCCTGGCCGTTCCGCGCCGGCACCTTCTACCAGCAGTGGGTGCCGTGCGACGATCACGCGGCCAGCGTGCTGTTGTTCCGCAGCGGCCGCAGGCCGTTGCTGGTGCTGCACCTGCCGAGTGACTACTGGCATTCCGTGCCCGCGCCGCCGACCGGCGCGTGGACCTCGCTGTTCGACCTCGAGATCGTCGACGACCCCGCCGCCGTGCGCCGCGCGCTGCCGCGCGACCTGTCGTCCTGCGCGCTGATCGGTGAGCCCGATGAGGCTGTCGCCCAGTGGGGCTGCGCGGCCCTGAATCCCGCCACGGTCGTCACGCCGCTGGAGTTCGCACGCCTCTACAAGACCGCCTACGAGGTCGAGTGCATCGCCGCGGCCAACCGCTGCAGCGCGGCCGGGCACCTCGCGGCGCGCGCCGCGTTCGTCGGCGGGGCGGGCGAGCTCGGGATTCACCTGGCCTATCTCGAGGCGACCGGGCACAGCGAGGCGGAGCTGCCGTACGCCAACATCATCGCGTTGAACGAGCACGGCGCCACGCTGCATTACGGCCGCTTCGACCGCAACCCGCCCGCGGAGCGGCGCAGTTTCCTGATCGACGCCGGGGCGCGCTGCCGGGGGTACGCGGCCGACATCACGCGGACCTGGCCGGCCGAGGGTGGCGGCGAATTCGCGGCCCTCGTCGATGCGCTCGATCATGCGCAGCAGGCGCTCGTCGAAAGCCTGCGGGTCGGCCATTCCTATGTCGACGTGCACGAAGATGCGCAGCTCGCCGTCGCCGTGATCCTCGAGGACCTCGGCATCGTCGCGATGGCGCCGGACGACATGGTCGCCGCCGGGGTCAGCAACGTTTTTTTGCCGCATGGCGTCGGCCATCATCTCGGCCTGCAGGTGCATGACACCGGGGGCAAGCTCGCGGCGCCCGACGGGAGCGCGCTGCCGCAGCCGGAAGCGTGGCCGTTCCTGCGCAACTTGCGGCCGATCGAGCAGGGCAACGTGTTCACGATCGAGCCGGGGATCTATTTCATCGATTCGCTGCTGGATCGCCTGCGCGCGACGCCGCTCGGCCGGCACGTGGACTGGGAGGCGGTCGAACGCCTGCGCCCGTGCGGTGGTGCGCGCATCGAGGACAATGTCTGGATCGGGCCCGGCGGGGCAAGGAACCTGAGCAGGGAGGCGTTCGGGTTGCTGTCGAGTTAACAGGGAGGGGTGGCGTTCAGCTTTCTTTTCCCGCAGAGACGCAGAGACGCAGAGAGGCGGGAATCAGGGTCCTTCGGGGAACAGCTTTGGCCGGGGACCGCGAGTACTCTCCCGCCCTTCCCTCTTTATCTCTGCGTCTCCGCGTCTCCGCGTCTCTGCGTCTCCGCGGGAAAACTCTTCTCGACGCCCCTCAGTGTCTCCGCGTCTCTGCGATTCTCAGCCGTGCGACCCGTTCTGGCGGGGCGGCTCGGCCTGTTCCGCGACGTAGCGGCGCATCATCATCGCCTGCTGCAGCCGGCCCTTGCGGACGTAGCACTCGTAGAGGATGTCGCGCATGAACTCGATCAGCACGCCGGCCTCCACCGGGGTGACGGTCGGCATGCCCTCGCGCGCGGCGTCGGTGTCGAACAGCACGCGCCGCACGATATTGAAGGTCGCGCCTTCCACCTCAGCCAGCGCCCGGATCTCGTTGCACTGCTCAAAGATCCGCATCTTGCCGGTCTCGCCGAGCTCCTGGAACACGCGCTGTATGGTGCGCCGGCACATCGACGCGAAGGCATTCAGCGCGTTCATGCTGTAGCAATCGAGCGCTTCGCGGAACAGCGCCTCGATTTCCTCGGGCAGATAAGTGAAGTCGAAAGATTCCCTGGGCCGCTCGACTTCTATGAAATTCGTCGACAGCTCGACCTGGTCCTCAGTGTAGGCCTTGACCGGGAAGCGCAGGAAGATCGGCGAGTTGCAGTTGTCGCAGCGGAATACGAGACCGGTCTCTGGCGGCTTGTAGCGCGACAGCTCTTCGAAGCGCGGGACGGCGACCGGCGTGACGTGCGAAAACACGCCACACGACGCACAGGTCAGCGCGAAGTGCTGACTGTGGTCATGGTGAAACCCGCCGCTCTTGTCAACGATCATAGGCATCTGGCCCGCTCCCCCATCGCGCCGCAGCCGTTTATTTTGTTCGAGTGTAGCTGAACAAGCGCCTCATAAGCCAACCATCCGCTTATGTAAAATCAACACCTTGAGAGCGATTCTTCAGGTTTGCTCCGATTGCTCGCCGCGCGTGTCGAAGGCGCCGCTGCGGACCAGCTCGGCGATGGCGGCGATCTCCCGGTCGAGGCGGCGGTCGCCGCGGATGAACGGCGCGTGCGCCCGGATCTGCCGGTGCACCCCGGCCAGTGGCGGCGTGGTCCCGAGCGGGCTCTGCTCATCGATTGCATGCGCGGCGGCCAGCAGTTCGATCGCGAGCACCAGCGTCGTGTTGTCGCAAACCGCCAGCAGCTTGTGGCCCGCCCAGGGCGCCATGCTGACGTGGTCCTCCTGGCCGGCGGAGGTCGGGATCGTGTCGACCGAGGCCGGGTGCGCGAGCGTCTTGTTTTCCGAGGCGAGCGCCGCGGCGGTGACATGCGCGATCATGAAGCCCGACTCGACACCCGGCTCGCCGGTCAGGAACATCTTCAGGTTAGGGTTGACGCGGCGCGCGAGCAGGTCGATGCGTCGCTCCGACATGTTGGCGAGCTCGGCGACCGCCACCGCCATGAAATCCGCGACGAAGCCGACCGGGGCGGCATGGAAGTTGCCGCCCGACAGCACCTCGTCACCGAACACCAGCGGGTTGTCCGACACGCCGTTGGCCTCGGCCTCGAGCACGCCGCGCGCATGACCGAGCGTGGCCGCGACGGCGCCGTAGACCTGGGGCATGCAGCGCACCGCATAGGGGTCCTGCACCCGGTCGCAATCCACGTGGCTGGCGTGAATCCCGCTGTCCGTCAGCAGGCGGCGGAAGCGCGCCGCGACCTCGCGCTGCGGCACCAGCCCGCGCGCGGCATGGATGCGGTCGTCGAAGGGCGTGTAGCTGCCGGCGAGGCCCTCGACACTGAGGGCGCCGGCCGTGATGGCGGTGCCCAGCAGCGTCTCGGCGCGGAACAAGCCCTCGATCGCGAGCGCGGTGCTCAGCTGGGTGCCGTTGAGCAGCGCCAGCCCTTCTTTCGCTTCGAGGCGGACCGGCTCGCAGCCGGCGGCCTGCATGACCGCGGGACCTTCCAGCCGTGCGTCGCCGCGGATCGCTTCCCCCTCGCCGATCAGCGCCAGCGCGAGGTGCGCGAGCGGCGCCAGATCGCCGGAGGCGCCGACCGAGCCCTTCGCCGGGATGATCGGCAGCACGTCGGCCGCCAGCAGCGCGAGCAGCGCGTCCACGACCTCCGCGCGAATGCCCGACACGCCGACCGCGAGACTGTTGGCCTTGAGCAGCATGATCCGGCGCACGAGCCGCGGCGGCAGCGGCTCGCCGACGCCGCAGGCATGGCTGCGCACGAGGTTGTACTGCAGCTGGGTGAGTTGCTCGGTCGAGATCCGGCGGTTGGCGAACGCGCCGAAGCCGGTGTTGATGCCGTAGCTCGCATGGCCCGCCGCGACGACGCGGCGCACCGCGGCGGCGCTGTCGAGCATGCGCGCACGCGCGGCCGCGTCGAGCTGCACGGCACCGCCATCGTGCTCCCAGCGCCGCAGCAGCTCGAGCGCAAGGCTGCCGCCGTCCAGCGTGATGGCGGTGGTCGTCCGATCGTTCAAATTCGTGCTCCTCCGACATACACGGCATGCGGCCGCAGGCCGCCGAGCTGGTAACCGAGCAAGCCGGGCCGCTCGAGATCCCAGGCGCTGAAATCCGCCGGCGCCCCGGGCGCCAGCTCGCCAGGCGCGTCGCCGAGGACGCGGGCTGCATGGCGTGTCACGCCGGCGAGCGCCTCCGCGGGCGTCAGGCCGAAGCTCACGACAGCCATGTGCAAGGCCGTCAGCAGGCTGAGCAGCGGGGATGTGCCGGGATTGGCGTCGGTGGCCACGGCCATCGGCACGCCGTGCTCGCGCAAGGCCTGCACCGGCGGCAGCTGCGTGTCGCGCAGGCAGTACCAGGCGCCTGGCAGCAGCACCGCCGTCGTGCCATGGCGCGCCATCGCCGCGGCCGCGTCGGCGTCCGCATGCTCGAGGTGGTCGCAGGACACCGCGCCGAGGCGGCACGCGGCCGCAGTCGCGCCGCCGTCCGACAACTGGCCGGTGTGGGCGCGAACGCGCAGGCCGAATGACTGTGCTGCGGCGAACAGGCGCTGCATGTCGTCGATCGAGAATGCGATGTCCTCGACGTAGATGTCGACAGCCTCGGCCAGGCGCTCCGCCGCAATGGCCGGCAGCATGCGCGTGATGACTTCCTCGAGATAGTCGGCCCGGCTGCGACCGGCCGGCACCGTGTGCGCGCCGAGGAAAGTCGCATGCACGCGCACGGGCTGCAGCCTGCCGAGGCGGCGGATGGCGCGCAGCATCTTGAGCTCCCCGTCGAGATCGAGCCCGTAGCCGCTCTTGATCTCGACACGGGTGACGCCCTCGGCGGCCAGCGCCGCAAGGCGCGGCAGGGCGAGCGCCACCAGCGCATCTTCGCTGGCGGCGCGCACCGCGCGCACCGTCCACAGGATGCCGCCGCCGGCCCGCGCAATGTCCGCATAGCCGGCGCCGGCGCGGCGCGCCGCAAACTCGTCCGCCCGGTCGCCGGCCCACACCAGGTGCGTATGACAGTCCACGAAGCCGGGCAGCACGAGACGGCCGCCGAGATCGACCTGCTGCGCAGCAGGGACCGGCTCGCCGACCGAGACGATGTGTCCCGCGTCCACGGCGAAACAATCCACGACTTCGGCGCCGTCGGCCTTCGGGTAGACTCTCGCGTTGTGGAAAAGCAGTTCTGCCAAGGGGAAGCCGGCCCGACCGGTGGATGAAGAGGATGTCCCGCGACCTGAGTTTCGAGCATATTCTCACGCCCGGCGGAATCGAGCGCCACCGTCGCATCCGCTTCAATGGCGATGGCCTGATCACCGCCATCGAGCCGAGCGACCCGGCGGGGCCGTTCGATGGCTGGCTGGCGCTGCCGGGCATGCCGAGCGCGCACAGCCACGCCTTCCAGCGCGGGCTCGCGGGGCATGGCGAGGCGGCGCGCGGCGCCGATTCTTTCTGGAGCTGGCGCGATGCGATGTACCGGCTCGCCGGCGGGCTGGACGCGGACGGCCTGTACCAGGTCGCCTGGCGAGCCTACCGCGAGATGCTCGCCGCGGGCTTCACCTCGGTCGCCGAGTTTCATTACCTGCATCGCCGCGCCGACGGCGAGCGCGCCACCGAGTGTATCGAGGCGGTCATCAACGCGGCCTCGGATGCCGGCATCCGGCTCGCATTCATCCCGGTGTTCTACCAGCGCGGCGGCTTCGGCCAGCCGGCCGGGCAAGGGCAGGCGCGCTTCCTGTACCGCGACGTCGAGGATTTCCTGACGCTGGTCGTCATGTACAGCCGGCACTGCGCGGGTGTCGCCGCGCACTCGCTGCGTGCCGTGCCGATCGAGATGCTCGCGGACATGGCGCTCGGCGCGCGCGAGATCCTCGGCGCGAATTGCCCGATCCACATCCATGTCGCCGAGCAGCCGGCCGAGGTCGAGGAGTGCCTTGCGGCGACCGGCCGCCGGCCGGTGCAGCTGCTGGCCGAAAGCGTCGAGCTCGGCCCGGCCTGGAGCCTTGTGCATGCCACGCATGCCGACGCGGCGGAGCGCGCGACGATCATCGCGAGCGGCGCGACGGTGGTGCTCTGTCCGCTGACCGAGGCCTATCTCGGCGACGGGCTGTTTCCGGCGGCGGAGTTCGCCGCGGCCGGCGGCCGGCTCGCGCTCGGCACCGACAGCAACGTGCGCATCGACGCTGCCGAGGAACTGCGCTGGCTCGAGTACGGGCAACGCCTGCTGACCGGCCGGCGCGCCTGCTTCGCGGACGGCGAGGGCCTTGGCGCGAGCCTGTGGCGGCGCATGGCCGGGGGCGGCGCGGCCGCGCTCGGCATGCCGGTCGGCGCGATCCAGGTCGGCGGCTGCGCCGACATCGTCACGCTCGACCGCGAGAGCCCGGTGTTTGCCGGCGCGGAGGGGCCGCAGCGCGCCCTCGACGCCCTCGTGACCACCGGCGACGGCCGCTGTTTCGAGAATGCCTGGATTGGCGGGCAGCGCTGTGCGCCGCTCGAGGACGTCGAGTTCGGCGGCGCGATCCGCAAGATCATGGGCGGGGGCGACGCAGGATGAAGGATGCGGCGGCGCCCGCTGTAGCGCCGTTCGGGCTGCGCTTGCCCTCCGGGACGCCGCGACCACTGATCGTCAGCATCCCGCATACCGGCACCTGGTTGCCGGACGAGGTGCGCGCGAGCCTTGCCTCGCCGGCGATGGCCGCGCAGCCGATGACCGACTGGCACCTGCACCGGCTCTACGATTTCCTGCCGGCGCTGGGCGCGACGACGATCTTCGCGACCGTGAGCCGCTTCGTCGTGGACCTGAACCGCCCGCCGCAGCCGCGCGCGCTGTACCCGGGACGCTTCGAGACCGGCCTGGTGCCGCTCGAGACCTTCCAGGGCGAGACCGTGTTCCGCACACCGCCGGGGCCCGCGGAAATCGAGACGCGCCGCCTCGCCTGGCACGCGCCCTATCACGCCCGGCTGCAGGCATTGCTCGACGCGGCGAAGGCACGCTTCGGGCGGGTCGTGCTGCTCGATGCGCACAGCGTCGCGTCGGCACCGAACCGGCTGCATGGCGCGCTGCAAGAGGAGATCTACCTGGGCGACCGTGACGGCACGACTTGCGGCGCCTGGCTGCGTGAGCTGCTACACGAGGGCTTCACCGCGGAAGGCCTCGCGGTCGCGATCAATGCCCCCTACAAGGGCGGCTACATCACCGACCATTACGGCCGGCAGGACGGCGTCGAGGCTATCCAGATCGAGATGGCACAGCGGGTCTACATGGACGAGGCCGACCCGGCCGGTGGCCCGGATCACCCGCGGTTTGCTGCAGCACAACAGCTGTTGCTGCGCGTACTCGCCCGACTGGCGCAGCGGCTCAGCGACGCCTCCTGACCCGGTCGACCGTGGCCGGACCACGACAGGGTTCACCGCGCTCGGGAAGTCTTATCTCGCGCGGTGAACCCTGTCATGTTCCGACCACTGCCTTTTTGCCCGCAGAGACGTCCCGCAGAGACGCAGAGACGCAGAGACGCAGAGACGCGGAGGCGCAGAGACGCGGAGGCGCAGAGACGCGGAGGCGTCGAGAGCGCAGGCCGGGCGCGGCACCAGCAGGCGTCAACGCAGGCGACGCGGTAGCGGGATCGGGACGTCACAGGCTCGCTGAGCGACGTTATTTGGAGCGAAGCGAGCCTGTGACGGTCCGGTCCCGCGGTCGACTAGCACCCTGTGACGGTCCGGTCCCGCGGTCGACTCGCGGGGCCGAGGCGCGGTCGACCCCAAGGTTCAGGGCTTCGTGAAGCGCAAGGTCATGCGGTCGCTTTCGCCGATCGCCTCGTACTTCGCGCGATCCGTGTCCCCGTGGCGATACCCCGGCGGCAAGGCCCAGACGCCGCCCGGATGGTCGGCAGTGTCACGCGGGTTGGCGTTGATCTCGGCGGTCGCGGCCAGCCTGAAGCCGGCGGATTCCGCCTTCTCGATGACCCAGGCCTGTGGCAGGTACCCGCTCTCCTTGCCCAGCGCCGGGTCGGTGCCGGCCGGCGCGCGATGTTGCACGACGCCGAGCGTGCCGCCGCTCTTCAACACGACGTAGGCGTCGGCCAGGAACTTTTCGAGATTGTCGCCGCGATAGAAGCTGTGCAGGTTGCGGAAGGTGACGACCATGTCCGCGCTGTCCGGCGCGCCGAGCGCATTGTCGCCGCCCGGCCGGTAGCCGATGACCTCGACCTGGTCATAGGCTTCCGGATGGGCCGCCAGCTTGGCGAGGTACTCGCCGCGCACGCGCTGGGCGTACTCGGACGGCGCATCTGCCGGGAAATGCGCAGCAATGAACTTGCCGTGGCCGCGCAACGCCGGCGCGAGGATTTCCGTGTACCAGCCGCCGCCGGGGAACACCTCGATGAGTTTCAGTTCCTGGTCGAAGCCGAAGAATTCGAGCGTCTCCTTCGGATGGCGCGCGCCGTCGCGCGCCTTGTTTTCCGGGTCGCGATGCTCCCCGGCGATGGCCTTGGCCAACGGATCGTGGTCATGCGCGGTGGCGGGCGCGGCGAGCAACGCCGCCGCGAGCAGGGCGGTCGCAAGAATCCATGGCTTCATCGTGAGCTCTCCCGAAAATTCGTGGCAGGTCGAAGGCCGAACTATAGCAAGCCGCGCCGCGCAGCCGGCAGCCGGGGCTTGTGTTCGCGTGCCTGGATCAGGAAGATTCGCGCCCCATGGCCACCGAGACTTTTCCGCTGCAGCTCGCCTGGCGTCGTCATGCGACGCCGCACGTGCTGCACCTGGCGTTCCGGCGCGACGACGGCTCGACGCTGGAGTTCATTCCCGGCCAGTTCCTGAACCTGCACTTTGCCACCGAGGTCGGCGGCACCCACCGCAGCTACAGCATTGCCAATCCGCCCGGGCCCGACGGGCTGCTCGAGATCGCGATGTCGCCGGTCGCAGGCGGGCTGGCCAGCGAGGCGCTGGCGGCGCTGGCGCCCGGCGGCACGATCCAGGCGAGCGGGCCCTTCGGCCGCTTCGTGTTGCGCGAGGAGCCACGCTGCCGTTACCTGCTGATCGGCACTGGCACCGGCATCACGCCGTACCGCGCGATGTTGCCGCTGCTGGCGCAGCGGCTGCGGGCCGGCTTCGAGGCGCAGATCGTGCTCGGGGTCTGGCGCCGCGAGGAGCTGCTGTTTGGTGAGGATTTCATCGCGGCGGCACAGGCCGAGCCGCGGCTCGGTTTCACCGCCTGCTACAGCCGCGACTTCCCGGCGGCACCGGAACCCTGGGAGCGGGCCGGCTATGTCCAGACGCTGTTCAGCGGCCTGTCGATGGACCCTGCCCGGGACGTGGTCTACCTGTGCGGCAACCCGGGCATGATCGACGAGTCCGTCGAGATCCTCAAGGCCATGGACTTCAATCTCAAGCAGCTGCGCCGCGAGAAATACCTCTCGGCCCGACCCGCCCGCTAGATGATCTTCCTGTAGCGCAGGCGGTGCGGCTGGGCTGCTTCCTCGCCCTTGCGGCGCTTCAGGTCCGCCTCGTAATCGGCGTAATTGCCCTCGAAGAATACGACCTCGCTGTTGCCCTCGAAGGCCAGCATGTGGGTCGCGATGCGATCGAGGAACCAGCGATCATGCGAGATCACGACCGCGCAGCCGGGGAACTCGAGCAGCGCTTCTTCAAGCGCGCGCAGCGTCTCGACGTCGAGGTCGTTGGTCGGCTCGTCGAGCAGCAGCAGGTTGCCGCCGGCGCGCAGCACCTTGGCGAGATGCACGCGGTTGCGTTCACCGCCCGACAGGTTGCCGATCTTCTGCTGCTGGTCCGTGCCCTTGAAGTTGAAACGACCCACATAGGCGCGCGAGGGGGTCTCGTAGTTGCCGACGCGGATGATGTCCTGGCCGTCGGAAATCTCCTCCCAGACGGTCTTCTTCGGATCGAGCAGGTCGCGGCTCTGGTCGACGTAGGCGAGCTCGACGGTTGAGCCCCGCACGATCTCGCCGGCATCGGGCTGCTCGCTGCCGATGATCATGCGGAACAGCGTGGTCTTGCCGGCGCCGTTCGGCCCGATGACGCCGACGATGGCGCCCTTCGGCAGCTCGAAGGACAGGTTGTCGAACAGCAGCCGGTCACCGAAGCCCTTCTTGAGCTGCTTCGCCTCGATGACCTGGTCGCCGAGGCGCGGGCCCGGCGGGATGTAGATCTCGTTGGTCTCGTTGCGCTGCTGGTACTCGCGCGATGACAGTTCCTCGAAACGCGCCATGCGCGCCTTGCTCTTCGCCTGGCGGCCCTTCGGGTTGGTGCGCACCCACTCGAGTTCCTGTTTCATCGCCTTGATGCGGGCGCCCTCGCTCTTCGCCTCCTGCTCGAGGCGCTGCTCCTTCTGCTCCAGCCAGGACGAGTAGTTGCCTTTCCACGGAATGCCGTGGCCGCGGTCCAGCTCGAGAATCCAGCCGGCGACGTTGTCGAGGAAATACCGGTCGTGGGTCACCGCGATCACGGTGCCGGAATAATCGTGCAGGAAGTGCTCCAGCCAGGCGACGGACTCGGCATCGAGGTGGTTGGTCGGCTCGTCGAGCAGCAGCATGTCCGGCCGCGACAGCAGCAGCCGGCACAGCGCCACGCGGCGGCGCTCGCCGCCCGACAGCTTGGTGACGTCCGCATCCCAGGGCGGCAGGCGCAGCGCGTCGGCCGCGATCTCCATCGTGCGGTCGGCCTCGTGCCCGCCGGAGGCCTGCAGCAGGTTTTCCAGCTCGGCCTGCTCCTTCGCGAGTGCGTCGAAGTCGGCGTCCGGCTCGGCGTAGGCGGCGTAGATCTCGTCGAGCCGCGCCTGCGCGCCCTTGACGTCGCCGAGCGCATCCTCGACGTTGCCGCGCACGTCCTTGGCCGGGTCGAGTTGCGGCTCCTGCTCCAGGTAGCCGATGCGGATGCCAGGCTGGGGCCGCGCCTCGCCCTCGATCTCAGTGTCGCGGCCGGCCATGATCCTGAGCAGCGTCGACTTGCCGGAGCCGTTCAGGCCGAGCACGCCGATCTTGGCGCCCGGAAAAAAGGACAGGGAAATGTCGCGCAGGATGTACCGCTTCGGCGGTACGACCTTCGCGACGCGGTTCATCGTGTAGATGTACTGCGCCATACTGTTTGCTCTGGGGGAGGTCTCGAGGCGCGGCATTATGCGGCAGTGCGGCCTGCGATGTGAAATGCGCGCGCTCCGCCGGGCGCGAGGCGGTGCCAGGGCGCGCGCCTGATGACGCGCCAGATGCTGCGCCGGCGAGCTGAGAGCAGTGCGTATTGCCGTATATAAATATCGAATAAACAATAAGTTGTAACGCATTGTTAAGCAAAACTCTGGACACTGGTCGGTGGCATGCGTGGGCGATCGGCACGGCCGCGATGCGCGCACAGCGTCGCGCCTCCGCCCATGTCAACAAGGCTGGGGCTGGTTTAAGCTGGCGACACAGCGTGGATCCGGTCGAGGCGTGACGTGTTCCTGAAGCGGCGCAACAAGAAAATCAGCGAAGTCCGCGTTCTTGCGGGGGACTCGATCGCCGATTACGGCTTCGGCGACGGGCACCCGTTCGGCCGCGACCGGCACGACGTGTTCCTGCGCAGCCTGCGGGAGCGCGAGCTCGAGGATCGTGTCTGGATCGACAGTCCCGACCGGCCAGCGAGCCGCGCGGAGCTGGAACTGTTTCATACCCCGCGCCACGTGCGCTTTATCGAGCGCATGTCGGTCGAGGGCATCGGCTTCCTCGATGAGGGCGACACCCCGGCGTTCCCCGGCGTGTATCACACGACCGCGAACGTCGTCGGCGCGACGCTGCAGGCCGGGGAGTTGCTGGTCAGCGGCGCCGCACGCCGCGTGTTCATTCCGATCGCCGGATTGCACCATGCCGCGCGCGACAAGACATCGGGGTTCTGCGTGTTCAACGATATCGGTGTGCTGATCGAGAACCTGCGCCGCCAGCACGGCATCCAGCGGATCGCGTACGTCGACATCGATGCGCATCACGGCGACGGCGTGTACTACGGCTTTGCCTCGGATCCCGACTTGGTGTTCGCCGACATCCACGAGGACGGGCGCTTCCTGTTCCCCGGCACCGGGCATCGTGAGGAGATCGGCATCGGACCGGGCGAGGGCAGCAAGCTCAACATCCCGATGCATCCGGGCGCGGGCGACGAGGAGTTCGCCGAGGCCTGGGAGGAGTGTGAGGCGTTCCTCGAGGATGCCAGGCCGGAGTTCTACATCCTGGTCGCCGGTGCTGACAGCCTCGCCGGGGATCCCCTGACCCACCTGCAGTACTCCGAGGATGCGCACGGCAAGGCCGCGCGCGCCGTCTGCCGCCTCGCCGATGCGCATGCCCAGGGGCGAGTCCTGGGCCTCGGGGCGGGCGGCTACAACCGCCGCAACGTCGCCGCGGCCTGGAGCCGGGTCGTCAGCGAGTTCGCCGACAGCGTCTAGCGGGGGCGACCGCGGGGTGACCGCTGGACCGGGCCGCCAGGGGACCGCGGGACCGCGCCGTCACAGGGGGCTGCGGGGCCGCGGGACCGCGCCGTCACAGGCTCCCCTCGCTCGAAATAATGTCGCTCGGTGAGCCTGTGACGTCCCGCTCCCGCTACGCCATCGCTGATGCAAGCGCCGCTGCGCCTCCACGCCTCTGCGTCTCTGCGTCTCCGCGTGCCAGCCATGGGCGAGCCACGGGCCAGCCACGGTCGACCCGCCGGTGGGGTAAAATGCGGGTTTCGCCCCCCGCCGGAGTAATGCGCCGATGTTCAGCCCCGAGATGAAGATTGCAGGTTTTGACGACGAACTGTTCGAGGCGCTGCAGTCCGAGCGGCGCCGCCAGGAGGAGCACATCGAGCTGATCGCCTCGGAGAACTACGCCAGCCCGCGCGTCCTCGAGGCGCAGGGCACCGTGCTGACCAACAAGTACGCCGAGGGCTACCCCGGCCGCCGCTATTACGGGGGCTGCGAGTATGTCGATCGCGCCGAGGGGCTGGCGGTCGAGCGGGCGAAGGAACTGTTCGGCGCCGACTATGCGAACGTGCAGCCACACTCGGGTTCGCAGGCCAACATCGCGGCGTTCATGGCGATGATCGAGCCGGGCGACACGATTCTCGGCATGAGCCTCGCCCACGGCGGTCACCTGACCCATGGCGCCAAGGTCAACTTCTCGGGGCGCGTCTACCATGCCGTGCAGTACGGGCTGGATGCCACCGGCAGCGAGATCGACTACGACGAAGTCGCGGCGCTGGCGAAGGAGCACCAGCCGAAATTGATCATCGCCGGCTTTTCCGCGTACTCGCGTGTCGTCGACTGGGCCCGCTTCCGCGCGATCGCCGATTCGGGCGGCGCCTTCCTGATGGCCGACATGGCGCATGTCGCCGGGCTGGTCGCGGCGGGCGTCTACCCGAGCCCGGTGCCGCACGCCGACGTCGTGACCTCGACGACGCACAAGACGCTGCGCGGACCGCGCGGCGGCATCATCCTGGCGAAGCGCAACGAGGCGCTCGAGAAGAAGCTGAATTCGCTGGTGTTCCCGGGCACGCAGGGCGGTCCGCTGATGCATGTCATCGCGGCCAAGGCGGTGGCCTTCAAGGAGGCGCTGCAGCCGGAGTTCAAGGTCTACCAGCAACAGGTCGTCGACAACGCTCGCACGATGGCCGCGACGCTGATCGAGCGCGGCTACCGGATCGTCTCCGGCGGCACCGACAATCACCTGTTCCTGCTCGACCTGATCGACAAGGACATCACAGGCAAGGATGCGGATGCTGCGCTTGGCCGCGCCAACATCACGGTCAACAAGAACTCGGTGCCGAACGATCCGCGCTCGCCATTCGTCACCAGCGGCATCCGGATGGGCACGCCGGCCGTGACCACGCGCGGTTTCGGCGCGGCGGAGTGCCGCACGCTGGCGGGCTGGATCGCCGACGTGCTCGACGACATCGGCAACGAGGACACCGTGCGGCGGGTGCGCGCCCAGGTGCTGGAGCTCTGCGCCCGCTTCCCGGTGTACGGCTGAACCGCGGCCCGGGCTGAGCGCGACCGCGAGTTCCGATGCACTGCCCGTTCTGCCGCCACGAGGAGACCAAGGTCATCGACTCGCGGCTGGCCGGCGACGGGCTGCAGGTGCGCAGGCGTCGCCAGTGCCTCGGCTGCGAAGAGCGCTTCACGACCTTCGAGACCGCCGAGCTGGTGCTGCCGCGGCTGATCAAGCGTGACGACCGGCGCGAGCCGTTCGACGAGGGCAAGCTGCGCGCCGGCGTGATGCGCGCGCTCGAGAAGCGGCCGGTCGCCGCCGAGGCCGTCGAGGAAGCGATCTCGCGCATCCTGCAGCGCCTGATGACCGCGGGCGAGCGCGAGGTGCCGTCCAGTTTCGTCGGCCAGCTCGTTATGGACGAGCTGCGCCAGCTGGACGAGGTCGCCTATGTGCGCTTCGCGTCGGTCTACCGCAGCTTCCAGGACGTCGAGGAATTCCGCCGCGAGATCGAGCGGCTGCGCGACGGTCCGGTGGCCGGGCGCGAGCAGATGTCCCTGCTGCCGCGCGAGCTCAAGTGAGCGACCAGGCGCCATTTTCCGAACTCGATCGACGCTGGATGGCCCGGGCGCTCGAGCTCGCGCGCGGCGGGCTGTACAGCGCCGCCCCGAACCCGCGCGTCGGTTGCGTGATCGCTGCCGGCGAGACGCTGCTCGGCGAGGGCTTCCATGCCCGCACCGGGGAAGCGCATGCAGAGATCGAGGCGCTGGCCGCGGCGGGTGAACGGGCCCGCGGCGCGACCGCCTATCTCGGCCTCGAGCCCTGCAGCCACCAGGGGCGCACGCCACCCTGCGCACGGGCGCTGATCGCCGCCGGCGTGGCGCGCGTCGTCGCGGCGATCGAGGACCCGAATCCGCGCGTTTCCGGCCAGGGCTTTGCTGCGCTCAGGGCGGCGGGCAGCGAGGTGTCGGTCGGGCTGCTGGCGGACGAGGCCCGCGCGCTCAACGCCGGCTTCATCAGCCGCATGCGCCGCCAGCGCCCGCGCGTCACGATCAAGCTCGGCGCCAGCCTCGACGGGCGCACCGCGCTGGCCTCCGGGGAGAGCCGCTGGATCACCGGCGCAGCGGCTCGCGAGGACGTGCAGCGGCTGCGCGGCGAAAGCTGCGCAATCGTCACCGGGAGCGGCACGGTGCTGGCGGACGACCCGCGCCTCGACCTGCGCCTGCCAGAGACGCTGACGCGGGGACGCCAGCCGCTCAGGGTCGTGCTCGATGGCGGGCTCAGGATCAACTCGGCCGCGCGCATCCTGGCCCCGCCCGGGCAGGCGCTGGTGTGCGCCGCGCAGGCCGATTCCGTGGCCGCAACGGCCCTGCGCGATGCCGGCGCCGAGGTCGTGAAGCTGCCGCCCGGGCCGGGCGGCCTGGACCTGGCGGCGTTGCTGGGCTTGCTGGCCGGGCGGGAATGCAACGAGCTGCTGGTCGAGGCCGGGCCGGCGCTGGCCGGCGCATTCGTCAGCTCCGGCCTCGCCGACCGCCTGGTCGTCTACCTCGCCCCGGTGCTGCTTGGTGCCGGCGCGCGTGGCATGTTCACGCTGCCGGGCCTGACGCGGATGGCCGAGCGGTTACAATGGCGCTTTACCGACGTCCACCCGGTCGGCGACGATCTCAGGATCACCGCCGAACCGGCCTGACGCCGGCGCGGCCGTTGCGAGGAGCTCCCGGACCATGTTCACCGGCATCATCGAAGCCGTCGGCCGAGTCAGCGCGATCGAGGCGCGCGGCGGCGACGTGCGGCTGTCGGTCGACGGCGGGGGCCTGGACCTCGGCGCCGCAGCGGTCGGCGACAGCATCGCCGTCAACGGTTGCTGCCTGACGATCGTCGCGCTGACGGGCGCAGGCTTCGCGGCCGACGTGTCGCGCGAGAGCCTCGCGCTGACGACGCTCGGCCGGTTGAAGCCAGGCAACGCGGTCAATCTCGAGCGTGCGCTGACCTTGTCGAAGCCGCTCGGCGGCCACCTCGTGACGGGCCACGTCGACGGGATCGGCCAGGTCGACAGCCGTGCCGACGACGGCCGCTCGGTGCGCTACCGGATTCGCGCGCCTGCCGGCCTGGCCCGCTACCTGGCCCGCAAGGGCTCGGTCTGCGTGGACGGCGTCAGCCTCACGGTCAATGACGTGGAGGGCGCGGCCTTCGGGGTGAACATCGTACCGCACACGCTGGTCGCGACGGTCTTCGCGAGCTATCGGGCCGGCTCGCGGGTGAACCTGGAAGTGGACATCGTTGCGCGTTACCTCGAGCGGCTGGTCGGCGAGTCCGGCGGTATCAGCCGCGAGCGCCTGCAGGAGTATGGTTTTGGCAACAGTCAGTGAGCTGAAAGACGATGGCTTCCGCCTCGATCCGATCGAGGAGGTGCTGGCCGAACTCAGAGCCGGGCGGATGGTGATCGTCATGGACGACGAGGACCGCGAGAACGAGGGCGACCTGCTGATGGCCGCCTCGATGGTGCGCGCCGAGGACGTCAACTTCATGGCGCGCTATGGCCGCGGGCTGATCTGCCTGACGCTGACGCCGGAGCGCTGCGAGCAGCTGCGCCTGCCGCTTATGGTCAGCGGCACGGACCGCGCCCGCGGCACCAATTTCACGCTCTCGATCGAGGCCGCCGAGGGCGTCACGACGGGCATTTCCGCGCATGACCGCGCGCACACGATAAGGACCGCCGTGGCGCCGGCGGCCAGGCCGGAACACCTTCGCCAGCCCGGCCACATCTTCCCGCTGATGGGGCAGCCCGGCGGCGTGCTGACCCGCGCCGGGCACACGGAGGCCGGCTGCGACCTGGCGCGCCTCGCGGGCCTCGAGCCGGCCGCCGTCATCGTCGAGATCCTCAACGAGGACGGCACGATGGCGCGCCGCCCCGACCTGGTGTCGTTCGCACGCGGCCACGGCCTGAAGATGTGCACCATTGCGCAGCTGATCCGTTACCGGCTCGAAAAAGAAGAGTCGGTAGAGCAGATCTCGTCGGACCACGTGGAAACCGAATTCGGCCCGTTCCGGCTGGTGTGCTTCGAGGACCACGTGCACCAGGACGTCCATATCGCGCTGGTGCGGGGCGAGATCGGGCCGGGCGCCGTGCCGCTGGTCCGGGTGCAGCTGACCGACACGCTGCGCGATCTCGTCGGCATCCGCGAACCGCAGCTCGGCTGGCCGCTGCGCAACGCGATGGCGCGCATCGCGACGGAGCAGGAAGGCATCGTCGTGATTCTTCGTCGCCACGAGCAGCCGCGCGAGCTGGTCGACTCGGTCTCGACGCTGTCCGGCCGGCCGCTGGCGCCGGGCGATCATCGCGACGGCCAGGAATCGCGCGTGCTGCGCACCTACGGCATCGGCGCGCAGATCCTGCGCAACCTGGGCGTGCGCCGCATGCGCGTGCTGTCCGCGCCGAAGCAGATGTACGGCCTGTCGGGCTTCGGCCTCGAGGTCACCGACTACGTCAACCACTGAGCGGCCGCTGAAGGACCCCGGAATGGACAAGCTGAGAAAGATCGAAGGCGAATTGTCGGCGCGCGACCTGCGCATCGGGATCGTCGCGGCGCGCTTCAACGAGTTCATCGTCGACAGCCTGGTGCGCGGCGCGGTCGACGCGCTGGTCCGGCACGGCGCCGGCGAGAAAGACATCACGCTGGTGCGGGTGCCGGGCGCCTGGGAGCTGCCGTGGGCCGTCAAGAAGATGGCCGCAAGCCGCCGCTACGACGCGATCATCGCGCTCGGCGCCGTGATCCGCGGCGCGACGCCGCATTTCGGCTATGTCGCCGGGGAGTGTGTCAAGGGCATCGCGCAGGCCGGGCTGGCCGGCGATATGCCGGTGGCCTTCGGCGTGCTGACGACCGACACGATCGAGCAGGCGCTGGAGCGCGCCGGCACCAAGGCCGGCAACAAGGGCGCGGATGCGGCGCTCGCGGCGATCGAGATGGCGCGCCTGTTGCCGCGGCTCGAGTCCTAGGGATGTCGAGCCCTGCCGCCAGCAGGCCGCGACGCGGTCGCAGCGCCTCGCGCGAGCTCGCGCTGCAGGCGCTTTACCAGTGGCAGATCGGCGGCCAGCGCGGCCAGGACGTGCTGCTCGAGTTCCTCGCGGAGCGCATGACGCCGGCGGCTGACACCGAGTTCTTCAAGGAACTCGTGCTGCAGGCGACCGAGCGCAGCGCCGAGCTCGACGCCGGCCTCGCCGAGTTCTCTGACCGGCCCGTGGCGCAGCTCGACCCGGTCGAACACGGCATACTGCTGATCGGCCTGTACGAGCTCGCGCACCGCCCGGAGATTCCGTGGCGGGTCGTCATCAACGAGGCCGTCGACCTGAGCCGGCGCTACGGCGGCACGGCGGGCCACAAGTTCGTCAACGCGCTGCTCGACCGGGCCGCGCGCCATTATCGCGCCGTCGAGACCGGCACCACCGGTTAGTCGGGCGAGGAGGCCACACGATGCCATTGCCGCCGCCGGCCGAACGCGAAGCCATCCACCTGCGCGAGATTCGTTGCCGCGGATTCCGCCGCGCCGACGGCTTGTGGGACATCGAGGGCCGCATGACGGATACGAAGGAGTACGCCTTCGACAGCCGCTACCGCGGGCGCCTCCAGCCGGGGGCGCCGGTGCACGACATGTGGATGCGCCTGACGCTCGACGAGCAGCTCGAGGTGCACGATCTCGCCGTGTCCTCCGACGACCACCCGTTTCCAAACTGTGCAGAGATCGAGCCGGCCTACCGCGCGCTGGTCGGCACGAAGCTGGCGCCGGGCTGGACCAAGCTGGTCATGGAGCGGCTCGGCGGCGTGGCGGGTTGCACGCACCTGACGCGTCTCGCGCAGGAGCTGGCCGTGGTTGCGCTGCAAACCATCATGCCGCTGCGCAGCCGCGACGAGGCCGTGACCGAGGGCCAGCAGCGCAAGCCCGCGCACCTCGACGGCTGTCATGCGCTGGCGACCGATGGGCCGATCGTGCGCGAGATTGCGCCCCGGTGGTACCGGGGCAAGCCGTGACAAGCGGCGAGTTCGCGCTGATCGCCCGGCTGGTCGAGGCGCTGCCGTGCCGGCGCCCGGACGTCCTCGCCGGGCCCGGCGACGATGCCGCGCTGTTGCGCGCGCCGCCCGGCATGGACCTCGTCCAGACCATCGACACCTGCCTCGAGGGCGTGCATTTCCCACCGGGACTGGCACCGGCCGACATCGGCTGGCGCAGCCTTGCCGTGAACCTGTCCGACCTGGCGGCGATGGGCGCCGAGCCCGCTTGGGGCCTGTTGTCGCTGGCATTGCCGCGCGCCGACGAAGCGTGGCTCGATGGCTTCACGCGCGGCGTCGGCGAACTGGCTTCGGTGTCGGGGCTCGACCTCGTCGGCGGCGACACGGTGCGCGGCCCGCTGGCGATCAGCTTCGCGCTGACCGGCTTCGTGCCGCCCGGGACGGCCCTGCGTCGCGCCGGCGCGCGCCCGGGTGACGGGGTCTGGGTTAGCGGCCCGCTCGGCGGCGGGGCGGCCGGCCTGGCCGCGTGGCGGCGCGGCGACCCGGACGGTGCCGGGGCCTTCTTGCGGCCGCAGCCGCGGCTCGCCGAGGGCCGGGCACTGCGCGGTCTCGCCAACGCCGCGATCGACGTTTCCGATGGCCTGGTCCAGGACCTCGGCCACCTGCTCGCAGCGAGCCGCGTCGGGGCCGCGCTCGAGCTCGAACGGCTGCCGCTGGACCCGGGCGCCGCGGCGCTCGGCCCGGACGCGGGCCTGCGCATGGCGCTGGGCGGCGGCGACGACTACCAGCTTTGTTTCACTGTCCCGGACGACCGCGCGGCCGAGCTCGAGGCGCTGGCCGCCGGCTGGCGCACGCTGCCGGTCCGGATCGGCACGATCCGCGCAGCGCCGGGCCTCGAACTGCGGCGCGACGGGCGGCCGTTCACGGCAGCCGATGGCGGCTGGGACCATTTCGCGGAGGAAGCCCGATGAGCCGCCTGTCGCCTCGCCTGCTGCGTGACCCGGTGCATTTCCTGGCGCTGGGTTTCGGTGCCGGGCTGGCCCCCAGGGCCCCCGGCACCGCCGGCACTCTGGTCGGCGTGCTGCTGGATCCACTGCTGCGACCGCTCGGCCTGGAGCTGCGCTGCCTCGTCATCGCGCTGATGTTCTTCGCCGGTGTCTGGATCTGCGGGGAAAGTGCGCGACGGCTGGGGGCCCATGACCACCCCGGCATCGTCTGGGACGAGATTGTCGGCTACCTGGCCCTGATGCTGGTGGCGCCGGCCGGCTGGGGCTGGGCACTGGCCGGATTCGTGATTTTCCGCTTTTTCGACATCCTGAAGCCTTGGCCGATTCGCCAACTGGATCACGGAGTCAGCGGGGGCCTCGGCATTATGTTGGACGACGTCATGGCGGCCGCCTGGGGAGCGTTGGTGCTCCTCGGGGTCATGTGGGCCCTGGGGATTTCATGAGCGTCGAAGAAAAAGCCTCGTCCCTCGTCCGCGAAAAGCAGGCGACCTTGCCGAAAAAGATCGGCAAGTACAGCATTGTCCGCGAGGTGGGCCGGGGCAGCTCCGGCACGGTCTACCTGTCGCACGATCCTTTCTACGGTCGCGATGTCGCGATCAAGCTCTACAAGGAACCGAGCGGCGAAGACGAGGCCGAGCTGCGCGTCGCCCGCAAGATGTTCTTCAACGAGGCCCAGATGGTGGGCCGGCTGCAACATCCGAACATCCTGCCGATCTTCGACGCTGGCGAGGAAGACGGACGCTACTACGTCGTCATGGAGCACGTGCACGGCGCGCGCACGCTGGCGGCCTACTGCCGCCCGGACAACCTGCTGCCGATCGACGAGGTCGTCAGGATTATCTTCTCGACGGTGCGCGCGATGCATTACGCGCACACCCGCGGCGTCGTCCACCGCGACATCAAGCCCAGCAACATCATGCTGACGATGAGCAACGAGGTGCGGGTCATCGACTTCGGCATCGCGTTGTGGGTCGACGCCGAGGTCTCCGTGATCCGCGGCGTGGCCGGCTCGCCCAGCTACATGTCGCCGGAGCAGGTCAAGGCCGAGGATATCGGGCCGCCCTCCGATCTCTACGCGCTCGGCGCCGTGATGTACGAGCTGCTGACGGGGCGGCGGCCGTTCAAGGCCGCCAATCTCGCCAAGCTGCTGCACCAGATCGTGTTCGCGACGCCGCACCCGATCCACAAGCTGCGCGACGAGGTCCCGGAGGAGCTCGAGGAAGTAGTCTGGCGCGCAATGCGCAAGAAGCCCGAGGACCGCTTCGCGAACGGGCTGGAATTTGCCGCGGCGCTGACGCGCATCCACCAGTCGCTGCGCAATACCCGCGATGCGCTCGACGAGCGCGAGCGCGTCGCGATCCTGCGCGGGCTGCGGTTCTTTCACGATTTCTCGCACACCGAGATCCGCGAGTTGATCAAGGCGGCCGAGTGGCGGGAATATGCGCCGCAGCAGGAGATCGTCCGCCAGGGCGAGGCTGACGACCGCTTCTACGTGATCATCAGCGGCGAGGTTGCCGTCGAGGTCGACGGCAAGCAGCTCGGCCGGCTGAGTTCGGGCGATTGCTTCGGCGAAAGCAGCGTCGTGCCGAACGCGCGCCGCCAGGCCACGATCCGGGCGCTCGAGCCCGTGACGCTGCTGCAGGTCAGTTCGACCCTGCTCGAGACACTGTCGGCGGCCTGCCAGCTGCGCTTCAACCGCATGTTCCTGCAGACGCTGATCCAGCGGCTGCAGGGCCACGGGCATCCGAACGCCTGACCGCTGGGCCACGCTGGACCGCTGGACCGCTGGACCGCCGGACCGCGAGCCGGCGCCGCGTGAGGTTCCCCTCGCTCGGAAATCTTTATCTCGCTCGGTGAACCTCACGCGTCCCCGGCTCGCTGCGCCACTGCCAGCCGTGGCGCTGACGACCGCGGCACACAGCGTCGCTCCGGAGGCGACATTCGGGCGCAGGCGTCCGGCCGGTTTGCAGCGCTGCGAGCGGCTAGGCAGCAGCGGGGCGGTGATGCATGATGCCCGCCGAGCGAGATAAAGATTTCCGAGCGAGGCGGGCATCATGCAGCGCCGCCCCGCGGTCAAGCGGTCAACCCGCGGTCAACCCGACCCGCACGAGGCAGGCACTGATGGCGAGAGAAGCGCAGGCGATGCGGTTGTGGCGGCGCCTCGGCGGCGGCGCGTCCAGAATCACATCGGCACGGTCCACGCGATCGCGCTGTGCAACCTCGCCGAGCTGTGCGCCGGCCTGGTGACCGACGTCAGCATCCCGGCCGACATGCGCTGGATTCCGCAGGACATGACCGTGCGCTACCTGCGCAAGGCGAAAGGCCGCATGGCGGCCTCGGCCGTACCCGCCACCGAGCTGCGTTCCTCGGCCGAGCCGTACCCCGCGACGATCGCGGTGACCATCACTGACGACGAAGGCCAGACCGTCGCCTCTGCTGACATCCACATGTGGCTGAGCCCGCGCCCCGCGCGCCGCTGAAGCCTGTCGAGCGAGGGGGACCCGGCACGGTCCCGCCTCGCGGCCAGCTCACTTCGGCAACGGCCCGTCCACGTCCTTGTCGCGCTGGATCATCGCGTACGCCGAGTGGTTGTGGATCGACTCGAAGTTCTCCGACTCGACCGTGTAGGCACGAATGCGGTTGTCGGCATTGAGGCGCACGGCGATGTCGCGCACCAGGTCCTCGACGAACTTCGGATTGTCATAGGCCCGCTCGGTGACCCACTTCTCGTCGGGCCGCTTCAGGATGCCGAACAGTTCGCAGGAGGCTTCTTCCTCGGCCAGCTCGATCAGTTCCTCCAGCCAGACGAAGCCGCCGACCTTGACGCAGATCGTCACGTGCGAGCGCTGGTTGTGCGCGCCGTAGTCGGAGATCTTCTTGGAGCAGGGGCACAGGCTGGTCACCGGCACGACGACCTTGGCCCAGATGATGCTCTCGCCGTTCTTGCGCTCGCCGATCAGGCTGGCCTTGTAGTCCATCAGGCTCTGCACGCCCGACACTGGCGCCGTCTTGTTGACGAAGTACGGGAATGTCATCTCGATGTGGCCGGACTGGGCGTCGAGGCGCTCGGTCAGCTCGGTCATCATGTCGCGGAACGACTTCACCGAGATTTCCCGCTCGTGGTTGTTGAGAATCTCCACGAAGCGGGACATGTGGGTGCCCTTGAAGTTGTGCGGCAGGTCCACGTACATGTTGAAGTTCGCGACGGTGTGCTGCTCGCCGCCGGCCCGCTCCTTGATGCGGACCGGGTGATAGATGTCCTTGATCCCCACCTTGTTGATGGGAATGTGGCGCAGGTCGGCGCTCCCCTGGACGTCGGCTATCGGGTCGATACTGATGGCTCCGGCCTCGCTGATGTCTTTCATGTGCAGGTTCCCCGGTTGGGCTCGTTGTCGGTGTTGCCCGGGTTCACCAGTGCCGCGCCACGGGGGGCACGGATTAATCTGTTCGGGCGGCTCGGAGCGTCTTTCGACGCCGTGCCCCGGCAGGATTCACGCCCGCCTGCTTCTCAGGCCTCTCCCACGGTCCGAAGTTCCGGCTTGTGCTGCCGCTGGCGCACCGCCTCGAGGATCGACGCCGCGTCCAGCCCGGCCGCGGCAAGGCATTCCTCGCGCGAGCCGTGCTCGATGAAGTGGTCGGGGATGCCGATGCTGAGCAGCGGCACGAGCACCCCGTGGGCCGCCAGGCATTCGCCGACCGCGCAGCCGGCGCCGCCCATCAGGGCATTGTCCTCGAGCGTCACCAGCAGCTCGTGGCCGGCCGCCATCGACAGGATGAGCTCCTCGTCGAGCGGCTTGACGAAGCGCATGTTGACGACGCTTGCGTCCAGCTCGCGGGCGACCTGTTCGGCGACCGGCACCATGGCGCCGAAAGCCAGCAGGGCCACGCCGCGCCCGCGGCGGCGCACTTGCGCCTTGCCGAGCGGCAGCGCGCGCATCCGGGTCTCGATCGGCGCCCCGGGGCCGGTGCCGCGCGGGTAGCGGATCGCGCTCGGCCCGTCCAGCGTGATGCCGGTATAGAGCATCTGGCGGCACTCGTTCTCGTCCGCCGGCGCCATCACGGTCATGTTCGGGATACAGCGCATGAACGACAGGTCGTAGGCGCCGTGATGCGTCGGGCCGTCGTTGCCGACCAGGCCACCGCGGTCCAGCGCGAACACGACCGGCAGGTTCTGCAGCGCCACGTCGTGGATCAGCTGGTCGTAGCCGCGCTGCAGGAAGCTCGAGTAGATCGCGACGACCGGCCGCGCGCCCTCGCAGGCGAGCCCGGCGGCCAGCGTGACCGCGTGCTGCTCACAGATGCCGACGTCGAAGTAACGCGCCGGGAAGCGGCGCGAGTACTCGACCATGCCCGAGCCCTCGCGCATCGCGGGCGTGATGCCGATGACGCGTTCGTCGGCCTCGGCCATGTCGCACAGCCAGTCGCCGAAGATCGTGGAGTAGCTCTTGGCCGTGGACGCCGACTTGTGGATCACGCCGCGCTGCAGGTCGAAGGGGCCCGGCCCGTGCCATGCGATCGGGTCCGCCTCGGCCGGCGCGTAGCCTTTGCCCTTGCGGGTTACGACATGCAGGAACTGCGGCCCGGGCAGGTCGCGGACGTTGCTGAGGGTCCTCAGCAGCACGCCGACGTCGTGGCCGTCGACCGGGCCGATGTAGTTCATGCCGAGTTCTTCGAACAGCGTGCCGGGCAACACCATGCCCTTGACGTGCTCCTCGGAGCGGCGCGCCAGTTCCCAGACCGTCGGCATGCGCCGGATCAGCTTCTTGCTGCCCTCGCGGATCGTCGAGTAAAGCTTGCCGGACAGCACGCGCGCGAGGTAGTGCGACATCGCGCCGACGTTCTCGGAAATCGACATGTCATTGTCGTTGAGGATGACGAGCAGGTTCACGTCGAGGCTGCCGGCGTGGCACAGCGCCTCGTAGGCCAGTCCGGCCGTCAGCGCGCCGTCGCCGATGACCGCGACGACGCGGCGGTCCTCGCCCTTCTGCTTGGCGGCGATCGCCATGCCGAGGGCCGCGCTGACCGAGGTGCTCGAGTGGCCGACACCGAAGGTGTCGTACTCGCTCTCCAGCCGACTTGGGAACGGCGCGAGGCCGCCCTGCTGGCGGATGCTGCCGAGGCGGTCGCGCCGCCCGGTCAGGATCTTGTGTGGGTAGGCCTGGTGGCCGACGTCCCAGACCAGCCGGTCCCGCGGAGTGTCGAACACGTAGTGCAACACGGTCGCGAGTTCGACGGTGCCGAGGTTGGCGGCGAAATGCCCGCCGGTCTTCGCCATCGTCTCGACCAGGTAGCCGCGCAGCTCGTGCGTTACTGCCTCGAGCGCCTCTTCCGGCAGCACCCGAAGATCGGCCGGGTCCTGGATGTGGGACAGCAGTGGATACCTCTGTTCGAGTCCCATGTTATTGCTTGCTGTGCGGGCCGGGTGAGGAAGGACCCCGGGATTATCCGCCAGACGCGCGGCGCTGTCCAAGCCGGGCTCGGCGGATTGCTGCGGGCGCGGCCGCGTGGTCGACGCGTCCGCGCTCAATGGCGGCGCTCGGTCAGCCAGCCGGACAGCCAGCGCAGCGGATCGGCCGCACTGCCGAGCGGTTCGAGCGCCGTCACCGCCTCGTCATGCAACTGCCTGAGCCGCGCCTTGGCCGCGGCGAGACCGGCCACGCTGGGGTAATTCGGCTTGGCGCGGGCCGCGTCGGCCTGGGCGCGCTTGCCGATGACGCCGGTCTCGCCCTCGACGTCGAGGATGTCGTCCTGGATCTGGAAGGCAAGACCGATCGCCGTCCCGTAGTCGTCCAGCGCCGCGCTGAGCCCCGGTGCGAGCGCATCGGCGCTGGCGGCGGCCATCATGACGCTCGCATGGATCAGCGCGCCGGTCTTCATCCGGTGCATCCGCTCCAGCTCCGCGAGCTGCAGCGCGCGGCCCGCGGCCGCGAGATCGACCGCCTGGCCGCCGGCCATGCCGGACGTGCCGGAGGCGCGCGCGAGCAGCCCGATGATCTCGAGGCGTCGCGCGGGGTCCGGCACCATCTCGGGGTCATCCGCGAGGATCTCGAAGGCCAGCACCTGGAGTGCATCGCCGACCAGGATCGCGGTGGCCTCGTCGAACGCGCGGTGGCAGGTCGGCCGGCCACGGCGCAGGTCGTCATCGTCCATCGCCGGAAGGTCGTCGTGCACGAGCGAGTAGGCGTGGATCAGCTCGACCGCCGCCGCGGGCCCGTCGAGCCGAGGCTCCGGCACACCGAGCACCGCGCCGGCGAAGTAGACCAGCACGGGCCGCACCCGCTTGCCGCCACCGAGCACTGCGTAGCGCATCGCCTCGTGCAGCCGGCGCGGTTCCTTGGCAGGCTGCGGCAGCCAGCGCTCGAGGCAGCGCTCGACGCGGGCGCCGCAGGCAGCCAGCCGATCCCCGGGGGTCACCGCTCGGGCTCGAACGGCTGGAGCTCCGCGTCGTCGGCATCCCGGGTGAGGATGGCCACCTTCTGTTCGGCGCTGCGCAGCGCAGCCTGGCAGCGGCGCGTCAGCGCGACGCCCTGCTCGAAGGAGGCGAGCGCCTGTTCCAGCGGCTGGTCACCGGCCTCGAGCTCGGCCACGAGTTTCTCGAGCGACGCGAGGGCCTGTTCGAAATCAAGCGCTTCGACCTCGCCAGGTGCGGCTTTCGCGGCGGGTTTTGCTTTTGGCATCAGGGCTCGCAACAAGGTGAACGGGGCTGCGCTACGATACCGGCGCGTGCGCCGGGGAATCAATCCGCATTGCTCCTCATGCCGCTGTTCCCAGGTTGACATCGCATGACCCCGGGACTAATCTTTCAACAATGATTTAGACTTAGTCTAAATCAAGTCCAGATCGCATCTGCAGCCGTGCATTCAGGCCTCGGGCCTCATCGGGAGGCCGCCCGAGCCTGCAGGCGCGGCTGCAGCCGCGACCAGCACTACGCAGTCACGCAACCGGTACTCAGGCCGGCTCACAAGCATCTCAGGAGGAATGGATCCATGGCTAATCTGAAGGGCAGCAAGACCGAGCACAACCTCAAGGAGGCCTTCTCGGGCGAGTCGCAGGCCAACCGCCGTTACCTGTATTTCGCATCGAAGGCGGACGTCGAGGGCTACAACGACGTCGCGACCGTGTTCCGCTCCACTGCGGAAGGTGAGACCGGGCACGCGCACGGCCATCTCGAGTACCTCGAGGCTGTCGGTGATCCGGCGACCGGCCTGCCGATCGGCGCCACCTCGGCCAACCTGAAGGCGGCCATCGCCGGCGAGACGCACGAGTACACCGACATGTACCCCGGCATGGCGAAGACGGCCCGCGACGAGGGCTTCGACGAGATCGCCGACTGGTTCGAGACCCTGGCCAAGGCTGAACGCAGCCACGCCAATCGCTTCCAGAAGGCGCTCGACAACCTCGACGCCTGATCGCTCCGTGGGACGGGCGCCGCCGGTGTATCGCCGGCGGCGCTCCGTTTTGCCGGCAGAGGCGCGGAGAAGTTTCCCGCAGAGACGCAGAGACGCGGAGAAGTTTCCCGCAGAGACGCAGAGACGCAGAGATACCGGGCAGATGCGGGGCGGTTGGTGCAAGGTCGCTGGCCGATCGTTACCTTCTGCTTCGACCCCATTCGACTACCCCTGCGGCCGCAGTGTTGATTTCTCTGCGTCTCTGCGGGAGACCTCTTGTTTGTATGCCAGGCCGTAAACCGAAGGAGTGATGGTGATGTCGCTCGACACCCCCCGCCGCGAAGGCAGCCTCGAAGCGCCGACCCGGCACCCGGTTGCATGGAAGTCCCCGGATTTCTGGGATGAGCAGAAACTCTTCAAGGAAATGGAACGCGTCTTCGACATCTGTCACGGGTGCCGGCGCTGCTTCAGCCTGTGCAATTCCTTCCCGTTGCTGTTCGATGCCGTCGACGAGTCCTCCACCGGCGAAGTGGACGGCGTCGCTCACGAGGTCTACTGGCAAGTCGTAGACCACTGTTACCTGTGCGACATGTGCTACATGTCGAAATGCCCCTACGTGCCGCCGCACGAGTGGAACATCGACTTTCCGCACCTGATGCTGCGCGCCAAGGCGGTGCGCTTCCGCAAGGAAGGCGCCAGCCGGCGCGACCGCATTCTGACCTCGACTGACGCGGTGGGCCGGCTCGCGGGCATCCCGGTCGTTGCTGAGGTCGTCAATGCAGTCAACGCGAGTTCGGGCGGCCGCAAGCTGCTCGAGAGCATGCTCGGCGTGCACCGCGATGCGCCGCTGCCCAAGTATCACTCGCAGAGCATGCGCAGCCGCCTGAAGAAGCAGCCGACGGTGGGCGAGGCGGTACCCGCCGAGGGCACACGCGGCCGCGTCGCGCTGTTCGCGACCTGTTACGGCAACCGCAATAGCCCGGAGGTCGGCGAGGATCTGGTCAAGGTGTTCGAGCACAACGGCATCCCGGTGCGGCTGGTCGACGAGGAGCGCTGCTGCGGCATGCCGAAGATGGAACTCGGCGACCTCGAGGCCGTGCAGCGCGCGATGGAGGCGAACATTCCCGTTATGGCGCGCGCCGTCGACGAAGGCTGGGACCTGGTCGCGCCGGTGCCGTCCTGCGTGCTGATGTTCAAGCAGGAGCTGCCGCTGCTGTTTCCGGAGCGCGACGACGTCAAGAAGGTCGCTGCCGCGATGTTCGACCCGTTCGAGTACCTCGCACTGCGCCACAAGGCCGGCAAGCTGCGCACGGATTTTGGCGGGCCGCTCGGCAAGGTCAGCTACCAGGTGCCGTGCCACTTGCGGGTGCAGAACATCGGCCTGAAGACACGCGACATCCTGCAGCTGGTGCCGGAGACGACCGTGGAAGCGATCGAGCGCTGCTCGGGCCACGACGGCACCTACGCGGTCAAGAAGGAGTTCCACGAGATCTCGGTGAAGATCGCCAAGCCGGTGGTCAACCGGGTCAAGGGGGCCGGCGCCGATCACTTCGTCAGCGATTGCCCGATGGCCGGCGACCAGATTGCGCATGGCCTCGGCGACGGCACGGTGGCGAAACACCCGATGAGCCTGTTGCGAATCGCTTACGGGCTTTGAACAAGGAGAGGACGTGATGACCCATCTCAGTGCGAGCGACCTGATGCCGCTCGAGCAGTACGCGCGCCAGCGGGCCGAGTTCCGCCAGAAAGTGCTGGCCCACAAGAAGAACCGCCAGGTGGCGCTCGGACCGAATGCCACGTTGTACTTCGAGGACGGCCTGACGATCCAGTACCAGGTGCAGGAGATGCTGCGCGTGGAGCGGATCTTCGAGGCCGAGGGCATCGAGGACGAGCTGTCGGCGTATAACCCGCTGATCCCGGACGGCAGCAACTGGAAGGCCACCTTCATGCTGGAATATCCGGAAGTCGAGCAACGCAAGCGCGAGCTGGCGCGGCTGATCGGTGTGGAGGACAAGGTGTGGGTGCAGGTCGCGGGCCACGACAAGGTCTATGCGATCGCCGACGAGGACCTCGAGCGCGAGACCGAGGAGAAAACCTCGTCCGTGCACTTCATGCGCTTCGAGCTCGGTGCGCCGATGATCAAGGCGTTGAAGGCCGGCGCGGCGCTGGCGATGGGTGTCGACCACGACAACCTGCGGGTCAGCGTCACGGTGCCCGATGCAGTTCGCGGTTCTTTGGTCAACGATCTCGCTTGATTGGGACGCTGAGGCGCTAAGGCGCGGACGAAGTATCCCGCAGAGACGCAGAGACGCAGAGACGCAGAGACGCAGAGAAATGCAGGGTGCGTGGCCCTGGATTGACCGGGTCGCCGGGCCGCAGCTCATCAGGCCGACCCAGCGGCGGTGGCCGGACACTTCCTCGCCCCTTTCTTCCTCTGCGTCTCCGCGTCTCTGCGGGAAAACTCATCCGGCCCCGTATTTCGCTGCGTCTCTGCGTCTCGGCGGGAAAACTCATCCGGCCCCGTAAGCTGCTAAAATCCCCCGCAGCCTGGGCTGCTCTGCCCGGGATCGCAGGGAACCCATGAGTCACGATTACAACGCCTCCTCGATCGAGGTCCTCAGCGGGCTCGATCCGGTCCGGCGCCGGCCGGGCATGTACACCGACACCACGCGACCGAACCACCTTGCGCAGGAGGTGGTCGACAACAGCGTGGACGAGGCCATTGCGGGGCACTGCAAGCGCATCGTCGTAACGCTGTTTCGTGACGGCTCGCTGCAGGTCGAGGACGACGGCCGCGGCATGCCGGTGGACATCCATCCGCAGGAGGGCATCCCCGGCGTCGAGCTGATCCTGACCCGGCTGCACGCCGGCGGAAAGTTTTCCAACAAGAACTACCGCTACTCCGGCGGGCTGCACGGCGTCGGCGTGTCGGTCGTCAATGCGCTGTCGCGCAACCTCGAGGTGTGGATCCGGCGCGGCGGGCGCGAGCACAACATGAGTTTCCGTGGCGGCGACAAGAGCGGCGAGCTCGAGGTGGTCGGCACGGTCGGCCGCAACAACACCGGCACGACGATCCGCTTCTGGCCCGACGAGAAGTATTTCGACTCGCCGAAGTTCTCGGTGCCGCGCCTCAGGCACCTGCTGCGCGCCAAGGCCGTGCTGTGCCCCGGTCTCGAGGTCACGCTGCATCAGGAAGCGGGCGGTGAGACCGACACCTGGCGCTACGAGGGCGGCCTCGGCGACTACCTCAAGGAGGCCTTGCAGGGCCTGGCCGCAATTCCCGCGGAGCCGTTCACCGGCAGCGTGCAGGGCGGCACCGAGACTGCCGACTGGGCGCTGGCCTGGCTGCCGGACGGCGGCGAGCCCGTCGCCGAGAGCTACGTCAACCTGATCCCGACGGTGCAGGGCGGCACCCACGTCAACGGCTTCCGCACCGGCCTGACCGAGGCGCTGCGCGAGTTCTGCGAGTTCCGCAACCTGTTGCCGCGCGGCGTGCGCTTGGCACCCGACGATGTCTGGGCGCAGGTGGCTTACGTGCTGTCGGTGAAGCTCGAGGACCCGCAGTTCTCCGGCCAGACCAAGGAGCGCCTGAGTTCGCGCGAATGCGCGGCATTCGTCTCGGGCACAGTCAAGGACGCGCTGGCGATCTGGCTTAACCAGCACCCGGAGGCCGGCGAGAGTATCGCGCAGCTGGCCATCGCCAACGCCAGCGCGCGGCTCAAGGCGAGCCGCAAGGTCGTGCGCAAGCGCATCGTCAGCGGGCCGGCGCTGCCGGGGAAGCTGGCCGATTGCAGCGCCCAGGACCCGGAGCGCTCGGAGCTGTTCCTGGTCGAGGGCGACTCGGCCGGCGGTTCCGCCAAGCAGGCGCGCGATCGCGAGTTCCAGGCCGTCATGCCGTTGCGCGGCAAGATCCTGAACACCTGGGAGGTCGACTCCGCCGAAGTGCTGGCCTCGCAGGAGGTGCACGACATCAGCGTCGCGCTTGGCGTCGATCCAGGCTCCCGCGAGCTGCGCGGGCTGCGCTATAACCGCATCTGCATCCTCGCCGACGCGGACTCCGACGGCCTGCACATCGCGACGCTGCTGTGCGCCCTGTTCCTGCGCCACTTCCCGGCGCTGGTGGATGCGGGCCACGTGTTCGTCGCGATGCCGCCGCTGTTTCGCATCGACATCGGCAAGCAGGTCTTCTACGCGCTCGACGACGCGGAGCGGCGCGGCGTGCTGCACCGGATCGAGGCGGAGAAGCTGAAGGGCAAGGTCACGGTGACGCGCTTCAAGGGCCTGGGCGAGATGAGCGCGCTGCAGTTGCGCGAGACGACGATGGCGCCCGAGACGCGCCGCCTGGTGCAGCTGACGCTCAGCGAGGGCGACCAGACGCATGAGCTGATGGACATGCTGCTGGCCAAGAAGCGCGCCGGCGACCGGCGCGAGTGGCTGCAGGCCAAGGGCAACCTCGCCGAGGTGACGCCATGAAGGAGCTGGAACTCAATTTTGAAGGCGTCGAACGCCTGCCGCTGAAGGAGTTCACCGAGAAGGCCTACCTCGATTACTCGATGTATGTGATTCTCGACCGCGCGCTGCCGCACATCGCCGACGGCCTGAAGCCGGTGCAGCGGCGCATCGTCTATGCGATGAGCGAGCTCGGGCTGTCGTCGGGCCAGAAGCCCAAGAAGTCCGCGCGCACCGTCGGCGACGTCATCGGCAAGTTTCATCCGCACGGCGATTCGGCCTGCTACGAGGCGATGGTGCTGATGGCGCAGTCCTTCAGCTATCGCTACCCGATCATCGACGGGCAGGGCAACTGGGGCGCGCCCGACGATCCGAAGTCGTTCGCCGCGATGCGCTACACCGAGGCGCGCCTGACGGCCTATGCCGCGACGCTGCTCGCCGAGCTCGGCCTGGGCACCGCCGACTGGCAGCCGAATTTCGACGGCACGCTGAGCGAGCCGGTGCGCCTGCCGGCGCGCCTGCCGAACCTGCTGCTGAACGGCGCCTCCGGCATCGCCGTGGGCATGTCCACCGACATCCCGCCGCATAACCTGCGCGAGGTCGTGGCCGCCTGCATCCACCTGCTCGATAACCCCTCGGCATCGCTCGATGCGCTGCTCGAGCATGTGCGCGGCCCGGACTTTCCGACCGGCGCCGAACTCGTGTCGCCGGCCGCGGATATCCGCGCCATCTACGAGACTGGCAACGGCACGCTGCGGCTGCGCGCCCGCTGGGAGCGCGAGGAAGGCGACGTCGTCGTGCACGCGCTGCCCTGGCAGGTGTCCGGCAGCAAGGTGCTGGAGCAGATCGCCGGGCAAATGCGTGCCAAGAAGCTGCCGATGGTCGAGGACCTGCGCGACGAGTCGGATCACGAGAACCCGGTCCGCCTGGTCATCGTGCCGCGCTCGAACCGCATCGACTGCGACGCGCTGATGGCGCACCTGTTCGCGACCACCGACCTCGAGCGGACAGTGCGCGTCAACATGAACATCATCGGCCTCGACGGGCGGCCGCGCGTCATGGCGCTGCGTGGGCTGCTGAGCGAGTGGCTCGAGTTCCGGCTGCAGACGGTGACGCGCCGTCTCGCTTACCGGCTCGAGAAGGTCGAGGCGCGGCTGCACGTGCTCGACGGCCTGCTGATCGCCTACCTGAATATCGACGAGGTCATTCGCATCATTCGCAGCGAGGACGAGCCCAAGCCGGTGCTGATGGCCACCTTCGGCCTGTCGGACCTGCAGGCCGAGGCGATCCTGGAACTGAAGCTGCGGCACCTGGCCAAGCTCGAGGAAATGAAGATCCGCGGCGAACAGGATGCGCGGGCCAGGGAACGCGATTCGCTGCAGAAGATTCTCGGCAGCAAGGCGCGGCTGAAGCGCCTCGTGCGCGACGAGCTCGCGGCCGACGCCGAGAAGCACGGCGACGAGCGCCGCACGCTGATCGTGCAGCGCGCCGCGGCCCAGGCGCTGGACGAGGCCGCGCTGCTGCCGGCCGAGCCGGTGACGATCGTGCTGTCGGAGCGCGGCTGGGTGCGGGCGGCCAAGGGCCACGACATCGACCCGCTGGCGCTCAGCTATCGTTCCGGCGACGGCTTCCTCGCTGCGGCCCAGGGGCGCAGCAACCAGGCAGCGATGTTTCTCGACAGCACCGGGCGAGTCTACAGCCTGCCGGCGCACGGCCTGCCGTCGGCGCGCGGGCAGGGCGAGCCGCTGTCCGGGCGCCTGAACCCGCCGGATGGCGCCAGTTTCGCCGGCGCGCTGATCGGCGCGCCGACGGATCGCTGGCTGCTGGCAGCTTCCGACGGCTACGGCTTCGTCGCGCGGCTGGCGGAGCTATTGTCGCGTAACCGCAGTGGCAAGCACGTGTTGAAGGTAACTGGCGCGGCACGCGTGTTGCGGCCGTGCCCGGTGGCTGGCGGCGAGGAGTCGCTGGTGGCCGCGGTCAGCGACACCGGCCGGCTGCTGTGTTTCCCGGTCGCCGAGCTGCCGGAGCTGCCGCGCGGCCGCGGCAACAAGATGCTCGGCATCGACACGAAGAAGTTCAAGGCCGGCGAGGAATCCATGGTCGCCGCGGTCGTGCTGCCGCCGGGCGCCTCGCTGCGCGTAGCCTGCGGCCAGCGCACGATGACGCTGAAACCCCGCGACCTGGACACCTACCTCGGCGAACGCTCGCGGCGTGGCGCGCTGCTGCCGCGCGGCTGGCGGAAAGTCGACGACCTCGCGGTCGACGTCTAGCCGCGCTGCCCCGTTCCGGTTGCCGGTCGACCGTGGCCGCGCTGGACGGGCCCTCCCCGATGCCGGTCGACCGTGGCCGCGCCATGACAGGGTCCCCTGAGCTCGGCGAAATCTTTAGCTCGCCCAGGGGACCCTGTCATGTCCCGACCACTACGCTCACGTCCGCGGAGCTGCACGCAGAGACGCCCCGCAGAGACGCCCCGCAGAGACGCAGAGACGCAGAGACGCAGAGACGCAGAGACGCAGAGACGCAGAGTCTGCATCGGCCTTGTAACCAGCGCGGCAGGGACGTAAGCAACCGTCACCGTAACCGAGGCAGCAGCGGGACCGGGACGTAGCCCGGCGTCAATTCGGCCGAGGCAGCAGCGGGACCGGGACGTCACTGGCTCACTGAGCGACGTTATTTGGAGCGGAGGGAGCCGGTGACGGCGCGGTCCCGCGGTCACACAGGACGGCCCGGTCCCGCGGCCGAAGCTAGTCCTCGGCCAGCACGACCTCGGGTTCGCGGATCTGGTAGCCCTGCATGTAGTGCACGCCGATCTGCCACAGCACGGCCATCGTGTTGGCGTCCTCGACGCGTTCCGCGATCGTCTTGATCTTTCGCGCGCGCGCCTGCTCCACGATTCCCTTGACACGTTCCTGCAGGCGATCGTCGCCGGCGAGCCCCTGCATCAGCGAGCCGTCGATCTTCAGGTAATCCATCGGCAGGTGCGCCAGCAGTTTCACCGAGGTCGGCGTCGCGGTGAAGCCCTCGAGCGAGAAGCCGAAGCCGATCTTCTGCAGCCGCGCCGCCATCTCGTGGGTCTGTTTCAGGTGGCTCGCGGCGGTCTCCTCGGGGACCTGGAATACGATCATGCCCTCGGGCAGCCGCGCGTTCTTGCGGCGCGTCTCCAGCCAGGCCGGCAGCATCGAATCGAGCATCGTGTCCTTGGAGAGGCGCACGAATACCTTGGACTTGGGCCGCGACAGGCAGAACGAGAAGGCCGCACCGATGACCCAGCGATCGATGTTCTTGATCAGCCGGTTGCGCTCGGCCGCCTGCATGAACTGCGCGGGCAGCACCTCATCGCCCTGCTCGTCGATCATGCGCACGAACAGGTCATGCAGGTCCTGTTCCTCGCCGGTCAGGCTGGCGATCGGCTGGTCGGCGAGCCTGAAGCGATTGTCGAGCAGCGCCTTCTTGATGCGCTTGACCCACAGCGTGTCCATCTCTTCCATGCGGGTCGAGTTTTCCTCGTGCCGGCTCATGCCGATCTGGGCGGCGCCGAGCTCGGTGGCCTTGACGAGCGCCTCGTTCGCCTCGGAATAGAGCACATCGAGATTCATGTCCTTGCGATCGGCGACGGCGATGCCCGCGCTGAGCGACAGGGACACGGACTTGCCGCCGGCCTCGAACAGCGTGCGGCCGACCTTGGCCATGATGCTCGAGGCCCAGGCCTTCAGGTCGCGGCGCGTGCCGCGCGCGACCAGCGCGCCGAATTCGCCGGTGCCGAGCCGCCCGTAGAGATCGCGGGCCTGCACGGAGTCGCGCAGCAGGTCGGCCAGCCCCGCAAGCACGATGTCGAGGCCGCGCGCGCCGACCTGGCGCTGCAGGCTCTTGAAGTCGTCGAGCGAGAACAGCACGAGTGCCTGCACGCCCGCCGGCGGGTCCTCGGCAAGGCGCGCCTCGAGGCGCTCGAGCAGGTGCTGGCGACCGTACAGGCCGGTGCCCTGGTCGAGCCGCAGCGCGGCGGTCAGCCGCTCGCCGATTTCCTCGTCGTCGGCCTCGCCGCGCGCGGGAATGCGGACCCTGACGCAGGGTTCCTCGTCGAAGCTCGCCGGCTCGAACTCGAGCAGCAGCGCGATCGGCTTGTCGTGGCGTGTCACGCCGGTGGCCTTGATGCCCTGCGGCGGCCAGCGACCCTGCGCGCACGCGACCAGCGCGCCCTTGATCGCCGGCTGGGCGTCGGGTGCGAACAGGTCCATGAACGTCAGCCCGGGCAGCTCCGACTCTTCCTCGAAGCCGAACAGCTGCGCCCAGGCATGATTGGCGTCCAGCACGATGCCTTCCCCGACGTGCGCGAGCGCATCGGCGGTGCCCGCGACGACGCGCCGCAACTGCTCGCGGTAGGTCGATGCGCTGGAAATCGCGCCGCGCAGCGCGCGGTCGAGGCGTCCGAGGCGCAGCGCGCGCTCCAGCACGGCCACCAGCCGGTCAGTGCGCTTCAGCGTGGCGGCGTCCTGAGCCCCGGCGGCGATGTCGGCCGCGATGGCGTCCTCGTCCAGCTGCTCCCGGCAGCTGATCAGCGGCAGCTCGAGCCCGGAGGCGTCGACGACCGCGGCCGCGGTGAGCAGCAGGTTCTCGCTCTCGTCGGCGAACACGACCAGCAACTGGCAGGTGTCGTCCTGCAGCTGCTCGGCGAGGTCGCCGGCATCATCGAGTCGTTGCACATGGGCGGCCCGCCCGCTGTTGCGCAGCACGCGATTGATGGCCTCGGCATTGTCTTCCTGCCTGCTCAGGACGATGACCGGAACTGCCGCCGTCTCGCTCAAGAACTTTTCCCCTGCACCCGTGACCGGCGCCGCATTCTAGCACCCGCTTCCGGGATCGCTACCGGACGCAATCGGCGTTTTTGAGGGCGCGCCGGGGATCTCGCGCACCAGCCGCGGCACCAGGTAGCCGGGCAGACGCCGCGCCAGGCCGGCATGCAGGCGCGCGGCCCGGGCCTCAGGCACCTCGAAGTGCGCCGTGCCGCTGACCTTGTCGAGCAGGTGCAGGTAGTAGGGCAGCACGCCGGCCTCGAACAGCGCCCCGGAAAGCTCGGCGAGGGTGTCCTCGTCGTCGTTGACCCCGGCCAGCAGCACGGCCTGGTTCAGCAGGGTTGCGCCGGTGCCGGCCAGTGCCGCGATCGCGCTGCGCGCGTCGTCCGCCAGCTCGCGCGGATGATTGACGTGCAGCACGATGGCCGTGCGCCAGGGCAGTGCCCGCAGCCAGTCGAGCAATGCCGCGTCGACCCGCGCCGGCAGCACGATCGGGGTGCGCGTATGGATCCGCAGGCGGCGCAGCCCGGGCAATGCAAGCAGCGAGCTGGTCACGGCCGCAAGGCGCTCGGTCGGCAGGGCCAGCGGATCGCCGCCGGACAGGATGACTTCCTCGAGCTCGGGCAGCGCCGCCAGCGCCGTGACCGCTGCCGCGAGCCGCGCCGGCGTGAGCGCGCCGGCTTCGTAAGGGAATTCCCGGCGGAAACAATACCGGCAGTGCACCGCGCAGGCCCCGGTGGTCATCAGCAGGGCGCGACCGCGGTACTTCGACAGCAGCCCGGGGGCCTGCAGCGCCCCCAGGTCGCCGACCGGGTCCGGCCCGAAGCCGGCGGCGTGCCCGGTTTCCGCGCCGAGCGGCAGGACCTGGCGTAACAGGGGATCGGCGGGGTCACCGCGCCGCATCCGTGCTATGAAGGCGCGCGGCACGCGCAGCCTGAACAGTTCGGCTGCGCGGCGCGCGGCCGGCAGCAGCGCCGGGTCGAGGTCGAGCAGCGCGAGCAGCTCGGCCGGGTCGGTGACCGCCGCAGCCAGCTCCGTGCGCCAGGGCTCGAAGTGACGCGCTGCCGCATCGGGCGGTATGATAGCGGGCTTGTCGGCAACGCTTTCCAAGGACAGCCCATCCGCGGGTGAATAAATGGCGACCTATAGTACCAACGAGTTCAAGTCCGGCCTGAAAATCCTGCTCGACGGCGACCCCTGCGTCATCCTCGAGAACGAGTTCGTCAAGCCCGGCAAGGGCCAGGCCTTCAACCGCGTGCGCATCCGCAACCTGAAGACCGGCCGCGTCAACGAGAAGACCTTCAAGTCCAACGAATCGGTCGAGAGCGCCGACGTCATGGACACGGACATGACGTATCTCTACTTCGACGGGGAGTTCTGGCATTTCATGGTGCCCGACACCTTTGAGCAGCATGCTGCCGACGCCAAGGTCGTCGCCGAGGCCAAGGACTGGCTCAAGGAACAGGACCTGTGCCAGGTGACGCTGTGGAACGGGCAGCCGTTGCAGGTCGCGCCGCCGAACTTCGTCGAACTGAAGATCGTCGAGACGGATCCCGGCGTGCGCGGCGATACCGCCACCGGCGGGCAGAAACCGGCCAAGCTCGAGACCGGCGCGGTCGTCCGCGTGCCGCTGTTCATCGAGGAAGGCGAGGTGATCCGCGTAGACACCCGCACCGGTGCCTACGTCTCCCGAGTCAAGTAAGGCCGGCGACTGGCGGCCGTCCGCTGCCCTGCGGATGCTGCGCCTGCGCGCGGACTTGCTGCAGCGCGCCCGCCAGTTCTTTGCCGAGCGCGGCCTGCTCGAGGTCGAGACGCCGCAGCTGTCGGCGGCCGCCGCCACTGATCTGCACATCGACAGCCTCGTCGCGCAGTCGGCCGGCGGTGAGTTGCGCGGCTGGTTGCATACTTCGCCGGAGTTCCCGATGAAGCGGCTGCTGGCCGCGGGCGCCGGCGACATCTGGCAGATCGCGCGGGTGTTCCGCGGCGGCGAGGCAGGCCGCAGGCACAACCCCGAGTTCACCTTGATCGAGTGGTACCGGGTCGGCTGGGATGCCGACCGCCTGATGGACGAGGTTGGCGAATTGCTGCGC